>CAWJSI010000018.1:0-13497 GCA_963845485.1 uncultured Acidimicrobiaceae bacterium | reverse complement strand
CGGCTGGACGTTCCCGACCAAAACAAAAGCGTGGGCTGTCCGCCCACGCTTCATTCAGCGTCACTTCACTCCAACCGAACGGCAGATCTAAAAGTATAGCAGCGGCGGCCTCGATCCGCGTGCGGCCTGACATGCGTTTTCACCCCGTGAGACCGGCTCACAGGCCCTCATCGCGAGCGTTTCGGCGCTACCCGTCATCCCCCACGGGTGGCCCGCCGTAGGGGCCGGTAGCCCGCCAACCGGCCACCGATTCAACTCGAAGGGTCAGCCGGCCTCGGGGCCGGCACCGTACTTCTTGCGGATGAGCTCAACTTTGGTCTCCGAGGCATTCGCATCTTCGCCCTTGGCATCGATGAGGGCCCGTCGATCGGCCTCGGCCTCGGCCTCGGCTCCCGAATCGGCCGCGGCCAGCCGGGCCTCGACCCCCTCCGCCACCAGCTGCTCAGCTTCAGCCACCAAGGCCTCGACCATCTCGTCTTCCGGTACCACTCGGACGATTTTGCCCTTGATGAACAGGTGGCCCCGTTTCCGACCCGCGGCAATGCCGAGGTCGGCCTCTCGGGCCTCGCCCGGTCCGTTGACCACACAACCCATCACGGCCACCTGGATGGGCAGGTTCCGGTCCTCCAGCGCCTCCTGGGCCGCCTTGGCCACGGCGATCACGTCGATCTCGGCCCGCCCGCAGCTCGGACAGGCGATGAGGTCGAGTCCCTTGCGCTCGCGCAGTCCGAGGGCCTCGAGCAGCTGTCGTCCCGCCCGGGCCTCCTCGACCGGATCGGCGGTGAGCGAGTACCGGATGGTGTCCCCGATGCCTTCAGCGAGCAGCGTGGCGATACCGGCCGTGCCCTTCAAGAGACCGGCGGGGGGCGGACCGGCCTCGGTGACGCCGAGGTGGAGGGGGTGGTCGAAGGTCTCCGACGCCAGCCGGTAGGACTCGATCATGAGAGGCACCGAGGAGGCCTTCACCGAGATCTTGACGTCGTCGAAGCCGACCTCGGCGAAGTAGGCCAGCTCCATGCGGGCCGACTCCACGAGGGCTTCGGGCGTGGCCCCGCCGAAACGCTTGTAGAGGTCCGGGTGGAGCGACCCCGCATTCACCCCGATACGGATCGGCACGCCGCGGTCCTTGGCTTCGGAGGCGACCTGTTTGATCTCGTGGGCCTTACGCAGATTTCCCGGATTGAGGCGGAGGCCCTGCACGCCGGCCTCGAGGGCGGCCAGAGCCATCTCGTGATGGAAATGGATGTCGGCGATAATCGGCACCGGGGAGCGGGGCACGATGCGAGCCAGCCCCTCGGCGGCCGCCTCTTCGTTGCAGGTGCACCGGACGAGGTCGGCCCCCGCCGCAGCCAGGGCGTAGATCTGGCTCAGCGTGGCCTCGGCATCAGCCGTTTTGGTGGTCGTCATGGACTGCACGGTGACCGGAGCCCCGCCGCCCACGGCCACGCCGCCGACACTGATCTGACGGGTGGGCCTCCGCTCCGTCGTCGTCCAGGCCGTGCGTCCCATGGCTCCCATGCTACCGGGGCCCGCTGGGCGTACTCCGGGCCCGAGTCCGCACGGGCACTACCCGAAGGGGTTGGCCGCCGGGTGCAGGATGTCGGTGAGCAGCGCAGGCACGATGAGCACGGCCAAGAAGGCCATGAACAGCCAGGTGAACGGCATGAGCTTGGCCACGTCGGCGTGGTAGAGCACTTTGGAGCGACCGGTGCGGATCTTCTCGTAGATGGCGATGGCCACGTGACCGCCGTCCAGGGGGAGCATGGGGAACAGGTTGAACACGCCGAAGAAGATGTTGATCACGATGAGGATGTAGAGGTAGTCCCCGAAGCCGGCATGGAGGGCATCGGTGGCTGTGGCTCCGATGCCCACGATCGACGAGGGCCGGGTGCCGTTGGCCGCGGCCTGACTGGCTGCCTTGGCGCTGGTGACCTGATCGAACCGTTGGGCCACGCCGCTGGGCGAAAAGAGGTGACCGATCCCGGTCACCGAACTCCACACCACGGACCCGAGCTCCGATCCGGTCGAGGTCACGGCGTGGAGGGCTGAACGTGTCTCGACCGGCGATCCGAGGCTCACGCCGATGAGTCCGTACGGGGCCGAGCCGGCCGGTGGCTTCGACCCCTTCTCGTGCAAAGTCCTGCCGTTCACCGGGGTCACGGTCAGGGTCTTGTCGGTGCCGTTGCGGTCCACCACCACCGTCACCGGCACGCCGGGATGGTCGTTGATGGACTTGGTCAGGGCGTCGACGTTCCCCCCGATGGGCTTCCCGTCGACCGATACCACCACGTCGCCGGGCCGGATGCCACCGGCGGCCGCCGGGCTGGTGAGGCCGCCGACGGGATTCAGCCCCTCGATCTGGACCCGGTTGCCGTTGGGTACCCCGACGAAGGTCAGCAGGACCCACAGCAAGACGAAGGCCAACACGAAGTGGACAGCGGAGCCGGCGACCGCCACCCCCAGCCGGGAGTGGAAGGGCTTGTCACGGTAGAGGCGGCCCTCGTCGGCCGGGTCCACCTCTTCCAGGTTGGTCATCCCCGGGATCTTCACGTAACCGCCGAGGGGTAGGGCCTTCACGCCATACTCGGTCTCACCCCGTCGGAACGACCACAGGCGTGGGCCGAATCCGACGAAGTACTCGGTTACCTTCATGCCGCTCTTCTTGGCCACCAGGAAGTGGCCGAGCTCGTGGAGCATCACGATGACGATGATCGACGCCACCACGATGAGCAGATCGACGTAGCCGGTCACCACGGCCAGGGCCACGATGACGGCCACGGCGGCCACGAGCTCTCCGACCAGGCGGCGAGGCGATTTCTCGGCGGAAGCCGTCGGGCGCCCGGGCTCGGGCAGCGGAGTCGGCACCGGACGCAGATCGACGGTGCTCACGACGCCTCCCGTTCCGAAACGGCCGCCTCGGCCACCCGTCGGGCGGTGGCATCGGCATCGAGGACATCCTCCACCGAGCGCCCCGAGCCCGGACCGGAGGGGGACGGCGGGTCGTAGCGGTCGAGCGAACGCTCCACCACCTCGGCGATGGCCGGCCAACCGATGCGCCCATTAAGGAAGGCCGCCACGGCCACCTCGTTGGCCGCGTTGAGCCAGGCCGGGGCGAGATCACCGGTTCGACCGGCCCGGTAGGCCAGCTCCAGGCAGGCAAAGACCCGCCGGTCGGGCTCCTCGAACTCGAGGCTGGCCAGCTTGGTCCAGTCGATGGTGCCGTAGGAGACCGGGAGCCGGTTCGGATAGGCCAGGGCGTAGCCGATGGGCAGGCGCATGTCCGGCATGGACAGCTGGGCCACAGCGGCGCCATCGACGAACTCCACCATGGAGTGGACGATCGACTGGGGGTGGACCACGACGTCGATGGCGTCGTAGGGAACGCCGAACAGCTCGTGGGCCTCGATGACCTCGAGACCCTTGTTCATGAGGGTGGAGGAGTCCACGGTGATCTTCGGTCCCATGGACCAGGTCGGATGGGCCAGCGCCTGTTCGATGGTGACCGAGGCCAGCTCTGCCGACGTCATCCCCCGGAACGGCCCGCCCGAAGCAGTCAACAGGAGCCGGGCCACCGCCTCGGGATCGCCGGCCCGGAGGCACTGATGCAGGGCGCAGTGCTCGGAGTCGACGGGCAGGAGCTCCGCCCCGGGGGTCCGACGCGCCCGCTGGACCAGCGGTGCCCCGGCGATGATGGACTCCTTGTTGGCCAGGGCCAGCCTGCGTCCAGCCTCGAGGGCGGCCAGGGTGACCCGGAGGCCGGCAAAACCCACCACCCCGTTGACGGCCACATCGGCCAGGGTGGCGATATGGGCCAATCCCTCGGTGCCGACCACCACGTCCACTCCGGGATCGAGCCGTTCGACCAACTCGGCCGCTCCGCTCGGATCGCCGAGAGCCACCACAGTCGGGTGGAGCCGGGCGGCCTGGGCCACCAGCAGGTCGACGGAGCGGTACGCCCCGAGGGCCACTACGTCGAAGCGCTCCGGACACGCCTCCATGACCTCAATAGCCTGGCGACCGATCGATCCTGTGGAACCGACCAGGCTCACGGTGACCGGGTCCGTCAAGATAGGCGCCACCTCCTCGGCCGGGTCGGACAGGGCGGCCGTGTCCTCCACCTCGGTGCCCCTGCTGGCGGGATTCATCCCCCTAGCCTGCCCGAAGTTCAGGCAATGTTCAGGGCGCGCACCAAGTAGTAGGTGGCCGGCAGCACGAACAAGAGCGCGTCCACCCGGTCGAGCACCCCCCCGTGGCCCGGGAGGAGCCTGCCCATGTCCTTCAGCCCGAGATCCCTCTTGAGCAGGGATTCGCACAGATCGCCGAGAGGCGCGACGACCGCCACCACCACGCCGAGAAGGGCGGCGTTGGACGCGCTCCACGGGTGGATGGAGCCGACCACCACGGTCGAGAACAGGATCGAGAAGACCGTGCCGCCGAAGAGACCCTCCCAGGTCTTGTTGGGACTGATCTTGGGCGCCAGAGGATGACTACCCAGCCAACCTCCGATGACCAGGGCCCCGACGTCGTTGGCCACGGTGGCGATGATGGCCCCGAGGAGAAAGGCGATGCCGTGTCGGTCGGGGAAGGTCGAGGGCGAGAGCAACAGACCGGCGTAGGCCCCGAGCAGCGACACCCAACCCACGGTCAGCAGGGTGGCGGCGGTGCCGGCCACCGGCGAGCCCCGCTCGATACCGAAGAGGTACCAGACGAGGGTGAACACCGTGATGAGGACCAGGACCAGCGGGAGGGCGGCCACGCCCTTGGCGTAGGCACCGACCATCAGCGAGATGGTCCCGACCAGGCCCAGCAGGCTGGCCGGGTGGTAGCCGGCCCGGCGGAGGACACCGAAGCACTCCCCGGCGGCGAAGGTCACCACGATGGTACTGAGCACCACCGAGGGCACGGTCCCGAGCTTGAACGCCAACAGGGCGATGACGGCCACGGCGATGCCCGTACCCACCCGGACGCCGGCCGAGCCTCCACCGGCGGTGCGATTGGCATCGTCTGGCGGGCGCCGGAGTGGGCGGGGAGCGGGTGGGCCACCACCAGTCGGTGCCCCGACCCCCTCGTCGGCTCCATCAGGACTGGTGGTGGGCCTCCCCGACCCGGGTCGGCGCAGTGAGAGCCTACGAACCGCGGCGGAGGCGGCTGCAGCGGCACCCACGCCCTCGACGACCCCCACGCCGCCGGCCGATCCGGCCTCGTCGGCTGCGGCGTCCTGGGCCCGTTCGGCGGTGCGGTCGGCGGCAGCCAGGCCGGCCACACCGACCCGCTTGCGCCCAGCACCCGGCACCTCGGTGACCGACGCCCCGGGGGGCTCGGCGGCCAGTGGCGTCTCGGCGGCACCCATGTCCTCGGGCCGCTTGGCTCGCATCCGGGCCGGCAGCAGTCCGGCCCGGCGGGCCCGCCCGAGTCGGGTCGAACCGGTGGGCAGGGGCTTGTCGGCAAAGAGCTCGTCATCGACACCGGGGTCGTCGCCTCCCGGCGAGGCTGTCCCGGTCCTCCCCGACCCGCCCCGGTCATCGGCCATCGCGGTCACCGCCGCACTGGAAACGGCGATGGTCGGCTCCGGATCAGGACCGGCTGCTGCATCGTCCGGCTTGGGCACCTCGGTTTCGGACCTTGATGCGGAAGGGGAAGCGGATGCGGAGGCAGCGGCGACGGCCGGGGCCACGACCGCCGTAGGTTCGGTGATGGGGTCGCCGTCATGCCCCGACTCGGCAGCAGGAGTCGGGGCCACCTTCCGGACGGGACCGGTCGAGTGAGGGGAGGTGGCGTCGAGGTCGAACTCCCAGGGTCGCCGGTCAGCGTCGGTATCGTCGGTCTCGTCGAGCGAGCCGAGCGCCGCCTCATCCCGGTCGGCCGCGAACATGGCCGGGTCGAACTCCTCCTCGTGGGCCACCCAGTCGGCGTCCTCCTCCCGCCAGGTCGGCGCGACGATGGTCGGGCCGGTCGAGTCGTCGTCGTTGTCCCGGGAGAGCACAGCCGGAACCTGACCGGTGGGCGGTTCGGTCCAGTGGGGCAGCTCGGTCGGCGCTGCTGTGGCTCCGGGAACCGCCGTCTCCCCGGGTCGCACCGGGTCGACCACGGGGCCGCCCTCCCCTGGCGTTGCGGGCTCGTCGATCAGGTGCACCGACGGTTGGTCGAACGGAGCCTCGGCCGGGACCAGGCTGGGCTCCCCTCGGTTGTCTCCGCGGTCGTCGTCGTCCGGATCGCGTCGCACGACAGGCAGTTCGCCGGTGATCTCGCCTGCCGGCTCGGCTCCCATGATGCGCACGCGGTCAGTGGCCGGCCCGGTGGCGGCACCCGAGTCCGGACGCGTCACCGGAACGTCCGACCGGGTCACGTCATCCTCGCCGTCTGGAACGTCCACGTCAGTTGTTTCCTTCCATCCACCGGGACGGCCGAGGGCCGCCTGGTGTCAGATCTCGAGGAGCTCCTGCTCCTTGTGGGCAAGGAGTCGGTCGATGGCGGCCACGTGGTCCTGGGTGATCTTGTCGAGGTCTTTTTCCACCCGCTCCAGTTCATCGGAGGACAGGTCACCGTCTTTTTGCATGGCATCGAGGTCGTGGCGGGCGGAGCGTCGGAGGTTGCGCACCGTGACGCGCCCCTCCTCGGCCTTCTGCTTGACCACCTTCACCAGCTCCTTGCGGCGCTGCTCGGTGGGGATGGGGAACGAGAGCCGGATCACCGTCCCGTCGTTGGAGGGCGTGATGCCGAGGTCAGAGGTCTGTAGCGCCCGCTCGATGTCGTTGAGGGATCCCTTGTCGTAGGGCGAGACCACCAACAGGCGGGCCTCGGGGACGCTGAACCCGGCCAGTTGGCGAAGCTCGGTCTCGGTCCCGTAGTAGTCGACCTTCAGATGCTCGACCAGAGCCGGTGTGGCCCGTCCCGTCCGGATGGTTCCGAACTCGGCCTGGGTGTGGTCCACGGCCTTCCCCATGTGCTCGCGGGCATCCCCCACCACCAGCGCAATCAGGTCGTCGTCCATCAGCCGACCAGCGTAGCCAGCAGGGTCGTGCCCCACCCGGATGCAGACATCACCTGGGACTTCATCGGACGAGCGTCCCGATGGACTCGCCGCCAAGGGCGCGTTTGATGTTGCCCGGTTCCATCAGGTCGAAGACTCGTATGGGTAGGCCGTTGTCCATGCAGAAGGTGATAGCGGTCAGGTCCATCACGCGGAGGTCCTTCGACACGACCTCCATGAACGAGACCTCGTCGTAGCGGGTGGCATCCGGGTCGATCCGGGGGTCGGCGCTGTAGACGCCATCCACTCCGCCGTGGGTGCCCTTGCACAGCAGGTCGGCCTCGATCTCAGCAGCCCGGAGTGCGGCAGAGGTGTCGGTGGTGAAGTAGGGATTCCCCATCCCGGCGGCGAACACCACCACCCGCCCCTTCTCCAGGTGTCGGATGGCCCGGCGACGAATGTAGGGCTCGGCCACCTCGGCCATCTGGATGGCCGAGAGCACCCGAGTGGTCTGCCCGTGGTGCTCGAGTGCGTCCTGGAGGGCCAGGGCATTGATCACCGTGGCCAACATTCCCATGGCATCGGAGGTGGCTCGGTCCATGCCCGCCCCGGCCCCGGTGGTGCCCCGCCAGATGTTTCCGCCCCCCACCATGACCGCTAGTTCGAGGTCGAAGGCGTCCCTGGTGTGAGCGATCTCCACGGCCAACTGTTCCACCACGGCGGCGTCGATGGTCTCGTCCGACGCCGACGAGGCCAAGGCCTCCCCGGACATCTTCAGGACTATGCGACGACGCTCACCCACCGCGTGCTCAGTCGCCGACGACGACCTGGGCGAACGCTGTCACCGAGGCCGATCCGAGGAGCTTGGCGATCGTCTGCTTCTCGTCCTTCACGTAGGCCTGGTCGAGGAGCACCCGCTCCTTGTACCAACCGTTCAGCCGACCCTCCACGATCTTGGGCAGAGCCGCGTCGGGCTTCCCCTCGTTGCGGGCGATCTTCTCCACCGTCTCGCGCTCGGCGTCCACCTCGGACTCGGGAACCTCGTCTCGGCTGATGTACGACGGTCGGGCAAAGGCGATGTGGGCAGCGATGTCGTGAGCCAGTTCAGCCGAGCCTCCGGCCACGGCCACCACCACGGCATTGACGCCACGCCCGGCTTGGAGGTGGAGGTAGGAGTCCACCACTCCGTCGGCCGGCGCTTCGATGCGGACCACGCGACCGATTGAGATGTTCTCCTTCAGGGTGATCTTCAGCGTGTCGATCTCGTCGGCCTTGGCCGCCAGTGCGTCCTCGCCGTCGGTGGCCACGAGGTCGGCCAGACCGGCGACGAAGGCTACGAACTGGTCCGACTTGGCCACGAAGTCGGTCTCCGACCGCAGCTGGACGATGGAGGCCACCCCGTCGGCGCGTCCGATGGCCACTGCACCCTCGGAGGCGTCGCGGTCGGCCCGCTTGGACTGGCTGGCCAGTCCCTTCTCACGGAGGAGCTTCACCGCCTGGTCGATGTCGCCCGTCTCCACGAGGGCATTCTTGGCGTCCAGCATGCCCACGCCGGTCATCTGGCGGAGCTTCTGGACGTCCTTGGCGGAGTAGTCGGGCACGGTCAGACCTCCTCGGTCGTTGTGGCCGGTGCCTCCGCCGTCGGGGTGGCGACCTCGGCAGCGGGGGCGGCCTCAGGGGCAGGTGCCGCGGCCACAGGGGCCTCGGCGGATGCCACAGGCGCGGCATCAGGGGCGGGAGCTGCGACCGGCTCGGACTCCGGCGCGGCAGTCGGCGCGTCGGCCGGGGCGGAACCAGCGGGTGCCGAAGCGGCGGGCGGCGGCGGAATCGGTGCGGACGACGGAGCCGTGGCGGGCGCGGGCGCGGCGGCCGGGGCCGGGCGCTGCTGGGCGATGAAGCGACCCTCTACGACGGCGTCGGCCACCACGCGGCAGAGGAGCGCACCCGAGCGGATGGCATCGTCGTTCCCGGGGATCACGTGGGTGATGACGTCTGGGTCGCAGTTGGTGTCGACGACGGCCACCACGGGGAGTCCGAGTTTGTTGGCCTCGGTCACCGCGATGTGTTCTTTTTTGGTGTCGATCACGAAGATCGCATCGGGAAGTTTGTCGAGGCCTCGGATGCCGCCGAGGTTCCGCTGCAGCTTCTCGAGCTCGCGGGTGTGTCGCAGGGCTTCTTTCTTGGGCATGGCGTCGAAGTCGCCGGCCTTCTGCATGGCCTCGAACTCCTTCATCCGCTTCACCCGCGTCGAGACGGTCTGAAAGTTGGTGAGCATGCCGCCGAGCCAGCGCTCGTTGACATAGGGCATCCCGCAGGCGTCGGCATAGATGGCCACTGGACCCTGGGTCTGCTTCTTGGTCCCGACGAAGAGGATGGTCCCGCCCCCGGCCACGAGGTCACGGATATAACCGTACGACTCCTCGATGCCCTTCATCGTCTGGCGGAGGTCGATCAGGTAGATCCCGTTCCGCTCGCCCAAGATGAACCGGCGCATCTTGGGGTTCCACCGGCGGGTCTGGTGCCCGAAGTGGACGCCCGCGCCCAGCAACTGCTTCATGGTTACGACGGCCATGTGACTGCTCCTTCATGACGGTTGGTTCATCCCGATCCACAACACCCCTGGTGAGGGGCGACCGTTGGACGCGGTCGGGTACGGCTTCGATACCGCTCGTGCGCCTAGCCGGATGGCGAGGCCCCTCCATGGTAGTGCCCCGGCCCACCATGCTCCACTCGCGTGGAGCCGGGGCGGGAAGCAGTACTCAGCCGGTGGCCGAGGTTGGGACCCGTTTAGGTGCCTTGGCTCCGGCCGCGGCACCCCCGGACGCCTTGGTCCCGCCGGTCCGCCGACCCGAAGTTCCCTCGCCGCCGGTCCCCGCCGCCGACTTGGCCTTGGCCGTGGCCGGTCGCCGTCCGGCCGCCTCGGGGCGGTCGGCCAGCTTGGCCCGCAACTGGAGCACGGCCTTCGTATGGATCTGGCAGACCCGCGACTCGGTCACCCCGAGGATGTCCCCGATCTCGGCCAGGGTCAGACCTTCGTAGTAGTACAGCGTGAGGACGGTCTTCTCGCGCTCGGCCATCTGGCCCACCGCGTTGATGAGGGCCTCCTTGGTCTCCTTCACCTCGAAGGTGTCCATGGGGCCGGCCGTAGAGTCGGGCAGGGTCTCACCGAGCGTGGAACGGTCGGATCGGTCCCCACCGCGGAACACCTCGTCGAGGGCGACCACCCCGACGAAGGAGATCTTCCGCAGCGCCGTCTGGAACTCCGCGTCAGTCATCTCGAGGTCGGCGGCCACCTCGGCGTCGGTTGGCGTCCGGTGCAGCGTCGCCTCGAGCTTGGAGTAGGACTGCTCTACGGCACGGGCCTTGGCCCGCACCGACCGGGGCACCCAGTCGATGGAGCGCAACTCGTCGATGATGGCCCCCTTGATGCGAGGGATGGCATAGGTCTCGAACTTGATGTTGCGCTGCGGTTCGAAGCGCTCGATGGCGTCGATGAGTCCGATGATGCCGTAGCTGGCGAGGTCCGCCTCGTCCACATGGCGGGGCAGGCCTACCGACACCCGACCGGCCACGTATTTGACCACCGGGGCATAGTGCACGATGAGCTGGTCCCGGAGGGCCCGGTTGCCGGTTTTCTTGTACTCGGCCCACAGCCCTTCGATGCCGTGTCCCGCCGTGTCCAATTTCGTTGGCAATTGTCCCCTTAGGCCCGTGGATGGGTTCCGGAATACACGGTCAGCAGCCGCTCTTTGCTTACATGAGTGTAGACCTGTGTTGTCTGGAGACTGGCGTGACCCAGCAGTTCCTGCACAACTCGCAGGTCAGCGCCCCCGTCCAGCAGATGTGTGGCGAAGCTGTGGCGGAGCGCATGGGGGTGGGTGGGCACCGGCGACCTCCGGTCGAGCACCCGCCGTACGTCCCGGGGCCCGAGGCGGTGGCCCCGGCGGTTGAAGAACAAGGCGTGGACTGGGCTTTCTGTGGTGGCCAGGGCCGCCCGGGGCTCCCCGAGCCAGGCGGTCACGGCAGCCGCACAGCGGTCGTGGATGAGCACCTGACGCTCCTTGCTGCCCTTGCCGGTGACCGTCACCACCCGCCGGGGCAGGTCCACGTCGTCCACGTCGAGACCGCACAGCTCGGCCACCCGGATCCCGCTGCCGTAGAGGAGCTCGAGGATGGCATCGTCGCGCCGGTCGACCTCAACGAGCTGGCCGGTTCCCGGCTCGATCGGCTCGAGAAGCTGGTCCAACTCGGCGTGGCCGAGCACCCGGGGGAGGCGTGAGTCGGGCGCCGGGGCCGAGAGCCGGGTCGACGGATCGGTCTCGATGAGGCCCCGGTTGGTGCACCAGGCGAAGTAGGAGCGCAGGGAGGCAGCGGTCCGGGCGATGGTGGCCTTGGAGTAGCGCCGGGTGGACAAGAAGGCGAGATAGCGCCGGAGCACGATACGGTCCACGTCAGCCGGCCCATCCGCTCCGCCGCGTTCGGCCCACTCGGCGAAGCGACCGGCGTCGGTGGCGTAGGCACGGACCGAGGCCGGGGACAGGCCACCCACCGACCGGCGGTAGGCATCGATCTCCCAGGGCACCGATCCAGCGTATCGGGCAGGTCGCTTTGGACCGCGTATCCCTGGCCCCATCGTCCCTCGGCCGCCCAGGGTCCCGCCGGCATCTCGATTGGCTCCACCCCCGGGAGGAGACGGTATCGTCGAGTGGCAACTGCAGGGGGACGTCCGAAAGGGAGTCATGTCCGATCGAACCAACCGTCCCCAACCCATGGACCGACGCGCCTTTCTGGCTCGGAGCACGGTCGTGGGAGCCGGCCTCGCCGCGGTGGCCACCACCGGAGGGGTGCTCGCCTCTCGCCCGCCCGTGGCCGGTGCCGCAACTGCCGGCGGCCACCCGAACGGAGTGTCCAAGGCCAGGCCCCGGCGGGGCGGGACCCTCGTGTTCGGGACCGAGGCCGAAGAGGAGGGCTTCAGCCCCACCCAGAGCACCTTCGACGCCACCGGCATCCTCTACTGCCGCACCGTCTTCGACCCCCTGGCCATCATCGCCGCCAACGGCACCGTTCAGCCGTATCTGGCCCAGTCGATCACCCCCAACGCCGACTACACGTCGTGGGCCATCACCCTACGGCCGGGGGTGGTCTTCCACAACGGTGCGCCGTGTGACGGCGCGGCCCTCCTCGCCAACTTCAACGCCCAGAAGGGATCGCTCCTGACCGGCCAGGAGCTGACCAGCGTCACGTCCATCACCCAGACCGGCCCGCTGCAGGTGACCGTGACCATGAACGCGCCATGGGTCTCGTTCGCCTTCTACCTGGCCGGCGGGATCGGCGGCCAGCTGGCCTGGATCGCCGAGCCGACCTGGCTGGCCTCGGGCAGCCAGACCCATCCGGTCGGCACCGGTCCCTTCGTGTTCCAAGAGTGGATCCCGAACGACCACTTCACGGCCACGAGAAACCTCCACTACTGGCGTCCGGGGCTCCCCTATCTCGACTCCATCACCTTCAAGCCCATCCCCGACGCCGACCAACTCCTCTCGAGCCTCAAGTCGGGCTCGGTCGACATCTTGCACACCTCGGTGGCCAATGTGACGGCCTCCATGCGTGCCGACAGCTCCCTCGCCTACATCGACGACTCCACCAAGGTGGCCGGCGAGCCCGACATGGACTGCGTGCTGCTCAACCTCCAGGCCAAGCCGTTCGACAACCTGAAGGTGCGCCAGGCCGCGGCCATGGCCCTCAGACGGCGCCACGTACTCCAAGGTCATCACCGACGGGGTCGAGCCGCCCTCGAGCGGACCGTTCGTGAAGGGCACGCCGTTCTACGCCAAGACCGGCTACCCCGCGCCGAACACGGCCAAGGCCGCGAAACTGGTCAAGCAGGTGCAACACCAGACGGGCAAGCCGGTGAGCTTCGCCATCGCCCACACCCCGGATGCCTCGACCACCCGGGAGGCCGAGTTCGTCCAACAGCAGATCCAGGCGGCCGGCATGCGGGTCACCCTTACGCCCATCCAGCAGGCCCAGCAGATCAACATCGCCCTCACCGGCAAGTTCCAGGCCCAGATGTGGCGGCAGTTCGGGGCCGTCGACCCCGACCTCAACTACATCTACTGGAGCCCGACCAACATCAACTCGGCCTTCTCCATCAACATGGCCCGCAACAGCGACCCGAAGATGCAGGCCGCCCTGCTTGAAGGGCCGCCAGTCACCGGTGGCCGCCGACCGGGCCGCCGCCTACCAGGAGGTGGGTCGACTGATGGCCGCGGAGCTCCCCTACCTGTGGACCGTGCGGTCGGTGTGGTCGATCGGCGCCCAATCCAAGGTGCGAGAACTTCAACAATCCGACCACCCCGGCGGGCGGGAAGGCCTACGGGATGATCACCGGCACGGTCTGGCCTACCCAGATCTGGCTCAACTCCTGACCCTCGAGCCGGAATTGGCGAGGGGCACCCCCACAGCAAACCCACAGGGGTGCCCGGCAACGGCACGTCCCTGGGGCTAACGTCGGGCCGTCGCAGACGGGA
>CAWJSI010000017.1:0-354455 GCA_963845485.1 uncultured Acidimicrobiaceae bacterium | reverse complement strand
GCCTCTACGGCGGGGGCGACATCGCCCGCTACTCGGCCATCGAGGCCGGGCTGGTCCATGCGCCGGGCGTGGCCCACAACCGCCACTGCGCCTCCTCGCTGGCCGCCGTGCAGAGTGCCGCGGCCTCCATCCGGGCCGGCATGGACCGCGCCGTCGTCGCCGGGGGTGCCTACTCCCAGTCCACCTCGCCCCGTGCTACTCGACGGGTGCCTGGCACCGATGACTGGACGGACTGGATGTCGCCCAGCCACCGTGACACCCCGGAGGCTCCCAACATGGACATGTCCATCACCGTGGGTTGGAATGCCGCCGTGAGTGCCGGAGTCTCCCGGGAGGAGATGGACGCCTGGGCCCTGCGGTCCCATCAACGTGCCGTGTCCGCCATCGACGCCGGCGCCTTTCTGGACGAGATCGCTCCGTTCGAGGTCACCCGCCGGGACGGCAGCACGTTTACCTTCGCGGTGGACGAGCACCCGCGCCGGGAGACGAGCATGGAGAAGCTGGGCTCGCTGAAGCCGCTGCACCCTGAGATCGAAGGTTTCAGCATCACCGCCGGCAATGCCGCTGGGGTGAACGACGGAGCCGCTGCCATGGTCATGGTGGAGGGAGCGCTGGCCGACGAACTGGGCCTTACATCGCTGGCTACCGTGAAGGCGTGGGCCTCGGCCGGGGTGCCGCCACGTGATACCGGGCTGGCCCCGACCATCGCCATTCCGAAAGCGCTCGAGCGCGCCGGACTCAGCGTCGATGACGTCGACCTGTGGGAGATCAACGAGGCGTTTGCCTCGATGTGCGTGGCCACCACCCGCATCCTCGGGATCGACGAGTCCGTCGTGAACGTCCTCGGAAGCGGGTGCAGTCTGGGCCACCCCATTGCCATGACCGGGGCGCGCATGGTCATCTCCCTCGCCCACGAGCTCCGTCGTCGGGGGGGTGGCACGGGTGTGGCGGCCATGTGTGCCGGCGGTGGCATGTCCACCGCGGTCGTGCTCGAGGTTCCCCCCGCCTGATGGCGGGGCCGGCTGCTAGGTAGCCGGGGCCACCGAGATCGACTTGGCCTCGAGGTAGCCCTCCAGGCCCTCGCGTCCGAGCTCGCGACCGATACCGCTCGACTTCACCCCTCCGAAGGGTGCCGCTGGGTCCATGCTGTAGGGCTGGTTCACCCCGAAGGAGCCGGTGCGCACCCGTCGTGCCACCTCGAGTCCCCGAACGTCGTCGGAGGTCCACACCGAGCCCGAGAGTCCGTACTCCGAATCGTTGGCGATCCGGACGGCCTCGTCACCGTCCCGGTAGGGGATGACCGACAGGACCGGTCCGAATATCTCCTCCCGGGCGATGCGCATGCCGTTGTCGACGTCGGCGAAGAGTGTGGGTTGTACGTACCAACCCCGGTCGAGACCGACGGGGTGGTCCGATCCGCCCACCACGAGACGGGCTCCCTCCTTCTGGCCGTCCTCGATGAATCCCCGTACCCGGATCTGCTGACGTTTCGTGACCAGGGGACCGATCTCGGTCCCGCGGTCCATCGGGTCACCGGTGGGCAGCTCCTCAACCATCGACGCCAGGGCATCGAGGTACTCGTCGTAGCGCGATCTCGGCACCAGGACCCGGGTCTGGGCCACGCAGGCCTGCCCGCTGTTCATGAGGCCGGCCACCCGCACGCCCTGGGCGACCGTCGAAGGGTCGGCATCGTCGAGCACGATGGCCGCCGATTTGCCGCCGAGTTCGAGGCTGACCCTGGTGAGCGACTGCCCGCACGCGGCGGCCACCTGGCGGCCCGCCGCCGTCGACCCGGTGAAGGCCACCTTGTCCACGCCGGGGTGACCCACCAGCAGCTCCCCGACCTCGCGGCCTCCGGGAAGAACACTGACCAGCCCCGGCGGAAGTCCGATCTCGTCGATCACCTCGGCCAGGAGGAGCGCATCAAGGGGTGTCTCGGGCGCCGGCTTGATGATGATGGGGCAGCCGGCGAGCAGGGCCGGTGCCAGCTTGCCGGCGATGAGGAACTGGGGCATGTTCCACGGGACGATGGCCACGACCACACCGGCCGGAGCCTGCTGGACGATCACGTCCTCCCCATAGGCCCCGGGACGGGAGCTCTCCCATTCGTATCCGGCGGCGAGGTCGGCGAAGGTGGTGAGCAGCATCATGGGCAGAGTGGCCTGGGCGAACCGGGAGAACGACGTTGGAGCTCCCATCTCGGCGGTGATGAGGTTGGCCATCTCTTTGCGGTGATCGGCGTAGAGCTCAGCCAGGCCTCGCACGGCGGCGATCCGCTCAGCGGGCTCGAGGCGCGGCCACGGACCCTCGTCGAAGGCCAGTCGGGCCGCGGCCACAGCCCGGTCCACGTCCCCGGGGCCGGCGGTCGGCACCGTGGCGATGACCTCCTCGGTGTGGGGGGAGACGACATCCATGGTCGCCGTCGTGGTCGGCGAGGACCAGGCTCCGCCTACGTACAGCTGTCCGTTCACTGCCATGGAGCCTCCCGTGTCGCACGCGGCTTACGCACTACTGAAACTAGCATTGCACGAAAAAAAGAAGTAGATTCTCTTTTCGCCAGTTTGGACAGAGGAAGGACGGTCGGCTTGCGAATCGGCTTGATGGTCGGCCCCGAGCGCGGCCGGTACGGCACCAAGGTGGCACGCCTCCAGGCCGATGCCCGCTGGGCCGAGGAGGCCGGCCTGGCCACAGTGTGGATCCCGCAGATCCCCGACGAGTTCGATGCCCTCACCGCCGCCACCGTGGTCGGGACCGAGACCTCCCGCATCGAGATCGGCACCGCCGTGGTGCCCATCCAGCCGCGTCACCCCATCGCCCTGGCCCAGCACGTGCTGTCCGTCCAGGCCGTCTGTGCGGGCCGGCTCGCCATCGGCCTCGGGGTCTCCCACCACTGGATCATCGACGAGATGCTCGGCCTGCCCTACGAGCATCCCTTCGCCACCATGCGGGACTATCTCGACGTACTGGACCAGGCCCTGGCCGGGCCGGGTCCGGTGGACGTCGAGAACGACCGCTTCCGCATCCACAACCCGTTGGACATTACCGACGTCGGCCCCACCCCGGTCCTGTTGGCCGCGCTGGGCCCCCGCATGCTGCAGCTGTGCGGCGAGCGGACGGACGGGACCATCCTGTGGCTGGCCGACGAGCGAGCCATCGGCACCTACATCGTCCCCAACCTGACGCGGGCTGCGGAAGGAGCCGGACGACCCGCCCCGCGGGTCGTCGCCGGGATCCCGGTCTGCCTCTGTGCCGACTCCGAGATCGACGCCGCCGTGACCCGGGCCAACCGGCTGCTCTCCGAAGCCGAGGTATCCCCGAACTATCAGAAGCTGTTGGATCAGGGGGACGCCACGAGTGTCGGTGACATTCTGGCTGCGGGTAGTGAGTCGAACATCCGCCAACGCCTGCAGGGCTTCGCTGACGCCGGCGTGACCGATGTCTCAGTACGGGTGGTGCCCATCGGCGAGAACCGTGACGAGCTGATCAGTTCGTCCAAGCGGACCCGGGCACTGTTGTCCGAGCTGGCCTCGACGCTCTGAGCACGAGGGAACCGGCCCGGCTCGGCCAGTCCGGTGGTCAGAGCGGGGGCAGGGCCGGCAGCTGCCGGTTGGCCAGAAGGTCCCGTCCGAACTCCCGGGTCAGGCTCAACGACGATCCGAACAGTTGATCGAGCACCAGAACCCGGCGCACGTAGTGGTGGAAGTCGTGCTCGGTGGTGAAGCCGATGCCGGCCAGAACCTGTTGACAGTGGCGGACGGTAGTCCGGGCAGTCCGCCCGGCCAGGGCCTTGGCCGTCGCCGCGGCACCGGACGTCCGTTCGTCCCAGGCCGATCCAAGAGCCGCGTCAGATGCCTCGATGGCCACCAATGTCTCGGCCAAGTGGTGGCGGACGGCCTGGAAGGATGCGATGGGCCGTCCGAACTGGATCCGCTCGAGGGCATGGTGGCGGGCGAGTTCGAGCATGGTCCGGGACGCACCGACCAGTTGGTGGGCGATGGCCAGTTGGGCGAGCGCCGCGGCATGCTGCCAGGCCGCGGGCTCACACTGATGCGAGGTGCCCAACCGCACGCCGTCACCGGCCACGGAAACCATGTGGAGGCTCGGGTCGAGACCCGTCACCGGCGCAAGACCGAGCTCGGAGGTCGATACCTCCACGAGTAGCCCTTTACCGCAGTCGACAGCCACCCAGGCGGTGGCCGATCCAGACAGGGTCGCCGTCCCCATGCCGTCGACGACGAGGCGGTCCCCACCGAGTCGCCCCGGCGGGTCCGACAGGCCGAGGCGCGGCATGACGATGGGGACCGACGGCCTACCGACCAGGCCGAGAGCCGATCCGACGACGGCGTCAAGGGGCGAAGCCGCATGGTTGGTGGTACCCAACGCCTCGAACAGCGAGGAGACGGCCGTCCGTGGATCGACGGCGAGGGCCTCGTGCCATCCGACCTCGACAAGAGCACCGTCGAGGTCGTTCCCGTTCACTTCCGCACAGGCCCGTCTGATCGTCCCGTCGAACAGCTCCCGTTCGGCTTCGTCCATCACCGGTCGGCTCCGAGGTCGAGGAGCCGGCGGGCGATGATGTTCCGTTGGATCTCGGCGGTCCCGCCGTAGATGGTGGCCGCCCTCGAGTAGAGGAACTCTCGTCGCCAACGGTCGCTGGCCGGGTCATCGCAGGTACCCATCTCAGGGCCGAGTCCGTCGGCCACCAGATCGAACACGGCCTGTTCTGCCGTCGCCACCAGCACTTTGTCGATAGAGGTCTCCGGACCGAGGTGCTTCCCGGCGGCGAGGCGGTACTGGGTCCTCCGGGAACGGGCCCGCAGGGCGTAGAGGAGCTGGGCCGCCTCGCCTACGGCCACGGGGTCGAGCGCATCGGGCGGTACGGCCTCGAGCAGGCCCTGCAGGCGTCGGTGCAGATAGGCCGCCCGATGCCAGAGTGCGGTGCTCCGCTCGAAGGGGAGGAGGTCCATGGCCACCGACCAGCCCTGCCCCTCCTCGCCGAGCGTGCGGTCGATCGGGACCGTGACATCGTCGAAGAAGACTTCGGAGAACTCGGGGGCGCCGTGCATGGTCTCGATGGGCCGCACCTCGATGCCCGGCGTTGTCATGTCCACGAAGAGGGCAGTGATGCCTCTGTGCGCCGACTCGGTGGTTCCGGTGCGGGTGAGAAGGACACAGCGGTCGGCATACTGAGCCAGGCTGGTCCACACCTTCTGGCCCGAGACCCGCCAGACGTCGCCGTCCCGGGTGGCCCGACACGACAGAGCAGCGAGGTTACTCCCCGTGTCCGGCTCCGAGAACCCCTGGCACCACGTCTCGTCCCCCCGCAGCAGGCGGGGGACCATCTCGGCAGCCAGGGTGGGGTTGGCGTAATCGATCATGGTCGGCGCCAGCACCTCGGTCATCGAGTAGATGCCCGGTTCCACCAGGTCCCGCAGGGTGAGGACTTCGCCGAGGTAGGCCCGGAGCAGGGTCGATCCACCGAACCCGCCGACCCGCTCGGGCCACCCCCATCGCATCCACCCCGCCTCGTAGGTGATCCGCTTAACCCGCGACAGGTGCTGCATCTGCTCGTCGAGCGTGTCGATAGACCCCGTGGCCGGCCGGAGCTCGGACTCGTGTTCGACGAGCCAGCTGTCCAGTTGGGAGCGGAATTCCGGAAGCTCCATCAGGAGGCAGAAGGCGCGGGCCGGGTCGGATCGTGGGCGCGCCCCGAGTCCTGGAGGCCGCTCTTGCGGAGGAAGGTCATGGACCGGGTGTGCAACCGCCATCCCTGCTCGGTCCGGCGATAGGTGTCCGTGTAGTAGCCGATGCGCATGTCGTGGGATTTCTGCTCGACGAAGCACAGGGGTTGCTGACCCGTCCCCTCGTCCCCATGGAGTTCGAGTGCCGGGGGGCCGACCATGAAGAGACCCTTCGGCGCTGCGGCCACGAGGGTCGGGAAGTCGACCAATCGATAGGTGTCCCCAAAGGCGCTGTAGGTACCGTCCGGTGTGAACACCTCCATCACCGCATCCACGTCGTCTTTGGTCATGCTGACGGCATAGCGGGCCAGCAGCTGCTGGAGCTCGATGACATCGGCGATGGGAAGTTCGTCCATCATCACTCCTCGTAGCCGTAAGCCACGCGTACCAATGGACTGGTCGGTACCGCCTGGCAGGTGAGCACCCAACCGCCGACGACCTCGTCATCGGTGAGGGCGTCGTTGACGTGCATGGTGGCCGTGCCTTCGAGCAACCGGGCCATGCAGGTGGCACAGCTCCCCGACTCGCAGGAGAACGGTGGCGACATCCCCATCTGGCGGGCCGTCTGCAAGATCGTCGTGCCCGGGCGGTAGTCGGTCGACTCGGTCCGGCCGTCGAGCTCGATGACGACCTGTGATGGTCCCGTCCCGTCACCTTCGTCGGCGTTGACCTCGGGGACCCACTCGTCAGGGGTGAACCGCTCGATGTGGATCCGATCAGGAGCAGTACCACTGTCGGCGAGCACCTCCTCGGCGATGTCCATGAACGGAGCGGGACCGCAGATGTAGAACTCGGGGTCGTCGGTGCAGTCCACGAAGCGGACGACCGCGTCGGGACCGATGAAGCCGTGATCCACGTCGAGATGGTGGTGCACGACGAAGCGCCCGGGGTGCTGGTTGCGAAGTTCGTCGAGCTCGGCCCGGAAGATGATGGCGTCCTCGTCCCGGTTGGCATACAGCAGATGGACTCGTCGCATCGTCGTCGCGAGCGCCGTCTTGATCAGGGAGAGGACCGGGGTAATCCCGCTCCCCGCGCTGAGGGCGACGACATCACCCGCGCCGTCACCCAGGCGGAAGACGCCGGCGGGACGGGTCGTGTCGATCTCGTCGCCGACGGCCAGATGGTCGCTCATCCAGTTGGAGACGATGCCGTCCGGGGTGCGCTTCACGGTCACCCGCAGTTCACGGTCTACGACCGGCGAGGAGGACATGGAGTAGCAACGGAGGTGCGGCTCGCCGTCCACCCAGACCCGGAACGTGCAGAACTGCCCGGACTCGTAGACGAAGGTGGAGCGCAGCTCTTCGGGTACGTCCAACACGAAGGAGTTGGCCTCGGCCGTCTCCGCCACGATGGCGGCGATCCGGAGCGGATGGAACCCACGGTCGATGCGCACGCCCGGCGCATCGGCCAGCGGTCCTGAGAGTGCCATGTTGACAAATGATAACGAAGTTCTCCTAGACTGGCAACGCAGCTAGGGCGGGGTAGCACCGACTACCGAGTGGGCCACAGGGGGAGATCGAGTGGGGGAGACGACAAGGACCTTGGCCGGGGGATGGGGGCTCCGCTCCGTGCCCGGTCAGCTGGCGCGCCACTACCGCGACGAGGGTTTCTGGACGGATGCCACCCTCGGCACCATGGTGGCCGAAGGCCTCGCCGGCATGGGCCGTGAGGTCTTCGCCGTGCATTCGTCGGTGCGCCCGTGGACGGGGACCTTCATCGACGTGGACCGCGCCGCTCGTGCGCTCGCCTCGTCGTTACGAGCCCGGGGAGTCGGCCCCAGCGACGTGGTGGTGATCCAGTTGCCCAACTGGCTCGAGGCCGGAGTGGCGTTCTGGGCGGCCGCCTACCTCGGGGCGGTGGTCGTCCCCGTCGTGCACTTCTACGGGCCCAAAGAAGTCGACTACATCCTGTCGGTCACTTCTCCCGACGTGGTGATCACCGCCGAACGGTTCGGACACAACGACTACCTGGCCACGTACACCGAGCTGCTCAGAGCCCGTCCGGTCCCGTTGTGGCTGGTCGTAGGGGACGCCGCCCCGGCTGATCTCCCGACGGGGGCCACAGCGTTCGCCTCGATGCTGGAGGCCGAGCCACTCTCCGATCCGCTCGAGGTGGACCCGGACATGCCGACGATCGTCGCCTTCACCTCGGGAACCACGAGGGACCCGAAGGGCGTGGTGCACTCCCACCGCACCATCGGGTGCGAGACCCGCCAGCTCAACTACATGTTCCCCGTGGGTGGACCGCCCCAGATCACCGGGGCGCCGGTGGGCCACTTCATCGGCATGCTCAACGCCTTCCTCATCCCGCTGCTTCGGGAACGGCCGGTCCACCTGCTCGACGTGTGGGATCCCGGTACGGTGCTCCGGCTCATGGACGAGGAAGGTCTCGGCGTCGGCGGGGGAGCTACGTACTTTCTCACCAGCTTGCTCGACCACCCCGACTTCACGCCCGCCCACCTGGCCATGATGCCGTTCGCCGGCCTCGGCGGGTCGGCCGTCCCCGTAGCCGTCACCGAACGGGCCACCCGGCTCGGGATCAGGGTGTTCCGGTCCTACGGGAGCACTGAGCACCCTTCCATCACCGGCTGCCTGATCGACGACGCCGAGGAGAAGAGGCTCACCACGGACGGGCACCTCCTTCCCGGCGTCGAGCTGCGCCTCGACGGAGACAGCCAGATCGTGAGTCGGGGTCCTGACTGTTGTATCGGCTACACGGACCCGGCCCTGACCGCTGCCGCCTTCGACGCCGACGGTTGGTATCGGACCGGCGACATCGGCGTGCTCGACGGTGACGGGTACCTGACCATCACCGACCGCATCTCAGACATCATCATCCGCGGTGGCGAGAACATCAGTGCTCAGGAGATCGAAGAGCTCGTGGCCGGAATGGAATCCGTTGCCGAGGTGGCTGTGGTGGCCGAGCCCGACGCGCGGCTGGGTGAGCACGCCAGCGCGGTAGTGAGCGTCCGACCCGGGACGGCGGCGCCCACCCTGGAAGAGGTTCGACGACATCTGGCCGATGCCGGCCTGGCCCGACAGAAGTGGCCCGAGTCGATCCACCAGGTCGACGAGTTTCCCCGCACGCCGTCGGGCAAGATCCAAAAGTTCCGTCTCCGTCAGCTCATCGGCGAAGGCTGGCCCGGTGCTGCTAGAAAGTGAAAACATGATTCTGGAAGTTGGATAGCGTTCTTCTAAAAACACACGCGACACGAAGGAGCACCACATGACCGTGGTCACCGCTGAGCGGCTCAGCGTCACCGTCGGAGCCGAGGTTGTCGGTGTCGACGTCGACCAGCTCGTCGAGGACGATACCCTCCCGGCTTGGACGCTCGGAGCCCTAGAGGAGCACGGCGTGCTGGTCTTCAGAGACCTGCACATCGACGACACCACCCAGGTCGCCTTCTCCAAACGGCTCGGTCACGTCGAGACATTCGGCTCCGGTGAGCTACCCGAGATCTTCCGGGTGACGCTCGATCCGGCCAAGAACCGGGCGGCCGCCTATCTCCGTGGGACGTTCGACTGGCACATCGACGGCTGCACGGATGACGTTCCCATCAAGGCCACGGTGTTGAGTGCGCATGCCGTGGCGGCAACGGGCGGTGAGACGGAGTTCGCCAGTACCTACGCCGCCCACGATGACCTGACCGACGACGAACAAGAACGCGTGGCCACGCTTCGTGTTGTCCACTCGATCGAGGCCTCGCAGCGACTGATCAATGACGATCCTTCGCCGGAAGAGGTTGCGCTCTGGCGACGGCGACCCGCCAAGGAGCATCCGCTGGTCTGGACCCACCAATCGGGTCGGCGGTCGCTGGTCCTCGGGGCCACCGCCTCCCATGTGGTGGGGATGGAGCGTGACGAGGGACGAGGCATCCTCGACGACCTGCTGAACCGGTCCACCGGGTCCGAGCGGGTCTACCGCCATGAATGGACGGTCGGCGACATGGTGATCTGGGACAACCGCGGCGTCCTCCACCGGGCCTGCCCCTACGCCGCCGACTCGGAACGGGACATGCACCGCACGACGCTCTCTGGCGACGAGGTGATCCAGTGACTCCGACCCGTGTGGCCATCGTCACCGGCGGCGGCTCGGGGATCGGGCTGGCCATCAGCCGGCGCCTTTCGGCCGACGGCAATGCCATCGCCGTATTCGACCGCGACGGGGAAACAGCCGAGGCAGCCGCAGCCGAGATCGTGGCCGGTGGCGGGTCGGCCGTCGGCCTCACGGTGGACGTGACCGACCGGAACCAGATCGACCAGGGGGTGGTCGATGCGGAGCAGCAACTGGGGGGCCGTCCCACCGTGCTGGTCAACAGCGCGGGCTTGGACGGCTTCGACCCCTTCCTCAAGATCACCGCCGAGAAGTGGAACCGCATCCTCGCCGTCAACCTCACGGGGACCTTCGACTGCTGCCAGTCGGTTGTTCCCGGGATGATCGAGGAGGGGTGGGGGCGCATCGTCAACATATCGTCGTCGAGTGCCCACGGTGGCCAACCCATGATGACCCACTATGTGGCGTCCAAAGCCGGGGTGATGGGCTTCACCAAGGCGCTGGCCCTTGAGCTCGGTCCCAAAGGAATCACCGTGAACACCATTCCTCCCGGCTTCATCGACACGCCCATGTTGCGCAAGTCCGAGGCACGGGGCCTTCTCGGTGAGGGCGTGGAGCACCACGCCGCGCTCACCCCGGTGCGCCGGGTGGGCACCGCCGAGGACATCGCCGCGGCGTGCTCGTTCCTCGTGAGCGACGAGGCCAGCTACATCACCGGGCAGGTCATCGGGGTCAACGGCGGTCGCAACACCTGATGGCGCGGATCCCGCCGCTGCCCCCCGGGGAGTGGCCACCGGAGATGAACGACGCCCTGGCCGCACTGCGGCCGGCCAACCCCCGTCACCCGTTCCCCTCCCGGAAGGAAGGCCGCCCGAAAGGTCTGAACCTGCTCGGTACGCTCGCCCAGCACCCCGAGCTGGCCAAGGCGTATCACACCTTCAACGGTCACATCCTATTCGCCTCGACCCTCTCCCCACGGCAGCGTGAGTTGCTGGTCCTCCGAGTGGCCGCCGTCCGCGGGTCTGAGTACGAGTGGGCCCAGCACGCCATTCTCGCCGGCGACGCCGGCCTCGATGAGGACGAGGTCGCCCGGATCGCCGAGGGCCCCGAAGCGCCCGGATGGCCAACGCTCGACGGGGCCATGGTGCGGGCCGTCGATGAGCTCATCGACGAGGGCGGCATCGGCAACGACACGTGGGCGATCCTCTCCGGTGAGCTGGACAACCAGCAGCTCATGGACCTCGTCTTCACGGTTGGGGCCTACGAGATACTGGCGATGGCACTCCGGTCCTTCGGAGTGGAGCTGGATGCCGATCTCGAACGGAAATGAGCTTCTGTTTTTAAAAGATTCATGCTATCGTATGCTGCGTAGCCGGGACGTGGAGGAACGACATGCCGCACTTTTCTAAGCCGACTGAGGGCAGCTGGACGGAGCATTACCCCGAGCTGGGCACGGGGCCCGTGTCCTACGAGGACTCGATCTCACCCGATCACTACGAACTCGAGCGCAAGGCGATCTTTGCCCGCACCTGGTTGAACGTCGGACGGGTGGAGCAGCTCCCCCGCAACGGGAGCTACTTCACGAAGGAGCTCGACGCCGCCGGAACGTCGCTGGTCATCGTCCGAGGCAAGGATGGTGAAGTCCGTGCCTTCCACAACATCTGCCGACACCGCGGCAACAAGCTGGTCTGGAACGACTACCCGGGCGAGGAGACGAGCGGCACCTGTCGTCAGTTCACCTGCAAGTATCACGGTTGGCGCTACGCCACCGAGGGCGCCCTCACCTTCGTCCAGCAGGAGTCGGAGTTCTTCAACCTGGACAAGAGTGACTACGGGCTGGCCGGTGTGCAGGTGGAGATCTGGGAGGGATTCATCTTTGCCAACCTCGATCCCGAGAACACCACCTCACTGCGCGAGTACCTCGGGGAGTTCGGGGACGGGATCGCCGGCTACCCGTTCGGCGAGATGACCCAGGTCTTCAAGTACCGGGCCGACGTCGGCGCCAACTGGAAGCTGTTCATCGACGCCTTCGCCGAGTTTTACCATGCGCCAATTCTCCACGCCAAGCAGGCCACGGCCGACGAGTCACGGAAGCTCTCCGGCTTCGGCTTCGAGGCCTTGGCCTACAAACTGGACGGCCCCCACGGGATGGTGTCGTCATGGGGCGGCATGTCGCCGCCCAAGGACCTGGACATGGTCAAGCCCATCGAACGGGTGCTGAAAAGCGGTCTGTTCGGGCCGTGGGCCAAGCCTGACATCGACGGGCTGGCCGAGCTGCCGCCGTCGGTCAATCCTGCCCACCACCGGGCATGGGGCGTCGACACGTTCGTGTTCTTCCCCAATTTCATGCTGCTCATCTGGGAGCCGGGCTGGTACCTCACCTATCACTACTGGCCAACTTCGTATAACTCGCACATCTTCGAAGGAACGCTCTACTTCGCGCCGCCGAAGACAGCCAGCGAACGTCTGAAGCAAGAGCTGGCCGCCGTCACCTTTAAGGAGTACGCCCTTCAGGACGGCAACACCCTCGAGGCCACCCAGACCATGCTGGAGTCGAGAGCGGTCACCGAGTTCCCGCTCAACGACCAGGAGATCCTCCTCCGTCAGCTGCATAAGACGGCGCGGGAGTACGTGGCCGAGTACCAGCAGAAATACGCCACGCCGGTCCGAATCTCCAACGCCTCCTGAGCCTGCGCCTCACTTCGATCCAGACAAGGACAGACAACCGACATGACAACGCTCCCGACCGAGTTCGCCGACCTCGAGCCCTTCGCCGACTGGTCGCTCGAGACCGAGGCCGAGCGGTACGAAAAGCGCCTGGCCAGCTCCATGGACGAGCTCCAGGCCTTCTACGATCTCGCTTTCCCGAGGCTCGACGCGGCCATGGCCTACCTCGACCAGTTTGATCTGGCCGCACTACCCGACGATGCCAAAGCCCTGCTCTGGCTCTGCTACTCCCTGGTGAACGTGTCGTTCCCTGTAGAGGTCTGGCGTCAGCCGAGGGTCCCCGACAGTGGTGCGGCCAGTATGGACATGCTGGTGGAGCCAGCCATCTGACGCCCTTCGGTTCCGGGCGCCCGGTGTTGGGGTAGCGACGCATCCCTGGTCACGGGCTCCTCGCAGGCAGTGCGGTCGTCTATTCCCGGTCCCGGCTCGGGTACGCTCACCCGGGTGACGAACGACGACCTGGCAGCCGAGGCGCTCGAACCCGCTGGCCTCAGCCGGCGGGATCAGGCGGTGGCCCGGTCACTCGACTCGGCCCGACTCCGCGCCGAGAGCCGGGTCCAGCGCTTTCTTGACGCGGCCTTCGAGCTGCTCACCTCCCGGCCTGGCCGGGACTTCACCGTCCAAGAGGTGGTGGAGCGTTCCGGTCAGTCGCTGCACAGCTTCTACCAGTACTTCGGCGGTAAGCACGAACTACTCCTGGCCCTCATCGAGGAATCGGTCCGCAAGGCCACCGACCACCTACGCGCCGTCATCGCCGACGAGCACGAGCCCATCGAGCGGCTGCACCGCTTTGTGCTCGAGTACTACCGGATGTGTCGACCCCCCGAGCAGGCCAATCGAGGCGGCAAGCACGAGGGCCCGTTGGGGATGGCCGAGTTCGCCCAGCAGCTGCTGACCGAGCACCCGCGAGAGGCGGCCCGGGTGTTCTCGCCCCTTGTTTCCCTCTTCGAAGAGGTCCTTCAAGAAGCAGCCGACGCCGGAGCGGTCCGTCCGGGGCTCCGCCACGGCCCCATTGTCGGCATCGTCCTCGAGGTGATCATGTTCAACACGTTTTCGTCGACCATCGGCGGGATGTCGCTCCGCCACGCCGAAGGCGATTCGGGCGAAGACCTGTGGAATCTGATCATGAACGGCATCGGGACCGACACCACCTCCTGACCGCACCCGGGCTACCTCTGAATCAGGCGGCGTCGTTTCGGTAGACCTGACCACCCTTCATCACAAACCGGACCTGCTCGGTGACCTCGATGGACGCCAGTGGGTCGCCGGGTACGGCGATGATGTCGGCCAGCAGGTCAGTTTCGAGGCGCCCACGATCGTCGACCTCGATGAGTTCGGCCGCCACTGTGGTGGCGGCGCGCAGGGCCTGTAGCGGAGTCATACCCCGATCGACCAGGGCCAACAGTTCTTTGGCGTTCTTCCCGTGCGGAATAGCGGGCGCGTCGGTTCCACAGGCGATGCGAGCTCCTCTGGCGATGGCCTTGGAGATGGTCGCTTTGGCCCGCGGGAACACGTCGGCCGCCTTGGCCTGCAGCTCGGGGGGGGCGTGGGACACGTCCATCCCGTCGGCCAGGTAGGTGGTGGGAACGAGGAAGCGGTCGAGTTCGATGAAACGGTCGAGGGTCTCGTCGCTCATGAGCGATCCATGCTCGATGCAGTCCACCCCCACTTCAATGGCGGTGCGGATGCCGGCATCGCCGTGAGCATGGGCGGCCACCCGCAGCCCGGCGCGGTGGGCTTCGTCCACGATGGCCGCCAGCTCCTCGTCGGAGTACTGCTGGGCGCCGGCAGGACCGGTGTGGGACATCACGCCGCCCGAGGCGCAGACCTTGATGAGTTTGGCGCCGTGCTTGATCTGATAGCGGACCGCCTTCCTCACCTCGCTGATGCCGTTGGCGATGCCCTCCTCAACGGTAAGGGGCATGATGTGCGGGGCGAAGGCCTGGAACATGGTCGGATCGAGGTGGCCGCCGGTCGGACAGATAGCGTGGCCCGCCGGAACAACCCGAGGTCCCTCGAACCAGCCGAAGTCGATGGCCTTCATGAGCGCCACGTCCAAGAGCAGCCCGCCGGTCTGAATGAACAGCCCGAGATTCCGGACCGTGGTGAACCCGGCCTGGAGCGTACGACGCGCGTTGGCCACCGCACGAAGTGTGCGGAGGGCGGGATCGTCCTGCACCGCCTGGAGCGGACTGCGGTGATCAGGGCCGCCGAGGAGGAGGTTGACCTCCATGTCCATGAGCCCGGGCAGGATGGTCACGTCACCGAGATCGATCACCACTGCACCATCAGGAACCGACGTCGGCGCCACGTCGAGGATACGGTCACCCCCGATGAGAATATTTCCGGGGGAGACCAACTCGCCGGCGTCGATGTCCAGACGGCGGGCGCTACGGATGAGAGTGTGTTCGGGAGGGCGGGGTCGGGCCATCGGGTGCTCCTTGCCTGGTGCGGAAGTGCTCTTGTCGGAAAACCAATACTCAATTGTTGATTCACAAGAGTCGCACTATCGTAGCAACACGACGTGTCCGGACGTCGGTGAGGGGAGGACCGGTGGTCGATGATGATCTGGGCACGGCGATGCTGCGCTTCGAGCGCTCCGGGCCCATCGCCTGGTGCACGATTGACCGGCCGCAGGCGAGGAACGCGCTCACCCCCGCCATGTACTACGGCGTCAAGCGGGCTGTGCAGCTGGTCAACCGCGACCCCGACCTCGCCGCTCTGATCATCACCGGCACCGACGACGTGTTCGCCCCCGGAGGCGATCTCGGGGGAAGGTCCGAGCCGGGGGAGTCGGTGCCCGACCACGTCGGAAACGATGTGCTTCCGTTCCTGACCATCCGGGACAGCCGCGCGCCGGTGATCGCCGCCGTGAACGGAATCTGTCAGGCCGGCGGACTCCTCATCGCCATGATGGCCGACATCGCCGTGGTCAGTGAACGGGCTACCTTCCGGGTTCCCGAACTGCTCCGGGGCATACCTGACGCCACCTATGCGGCGGCGCTGCCGGCCCACGTGGGCATCGCCGTGGCCCGGGACCTGCTGTTGTCGGCCCGACGGTTCGACGCCGCAGAGGCCCTCCGCATCGGTCTGATCTCCCGGGTGGTGCCCCATCAGGAACTGCGCACTGCCGCCCTCGAGGCGGCCCACCAAGTCCTCCAGACCGCGCCGGACGCCCGGGCCCACGTGAAGCGCATGCTCAACCAGCGCTACGGCGACATCGACTACCAGACCATGTTCTGGGCCCTTGAGCACGCCGACGAACCTCGCGAGGGCATGCGGGCCTTCATGGAGAAGCGGCCACCCCGGTGGGTGCCCCTGGAGGGACCGGCGGGAGGGTAACCGGGCCGTTGAGCAAAGGCCTACACCCCAGTTTGAGAACGGCAGTCTCTTCCAGCTAGATTCCCAATTGTCGAATCGTGGTTCTTCGCCTCTGGCGTGGACTGGCGACCGGCACGAGTCCGGGGGAGCGCGGGGAGCGCTGTGCCCTACCGTCATCAGATCGTCGGAGGTAGCACGTGACCGCAGTCCTGCAGGGTGTCCGGATCCTCGAGGTGGCTGAGCACACGTTCGTTCCTGCCGCTTCCGCACTGCTCTCCGACTGGGGTGCCGAAGTCATCAAGATCGAGCACGTGGAGCGGGGCGATGCCATGAGGGGCCTGGCCTCGTCGGGCTTGGCCATCGTGCCGAGTGATGTCCACGCTCTTCTCGAGCACTCGAACCGGGGCAAGAAGAGCCTGGGCCTCGACCTCACATCCCCAGACGGGTTGGCGATCCTCTACAAGTTGGCGGCCACCGCTGACGTCTTCCTCACCAACAAGTTGCCCAGTGTGCGCACCAAGCTGAAAATCGGTGTGGACGAGATCCGGGCCCACAATGCCGAGATCATCTATGTGCGGGGCACCGGACAGGGTGAGCGGGGTCCTGACGCCGACAAGGGCTCCTATGACGCGCTCGCCTTTTGGGCCCGCTCGGGCATCGCCGTCGGAGCGAAGCGACCCGAATACGACCTGGTGCCTGTGCCCCCGGCCCCCGGCTTCGGGGACTCGATCGGGGCCATGACGATCGCCGGTGGGATCATGGGGGCGCTCTTCCACCGGGAGAAGACCGGCGAAGCCAGTGTCGTCGACGTTTCGCTGCTGGGCGTCGGGATGTGGGCCATGGGTCAAGCCATGGCCCTGTCGCTGGTACTGGACACACCCTGGACGCCACCCCCGGCCGACCGGATCGGGTCCAATCCGTTGTCGCGCAACTACGAGACAGGCGATGGTCGGACGTTGGCCTTCACCTGCCTGCAGCCGGCGAAGTACTGGCCTCCGATGTGCGAGGCCATCGGGCGGCCAGAGCTGGCCACCGACCCCCAGTTCGCCGACTATCAGTCGCTCATGGCCAACAGCGCCGTCGCCGTCGAGATCTTGACCGAAGTGTTCGCCTCGGCCTCCTTGGAGGAGTGGCGTCAGCGGCTCGACTCGTTCAGCGGCCAGTGGGCCGTCGTGCAGGACACCCTGGAGGCGGCGGCTGACCCCCAGTCGGTGGCCAACGGCTACATCCAGGACTGTGAGACGGCTGGTGGAACGGCTTTTCAGCTGGTGGCCGCACCCGTGCAGTTCGACGAGGAACCGGCCGTGCCCACGAGGGCGCCCGAGTTCAATGAGCACGGCGAGGCGATCCTGGCCGACATCGGCCTCGACGAAGATGCCATCATCGACCTTAAGATCCGCGGGGTGGTCGCGTGATCTGGCAGATTGGTAGCCCCGCACCCGCACGAACCGTCCGTACCCGAAGCACCAACCGCTAGACAGGAGATCTTGCCATGACCCTTTTCGACGCATTCCGCTATGACGGCAAACGAGTACTGGTGGTCGGTGGAGCCACGGGCATGGGTGCTGCAGCCGCCCAGCTGGCGCTCGACGCCGGAGCAGAGGTGGTGGTCATGGACTTCGCCGAAGTCACCCTCGACGGAGCCAAGGCCATCCACGTGAACCTGGCCGAGCGGGAGTCAATCGACACCGCCATCTCCGAATGCGGCGGCCCGGTGGACGTGCTCTTGTCCTGTGCCGGTGTGGCCGATGGAACGCCAGGGATCGAGCGGATCAACTTCATCGGCCACCGGTACATGGTCGATACGCTGATCGCCGGCGGCATGTTGGGCAGGGGCGGAGCCATCGGGTTCATCTCGTCGGCCGCCGGCCTCGGGTGGGAGACCAACCTCGCCGAGATCCAGGAGCTCTTGGCTATCTCGGACTGGGACGAGTCAGTGGCTTGGGTCGAGGCCCACAACAAGGCGGACTACATGTCCACCAAGCAGATCATCTGTGCCTACGTGGCCGGCCAGGCTTTCCCTCTTCAAAAGCAGGGCATCCGGATCAATGCCATCTGCCCCGGACCCACGGACACACCCCTCGCCCAGGCCAACAAGGACATGTGGCTCGGTTTCGGGTCCGACTACCGTGCCGAGGCGGGCATCGAGGCCGCCACGCCATTGGAGCAGGCCTACCCGCTGGTCTTCCTGTGCAGCGACGCCGCCGCTGCGGTCAACGGGATCATCATGATCACCGACTCGGGATACATCAGCTCGGGCCTCACCGGGTCCTTCCCCGAGGCCACTGCGGCGGCGAACTTCCTGCTCGGGCGGTACTGAGTCTGACCTGCGCACGGGAAGCCCCGGGCGACCGTCAGACGGGAGGCCGGGGAACTACGGCGACCGATGGTATGTAGGCGCTGGCCCCACACCGCAGGACGTTGTCGACCGCCTGGACCAGCTCGTCGATCTCGATGAGCGAACCGCTGATGAGGTTCCGGGCCTGCCAGATGGGATGGAGCTCGGCGGCCAGATCCCAGTCCCACCCGTTGGCGAACTCGGTGCCCGAGGGACCTTCCCCCCCGGCACAGTCGCCGACGATGACGCGGGTGAAGCCAATGGCCGGGTGCTCGGTCCGATAGGCCTCGATCAGTCGCTCCAGGGCGGCCTTGCTGGTGGCGTAGGCCCCGAGCCCGTGCCATGGCGGGGTGAACGAGGCACTGACCGACGAGAGGTAGGCGGCCACCCCACGGGTCTCGGTGAGATGGGGGACGGCCGCCGCGGTGACCAGTGCTGCGCCCACCACGTTGGTATTGAACGTGTTGCGCCAGGTCTCGCCGTCGATATCGACGAGCCGCCCGAGTGGCCCGACCCCGGTGGCGTAGACGAGGGCGTCGATTCCACCGAGGCCTTCTGCCGCCTCGTTGATGGCCGACCGACAGGACTGATCATCGGTGACATCGCAGACGATGGCCAGCGAATCCGGGCCTGCTTCCTCGGCCGCCTCGACCAGGCGATCCTTGCGTCGAGCCAAGAGCGCCACGGTGGCGCCGCGCTGGCCCAGTCCTGTGGCCAGCGACCGGCCGAGTCCACTGGATGCGCCGACGACGACAGTTCTCATGACGGGGGTTTCCTCTCTCCTGTGTGCTCGTCCATCGCTTCGCCCCCGTTCGATGCCCAACACCCATTGCGAAGGTACATGATGGTCAGGAGGTTACGACGGGCAGCTTGTCCCATCCCCGGACCGTCGAGGTCCTGGTTTGGACGGCGTTGTCCCAGTCGACCTCCCATGTCGGGAACCGCTGCAGGACCTCATCCAGGGCGATGCGCCCTTCCATCCGGGCCAGGGCCGAACCCAGGCAGAAGTGGATGCCGTAACCGAAGGCGAGGTGGTGGTCGATGTTGCGGTGGATGTCGAATCGATCAGCATCGGGGAAGTGGCGGTCGTCACGGTTTCCCGAGGCGGTCAACAACAGCACCGTGCTCCCGGCCGGGACGGAGACGCCGTGGTGCTCGACGTCCCGTGTCACGTACCGGGCTTGTACGGGGGAGGGCGACTCGTAGCGCAAGAGCTCCTCGATGGCGTTGGGCACGAGGGTGCGGTCCTCCACCAGCTGGCGGCGCTGGTCGGGGTGTTCGGCGAGCACTTTGCCCGTCCATCCGATGAGCCGGGCCGTGGTTTCATTACCGGCGGCGGCGATCAGGTTGACGTAGCTCAGCACCTCTTCGCGGGTCAGTCGTCGTACGGTACCGTCCACGTCTTCGAACTCGGCCTGGAGCAGTTCGGTCATGAGGTCGTCGGAGGGGTGGGAGGCCCGCCAGTCGATGTACTCGGCGAAGCCTTCCGTGGCCGCCATGCCTTCGCCGTAGGCTTTGTCGAAGTCGGGCATCCCACCTTCGGTGAGGCGCAGTCCCTCATCGATCCGGTCACGGATGGCCTCTTGGTCGGACTCGGGGATGCCGAGCAGCATGCCGATGGTACGCATGGGCATCTGGGCACCGAGGTCCTCGATGAAGTCGAATCCGTCCGTACCCACCAGAGGGTCAAGGCTCCGGGCGCAGAAATCACGGATCTTCGGCTCCAGGTCGTTGATGGCCCGAGGGGTGAAGACCCGGGACAGGATCCGTCGGTGGATGTCGTGGGTCGGGGGGTCCTCAAAGATGATCGACCCCGGAGGAAGGTCGATGTCGGCCTTGATGATCTCGAGCAGCGTGCCCTTGCTCGAGATGTAGGTCTCCCACTGTTTCGAGCAGGCGTCGACGTCATCGAACCGGCTGAGGGCATAGAAGTCGTAGCGCTCGTTGTAGTAGGTGGGCTGTTCGTCCCGAAGCCGACGCCACACCGGATAGGGATCCGTGTCGATCTCGAAGTCGTACGGGTCGTAGTAGATGTCGGATTCCATCGTGGTCATCTGAGTCCCCATCGCGTCCATGGTGGTCGTTGGCGGCGAACCGCCCGATCCCCCGGTTTCCGGACCGCCGCCGTGCACGGTGGCGTGCCGCCTGGTGCGCCAGTCGACAAAAACCAGCATGGCATACAAAAAAGAAGCACGTTCTCCGCCAGCTCGGGATTGCGGGCCGTCATAGGCGTCGCGGCAAGGGATCTCTCCCTTGACCTGCGGGAATTGACCCGGCTGGCCTGCCTGTCCGAACCTGCATGTGGTGGCGTCAGCCGAGAAATAACGGTACTCTCCCTCGTACGTAGGGCCGTTCTCAATTTGGGCACGACGAAGGATGGAGCCGATGGCGAAGCGAGCGGTGAGCATTTCCCTGTTCGACACGGGCGCCTCACTGACGAACGTCCCCGAGGCCGTTGCACGATGACCGACGGCCTAGGCAGACCGTCAACCACCATCCCGTCGATAATGGCCCTAGCGGCGACCAGGTTCGGTGACCTCATCGCCATCGAGGAGGCCGGCACCCGACTTAGCTACGCCGAACTGGCCGAACAGGCCAACGCTTTTGCGGCTGCCCTGGTGGCATCGGGCATCGAGTCCGGGGATCGGGTGGCCATCTGGGCGTTCAACTGCACCGAGTGGGTGGTGGCTGTGCTGGGACTGTCCGCGGCCGGCGCCGTCTTAGTGCCCATCAACACCCGCTTCAAGGGGAGAGAGGCAGCGGACATCCTGGTGCGGAGCCGTGCCCGCGTGCTGGTAGCGGTCACCGACTTCTTGGGCACCGACTATGTGGCATTGCTGCGCGACACCCAGATCGACCTCCCTGATCTCGAGACGACAGTCATTGCCCGCGGCCCAACTCCTGCGGGTACCGAGTCCTGGCTGACGTTTGCGGCTCGGGCCACCGAGTCCTCACGGGCCGATGCCGAACGACGGGCGGCGGCGCTCGACCCCGGGGATTGGTCGGACATCCTCTTCACTTCGGGAACCACCGGGGCGCCCAAAGGTGTGGTCATGACCCATGACCGGACGCTGTGCGTAGCCACCGACTGGGTGGCGATGACCGGCCTGACCGTCGGAGACCGCTACCTCATGGTGAATCCGTACTTCCACATGTTTGGGCTGAAGGCGGGCATCCTGGCCTGTGTGGCCAGCGGTGCCACCATGCTTCCCGAGGCGGTGTTCGACGTCGACCGCATCCTCGAGCGGGTGGACGAGGATCGGGTCACGGTCCTGCCCGGGCCTCCGACCCTCTACCAGTCCATCCTGGACCACCCCGAGCGCGGATCGCGTCGACTCGCCACCTTGCGGGTCGCGGTAACCGGTGCGGCTGACATCCCGGTGCAACTGGTCCGCCGGGTTCTCGCCGAACTGCCCTTCACCACGGTGATCACCGGCTACGGCCTCACCGAGGCAGGAACGGCGGCCGCCACCTCGCCCGAGGACGATGCTGAGACCATCGCCACCACCGTGGGACGTCCCCGGCCCGGGTTCGAACTCCGCATCGTGGGCGACGACGGCGATGTGGGCGTGGGCGTTCCCGGCGAAGTGGTCCTGCGGGGCGGGAGCGTCATGGCCCATTACCTCGAAGACCCCGAAGCGACCGCGCTCAGCCTCTCGTCGGACGGTTGGCTCCGGACAGGCGACATAGGAATCATCGACGAGGTCGGGTGTCTGTCGATCGTGGGACGGGTGAAGGACATGTTCATCGTGGGGGGCTTCAACGCCTACCCGGCCGAGATCGAGAACTTCCTCCTGCGCCACCCCAACATCCGACAAGCTGCTGTCATCGGCATCCCTGACGACCGACTAGGTGAGGTGGGAATGGCCTTTGTGGTGACGGGCGCTGCGAGTGGCTCGGCTACCGAGATCATCGAATGGTGCCGAGGTCAGATGGCCAACTACAAGGTGCCGCGGGAGGTGGCTGTAGTCGACGAGATCCCTGTCAACGCCACCGGCAAGGTCGTCAAGGACGAGCTCCGAGCCATGGCCAAGGCGCGACGTGCCGAGGCGGCCGGATGACCCCGGATCCCCTGAAGCGACCCGGAACACCGGGGCGTGGGCTGTCCAGCTTCGCTGGCCTTCGGGTGGTGGAGATGGGGGTGTGGGTCGCGGCGCCCTCGGCCGCCGCCCTGCTGGCCGACTGGGGTGCCGATGTCATCAAGGTCGAAGCCCCTGCCGGGGACCCGATGCGGCAGGTCTTCGGGTCCCTCGGCATCGAGAGCGATATGCCCAATCCTGCCTTCGCCCTCGACAATCGGGGCAAGCGCAGCGTGGTCCTCAATCTCCGAGAGGAGGAGGGCCGCGCCCGGTTGGAGGAGCTGTTGGCGACCGCCGACGTCTTTATCTCCAATCTGCGCCCCGACTCGCTCGACGGGCTCGGCCTCGTGCCTAGCGCTACGGTGGCCCGTCATCCCCACCTGGTGTATTGCAGTATCAGCGGGTACGGCCTGAACGGGGAGGAGCGGGACCGGCCCACCTACGACATCGGCGCGTTCTGGGCCCGCTCCGGTCTGTCGATCCAGATGGCCGACTCCGAAGGGAACCCGCTCAACGCCCGGGGCGGGATTGGCGATCACATCACCGGCCTAGCTGCTTTGGCTGGCTTGCTGGCTGCGGTGATGGAACAGCGGGTGACCGGAGCAGGCCGGGTGGTCGAGGTGTCGTTGCTGCGGACAGGTACCTACGTTCTGGGATGGGACCTCGGTCTTCAGATGACCTTGGGCAAGGTGGCGAAGGCCGAGTCGAGGAACCGTAACCAGGCACCTCTGATGAACCCGTACCGCGCCGCCGACGGTCGGTGGTTCTTTTTCACCGGGCTCGAGGCGGCCCGGCACATCCCCGCCGTCTGTCGCGCCCTCGACCGGCCCGACCTCTTGGAGGACCCCCGGTTCGCCGACGCCGGCGCCATCCGTCGCAACCGGACCGAGGTGATCGCCCTCTTGGACGAGATCGTGGCCCAGCACCCGCTCGATGTCTGGGCTGAGCGATTCGACCGGGAGGGCGTGTGGTGGGCCCCCGCCCAAACCCCGGCCGAGGTCGTCGAAGACCCACAGTTACTGGCCAACGGGGGGATCGCCGAGATCGACGGCGGCGACAGGGGTGGAGTGCAGCGCTCGGTGAACGGCCCGGTCAGCTTCTCGGACGTGCCGTTGCGGCAGTATGGGCCAGTTCCGAGGCTCGGGCAGCATACCGACGAGGTCCTGGCCGAGTTGGCAGGACGTGTTGCTGAATCGTCTGAGGGGCTCTAAGCCGAGGGGAGCTGGGTGGGCGTGGCCTCGAACACGTGGAACGCCGAGGACAGGACGGCCACCGGGCTCGGGCCCGGAGCCGAGGCCCGCAGGTTGGCCAGGTGAGCGGCCAGATCATCCATCGTGTCCCACAGCTCGATCAGCCGTACTCGTCCCGGATGGGCGTCGTCGGCCGAGAATGCGTACTCCTGGCAACCCGACTCGGAGAGGGTGTGGGCTGCCTGGGCCGCCTTGGAATCCAAGTAGGTCCGGCGGTCTCCTTCGGCCATGTCAAAGTATCCGGCAACGACGATCACAACGGTCTCCCTCCGAACAGGTGGAGTTCCAAATCCTCTGGGTAGTACCACCCTGACTACCACGGATCGCAGGGAGCCAACGAGTAGGGGAGGTGTAGCAGTGGAGCCGTCGGCATTCACCGAACGACCGGACTACCGGGTCGACATCCTGGCCCGGCGCAACCGGGTGACGGTGTCAGGGGGCGGACAGCTGCTGGCCGACAGCCGGCGCTGTCTCCTCGTGGACGAGCAGGACCACGGCCTCGTCTTCTACTTTCCGCCACAGGACGTCCGGTTGGACCTCTTCACTACTGACGACCGGACCAGCGTGTGCCCGTTCAAGGGCGTGGCCACCTACCAGCGGTTCGGGGAGGACATCTACATCTGGTCGTACGAGGATCCCTTTCGTGAGGTGGCGAGGATTCGCGGCTACGTCGCTTTCTTCCAGGATGTTGTCGAGCTGCGGGTCGGTGTCGCCTCACCGGCGGTCTCGGGGCGATGAGCCCCAAGGAGACCGAGTCGACGCTCGACCACATGATGGCGGTGTTCGACGTCGAGTCGACAGGCCTGCATCGCTACGGCGGCATCAGTGACGGCGGTTCCCGGAGCGTGGTCGACGGGAGCCAGTTGTTGGCGCAGGCCATCGTGGCCTGTTCCAAGTCACTGCCTGGACACTCGGTCCGCACGGCCCACGCCGTATTCGTCCGCACAGTGGACGGGGAGCGGGCGCTCGAGTTCGATGTGGACGTCTTGCATGAGGGCCGAACCTTCGCCAGCGCGGTAGTCACCGTGTCCCAGGGTGGGCGGCGGTGCGCGTCGGTCACGCTCCTCGCCGATGTCGAACAGGACGACGTCATCACCCATCACCACCCGAAGCCCGACGTGGCGGTGCCCGAGGATGCAGTGCCCTTCGAGATGCCGTTGGTCGGGCGTCAGTTGCGCCTAGTGGGCATCACCGACCCGAACGACCCCGAAGAGATCGGTCCACCGGTCATCGACGCGTGGCTCCGATACGACCCGGTACCGGAGCGCCGGGACCTGGCCAAGGCGCTGCTCGCACACTTCACCGGACACCTGTCGGTGTCGACAACTATGCGTGGTCATCCTGGCATCGGGACGTCGATGGCCCACGACTCGGTATCGACCGGGGTGATGGGCATCGCTGTAACCTTCCACGAGCCCGTGGCCTGGGAAGGCTGGCTCCTCTACCACCACGAGAGCACCCAGGTGGGCCGGGGCATGAGCTACGTGCGGGGCCAGATCTTCACCGAACAGGGGCGATTGATCGCATCGTTTACCCAGGACGGCATGATTCGGGCCTTTGTCCCAGCCGGTCTCGACAGCACTCGACCCGTGTCGGCGCGGCTCTGACCGAGTGGACGACCGGCGTGGCCGTCAGCGTCTCGACCTCGCCAACAGTCCCCGTGCAATGACAAGCCTCTGGATCTCGTTGGTCCCCTCGCCGATAACCATGAGTGGAGCATCGCGGTAGTACCGCTCGACGGGCAGGTCCGTGGTGTAGCCGACCCCGCCGTGGATGCGCATCGACTCGGTGGCCAGTTCCAGGGCGGTCTCACTGGCGAAGAGCTTGGCCATTCCTGCTTCCACGTCGCAACGCAGTCCGGCCATCTTCCGCTCGGCAGCGTTGCGGGTCAGCAGACGGGAGGCCTCCAGTCGCGTGGCCATGTCGGCCAACTTGAGCTGGATGGCCTGATGCTCAGCGATGGGCTTGCCGAACGTGGTCCGTTCCTGGGCGTAGGCGAGGGCGGCATCGAAGGCGGCACGGGCCACACCGACCGCCCGCGACGCGATGTTGATCCGGCCCACCTCGAGCACGCCGAGAATCTGGGGCAGACCCCGTCCCGCCTCGCCGATGAGGTTGGCGACGGGGACACGGTGGTCGGTGTAGGCCATCTCGACGGTTTCGACGCCTCGATAGCCCAGCTTGCCTACATGCTTGCTGACGGTGATTCCCTCGAAGCTGCCGCCCGGATCCTTCTCGACCATGACAGCGGAGATGCCCTCTTCGGTACGGACGGCCAGCGCCACGATGCCGGCCCGTTCACCGTTAGTGACCCAGGCCTTGGTGCCGTTGACCACATACTCGTCCCCGTCACGACGAGCCTTGCAGCCGATATTGCGCGTGTCGCTACCGGCGTCCGGCTCTGAGAGCGACAGCGCTCCGCGCCGTTCGCCGGTCGCCATCACGGGCAGGAACCGCTTCTTTTGTTCGTCGTTCCCGTGGGCCATGAGGAGGGTGGCCGCCATGGTGTGGGTGTTGATCACCCCGGTCAGACTCATCCAGCCGTAGGCGAGCTCCTCGATGACGCCGATGTAGGTGAGCAGGTCGAGCCCCAGTCCGCCATAGGCCTCGGGGATGGTGATGCCGAAGAGGCCCATCGTGCGCATCTGCTCGATGATGACGGCGGGGAACCGGTCAGCGTGCTCGAACTCGGACGCCACCGGCGTCACCTCGCGAGCCACGAACCTTCGGACGGTGTCGACGATCTCTTCTCGCACGTCCTCGCTGGTGGGGGGGTTCGCGTCCGTAGTCTGCATATCGGAGAAGTGTACCTCTGATAAATGTTGACGGTCGATCTCAAAATAGAGAAGAATGTTTCCAATGGGATCGGATCTGATGCACGGAGCCCTGCAGCGGGCCGCGCAGCGATTCGGGGATCGTGACGCCCTCCGAAGCGACGACCAACGGTGGTCGTTCCGGGATCTCGAATGCATGAGCAACGCCTTCGCCCGACACCTCACCACGCGCGGCGTCGGGGCGGGAGACCGTGTGGCCATCATGATGGCCAACCGCATGGAGTTCATCGTTGCCGTCCAGGCCGTGAGCAAGCTAGGCGGGGCATCGGTGCTGATCAGCCCGGCGTGGAAACGGGCGGAAGTGAGCCATGCGCTCGGATTGACCACTCCTGTGCATGCTGTGACCGATAGCGTCAGCTCGTCCTTGCTGGGGGACCTGCTCGGTGCGGGTGCGGTCACCGACCTCGATGACCCTGCTGTCAGGCCTCTCGGCCACAGCCAGTCCGAACTCACTCCCGGCCGAACGCAGGCCGGCGACGAGTCGGTTCTCGTATTCAGCTCTGGCACCACGGGGATGCCCAAGGCCGTTCGACATACGCATGCGTCGATGGGGCTGGCTACGGACCACTGGGTCGCGGTGCTAGGGCTCGGACCAGACGACCGCTTCCAGGTGGCGACCCCACCCTCACACATTCTTGGTCTCTTGAACCTGCTGGCTGCGGTGTCGGCCGGTGCCACGGTCCGCCTGCACCGCCGTTTTGACCTCGACGAGGTGCTGGCGCGCATCGTCTCGGAGCGGATGACGCTCGAGATGGCGGTGGCTCCGATTGCCTTGGCGCTGGCCAACCACCCCCGCCTCGAGGACTACGATCTCTCCTCCCTCCGCTACATCATGTGGGGGGCAACACCGGTGACGGCGAGCGTGGCCGAGATCGTGACCAAGCGCACCGGAGTGCGGTGGTTGCCTGCCTACGGGGCGAGCGAAGTCCCGGTAATCGCCGCCAACCCAGTCGACCGTCCCGGCGAGTGGCGACTCGACTCGGCCGGGCTGCCCCCGCCCGGTATCGCGCTCCGGATCGCCGATCTCGAATCAGGAGCGGTACTTCCTGCCGGGGAAATCGGGGAGATCCAGGTGATGAGCGACTCGGTCATGACCGGGTACCTTCCCGACGAGGCCTCGTCGGATGCCTTTGCCGACGGTTGGTATCGGACCGGTGACGTCGGGTGGCTCGAGGCTGAGGGTTGGGTCCATCTGACCGACCGCTCGAAGGAGATGATCAAAGTCAACGGCTTCCAGGTGGCGCCGGCCGAGGTGGAGGCGGTACTGCTCAGCCATCCGGCGGTGCTGGACTGCGCCGTGTTCGGCGTGGTCGACGAACGGTCGGGCGAAGTCCCCGCAGCTGCGGTGGCCCTCGACCCGGATGCCCAGGTGGTCGATGGCGAGCTCCAAGCCCTGGTGGCCGATTCGCTGGCGACCTACAAGCGCCTCCAGTACCTGATTGTGGTGGATGAGATCCCGCGCCTGCCGTCGGGGAAGGTGCTGCGCCGCACGCTCCGAGACAAGTGGTCGCCATCGCTTCTGGCCGACCGGACCGCGGGCTGATGGACGTCCGCCTCTCGCTCGAGCAGGTGGCCCTTCAAGAGTCGGCCGGCCGGCTGGTCGATCAACTGGGACCGCACTCCGTCGGTGATCTCGGTGACATCGAGCGGACGGCCAAGCTCGATGCCGCCGTGAGCGCTTCTGGGTGGCGCGAACTGCGGGTCGCCGCCGACGGTGAGGCCCCGCTCGCCTCGGGCATCGAGGTGGGTCTCGTCGCCGAGGTACTGGGTAGCGGCCTCGCCGACATCTCCTTCCTCGGTCCGGTTCTGGCCAGCGAGCTCCGGAGGCTGACTGGCGCCCCGGCCTCCGTCGAATTGGAGACGGTGGTGCTCGACGCCGACCTTTGGACGCTCGCCCGACCCTCCGACGACGGCACGCCTAAGGGCGTGGCCTTCGACGCCCAGGGTTCGTCTCGAGGGCTACTCGCCATGGATGGGCCGGACGGACTCCAGGTGGTCCAGGTCCCTCTGCGGACTTCTGCGACCGGTGTGGATCTGACCCGACCGTCGACAGCACCGGATCCGATGGCTGAAGCCACGCCGTTGCCCGGGGCGAACCGGCCGATCGATGGGCCCGCCCTGGCCCGGTGGACAGCGCTCGGGCTGTCGGTGGCGTGCGCCGACCTTGTGGGCACCATGGACGGAGCTGTGCGCCTGGCGGCTGGCTACGCCAGGGACCGTCACCAATACGGGGCGGCCATCGGATCGTTTCAGGCCGTCCAACACCTGTTGGCCGACGCCCACGTGCTGACCGAGGGTGCGCGCAGTATCACCCTTCATGCCTTGTGGGCCGTGGACGAGCTACGCCCGGACGATGCCTTGGCCGCAGCAGCGGTGGCCAAGGCCTACTGTGCGCGAGCCGCCAGACAGGTGGGTGAGACGGCCATCCAGGTGCACGGAGGGATCGGGAACACCTGGGAGTGTCTGGCGCACGTCTACCTACGGCGTGCTCTCCTCTCGAGCGACCTGCTGGGTGGTGCCGAAGCCAGTGTCACTCGGGTCTTGGACCACCGAGGCCTCGGAGGTGACCATGGACTTCGGTGACGCACCCGAGGAGGCTGAGTTCAGGCAGCGACTGCGAACCTGGTTGCCGCAGCACAATCCCGGGCTGCCCACCTCGTCGACGGACGACGACTACTGGGCCGGTATGGCGGCGTGGCACCGGTCACTCTTCGACGCAGGCTTCTTCGGGATGTCGTGGCCCACGGTCATCGGCGGACAGGCGCTGCCCACCGTCTACGAGGTGATCGTCGACGAGGAGTTGGCCGCCGCCGGGGCACCGCCCCGACCCAGTCTCGGCTACCTCGTCCAGGGCCTGCTCGAGCACGGCAGCGAGGCGATCCAACAGCGGTTCCTCCCGGGGATCGTGAACGGCCGCGATCGCTGGTGCCAGGGGTTCAGCGAGCCCGACGCCGGCTCGGACCTGGCCTCCCTGCGTACCCGGGCCGACCGGGACGGGGACGAGTTCATCATCACCGGCCACAAGGTGTGGACGAGCTACTCCGATGACGCCGAGTGGTGTCTGCTGCTGGCCCGAACCGACCAGGAGGTGGCGAAGCATCGTGGTATCTCTGCCTTCGCGGTTCCGATGCGTCAGCCCGGCATCGAGCAGCGAGCGCTCCGGATGATCAACGGGGTGACCAAGGAGTTTGGTGAGGTGCTCTTCGACGCCGCTCGCGTGCCTGTTGCCAACATGATCGGGGAGCCGGGCGAGGGATGGCGGCTCGCCATGACGGTGGTGAGCCACGAACGAGAACCCGGCGAGCTCGGTTACGTGGCGCGTTACAGCAAGGTCGTCAACGACCTCACCCGGACGGTGCGGGAGGATCCGAAGGGCTTCCAACCCGAGGAGGTGCGTGAGTTGGGTTGGGCCATGGTGGAGGTCGAGATGCTGCGACGCCACGTGCAGCGCCGCCTGTCGGATCGCCTGGACGGCATCACCCACGGCCCCCAGGGCTCGGTGGACAAATTACTCATGACGTGGGTGGAACAGGCCGTGGGTCACGCATCGCTCGCCATCGGGGGAGTGGGCCACGACGGTGGTAGTGACACCCCGTTGAACACTTACCTCTACAGCAGGGCCCAGAGTGTCATGGGAGGGACATCGCAGATCCAGCGGAACCTTGTTGCCCGCCGGATCCTCGATCTCCCCGATTCGTGAGCAGCGCGATGTCGTGCGCCACCCCACTTTGTCCGCGGCCGCTGTGTCCGGGGCCGCTCCTTGCCGGCGACTACGTTCCCGAACGTAAGGGCAGTCTCAATCACAACCCTGTTGAGTCCGGCCACCACTAGGGCGGCCACCGAAATTGAGAGGAACCTCATGAAGCTGTCCGTCCCTTCCTGCGAGCCCGAGGCCCGCCATGGCGCCACCGCGGTTCGGTCATGACGTCCCACTACGACGTCCCCGACGAGCTCGAGGTCGTCGTTGACGGCCCGGTCCGCGTCGTCAGGCTCAATCGGCCCAACAATCTCAACGCCACCAACCATGAGCTCCACCGGGGCCTCGCCGAGCTCTTCCCGCAGATCGACGCGGATGTCGAGGCACGGGCCGTCGTACTTACCGGGAACGGCAAGGCCTTCTCGGCCGGCGGCGACTTCGCCTACCTGGACGAGCTCTCACGTGACCAGGAGCGTCGCACCGAGACGCTGGCCCATGGCCGCCGCATCGTCACCGGCATGGTGGGATGTCGGGTGCCCATCGTGGCCGCCGTCAACGGACCGGCCGTGGGCCTGGGGTGCAGCTTGGTGGCGCTCTCGGACATCGTGTTCATGGCCGAGAGCACCCACTTGGCCGATCCCCATGTGATGATGGGCCTGGTGGCGGCCGATGGGGGACCGGTGACCTGGCCACTCATGATCAGCCTTCAGCTAGCCAAGGAGTACGCCCTGACCGGCGACCGGATCTCGGCTGAGCGGGCCGCCCAGATCGGGCTGGTCAACCACGTCTGTCCCGACGCCGAGGTGGTGGACCGGGCCATGGCGTGCGCGCACAAGATCGCCAAGCTGCCTCAACGGGCGGTCGAGGACACCAAGCGGATCCTCAACCTCCATCTCGAGCGGGCCGTGGTGGCCACACTGGACTTCGCGTTGAGCGCGGAGGACCGGTCCTTCACCTCACCTGAACTCCGGGCCAACCTCGACCGGCTCCTACCCCGGGGCACTGACGACGGTGAATCGACCGCGTAGCCTGGACGCTACCGGACCTGATCTGCTTCTGACCTGGGATCTTCTCCGCTGTGGAAGTGAATGGGGCCGGCCGGATAGAACTTCGTTCTCTCCAGCTGTGCCACCGGTCCCCCGGACAGGAGATTCCCTCTATCCCTGTGATCGGGTAGCATTTCCCTGGTGACAGACCCCGAGGCAGCGGCCGAGCCGCTGGAGCCCGACAGCCTCAGCTGGCGAGAACAGGCCGTGGCGCGGTCGCTCGACTCGGCCAGACTGCGCGCCGAAACCCGGGTGCAGCGCTTCCTTGACGCCGCCATCGAACTCTTCAACTCGGGGTCGGGTAAAGATTTCACTGTCCAAGAGGTCGTGGACCGCTCCGGACAGTCACTGCGCAGCTTCTACCAGTACTTCGGGGGCAAACATGAGCTGCTGCTGGCCCTCTTCGAGGAGTCGGTGCGGACGACGACCGAGTCTCTGAGGGAGAAGGTCGCTGACGAGAGCGACCCGCTGGAACGGCTCCACCGCTTCGTGGTCGAGTACTACCGGCTTTGCCGCCCGACCAAAGAGGACGGATCGGCCGTCACCGGTAGGGCCCCGTTTATGGCGGAGTTCGCCCAGCAGCTGCTCACTGAGCACCCGAAGGAGGCCGCACGTGTATTCGCGCCTCTCGTGACGCTGTTCGAAGACGTTCTCGACGGGGCCACCGAGGCCGGGGCGGTCCGAGCCGGGCCGGGCCACGGTCCGATCGTGGGGGTGGTGCTCGAGGCCATCATGTTCAACTCCTTCTCGTCCACCATCGGCGGCCTGTCCGTTCATGCAGACGGACAAGGCACGGCTGAGGACCTGTGGGACCTGATCTTCCATGGGATCGGCTCCAAGCCCGCATCCTGACAGCGGACGATGGTCCCCGACGCCAACGGTCCGTGACCGGGAAGGCAGCATGAGAGAGCAACGAAGGTCACGACGCATTGCCATGTCGCCCGAGGAGCGTGACTCCTTCTTGGAGGAGGAGCGGACGTGTCGAGTGGCGACGACCGCTCCCGACGGTCCCCACCTCACCGCCCTGTGGTTCGTGTGGGACGGCAGAGCCCTGTGGCTGAACTCCATCGTGAAGAGCCAGCGGTGGACGGATCTGGAGCGTGATCCTCGGGTGAGCGTCCTGGTCGACTCCGGTGAAGGTTTCGGTGAGCTGCGGGGGGTGGAGATTCGAGGGCGCGTAGAACCGGTAGGCGAGACGCCGCGGGTTGGCGAGCCCTGCGACGATCTGGTCGAACCGGAACGCCGGTTCGGGGTCAAGTACGCCGGCGGGAACTTCTCTCACGATGGCCGACATGCGTGGCTGAGAGTGGTTCCCGACAAGATCGTCAGCTGGGACTTCCAGAAGATGTTCCAGGCCTGAACCCGCTGTCGTCAGCGGAGAGAGTTCTCCGGGGGTGATGCTGTGAAAGCCGTGCGAAGCCGTGACGGAGGGGTTGCCGTCGTCGATCTCGATGAACCACCGGGCACCGGTGAACTGCTCGAGATGCGTGCGACCAGCATCTGTGGCTCCGACTTGAGCTACATCCGTTTTGGGAGCACGAACATCCTGGGACACGAGCTCTGCGGCGTCCGACCCGACGGCACCTCAGTTGCCGTGGAGGCGATCTACGGGTGCATGACGTGCGATCAATGCCTACGCGGCGCCTACAACCTGTGTCCAACTCACGGCCAACGCGCCCTGGGCATCGGCGCCGACGGGGGGATGGCCGAGCAGTTCCTGGCTCCCGTCGAACGCATGGTCCCCCTGCCCTCGGGCATCGATGTGCATGACGGGTGCATCGTCGAGCCGGCGTCAGTCGCCTGGCACGCGGTGCGCCTGGCCGAGGCCGGACCGGGCAAACGGGTGGCTGTGGTCGGAGCGGGTGCCCTCGGGCTGCTGGCTGTCGCTGCGGCCCACCGGATGGGAGGGGAGGACGTCGCCCTTCAGGCTCGCCATCCCCACCAACGGATAGCCGGTGAGCGGCTGGGCGCCCGGATCGGCACGGAGGGGACCTATGACGTGGTGGTGGAGGCGGCCGGGTCCGCAGCAAGCCTGGCCCGATGCGGCGAACTGGTTGCTCCCGGTGGAACCATCGTCGTCCTCGGTGTGCACTTCGGCCCGGTTGCGCTGGACTGGATGCCCTTGTTCCACCGAGAGGCCCGGATCATCCCCTCGCTCGGCTACTGCGCCCATGCCGGCGGCCGGGAGATGGAGGATGCGGCGGCCATGCTGGCAGCGGATCCGGACATCACCCGGACGTTGATCACCCACCGGTTTCCGATCGAAGAGGCCGGCGAGGCGTTCCGCGTGGCGGCCGACCGGACCGCCGGAGCCATCCGGGTGGTCATCGCACCGTCCTAGGTGTACGCGGACCCCGGTCTGACCGCACTCGGAGGCACCGGTACCGTCAGCTGGTGAGGGAGTCCTCGGGCACGCCGGCGACGTGGCCACTGTCTGTCGGGGCGGGCACCGACTCGCCGCTTCCGGGCTGCTTCGAGCGGAGCAACGGCCCGAGTGCCGCGCCGGCCAGGGTCACGATCCCGGCCACCAGCATGGTGGTGTGCAGGCCGGTCATGAAGGCGGCATGGCTGCCGTCGGTGATGGCGTCGACCACCTTGCCCGACGCGCCTGCCGGTATGGGGGCCAGGCCCTGGGAGACCACGGCACCCTGGCGCGTGACCTGGTTGGCGACGCCCGGGGGCACACCGCGGGAGACAAGATCGGCATGGAGGACGCTGGCTACCGAGGCGGCCAGTATCGACCCGCACACGGCCGTGCCGAGCACCCCGCCGAGTTGGATCGATGTGGTCTGGATGCCACCGGCCACCCCGGCGTCGTCTTCGGGCGTGTTCCCCACGATGGCATCGGTGGCCGACGTCACCACCAGGCCGATACCGAGGCCGAGGAGGATGAAGGGCGGCCACAGGTGGAGGTACGACGAGTCCACTTGCAGGGTCAGCAATGAGAAAAGGGCGATCGACGACGCCACGAGCCCCACGGTGATGGGGAACCACGGACCGAACCTGTTGGTGAGCCGAGCACCGATCGGCCCGGCGAAGGCGAACGTGATGGTGAGGGGTAGCAGGCGGAGCCCGGCGCCGACCGGACTGAACCCGTGGACGCTCTGCAGATAGAGCGACACGAAGAACAACACGCCGAACAGGGCGAAGAAGTTGAGCAGGACGATGACCGTACTCAGCGAGACCACTCGTTGGCGAAAGATGCGCAACGGCACCAGCGGATCTTTCACCACGCGCTCGACGGCCACGAAGACAACCAGGAGGACGAGCCCCAGGGCAATCACACCGAGGGTCCGTGGACTTCCCCAGCCCCAGCTCTGAGCCTTGATGAGGCCGTAGACGACGGCCAACAGTCCAAGGGCCAAGGTGACCAGGCCCGGGATGTCAAAGCGCTGGCGGGTCGCCTCTTTCGTCTCGTTCAACACCAGCACCCCGACGGCCAGGGCCACGGCCCCGATGGGCACATTGATGTAGAAGACGCTTTGCCAGGAGATGTGCTCGACGAAGATGCCGCCCACGATGGGCCCGGCTGCCGTGGCGGTGGCTGTGGCGCTCACCCAGATACCCACGGCCCGGTTGAGCTCGTCGGGTGGAAATGCTGCGCGCAGGAGGGCGAGGGTGTTGGGGAGGAGGAGCGCTCCGAACCCACCTTGTACGCCACGCAGCAGGATCACACCGTCGATGGACCCGATCAGTCCGATGGCGAGGGATGATAGGGCGAATCCCACCACCCCGATCAGGAAGATTTTGCGGCGTCCGTAGCGATCGCCGAGCTTGCCGCCGAGGATCAACATGATGGCGATGACCAGCAGGTAGGAGTTCGTTACCCACTGGAGGTCGGCCAACGAAGCGTGCAGGTCCTTGCCGATGTAGGGGTTGGCCACGGCCACCACCGACCCGTCGATGCCGACCATGATGACGCCGAGGGACACGCTGACCAGGGTCAACCACGGATTGGCTCGCAGGCCAGCGCGGCGCGACTCGCCGGCGATGGCGCTCATGGGTGATGGGCAGGCTGATCTTGACGCACTACGCCAGTGTGGCAGAGTGTGCCATCAAGGTGCAAAGCGGGTAGGCTCGTCGCGAGCGGACTTGTGGGGGAACTGATGACCAGCGGCCTGATCGAGCGGAACAAGCAACGCACCCGGCGTGAGTTGGCCGAGGCGGCGGCCCGACTCTTCCTCGAGCGGGGCTATCCCTCGACCACCGTCCAGGACATCGTGAACGCCGCTGATGTCTCGCCCCGCACGTTCTTCCGCTACTTCCCCTGCAAAGAAGACGTCATCACCGCCATCGCCAGCACCACCATGGACGACGCGCTCGACCACCTGGCCGACCACGACGAGCGGGAAAGCCTGCGGTCTGTTCTCACCGCCATGCTGACCGACTCACTGGCATCGGTGAGTGAGGATCCCGACTCGGCTCGGGCGTTCCAGTTCATGCTCCGGGACACGCCTGCCCTACGGGGTCGGTGGTTGGAGGAGCAGCGCCGGAACCGTGATCGGCTGGCCGATGCACTAGCGCCGTGGTTCAGGGACGGAGGAAGCCCGCTCCTGCCTCATCTGGTGGCCGGTGCAGCGTTGCTGGCCGTCGACGAGGTCATGACGCTATGGGCCGACGACCCGACCATCCCTGACCCGATGGGTCTCCTCGACCAGGCGCTCGCGATTCTCGACAGCCCAATGTTGCGGCCGACCGGCGATTGACCGAAGCCTGCGGGTGGGAGCCCGTCGAGGCTGGCAACACTCCATGGAACCTCACCGCGGCGTGCGGTCCGGTCCGTCTACGCGAACGCCGGGAGTACCCGTTCTTCGAACAGGCGCAAGCTCGACCAGGCCAGGTCCGGTGGTATGCCGCCGCACAGCGGGTGGAAAAAGGCAAAGGGAAATGGCGATGCCTTCTGCTCTTCCACGAACTGCTCCGGGCTCACCACCCGGTACTGTCCAGTACTGCGGAGCGCATCGGTGTCGGTCACGGTGCGATATGGGCTGGCGATGTCGTCTTGGCTCTGCCAGAGCCCATAGGCGTTGGTCTCGTGTAGGAAGTACGGCGCCATGGCCTCCCAGCCCTCGTCCGGGTCCTCGGCGAGTGCCACCACCTCGTTGGAACCCACCGGGCTGGGTCCGGGATCGGGTCGACCGAGGGCGATGACCTCGTCGCGGTAGTAGGCCCATACCTCGGGGACCGAGGGAATGAACCCATCGGCGATCCGGGCGGCACGTACCGCGGCCGGTTTGCTGCTGCCACCGAGCGAGATGCTAGGCCCACCCGGCCGAGACGGTGCTGGCGTGATGTGGACGGTGCGACCGTCGTACTCGAACGGCCGGCCAGCGAAGGCTTCCTTCAGGACTCGCACCGTCTCGGTCACGCGTAGACCGCGCTCATTCATGGGAACGCCGTACATGGCGAACTCTTCGTGTACGTATCCACCCGCGATGATCAGGTCCACCCGGCCGTTACTCAGGATGTCAAGCACGATCAGATCCTCTGCCAGGCGCAGTGGGTCGTGAAACGGGGCGATAAGGGCGGCGATGTTCAACCGCACCGAGGAAGTGCGCGCCGCCATGGCTGCCAGCATTGGCACCGGGCTCGGGAGATAGCCATCCGGGGATGCATGGTGTTCTGACACGGCAATGGTCACGCAACCCAAACCGTCTGCCCACGCAGCCATGTCGAGTGCTGCGCCATAGCGCTCGGTCATGGTGGTGCCGGCGAGCTCGGGATTGCGGAAGTCAAAGCGCATGCCAAAAAGCATGGAGGGAGACTAACGGGGATCGACGGCAGTGTTCTGTAACGGCAGTGTTCTGTAGTGGACTCAGCGGGTTCATCGATGTAGCCGACGGGTCGATGGCCGAAGGGCCACTCAATCGCCCGAGGGGGCGGCTTCGGCGAGTCTGTCCTTCGCCGCGTCGATGTCCGGGCTGCGGCCGTGGCGATTGCGACTCCGTTCGTCATCGCTCGGCTGACCCTCGCTAGCCCGGTGCGGCGTCGAAGTCCGTCTCGCATGGTCTTCGCTTGGCACCCCGTCGGCGTACCATCCGGGAGGATGTCATGGCCCGTGATCACCCGCCCTGGCAGAGCACATCGGGGCAGGTCACGGGTCTGATTGGGCGAACGTACCCCACTCAGCGGTCTCATGACCACGGTGTGCGTTCCGAGCTACCCAAAGGCCGCCGCCAGGGTCATGATGGATTCCTGGCCCGGTGGACGATCGGCAGAGATCGATTCGCTGGCCACGGTAGGGAAGGCGTTGGGACGGGCCCGTCAAGGCCCATCGATCATCACCAGAGGGCAGAGGGCAGGATGGCAGGGGCAACGCAGGGGGGCAGTCGGTGAACGAGTTTCGCGAATGGGAGTCGGGGGTCACGCCGGTCTTGCATGCCGCCATGGCCACGCTGAACGCCTCCGATCGGGTATGCGAGGCCCAGTGGACGTCGGCCATGGTCGCCCATGCCGATCAGATCCAGACGGCCGCCCGTTGTCTAGCCATGTGGCTCGAAGATCGTCGTTGTCCCTATGCCGATCTCGACCTCCTGCTCGGCGGCATGGCCCGCGCCTATACCTATCTGGCCGGCAGCATGGCCGAGATGGTCAATGCGGATTCCGCCGCGGACTGGGGTGAGCTTCAGCGGGACTTGAAGGGTGTGCACGCGTCGGTAGCTCGGGTGCTGACGGCTATGTACCGGGAGTCCATGCGCCAGGTGTGAATAGTCATGGTCGGCTCGAAAGGTGGGTTGACATTCGAGGGCGACTGTCGAGTATTCCTTCACGTGTCTCGGCCCTGGTACGACGAAGCCCTGAGCCGGTAGCCCGGCCAAAGGGCGTCAGGAAACTGCAGACTCTTCTTTCGATCTCGTAACCACTGTCAGTCATCCTGGCTGGTCAATGCCGGTGTCGAGCCTTGTGCCGTCACCGCAGACCCTCCGACGGCCTTGCTCCGATGGATCGAGGTCGGGTAAGAAGCGGGATGCCGGAACCCCGCATGGTCGACCAGAGATGCCGCTGGGAGATGTTCGCCGCGGGCGAATGGCAGCGATGCGCAAAGCCCCGCCGACACGAAGGGGCCCATCAGATCGGCTCCGTCACCATCGGGACCCGTGCCCTAATCCGCCTCCGTATGCAGCGACAGCCCACCGTTCGCAGGGCGAAGACCCGACCACCGGCATAACACCGCTACTGGAGTGGTTTCGACCAGAGGGTCGAGGGTGAACGGACGCGTCAGGTGACCGGGTCGGCGAGCAGGGTGTGAACAGCGCTCCTCAGCATGTCCCCGAGCTCTGGCGCTGGAACGGCGGCGAAGACGTCGCCGGATAGGGCAAGCGCACCCATCACTGCCCCGAAGGCGCAGGCCATGCGCACGCGGACCTCGATGGGGAGGTCCTCGTTCGAAAGGGCCTGACGGAAGCGCATCTGGAGATCCTCGTGGTCGGACTCGTAGTGTCCTTGGTGCAGTGCCTCGATAGCCGCCTGATTCCGTTCATGGAGAATGAAGAGTGCGCGCTGTTGGAGCATCTGGTCGATGGCCTGGTCGATCAGCTTCATCCAGACCTCGGGTGAGGCGCTCTCGCTGCCCAGAGCCTGCAGGGCTTCGCGCCCGAAGTCGTGGAGCCGCATGTGGAGGGCCATCAAGATGTCCCCCTTGCTGGCGAAGTGGTAGTAGATCGCTGCTTTGGTGAATCCAAGCTGCTCGGCGATCTGACGCAGGGACGTCTTGTCGTACCCCTGGTCCGTAAAGAGCTCGAGGGAGATGTCGAGGATCCGCTCTCGGGTCGTAGCCGGCTCTTCCCCGGGGACCGCCACGTCCGACGCCTCGACGTCTGACGACACATCTCTCAGCACCATGGGGCCATCCTACTTGACGACCGGTAAGTTGTGGGCTTACGATCACCCTGCGGCTGACTTGCTAACCGGCCGGTAAGGAGCCATCGTGACACAAGAGGCGATCATCCATGCAGAGGGCCTCGTCAAGCGCTACGGCCAGACCCTGGCCCTGGCCGGTGTGGACCTCGAGGTGCCGGCCGGCTCCATCCTCTCGGTCCTCGGACCAAACGGTGCAGGTAAGACCACGGCGGTCCGCATCCTGACCACGCTGACGACACCCGATGCGGGATCGGCACGAGTGGCGGGCCATGATGTCGTGCGCGAGTCGAGTGCTGTTCAACGGAGCATCGGGGTCACGGCCCAAGATGCCACCGTCGACGAGCTGCTCACCGGCCGACAGAACCTGGTGATGGTGGGAAGGCTGAGCGGCCTCCGGCGGAGCGATGCCAAAGGGCGGGCCGCCGAGTTGCTCCACCAGTTCGACCTCGCTGATGCAGCCGACCGCGTGCTCAAGGGCTACTCGGGCGGCATGCGTCGTCGTCTCGATCTGGCTGCCGGCCTGGTCACGCGCCCTCCAGTGCTCTTCCTCGACGAGCCGACAACGGGATTGGATCCGACCAGCAGGGTCCGGATGTGGGACGTCATTCGTCTCCTTGTCGCCGATGGGGTGACCCTGCTGCTCACCACCCAGTACCTCGAAGAGGCCGATGAGCTGGCCGACCGGATCGTGGTGATCGACCATGGGCGCGTCATCGCCGAGGGCACTTCGGCGTCCCTCAAGGCCGACACCGGTGGTGCCCGGCTCGAGGTCACCCTCAGCGCTCCATCGACGGAGGCACCAGCGGCCCTCGCCGCTTTTGTGGCGGGAGCCGTCCATGTGAGCCAGGACGGGCGGCGGTTGAGAGCACCGGTCCGCAGCGAAGCCGGTCTCGCCACCACGGTGGTGCGGGCCCTCGATCGGGCCGGCATCGCTGTCGACGATGTCGAAGTTCATCAGCCATCGCTCGACGACGTGTTCTTTGCCCTGACCGGACACCCGACGAGTGAGGACAGGGACGAAGAGTCGGGGGTAGCCGATACTGCTCCGGTTCCGGTAGGTGCGCCCCGATGACCACCGTCACGATTCCCGCATCCACGCCCGTCGTCGCCGGGCCCCGTACCCCCGGTGCCTTCCGGCGATTCTGCGATGTGCTCGTACTCACCGGTCGAAATCTGGTCCACATAGCGCGTGAGCCACTGCAGCTCTCGGACGTCACCGTGCAGCCCGTACTGTTCACGCTGCTGTTTGTGTATGTCTTTGGTGCCGGCGTCGTTCTCCCGGGTGGAGGCAGCTACACCGACTTCGCAATTGCCGGTCTCTTGGCTCTCAACCTGACCACCTCGTCGATGGGTACCGCGGTTGGACTCAGCACTGATCTCAATAGTGGAGTGATCGACCGATTCCGCACCCTGCCGATGTGGCGACCGGCGGTGCTCGTGGGGCGATCACTCGCCGACCTCCTGACCGCGGCGATCTGCGCCCTGATCGTGGCGGCCACCGGACTCGTCATCGGATGGCGTCCTGGTGGCAGCCTTCCCGCCACGCTTGCCGGTTTCGGCCTCTTCCTCCTCTTCAGCTACGCCCTGTCGTGGGGATGCGCCTGCCTGGGGATGGTGTCGAAGGGCCCGGAATCGGCCCAGGGGGTCGGACTGGTGATCCTGTTCCCGCTGGCCATCGTGTCCAATGCCTTGGTCCCGACGCAGCGGATGCCGGCAGTCTTGCGGGTGGTAGCCGACTGGAACCCGGTAAGTGCGGTGAGTTCGGCGGCCCGTCAGCTCTGGCACAACCCGAACCCGTCATCCACGATCCAGGCTTGGCCCATGCAGCACCCGATCACGGCGTCCCTTTTGTGGTGCGCGGTCCTGATCGTGGTTTTTGCTCCCCTTGCCACGATCCTCTACCGGCGGAGGACGAGGGACTGACCGCCTCGAGGTCTGTTCGGCTAGCGGTGGCGGTCGGGACTTCGGCGCATCGGTGGCCCAGGCCCTGAGCATTTGAGTAGAAGCTGGGTGGTACGTCGTGTGGTGGCGACCCCCTGTGTGTAGCCCTACGCTGAGGATGATGGCTGGTCGGCCCGGACGAAGACGGTTCACCCCACCTCGGTGGTGGGACGAGATGATCCACTGGAAGGAGCGACGGGCCGAGCGTCGTGCCGCGACACCAGCAGAACGCCTGGCCTTGGCGGAAAGACGTCTGGCCAAGACACTGGAGCGCCGGGGCACCGAATCGTGGCGAACCATCAACGCCATGGAGGCGGTGGCCAAGTACCGAGAGGGTGACGACCGTTACCGCGACGCCCTGCCACTGCGGAAGCAGGTGGTAATCGGCCGACGGAGCCAACTAGGCCCAGAGGACCAGCTGACGTTGGCGGCCGAGGCTCGCCTCGCAGTGACCTACATCGAGCTCAAGCGACCGGACCGGGCCAAGCCACTCCTCGCCCACGTTCAGCAAGGCCTCCACGCCGCAAAAGGAGCCGACGATGTGACCGTTCTGGCCGTGACGAAGCGGTTAGCCGACGTCGAGTTGGCCCTCGGTGAACACGATGAGGCAGACAACCTCCTCCGGGAGGTGATGGCCCGTCATGACGAGCAAGGTGACGAAGTGGCCAGCTCGGGCGTGGCCATCACCCTGGCCAAATCGCTCATCCACCAGGGGCGTTACCCCGAGGCGTCGGAACTGCTGCGGTCCGTGGTGGAGGCCCGTGGTCGGATACTCGGCACCGACGACCCCGAGACCCTGGCCTCACTGCGGAATCTGGCCTCCTCGCTGGTCTGGTCTCGGGAGTTCGCCGAGGCCAGCATCGTGGCTCGGAACCTGCTGGCCGCAACCGTCAGGACCCAAGGACCCGATCACCCCGAAACCAAGGACGCCGAACGCCTGGTCGAGGACATCGACCGGCGCCTCGAGGCCTGGTGACATTCGAGGTTGTTCAGTTGGTCAGCTCGTTAACCCGTCGGTGAGCGGACCGATTCCGGTCAACCGTGCGGCGAGATCAGTCGACAGGTGATAGCGCTGGGCCAGGACATCGGGATCGGTGTAGCTCATCTGGGTGTGGCCGTCCTCATCCCACACCAGCACCTTGAGCGGGAGGTCGAGGGCGACCAAGGGCGATGCCTGCATGACTGGGGTGCCGGCCTCTGGGCTGCCGAAGACGACGACGACGGTATCCCGGAGTTGCAGTCCGTGGCTCTTGGCCTCACCGCTGTGGTCGATGGTGGCAAAGACCGTCATACCGTGTCCCTCCACTGCTGCGATGAGGGCCGACACCGTAGCGTTCACCGTTCCCGGCGCCGTCTTGGTGATGATCCCTCCGTCGGTTCGTTCACTCTCGTCCGGCATGGTCATCCTCTCTGATGCTGGCCCGATGTGGACTTGTTCCTCGGGGTGGCGATGCCATTCACGGTACGCGAATCCGTCCTGCTGGGTGATCGCATCGGGATGACCGTTCCCGGGGCCCCCGCCTGTGAGCCGGATCGAGCGGTGATGACATGCCTGTTCGTGAGTGTGTTGGCTAACCTGCAGCCCGGTGGCAGATGCCCTCGGGAGGGACGACGACGATGACGACAGAGCGGTTCGAAGTGACCCGAGAGATCGCGACCGATCCGGCCACGGTGTTTGCCCTGCTATGCGATCCAAAGGGCCACGTGGCCATCGACAGCTCCGGCATGCTGCAGTCAGCCGAAGGCGAGCCGGTCAAACAGGTTGGCGACCAGTTCATCGTGCACATGGACAGGGAGGCGCTCAACGACTATCCGATGGGCAAGTACGACGTGACGGTCATCATCACTCGATTCGAGCAGGATCGGCTCCTTGAGTGGACCATCTCCGGCACCATCAAGCCCCCGATTAAGCATCTCTACGGCTACCGCCTCGAACCCTCGTCAACGGGGACCTCGGTAACCACCTACTACGACTGGAGCGAGATCGACGAGGCCTATCGGGATGCGGGCATCTTCCCGGTCATCCCCGAGGCCGCCCTCCGTGCCACGCTCGGGATACTGGCTCGAACGGTGGCGTAGAAGCGCCCGGTCGAGGCGGGCTCGCCCTTGACCGTGGACCACGTCAGTCGGCGGTCGAGCCTGCCTGTTCGAGGACGTGATAGCCGCAGTTGTACCCGGGGATGAAGGTGATTCCTGGACCGCCATGGCATCCGGCGCCGCACAAGTACAAGCCGTCGATCGGGATCGGATCATCAGGCCAGCCCGACGGCCCTGGCCGGAAGGGACCCATGAACTCGGGCTGGAGGAGTCCGTGGGTGAAGTCGCCATCCGTGCATCCGAACATCAGCTCGTAGGTGTACGCCGGATAGTTGATCTGACGCTCGATGAGATCGGGGAAGTTGGGTGCCCGGGCGGCGATGGTAGCCACGATGCGATCGGCCATGGCATCCCGCAGTCGGGATCGCTCGGTGTTGTCGCCCCCGATGGGGGCGTAGAAGGCAAAGGTGCTGGCAGCGTGTTTGCCCGGTGGCGCCAGTTCAGGGTCGCGGAGGGTGGAGATGGCGAGATTGCACGACGGCCACTCGGGCACCTGACCGCGAACGCATCCTTCGAAATCGAGCTGCATCTGCTCGGCGGTTCCGAAGAACGTGACGTTCTGGCGTAGGTCGTCGTCGTTGAGGATCTCGTAGGGTCCGGTGAACTCGGGAAGCCCGTTGAGGGCGAAGTGCATTTGAAAGTAGGCCGCACGGTGGTCGATGGCATCGACGCGGCGTGCGAATCCATCGGGAAGCGCCTCACGGTCGAGGAGCTGGGTAAAGGTGGCGGTCGGATCGAGATTGGAAACCACGATGGGTGCGGTGATGATCTCGCCGTCGCCTAGGTCCACACCCTGGACCTTCCCGTCGCCCACCACGATGGTGGAGACCTTGACGTGACGTCGTAGCTCACCGCCGTGGGCTTCGTACAACGCCAACAGATGGTCGGAGAGGGTGCCGATTCCGCCTCGCACCTTGGCCATGGTGGCATCGGTGGGGGAGGCGAGGGCGAAGGCCAGGCACAGCGCACTGCCCGGAGTGGCCGGTCCACGGAAGGTGGAGTTCACCGAGAGGAAAGCGAGCATGCTGCGGACCTGAGCCTGCCGCTCCCGGTCGGGGAGGAACTCGTTGATGACGTCCATGACGCTTCCGAACATGGCGGTGCGGATGGCCTGGCGCTCCTTCTCGCTGGTAGCGCAGGCCCACATCTCGTCGAGCGATTTGGGCGGTTTCCGCACATCGAACCGCCCGATGGCCCGGGCGGGGGCCTCGGCCCATCCCGCCACTTCGGCCATGCCCAGCACGGCTTCGAGGCCGAGGACATCGTTGAGATGTCCGACAAGTCGGTCGGGGTCGCTGTAGAGAAGGAGCGGTTCCTGTCCGGCGGTACCGATCGCAGCCGACTGAACTTCGGGCTCGTAGATGGGGCACGAGGCAAAGCCCAGGTCGTCGTAGATTTCGGTGGGAATGGGGAACTGGATGGAGCCAGCCAGCTCGAACCGGTAGCCGCGTACCAGCTCATTGGTCGAGGCCATGCCCCCGATGAAGTGGTTCTTCTCGAGGCAGAGCACCCGCATCCCACCCCGGGCCATCACCGCCGCAGCGGTGAGGCCATTATGTCCCGCTCCGATGACGACAGCGTCGTAGTCCGACATGGGGTCACCGTACAGCAGCACCACCCTCCGGGCTCGGTCCCTTTCGGGGCAGTAGGTAGGCCCGAAACCAGCCCGGGAACGGACCAGGCCGGAGCAGCGAACTGCTCCGGCCTGGACGGTGATGCTGTGATGAGGAACCGCTACTGCATTGGGTTAGAAGCCCGTGGCCGCGATGATCGGCGCATTGAGGTGCTGACCGGCCATGCCCCCATCGTTGGGAGCGTCACCGAAGTTGATGACGGAGCCATTGGCTGTGGCCACCCAGTACCCGCCCCCGGTGGAGGTGGTGAAGATGGCTGTGGCCGGATTGAGGCCATTGGCAACTGATGTGGGTCCACCCAGGTTGAGGGCGTCACCATAGGCAAACACCGAGCCGTTGGCCGTGAGAATCCAGTAGCCGTTGCCGTCATGGGTGGCGACAGCCGACGTCACAGGCGAACCCTGCGGTCCTGGCGCCCCGAGGAACTGGGCGTCACCGAAGGCGTAGACGTGGCCGGTGGCCGTGACTACCCAGTAGCCGTTGCCCGAGCTATCGGGCATGACGGCGACGGCAGCTCCCGAGCACCCTCCGATCGAAGGACACGATCCGGCGAACTTGGCATCACCGAAGGCGAACACTCCGCCGTCTGCGCCCACCATGAAGTAGCCGTGGCCCGTCGACGAGGGCACCATGCCCACGATCGGAGCGGCAAGCTCGCGACCCGGCGCCGGGTAGGCGTAGGGAAGAATGCCTAGTCCAGGGATGGATCCCTCGAAGGGGGCATCGCCGAAGGCGAAGACGCCACCGTCGGAGGCATCGAGCCAGTAACCCTGCTGACTTGAGGTGGGGGTGATGCCCACCACGGGACGAGTCAGTTTGATATTTCCGGTCGACCCGTGGAACACGGCCCCCCCGAAGGTGAAGATTCCGCCGTCACCACCCACCAGCCAGTAGCCGTGGGACGAAGGCGTGTTGATCGGTGGAGGAGTTCCCCCCGTAGCCGTCAGGTTGGTCTCGGCGAAGGTGGCGGTGAGGCCCCCCGTGGTCGCCGTGACGGTGAAGCCGCCGGGAATGCTGTTGGCCGTCAGCGGAGGAGCGGTGGCCACTCCGGTGTTCCCGGTTGCCACGGTCACCGTGGATGCACCGGCGAATGTTCCGCTGGCACCGCCGGCTCCAGTCGACGCGGTGAACACGACAGGTACGCCTGGCTGGTCAACTGCCAGTGGTGGAACCGAGGAGTCCTTGAGGCTGGCACCGAGGTGAGTCGGGAACAGCTGTTCCCACCGGCACGCTCTGGCTGTTTCCGCCCGTGGCCAACGAGGGCCGCCGGGACGCCGAGGGTGAATGGTGCGCCCGCCGGACAGCGGCGGTATCGGCCGAGGTGCTACACCGAGACCGAGGTGCTGGAGGCACCAGGGTTGGTCGTGCCGTTGGCCGCCACGCTGACGATGGTGCTGGCGTTGATCGAGTTGATCGGAGCACCGGTGCCCGTCAAGGTGCGGCACAGTCAACGTCACGCCCGCTCCAGCAGTGCCGCCGCCAGTGATGGAGGTGACGGTGCCGTGTCGTCCTTGGGCATTCACGGTGTAGTCAGCCGCCGTTGCCGAGAAGGCTCCGGAGAAGCCCGACAGGGTAATGGTGCTGGTGCCTGAGGTGAGCGCCCCGGTCGCACTGGTTTTGAATGTGACGGTATAGGCCACTGCCGAAGCGCCGGGTACGTACGAACTCGACGCCACCGAGACCGATGACACCGAGGTTGCCGCGGATGCGGCCGAGGCGGTTCCCGCCAGTCCTGCGACTACGGCAGCGGAAATCACCGCCAGCTTGATAGGTCGGGATTCTTCGCATGGATACTCCTGTTCGTGCCGAGCATCCATCGAGGACACCCCTGCCAATGTTGTTGATGGTGATACGGAAAAGATCCGTTGACGCGCCGTAGGTTCAGTCGGTGAACGTGGTCCCATGGGTTTCGAACGAGGGTCGGAGGGTGCTCACGTTCGGGCACCCATGACTATCGATCAATGGGAGGGCCGACTGGGTGCGAGGCGCGTGGAAGCCAGTGAACGTCTGGTGAACGTGTCCCCCGACGTGATCACAACACCACGTACAAAGGCGACTCACTGATGCTGCCCCTTGCCCCACTACTGCACCCCTGCCTGTTTCCAACTGCCCCTTGTTCCTGCCAAGAGGCAACATAAGACAGCAGCATCGGGTCTGCAATGACCTGATGCCCTATCTGGCGATAAAATTTCAATATCTCACCTAACGTGTGCGAATGACCACTCAATGCCGTTGGGCTAGCTGGCTGTGAAAACCACACCAGCGCCGGCCTCGAGTGGGGTTAATGCGCGTTCGGATGATCCGGAATCCGGCGGCGGAGTCCAGCCGCCCCGCAGGCCCTGGATAGATTGAGCGGGTGGCCGTCACGACCGGGGAGATCATGGGATGGCTGCGCGCCGGCGTCGGAGTCAGCATGGCTGTGGCTCCCTCTCGATTCCTCCGCCTATCGGGCCGGGAGAAGCCCACACCGGTTTCCGTCCTCCTCATGCGCACGATCGGTATCCGTGACCTCGTTCTCGGGGCGGGAACGGTGGCCGCATCCCGACGGGGCGAAGAAGGCGACCTTCGACGTTGGACGTCGGCCGGGCTGGCCAGTGACTCCCTAGATGTTTTGGCGAGCCTCGGGTCCAGTCGGGCTATCGGACGCCCGGAGTCGGCCGGTGCAGCCGGTGCAGCGTTGGTCTTTGCCGTCGGCGATCTCGTGGCCCTGCACTCCCTCCGTCGACGGGCCGTCCGATGACCTCCCGGCTGGCCACCGACACCGAAGTGGCGGCATGGCGGGAGGACGGTTGGGTGCTTCTCGAAGGACTCGTAGGAACTGAGGACGTCGATGCCGCAGTCGACGACGTCCATCGGGCCTTTCCCACCTCCGAGGAGTACCACGCCGATCCGGAAGGTGTGACGAGACAGCGCCTGGGCGCCAAACAGGATCCCGAAGAGGAGTACGTCTGGCCCGACGAAGGCCCCGGCTTCCGCGGCGAACAGCATCGCTGGATGGCCGCCTTCCCTTTTGGAGGCAGTGGGATGCTCGATCGGCTGGTCGTCCATCCCTCCGTGGTGGACTTTGCCGAACGCGCCCTCGGGGCCGAGGACATCCGGCTCTACCAGGCGCACGCCAGCGCCAAGTACTCGGGTCTGACCAATTACGAACAGCCCATGCATACCGACCGCAATCACTCCTGGCTGCCGGCAGGAACCGCGTCGCCTTGGTGGAACCTTGAAGGCTTCCTCTACCTTTCCGATGTCGCCGAGGACGACAACCCCACGAGGATGGTCTCGGTCCGAGACTCCGCCTACCTCACCGAGTCCACGCCGATCGTCATGCCGGACACGCACCCGGACGTCTATGCGTCCGAACGTCGGGCCAGCGGCGTGCGAGGGTCCTACCTTGCCTACCGCTCCGACGTCTTCCACCGGGGAGCGCCGTTCGAGTCGGACGCCACGGCACGATTCGTGATGGCGCTGGCCTTCAAGCGGGCCGGGCACGACTGGATCGGCTACGACCAGGCTCAGTCGAATTCCACCGGCCCCGAATGGCGATCGTTCGCCGAACGGTCCACGCCCCGGGAGCTGGCCCTGTTCGGGTTCCCCCCTCCAGGCCATCCCATTTGGAGCGAGTCCCTCCTGGACCGGTTGGCTCTCCGTTACCCCCGCCTCGATCTGGCGCCGTGGAGGGATGTGCTTCCAGACTCCAACCGCTGATCCCAACGCCTTGGCCCTGGCCTGCCGTTGGCAAGCCTCGGGCGCATCGATGGGTCCGGCCGCACTGGCCAACCAACCTTCCGTGCTGACGCGGTCAGCAGGCCCGAGGCAGCTTCGCCCCAATCGGAGCCATTCGTGCAGGTCAGAGGGTAGTTAGTTCAAGAACCCCGGTCACGTTGCCGATAAACAAGGGATCGAGCCAACGGGGGGTCCCATGCTCCATTTTGCGTCAGTGAAGCGTTTCGCTTCCGCTTTTGCCGCACTCGTGGTGCTAACAGCAGTACTGGTCGCCGTACACGCTCCAGCCCCGCAGGCGGCAACGCCGGTGGTGCGAGCGGCCTTCTACTACCCGTGGTATCCAAACGCCTGGAACCAGGGTGGCGTGGACCCCTTCAGCCAGTACCGGCCCTCCTCTGGCTACTACTCGTCGTCGGACCCGACCGTGGTCAAGCAACAGATCGCGGCGATGCAGTACGGAAATCTCGATGCGGGAATCATCTCGTGGTGGGGCCAAGGTTCCCAAGAGGACAGCGTGGTCCCGACCGACCTGGCGGCAGCCGACGGGACCGGCTTCAAGTGGTCCCTCTACTACGAGCCCGAGGGATACGGGGATCCGAGTGTCGGCCAGATCCAGAGCGATCTGAGCTACATCAAGGACCGCTACGCATCGAACCCCAACTATCTGACCATCGACGGCAAGCCGGTGATCTTCGTCTATGCCGATCCGTCTGACACGTGCGCGATGGCCCAGCGATGGAGTCAGGCCAACGCCAGCGAAGGGTTCTACACCGTGCTGAAGGTGTTCAGCGGCTACACGGCATGTGCATCGGATGCCAGTTCGTGGCATCAGTACGCCCCGTCCAGCGCAGAGGATCACCAGGCCAACTACGCCTTTTCCATCTCGCCGGGCTTCTACAAGAGCGGCGAGCCCGCCCCGCGTCTGGCCCGCAACCTGACCACCTGGGCCGCCAATGTCCGTGACATGGTGGCCAGCAACGAGCCACTCCAGCTCATCACCACCTTCAACGAGTGGGGTGAGGGTACGGCCGTCGAATCCGGTACCGAATGGCCCAGCGCCAGCGGCTACGGGAGCTATCTGGACGTCATGCACAATGAAATTCCGCCAACGGCGGGCACCGTCGACCCTGGTGGAACGACCACCACCTCCACCACCGAGACGACCACCCCAACCCCGCCCACCACACCCACCACCCCGTCGGCCGCCACCACCATCTCCGGGGTGGCCAGCGCGGGAACGTACGTTCAGGCCGGGGCCCGTGGGGCGAACTACAACGGGGCCGGTGTGCTTGACGCCTCACTGAAGTCCTATCGGGGCCTGCTCCAGTTCGCCCCCGTTCTACCTGACGGGGCCAAGGTTCTCGGCGCCTCGCTCACGATCGACCCGTTGTCCACGAAGGGTGGCTCGTTCACCGTCAGCGCTGAGGGAGGCTTCGACCCGTCCGTCGTGACCTGGGCCACACAGCCCCCTCGGACGGGAGAAGTCCTCGGTTCGTCCGCCCCACCCGTCGCCAACGTTCCCCTGACCATCCCGCTCTCCGGGATCTCGTTCGGCTCCCCGACCGGCTTGGCGGTCACCTTCACCACTCCGGGCGTACTCGAACGATTCGCCGGGGTGGGTACCGCCAATGCGCCGGTGCTCACTCTCCAGTACACGACGGCAGGGTCCTCTTCGCCCACGACCAGTACTCCCACGCCACCCGCTCCTCCGACCACGACCACGACCACGACCACGACCACGACGACGGCCTCCTCGCCGCCAACCACCACCACTACACCCGTGGCCACGACTGGATCAGGCTCGTCCAATCCCTACTGCGGTAGTCGGGTCGGCACACCCGTCACTTCCAAGGTCATGGTGATCTGGGAGGAGAACCACAGCTCGAGCGCCATTACCCCCTCGGCTGCCCCGCACATCAGCACGTATGCCGCCGACTGCGGGCTCGCCACCAACTACGAGGCGCTGACCCACCCCAGCCTGCCCAACTACCTCGCGGCCACCTCGGGTGCGAGCTACGCGAGCTCGCCGTGGAACGGTGACTGTTCAGCTACCAGTTGCACCACGGGGGCCGAGAACATCTTCGACCAGGTGGGTCCCTCGGGCTGGAAGGGTTACGCCGAGTCCATGACATCGGCGTGTCAGAGGGCCAACGGCGGCGAATATGTAAGTCGCCACAATCCGGCCGTGTACTACACCGACCTTGGGTCGTCGTGTGCAACCAACGATGTTGCATTGGGCACCACGACCCAGGGCAGCCTCCTGAGCGATGTCCAGGCCGGGACCCTCCCCACGGTCAGCACGGTGACCCCCAACCTCATCGACGACATGCACGACGGGACGGTGGCCCAGGGGGACGCCTGGTTAAGCCAGTGGATTCCGGTGATCACCGCCGGTCCGGACTACCGATCCGGTCGGCTCACCATCGTGATTGCCTGGGACGAGGGATCGGGCAGCGGAAACACACCGAGCACCGTGGACGCCATCGTGATGTCACCGTCGGTGCCCGCCGGCACCCGCTCTGGAACCTTGTTCACCCACTACAGCCTGTTGAAGGCCGAAGAAGACGTGGCCGGGGTGTCCGAACTCGGTCAAGCCGCTACGGCCACCAATCTGCGGACGGCGTTCGGGTTCTAGTCCGGCACCGGGGCCCTCAGGTGCCGGTCAGCTTGGATACGACGGGTCCGAGGTCCTCCCAGGAGTCGGCCTCGATCGACCAGTAGGAGATGCCGTACTCCTGGCGACGCCATTCGAGCTCCTCGGCCATCTCGTCGAGGGTTCCGAGGAGGGCGAGGGGGATGTGGAGCGCGTCGTCAGCGCTGATCCCGAAGTGGGGAGCCATGGCCTCGGCCACACCTACGGCCTCGTCGGTCACCATCACGAATCCGATCAGGGCGTTGAGCTCGAGCTGATCGAAGCGCTCACCGGCGGCCTCGCGCACCCAAGCGACCTTCTCCCGAGTGCGATCCGGCGAGGCGTTCGGCGCCGTCTCGGGACCGCCCGTGCCCTCGCGGAGGTTGACGTTGATGCTGACGATGTCGGCATGCCGGGCAGCAAAAGACAGCACCCGTTTGCCTCCGCCGCCGATGATGAGGGGTGGTCCGGGCCGCTGCAGCGGCCGAGGGAGGAGGGTGTGCTCGTTGATCCGGTAGTAGGTGCCCTCGAAGGAAAAGGGACCGTCAGTGCGCAGTAACCCTTGGATAATCTGGACGGACTCCTCGAAGCGTTCGACCCGGACCCGTGGCGTGTCGTAGGTCATCCCGGCCTCGTCGTAGTCGCTCCGCATCCAGCCCGCGCCGAGGCTGAGCTCGAACCGCCCTTCGCTCAGCACGTCGAGGGTGGCGGCCTCTTTGGCCAGGACTACAGGGTGGCGGTAGTCGTTCCCAAAGACCAGCGAGCCGAGGCGAAGTGTCGTCGTGGCCGCGGCCACGGCGGCCAGCGCCGGGACCGGCGCCAACTGGTCACCGAAATGATCGGGCATGAGCAGGGCCGAGTATCCGAGGTCTTCGGCCCGTCGAGCCTGATCGGCCCAGCTGCGGGCGGTGACCTCGGGAGTAGTACTGAGCTGGGCGGCGAATCGGAACGGATGAGCGTGAGCCATGGGCTCATCCTGCCTCACCGGACGACCTTCCGCTCGATGGTCCAGCCGGCTCACGACGGGAGCGATGAACCACAAGCCAGTGGCGACGGCGTACGCTGCCCCATGGCCTGCACCGGTCTCGGGAGACGTGTGCTGCCGCCGGTGGTCTTGGAGGGCGGTGGATGAACGTGTCGGGCCCCGCTCTTTCCGACGACGGATTTGAGGTCTACACCCGCGGCCAGTGGATGGAGTTCGGCCGGGCCGACAGTGTCGAAGGATCGGTCGACCCGTGGGCTCTGGGCGTCGCCGAAGATAGCCCGGTCGACCCCCACGAGGTACGTGACGTCTATGTCCCTCTGGCCGTGCGGATCGGGCGGCGGCTGGCCTCGAAGGCTGGGGCGGGCCCAGCCATCCTCGGCATCACCGGCAGCGTGGCGGTGGGGAAGAGTACGACAGCCCGCATCCTCGAGCAGCTGTTGACACGTGGTCCGGGGCGACCTGCGGTCGCACTGTTGGCCACCGACGGATTCCTCTACCCCAACCGGGAGCTCGAGCGCCGGGGGATCCTTGACCGCAAGGGGTTCCCCGAGAGTTACGACCACGAGGCGCTGGTTGCGGCGCTTGAAGCCGTTCGGTCCGGTCGGACCGACGTCACCGTCCCCATCTACTCGCACGGCGACTACGACATCATTCCCGGGAAGGGCGAACCGATCGGGACTCCCGATGTCCTGGTCGTCGAAGGCCTGACCGTCCTCCAGGCGTCCTCGAGCCGAGGATCGGAGATCGGTGATCTCCCGGGTCTGATGGACCTGGCCATCTATGTCGATGCTGCTGAGCGTGACCTGGCCCACTGGCACACGGAGCGGCTCTTGGGCCTCCGGTCTCCTGGAACCGATGAGGGTGGGTTCCTCGAGTGGTTCTCTTCGCTGACCGAGTCAGAGGCCAACCAAGTGGCTGCGTCGGCGTGGTCTGAGATCAATCTGGTCAACCTCCGGGATCATGTGGCCCCCACACGCCACCGGGCCGACATCATCTTGGAGAAAGGCCCAGACCACAGGGTGGAGAGGATCCTGCTGCGGAGGAGTGCTGGCGTCGCCAGCCGCTAGGGACGGAGCGGCTCGGTAGGCAGCGATCGGGCCGTCGTTCAGCGGGTGGGGGAGACCCGGGTCCCGGCCACCTGGCGGAGGAAGTCTTCGTAGCGCGACAGCACCGTCTCCCAGCCGTAGACCGACTCCACGTGGGCCCGGCCGGCCAGCCCGAGGGCGTCACCGAGTGCAGGCGATTCGGTCAGCAGGTCCAGTGCCGCCTCGAACTCGGCATACCCCGAATACCAGACACCACCCCCGCTGCGCCGTACCTGGCCCACCAGGACGTCGGTACGACCCTGAGCCATCACCGGCCGACGTTGGGCCCACGCCTCGGAGAGCACCATGGAGAAGCTCTCGAAGAACGAGGGTTGGGCGAGAGCCAGGGACCCGGCCAGAGCGTCATTTCGAGTGGCGTCATCGACGAACCCGGCGTAGACGATGTCGGGATGCGGCCTCTGGTTTTCGGCCGGTCCCACGAGTACGAGCGTAAGTGGGCCGGGGCGTCGCCCCTTGTACGCCTCGAAGAAGTTGATGAGCTCCTCGGAGCCCTTGCCCGCTTCAACGCGGCCCACGTAGACCAGATAAGGGCGGTCGCCGAGGTCGAAGCGGGATCGGAAGCGGTCGCCGTCGCCGGGGGAGTCGAGCTCGACACCGATTCCGATCACCTGGCCTCGGCGCGGCGCCCTCCGCCGGGCGAGCAGGTCCCGCTCCTCCTCGGTGAACCAGACGTACCTGGTAGGAAGCGTGAACAAGTCGTCGAATACGGGGAGCCAGAAGGCGGGCTCATCGTGGGCGGTCGCATGGAGCACGGTGGGGACCTGGGCAGCAGTGACCGGCAATCCGGCCCAGGTCGGCGTGTATAGGTAGGAGAAGTGGACGGCCACGTCGAACGATCGAGCCCGCTCGGCCAGCCAGGGGCGAATCTCAGGCAGGTCGGGACCCTGCAGCTGCCTCCACTGCTCCTGCTCGCCGACCGGCACGAGCGTCCCGCTCCACAGCACCTTGACGGTCATCGATTCAAAGGCGTCGTTGTCGCGGGGGGCCGTCACGCCCAGTCGGTGGACCTGGACCCCGTCGAGCTCGGTGGTTCCGGGCGGATAGACGTTGGCCCAGTCCTGGGCGCTCTCGGCCCGACTGGTCACCACCTCCACGTGGTGGCCGCGAGCAGCGAGCCGGGTGGCGAACTCCCGGCAGCTGAGCTCTGCCCCCCCCGCCACCTCGATCCCGAAGCGCTGCACGACGAAGAGAATGCGTAGCGGCCTGTTGGGACCGGGCCTCAATCGGCGTTCCTCGACGCGGGCGATCGCCCGATCCCACACTCGGCGGACTCGAGCCCGTCGACTTTCGCTGGAGAACTGGGGACGGTGGCCGCCGGGACCGGCCCGGACCGCCACCATGGTTCGGCCGTGGGCATCCAGCCTGTCTTCCAGGCCCGACTCGTAGTTCCCCTCGGCCCGGCGCCGGGCCACGAGGTCCTGGATGCGCGCATGGAGGACGTCGGCCGGGGTCGCTGAGCCCCCGGCTGCTTCCGACCCGCCGATGAAGGGGAGCTCAGCCACGGGATTCTGCCGCGTGGTTGACGGGGCCGTCGTCCCAGGCCACGTCGGCGCCTCCCCACCGGTCCCAGACTTCCGCGGCGGTGGCGATGGACTGGCGGGACAGCTGAGTCCGAGAGGCAAGGGCCCAGGGCAGCAGGCCGAGCATGCCGCGACGGACCCCGTGGTCGGGCCCGTCCACGATGCGGCGACGGACTTCGCGTTCCGCAACCCCAACGGGTGCATTGCGGACCAGGGTGAGGAGCCGGTTGCGCTCGCCGAGCACCCGCACCCTGGCGCCGAGGGTCGCCTCCGAGGTTACCGAGCGTCGATGGGAGACCGACGCCCCCGGACGGTAGACGACCCGCATTCCCAGCCTGCGGGCCCGCCAGCTCCAGTCGGCATCCTCGTAGTAGGCGAAGAATGGCTCGGCGAACACCCCGACCCGGTCCAGCACCTCGGCTCGCACCGCCATGGCCGTTCCGCTGGTTCCGAAGGTCTCCCGCGGCTGGTCCCAGCGGCCATCATCGGGTGACTCGAGCCCGTGATCGCCCGCATAGCCGTCGGACCGGAGGAACAACCCGGTGTTGTTCACGAGCCGGCACACCGCGGAGACGGTCACCTCCTCGTCGTTGTCCAAGAGGACCGTGGCCCCGGGAGCCGGCCCCGGGAGGGGTACGAAATAGGGCTTGCCCGGTCGCGTCCAGCGCCACCGAGTCGACTGGCCCTCCACAACGGCCGACTCCAGGCGATGGATTCCCGGTCCCACCAGCCGGTCGAGCAGTTCGGTCCCCTGGTGTCGCACCGAGGTGAGTCGACGGCCGAGGGGCCGTGCATCGGATGGGGCGTACCACGGCTCCTCGGTTGGGACCACCTGGCCGTACCACCCCTCGAGGAGGACCTTGGGCGTGACGGCGGCCACCGAGGGGTCGGCCAGGACCTCTTCGGCCTCGTCCAGCCACGAAGGCTCGGCGACCGCGTCGTCGTTGAGGAGGGCAACGATGGTCCCGGCGGCCTGACGGAGACCCCGGTTGGCCCCTCCGGTGAACCCCCGATTTTCGCTGTTTCGGACCACGGTGGCGCCGAAGCGGCGGGCGAGGATCGAAACTTCGGCGTTCGTCGAGCCGTTGTCCACCACGACGAGCTGATCGGCCTGGTCACGCGCCGAGGCCAGACAGGGTTCGAGCCAGTCCCCGCACCGCATCGACACGACCACGACCGAACGCCTCACGAAGCTCCCGCCTGCCGTGCCGCCGAGGGAGCCAGGTGCAACGTTTCGAGAAGCTGGCGGGCGGTGTGGTCGAAGCTGCGCTCCGTCACATAGTCCAGGCCCTCAGACACTCGCCATGCCCGCTCGTCCTCGTCGGTCACGAGCCGGCAGATGATGTCCGCCAACGTCTCTGGTGTGGCATCCACGGACACCTTGGCCACGAAGTCGGGAAGATCGTGGGCCGGGCCGATGTCGGTGACCACCGTGGCCACGCCGTGGGTCAGGCTGTCGCCGACCGCGGCCGACGTCTCCCCGTTGGTGCTGGCCCGGAGCTGCACGGCCACCGATGCCCGAGCCAGCCACGACTCGTACTCTTCATCGTCGACGGCGCCGGTGAAGGTGACCGCCCCGGCGACACCGAGACGCATGGCCGCCGCGTGGTAGTGCTCGCGCAAGGCGGGGTCGATGGGGCCCACGAAGGCCAGCCGGGTGCCGACGTCCCTGCGTTGGACGAGGGCGAACGCCTCGAGGACCAGGTCCGGCTGCTTGACTTCGTTGACCAGACCGAAGGTGCATACCAAGCCCCGGACCTCGAGGCGAGGGCTCCGCAGGACCGGTGCCGGGTAAGCGAAGGGGGAGACGAGCACGTTCCCGGCGTCCTCGGGTCTGGCTTCACGCCGGGCTACGTCGGCGGCGAACTCCGAGGTGACGAGGAAGGGTCGAGCCAGGTCGATCAGCTCCCGGGCCAGATACACCCCGTGGGCCTCGGCTTCGTTGGGCTGCAGCCACCCCTCGGTGAGCCATGCATCCGTGGCCTCTTCGTAGAGCTCGGTGAGCACCGCCAGTATCCCTTCGGGAACCGCCCCGCGAGCGGCGCCGTGCCGGTAGAGCCCGTTCAAACGGACATCGTGGGCCAGCACGGCAGCCGACACTCCGTGGCGGCGGAGCAGGGCCAGGGCACCGGCATGGTGCTCACTGTTGCCGATGCAGGCGATGACGGCGTCGTAACCACCCCGGGCCGGGTCGACGTGGGGGAGTGACCAGGCCGGGTAGAAGGAAAACTCGTGGTCTCTCGGCGGTGGGCCTCCGGACCTGTCGCCGTCTAGGAACACCTCGACGTCCACGTGGTCCGACAGGGAGCGGGCCAGCCGTTGGGAGTAGATAGCTACCCCCGAGGTGGCCGGTGGCCATGGAGTGACGAGGGCCACCAGCGGACGGCGGCGCCACGCTGCCGGTCCACGGGTTTGAGTGGTGCCATCCACGGTGTCGCCGTCCAGCCTCCGATAGACCGCGGCGGCCCGCTCGGCCACCTCCGACCACGACGGGCGGGGCCGAGCCGACCACCGAAGCAGCCGTTGCCGATGGCCCTCGTCGACGAGGGCTCGCTCCACCGATCGGGCCATGTCGTCGACGTCGGAGGGATCGAAGGTGGCCCCTGGTTCAACCAGCTCCCGGAGCGAGGAGTTGTCGGAGGCCACCACCGGCGCCCCGCAGGCCATGGCCTCGGCAACCGGTAGCCCGAAGCCCTCGTAGAAGGACGGGAACACGACCAGGGTGGCGCTGCGGTAGAGGTGGACGAGGGCGGCGTCCGGGACCAACCCGGTGAGAAGCAGTTGCGAGTCACCGAGTCCGAGGTTCCGGGCCAAGACCTCGTAGTGATTCCGCTCGAGGGGTTGGAGTCGGCAGACCAGGACCAACTGATGTCGCGTCCGCACCTCGTCGGGAAGTCGGGCGAATGCCTCGATGAGGCCCTCCATGTTCTTGCGGGGTTCGACGGCTCCGTTGTAGACGACCGTGCGTTCGCCGAGCCCGGGGATCGCTGCGCCGGCCAGCTGTGCCTCGTGGCCACGGGTGCCGCCGGTCCCGAAGGCATCCGAGCATGCCGCCCCGACCACGGTGATCCGATGGTCGGGAACCCCGAGGCGGTCGGCGACGTCGTCGGCCGCCGAGCGGGACAGGGTCATGACGTGGTCGGCCGCCCTGATCAGTTCGCGGCGCGCCCGGTACCGGTGCCGGACGCCCGGATCGATCAGGTAGGTCTCGGGAAACAGCTCGGGGATGAGGTCGTAGACCGTGACCACCAGCCGCCGGCCGGTGCGAGACACCTCCCGAGGCCAGATCCGGCGCACCGGTGTGGCGATGTCAAAGGGGGAGAGGGCGTGGAACACACCACCGGCCCGACTCCAGTCGGGAACGCTGGTCAAGACGTCCGTCCTCAGCACCTCGGGCAGTCCGGTGACCGGAGGGAGGTCAGGCCGGGTCAGTACCCGGTCGACCAGCTCTGGCACGGTCTGGACGAGCGCTGCCGCGTAGTCGATGGCGAAACGGGCGACGCCCCGCTCCCGGTAGGTCGGGCTCTGCGCCGCTTGGAGATCCAGTACGACGGGGGGTTCGATGACCGCTGGCGTCAAGAGGGCGGTTCCGGCTGACCCGGGGATCGGCCCAGGTTGCGGAGTTCCTCGTGCAGCGCCTCGGTCTCCGCACTGAGACGGGCCACGCTGCGGCCGAGGGCTTCGGCGACCTGGTCGTTGGCGTCGGCCACATCGCCGAGAATGCGACGCAGCTCATCGGTGGCCTCCCCGAATACGGCGACCAGTCGGACCGAAGCGTTTTCGACCTCTTGGGCCACCACCCGCCGGACCGGATCCACGATGAAGCGGTCGTGCCAGGAGCGCATGAACCCTCCCGAAGCCATGGCCAGCATCGTACCCGTCGTCCCTGGCCGTGGTGGGACGGTTGCCACTCCCCGGTGTCAGTGGCCTAGAGCTGGAATCGTTGGAAGAACGACCACATCAGAGAGGTGGCATCGATCTGGAAGGTGGTGGCCCCGTCGGTAGTCAGCTCGGATGCGCTGATCAGGCTGCCGGGCCAGGCGTGCCCACCGTCGAGGATGGTGTAGAACTCGATCGCCGCATCGGCCGGGCATCGGTACTGGCGCAAGACCACCTGGCTGGCTACGTCGGTGTCCACCGACCGAGGAGTGCAACTGTCGCGGGCTGCCCAGCTGCTGACCACGGTCGGAATGGGAGTCGGCGTGGCTTCGGTGTCGTTCAGCTCTTGACTGAGTGTGGCGGTGGCCGTGCCACCGCCGTAGGGCAGGATCGGATCGGCGGTGCCGTGGAAGGCGATGATCGGGACCGCGCGGTGGGTCGTGCACCGGGTGGGCAGCTGGAGGCCCGACACCGCCCCGATCGCTGCGATCTGGTCCGACATGGAGCAGGCCAGGGCCGACGCCATGTAGGCACCGTCGGAGAACCCGCTGGCGTAGACCCGCGAAGTGTCGATGCACTGGGTGGCCTCGAGTTGAGCCAGCAAGGCGGTGACGAACTCGAGGTCTGGATTGGAGGGGGCGAGAGTACTCATGTCCCACCGCACCGGATCACCGGTGCCCTCGGGGAAGGCGACGACGAAGCCGTCCTGTTGGGCGAGGGCCCCGAACTGGGACATGGTGGCCTGGATCGTGGCGCTTTCGCCGAGCCCGGGAAAGTCGAGTACCAGGGGTCGTGGGTCGAGGGAGGTGGACGAGGTCGCTCCGCTCGGACTCGGGACGTCAGGTGATGGCGTGGTGAGGAGGTACCACCTCGGGGTCCCGGCCACCTCCAGGCCCTGGAGCTGGTTGGCGGTGGGCCCCATCTGGGTCAGCGCGCATCCAGCCGACGGGACCGGCGCGCCGACGCTGCCGATGTTCTGGGTGACGGGCTGAGCGGAGGCGTTGCCGGCCGGGCTCCCCGTACCCGACGAAGAGGCTGATGCCGGGGCTGGCGTTGCGCGCGCACCCGAGCCCAGGCAGCCGGCACACAGCAGACCGCCGACGACGACGCATAGCGCGACGGCCGCCACGCTCCATCGTCTACCCCTTGCCCGGTTCACCTATCGAGCGAACCACACCGCCGATTGTTACGGCCAGGGACGACACCGCTCCGTGGTCACGCGACCGCACAACGTATTCCTGCATGCGGAGGGAGCGCTGGCTGCATCGCCTCATCTCAGACGGGCCGGTTCGTCGAAGGCCGGGTACTCCCGCTCCACCGGTACCGCCGCAGTTCGTTGGTGTGTTGTTACGCTGCCGGAATGCCTCCGACAAGGATCAGCCCGTGACCGCCCTCGTGTCCTCGATCCTGGCCGTGACCGGGGCCCGGATCGCCCTGACCTCGGTGATCGGGTTCATCCTCTGGATCCTGATCATGGCCTGGATCTACAACATCGCCAAGCGGAAGGGCCGACACGCCTTTTTGTGGCTGATCTTCGGGTTCTTCTTCTCACTCATCGCCCTGATCATCGTGGCCCTGCTCCCTTCGAAACGGACGACGGAGTACTACCAGGGCCGCTGAGCACTCGGCTGTAAGTAGCCGGGAGGCGACGGGGAGCTGGCGAGTGTGCTCGGTTCGTCGGTCGTCCCCTTTCACCGTGAAGGACCAGCCGATGTGGTGACATGAGCTCGACGGCCCCGGGAACCCGGTGCCCGGCATTCGTTGCCGGGAGGGTCAAGCCTCTCCGTTGGCCACCGGTGGGCCGAGCGTTCGCCCGGCCGGGTCGAGCACGCCAAGCTCCACCATGAACCGATCTCGGTAAGCGTCGAACTCCGGTCCGCCGATGCGTCGTGGCCGGACCAGGTCGATGGTCTCGTCCAAGGAGATCCGCCCGTGTTTGAGTACCAGGACCCGGTCGGCCAGAAGGACGGCCTCTTCCACGTCATGGGTGACGAGGAGCACACCGGGTCGGTGCTTGGCGCACAGGTCGGCCACGAGCGCTTGCATCTTCAGCCGGGTGAGCGCATCCAGGGCGGCAAACGGTTCGTCCAGCAGCAGGAGCCGGGGCTGGCGCACGAGCGCCCGTGCCAGGGCCACCCGTTGGGCCTCACCGCCCGAGAGTGTGCCGGGCCAGGCGTCGGCGTGGTCCGCCAGTCCCACCTCGCCGAGGGCCGCCACCGCCACCTCTCGCGAATCGAGCCCCCGGGGCAGCCCGATGAGGACGTTGCGCCAGACCTTCATCGAAGCCACCAGTCGGGGCTCTTGGAAGACCGTTGTCCGCGCTTCGGGCACGAACACGTCGCCCGAGGACGTCGACTCGAGGCCGAGAAGCACCCGCAACAGCGTGGTCTTGCCGCTGCCCGAAGCCCCGAGCAGGGCCACGAACTGTCCTTGTTCGATGGTCAGGTCGAGGTCGGCGAGGACGGCTCGGTCCCCGAACGACTTGGTGATCTGGCGGACAACAACGGCGGGGGATTCAGTGGCCACGCTCATCGGACGGTGAGCTGACTGCGCCAGGGCATCGAGGAGCGTTCCAACAGCCGCACGAGGAGGTCGGCCCCGATGCCCAAGAGGGCGTAGAGGAAGATGCAGACCACGAGCACAGGTACCTGGTTGAAGCTGGCGGCCTGGCTGACCAGGTAGCCGATGCCCTTGTTGGCATTGATCGTCTCCGCGAAGACGAGGGCGATCACCGAGACCCCCGTGGAGAATCGGAGGCCGGTCAGGATCGAGGGCATAGCCAGGGGGATCACCACCTGGCGCACCAGCCTGCGGCCGCGCAGGCCGAAGGAGCGGGCGGCCTCGACGACTTTTCGGTCGACGTTTCGCACCCCGTTGGAGACGTTGAGGTACATGGGAAAGAGGGTGGCCAGGGCGATGAGCGCCACCTTGGCGGTCTCACCGATCCCGAACCACACGATGAACAGGAAGATCACGGCCGGAAAGGGGATGGTCCGGAACATCTGCATGGATGAGTCGATGAGCTCCTCACCGAGGGAGAACAGTCCCACGGTGATGCCGAGAACCAGTCCGATGCTGGCCCCGATGGCCAATCCCACGGCGGCCCGGGCCACCGACACCCCGATGTCGCCGATCAGGTCCTGGTGGAGCAGCAGATCGACAAAGGAGTGCCAGGTCGTCGGGGGCGACGAGAGAATGGTCCCGGCGATCACGCCGGTTCCCGTGAGGAGCCACCACAGACCGAACAGCACCAAGGGCACGAGCGTCCGCACGGCGATCGTCACGCGCCGGCTGCGGGGCGCGGCCGTATGGGCCGACGGGCGGATCAGTCCGGCCGGCACGTCAGGTACCGGCTCGGACGCCTTCCCTCCCGTGACGGTGGTCGGCCCTATCGGTGCTCGATGGGCGAGATCAGTCACGGGCTCCTTCGCCTTTCCCATCGCTCACGACGACAACCCCGCCTTTTTGGCTACCGCTGCGTTGTACTTCAGGTCGAAGATCTTGGCCACGTTCAACTTGTCGGGCACCAGACCCAGTTGCTGGAACGTGTTGGCTTCGGCCTGCTGGTACTTGATGATGGACGGAGTGATGGGGGTCCCGACGGCACTCACCGACTTGACGGCGGTCTCCGCCACCGAGAGCGGCACGCCGAACGTGGTGACATAGGTTTGGGCAGCCAGCTGTGGGTTCTTGGTCAGGACGGCCTGAGCCTTGTAGAAGCGGTTGATGAAGTCGGCCAGGGCTGCCGCCTTGGCCGGGTTGTCGAGCGCGGCCTGACTGGCCGTGAGATAGCCGTAGGTGGGGATACCGGCTGCGCTCACCAGTTGGGTGGCTTTGCCACTCTGGAGGTCGAGGCCGATCAGGGGCTGGGACAGTACGGCGGCGTCGACCTTGCCGTTGGTCACGGCCGTCGAAGCACTCGTGATGGGAAGGTTGACGATGGTCACGGCGCCATAGGGCAACCCGGCCTTCTTCAGCAACTGGATGAGTACGTACTGTTCAACCGTGCCTTCTTGCACCGCCACGGTGTGTCCCCGCAGTTGCGAGACCTTGGTGATCGGCGATCCCTTGGGCACCAGGATCCCGAATGGGGACTGTTTCGGATTGGTGCCCTTGGTGGCCGCGATCACCTTCACCGGATCGCCCGAGGCTTGGGCGAAGATGGTGGGTGTCTCGGCCATGTCTCCGAGGTCGACCGACCCGCCGGTCTCAGCGGCGATGATGGGTGGCCCGCCGACGAACTCACTCCAGCTCACCTTGTATTGCGCCCCCTTCAGGGCGTTGGTGGCCGTGAACACGGTCTGGTACTGCTTGAACTGGTCGGCAAAATTGATGGTCACCCCCGACAGGTCCGGGGTTGCGGCGCCCGCCACGGGCGCGCCCCCGGCGATCACCGGAGTGAGTGCCAGGGATGCCGCGGCGGCGACCACAGCCCCGGCGCGCCAGAGGCGCCGGATGGAGTTGGGACGGTGAGCGGGGTGATGCATGGTCATCCTTTTTCGATGGGTCGGGAACAACGGGGTGTGGTGAGGCCGGCTAGGTGTCGGGACCACGGGTGGACCACTCGGGGGGTGCTCAACATCGATCCGGATGCTGCCCCTCAGAAGATCGAGCTCAGAAGGGCTGGTCGCCCCGGATGGTGACTCGCTGGATGACCCGGTGGGCGTCTCCGTAGTCGCCGATGGCGTAGTGCATCGTGGTCCGGTTGTCCCAGAATCCGAGATCGCCCTCGTCCCACTGATAGCGGACCACATACTCAGGCGTGGCCATATGGGTGTAGAGGAAGGTGAGCAGTGTCTCGCTCTCCTTGGCGCTCAGTCCTTTGATGCGAACGGTGAAGCCCGGATTGACGAAGAGGCTGCGTCGCCCCGTCTCGGGATGTGTCCGGACGACGGGATGCTCGGCGGGGACCAGCTCGGTGAACTGTTCGCCGTCCCATTCGCCGTGGCCCACGTAGTCGAGCAGCTTGCCGAACCGGCGTCCGCCGTCGTGCACGGCGGTGAGCCCGTCGACCAGATCCTTGAACGGCTGGGACAGACCTTCGTAGGCGGCGTTGGTGTCGGCCCACAATGTGTCGCCGCCCGCCTCAGGAATGACGATGGCATTGAGGATGGAACCGAGAGGCGGGGTCTTCATGAAGGTCACATCGGTGTGCCACTTCTCACCACCTCCGTACTCGCCGTCTTCGGTACCCGCGGCCAGCATCTCGCGCACCTTGGAGTAGTCGATCTCGAAGACCTCTTTGTGGTCGCCGATGCCGGGCACCACGGGATGAGCGTTGGTGATCTCACCGAAGTAGGTGGCGAAGTGTTTGTGCTCCGTCGGGTCGAGATGGGCGCCGGGGAAGAAGATGACCTTGTAGTCGAGCAGCGCCTGGCGGATGGCGACGACGGTGCCGTCGCTGAGCGGCTCATGGAGGTCGATGCCGCGGATCTCTGCGCCGATGGTGCCCGAGAGCGGGGCGATATCGATAGCGAGCGGGGTAGTGATGGTCATGGTTACCTCGGGATGTGGTCGCGGTAGGGCGGGACGAGGGTATTCTCGACTAACTCGGTCAACTTTGTCAACTTAGGCTCAGCCGATTGTCTAGTAAACCCATCGTGATTCTAGAGACGACCCTCTCCGGACATGGCGCGGCCGAGTTGAATGGCCCGCTCGGGCGCCGCGGCCGCCGGGCGACGATCGCCGGGTCTGGAGCGGCGGGCAAGGGGATGAGGTCGATCGAGGGCCCACGGTGGAGGGACCGGCCGGCCACCGGCGAGCCCGTGGGCCGGCGACGCGTGCTTTTGCACCTACAGTTGCACTGTCATCTTCGGTAGGGCCGGAACGACGCCTCGTCGTCACTCGGTCTCCGTCGGTCGACGGGTCCTGTCTTCGCCCCGACCAGTGCAGCGGTCGACGGTGCCCTGATCACGCTCTTCTGCCCCCTGCCATTAGGCACCGACCGAGAGACCCATCATGGATACCGCCTTCGAGGCCCAACCTCTTGTGCCCTCGAACCGCGAGGACTTTGCCGAACTGTCCCGCCGGGTCCGTGATGACGGGCTGCTGGCCCGGCGCCAGGGTTACTACTGGATCAAGATCGCCGGTTCGGTCGCCGCGCTGATCGCGGTCGGGTTCGCTGTGGTGCTGGTGGGCAACTCGTGGTGGGTGCTGATGGTGGCCGTGGCGTTGGCCTTCGTCCTCACCCAGTTGGGATTCATCGGACACGATGCCGGTCATCGCCAGATCAGCTCGCGACGGCGCGACAACGATCTCATCGGGTTGGTGGTGGCCAATCTCTTCGCCGGATTCAGTTTCGGCTGGTGGGTCAACAAACACAACCGGCACCATGCCCATACCCAACGATTGGACAAGGATCCCGACCTGGTGCCGGGGGCGTTGGTCTACACGCCGGACCAGGCTCGACGGCGGGGATGGGTCGGGCGTGAGTTCGCCCGTTCCCAGGTGGTGATGCTGGTGCCCTTGCTGTTCCTCGAGGCCCTCAACCTCCACGTGGCCAGCGCCATCTCACTGTCCCGTCGTCGAGACCGCGCTGTCCTGGTCGAATCGGGCCTGCTTTTGGTCCACGTCCTCGTGTTCTTCGTGGCGCCCTTCCTCATCCTGTCGCCACTACGGGCGGTGGGGTTCATCCTCGTGACCCAAGCCTTGTTCGGCTTCTATCTCGGCGTCAGCTTCATCACCAACCACGTGGGCATGCCTACCCTGGTAGGCACCGACGAGCTGGGGTTCCTCCGCCGCCAGGTACTGACTTCGCGCAATCTCAGGGGGCCGTCGTTCAACGGCTTCATGTTCGGTGGTCTGGACACCCAGATCGAGCACCATCTGTTTCCGTCGATGCCCCGGGCCAACCTGCGACGGGCCCGCAGGCTGGTGCGGCCCTTCTGTGACGAACGGCACATCGACTACTCCGAGCAGAGTCCGATCCGGGCCTGGCGCGAGGTGCTCGTCCACCTGCGTCACGCCGGGACCGGACGTCCCATATCCGTCATCGACTGAGACGGCAGCGCGACGCCGGCCCATGGCGGGCGACCCCCAGGCTCGCCCGGCGCAATCCTGGTAACGTCGCCCGAGCAGCAAAGGCAGTGCTTCGGGGAAGCCGGTCGAAATCCGGCGCTGGTCCGCAACCGTAGGTGGCGAACGAAACGTTCATCACGAGCCGGGATACCGATCCACCGCTTGGTTGAGTCCATTCCCGTCGAGAATCGCGGCAGGGACTCGGTAGGTCACGGGCCCGTGAGGAGTCTGGGACTTCCGGGTCGTTGTCCGGAAGTGAGGATCCACACCCATGTCCACCAAACGCCTTTTGGCTTCGGCTGCCTTCGGAGTCAGCCTGCTGATCGCCACCGCCGCGGGACCGGCAGTGGCCAGCGCCACCTCGGCTACGCCGTCGGTCGCCACGACCTTCCCGCAGCCCGCATCCGCCCAGGCCGGCGCCGACTGGCTGGCCAGCCAGTTCACTGCGGCCGGCTACATCCCCTCAACCACCACGCCGGGTACGGCCGATCTGTCGGGAACGGCCAACGCAGTGCTCGCCCTGGCCGGTGCAGGTGCTGACGCCACCACCGCCTACACCGCGCTCGGCTACCTGGGTGCCCACGTCGACACCTATGTGAGCTCAGGCGGAGCCGACGGGCCGGGGCAGCTGGCCCTGCTCATCCTCGACGCTCATGCCCTTGGGGAGAATCCCTACGCTTTCGGTGGCACCAACTTGGTTACGCGTCTCCTCGCCACCCAACAGACGACGGGCCCCGATGCCGGCATGTTCGGCTCCGAGGCGCAAGCCATGGACTTCGATGCCGGGAACTACCAGCAAGGACTGGTCCTGGCCGCCCTGGGCGCCGTCGGCGTAACCGGGACCACCGCCGTGCATGCTGCCATCACCTGGCTCTTGGCCGAGCAGTGCCCGGGCGGTGGTTGGACGACCCCGGACAACGTCAACAACGCCTGCAGTGGGCTTCCAGCCAGCTTCGCCGGGCCTGACACCAATGCCACGGCCTTGGCCCTCCAAGGTCTTGTGGCCCAGAGCTCACTCACCCCGACGGTCTCGACCGCGGCCCAGGCCTTCCTTACCGGTGGGCAGGTGGGCGACGGAGGTTGGTCGTACTATCCGAACAGCCTTGCGTCGCCCCAGGCCAGCGATCCCAATTCGACGGCCCTGGTCATCCAGTCCCTGGTGTCACTGGATGACTCGCCGCTCGCACCCGTGTTCCAGAAGGGCGCATCGAACCCAGTAACCGCGCTGACATCGTTCCAGATCGCCTCCGGCACCGGTGTAGGGGCCTTCGCCTTCCCAGGAACACCGGGCCCGAACCTGCTCGCCACCAACCAGGCGGTCCCGGCCATCGCCGGTAAGGCCTTCCCCTTCGTGGCGTCGTTCGCGGGCAACGGTTACTGGTTGGCCGCCTCTGACGGCGGCATCTTCAACTTCGGTAACGCCCCCTTCGAGGGCTCCCACGGTGGCTCCCACCTGAACGCCCCCATCGTGGGGATGGCGGCGACGCCTGACGGCAAGGGCTACTGGCTCGTGGCCTCCGACGGCGGCATCTTCACCTACGGTGACGCCGTCTTCGCCGGCTCCCACGGTGGCTCCCACCTGAACGCCCCCATCGTGGGGATGGCGGCGACGCCTGACGGCAAGGGCTACTGGCTCGTGGCCTCCGACGGCGGCATCTTCACCTACGGTGACGCCGTCTTCGCCGGCTCCCACGGTGGCTCCCACCTGAACGCCCCCATCGTGGGGATGGCGGCGACGCCTGACGGTAAGGGCTACTGGCTCGTCGCCTCCGACGGCGGCATCTTCACCTACGGGACCGCCCCCTTCGAGGGGTCACACGGTGGCTCCCACCTGAACAAGCCCATCGTGGGCATGGCCGCCGCGGCCGGAGGCAACGGCTACTGGTTGGCGGCCTCCGACGGCGGAATCTTCACCTACGGGAACGCCACTTTCGAGGGATCCCACGGTGGCTCGCCTCTCAATGCCCCCATCGTGGGAATGGCCGCCACCACCGACGGTCAGGGCTACTGGCTGTCCGCATCAGACGGGGGTGTCTTCAACTACGGTGACGCCCTCTTCGAGGGATCCCACGGTGGCTCACCCCTCAATGCCCCCATTGTGGCCATGACGGCCAGTACCGCCCAACCGGGCTGATGTTCCATGGCCGGTGGCATCGCCGGAGAGCGGTGTCGGTGCTCCTGTTCGTCGGGGCGGCTTCGGCCGCCCTGGCGGCAGGCGGGCCCGACGCACTCGTGCCCTTCTCCGATGTCGCTGGGGCCGCCACCACCGTAGGGGTGGGCTTCGTGCTCGACTTCAGCGGATCGGGAGCACCAGTCACCGGGTGTGTCCAGGTACCACCCACCGACACCGGCTATCAGGCCTTGAGCGCCTTCGTTGCCCAGGAGAACCTGGCGCAACCCGGGTTTGCCTCCGACGGGAGTGGGCTCCTCTGCTCCATCAATGGCATCCCTGCCGCCCCGGCGTGCGGGCAGGCGATCACCGGGGGATATCAGTACTGGTCCTACTGGTACATGACAGACGGTTCGGGCAACTGGACCTACGCCAACCGGGGAGCATCGGCCGAGGTGGGGAGTGCCGCCAACGGACAGGACGTGGAGGGCTGGCGGTTTCAGAATCCCGGACCCGACAACCCGTCAGCCCCGAAACCGTCGGCCGGCCCGGACTACGCCAGCCTCTGTCATGCCGTCGCCCCACCGACCGCGGTGACCACTCCGCCGACCACGATCCCGACGCCGGTCACTACTCCGGTTTCACCGGTCGTCTCGCCGGCCCCCAAGGGAACCGGCCTCGGCGGGGCCACCACATCGACGACCGTCGCGCCCGGAGGTTCGTCCGGCTCCGCCTCGCCGACCTCGTCGACCACCGGACCGGTTGGTGCGGGAACTGCCGGGTCGACGACCACTACGGCTTCCCCGTCTTCCACCTCCCAGTCGCTCCGGGCCGCCGATACCGCTGACCACGAGGGTTCGGGCGGGGGAGCGGTACCTGCAATCATCGGGGCATTGGTCGTCCTGGCCCTGGCTGCTGCGGCCGTCATCGGCTGGCGCCGTCGGGCCCGGACCCCATGACCCGCCGGTCCACCTCGTCAGGACGCCGTGGGCTGCACCCGGCGGCCTGGTGGTTGTGGGCCGCATGCCTGGCCGGAGCAGCCACCAGGACGACCAACCCGCTGTTGCTGGCGCTCATCGCCGCGGTGGCCGCGTTCGTCGTTTCGGCCCGCCGGTCGGCGGCCCCCTGGTCGCGCTCGATCGTGTTCTTCTTCCGAATGGGCCTGGTGGTCATCGTGGTCCGGGTGGTGGTCCAGATCATCTTCGGAGACCGCTTGCCGGGACACGTGCTGTTCACCCTGCCCCACGTGCCCCTTCCGTCCTGGGCCGCCGGGGTCAGCATCGGCGGCCAGGTGACCGCCGAGTCGATCATCGAGTCCGCCGTGGACGGCCTGCGTCTGGCCGTGATCCTGATCTGCTTCGGGGCGGCCAACTCCCTGGCCAGCCCGTATCGCCTGCTCCGGTGCCTGCCCGCCATCCTCTACGAGGCCGGGGTGGCGGTCACGGTGTCGCTGGCCTTCGCCCCCGAGGTGGTCATGGCCATCGCCGACGTCCGCGACGCCCGACGCCTCCGAGGCCGTCCCACCCGAGGCGTGGCAGGGCTCCGGGGCATGGCGATCCCGGTCCTTGAGAGTGCCCTCGACCGGTCCCTCCAGTTGGCCTCGTCGATGGACGCTCGGGGGTACGGGCGCCGGGTGCCGCTGCCTCCGGGCACACGACGGTGGGGAACAGCCTCGACGGCCGTCGGACTGCTGTTGGTGGTCGTCGGGGTGTACGGACTACTCGACACAGGGTCGTTGCCCGCCGGCGGCGTTCCCTTCGTGGCCACAGGGGCCGTGCTGGTCGGGGTGGGCATGGCCGTCGGGGGGCGTCGTACCAACCGCACTCGGTACCGTCCGGACCTCTGGCGGACGGCGGAATGGCTCGTGGTCGGCTCGGGAGTCGTGGCCCTGGTCGGATTGATCGTCGCAGCCGTCATGGACGTGCCCGGCCTGCAGCTCGTCGTCACGCCGCTCCATCCTCCCCAGGTGCCCCTGCTACCCATGGCCGGAGTGTTGGTGGCGCTGGTGCCGGCCGTGGCGGCCCCGGCTCCCGCGGTCTTTGCCGCCCCCCGGAATCGGGCACCGTCGGGTGACGTCGCCGACGGGCCCGACGGCCCGGTGGACGCGGACGCCTCCCTGTCCGACACCGTCGAGGGTGCGGTCGAATCGGTGCCAAGGACCCGGGCATGATCGAGTTCTCCGACGTCACCTTCACCTACGACGGGGCCGACCTCCCCACCCTCGTCCATGTGGACCTCCACATCGACGAGGGCGAGCTGTGTTTGGTGGTGGGGCAGACGGGCTCGGGTAAGACCACGTTGCTCCGGGCCATCAACGGCCTCGTGCCGCACTTCACCGGTGGCCACCTGGGTGGCGACGTGCGCGTCGGGGGTCGTTCCACCCGAACCCACCCGCCTCGGGAGCTGGCCGACCTGGTCGGGGTGGTGGGCCAGAACCCGGCTAGCAGTTTCGTCACCGACACGGTGGAGGACGAACTGGCGTACACCATGGAGAACCTCGGAATTGCCCCCGACGCCATGCGTCGACGCGTGGAGGACACCCTCGACCTGCTCGGCTTGCACGACCTGCGCAACCGTCCCCTCACGACCCTCTCGGGAGGCCAACAGCAACGGGTGGCGATCGGTGCCGTCCTCAGCGCCTCACCCCGGGTCCTCGTCCTCGACGAACCCACCTCGGCCCTCGACCCGGCCGCTGCCGAGGAGGTGCTGGCCTCCCTCACGAGGCTGGTGCACGACGTCGGCATGACGGTGGTGCTGGCGGAGCACCGATTGGAGCGGGTGATCCCCTTCGCCGACCGGGTCGTGTTGGTGCCGGGCGACGGAGCCCCACTGGTGACCGGCTCCACCGCCGAGATCATGGCCACCTCTCCGGTGGCGCCTCCACTGGTGGAGCTGGCCCGGCTGGCCGGATGGTCGCCGGTGCCCCTCTCCGTGCGGGACGCCCGGCGGCTGGCCGGACCGCTCCGCCAGCGGCTGGCCGACGCACCGTCGCCCCAGCCCACTCGGTCCCCCGGCGCGGCGCATCCCGATCCGGCGACGGTGGTCAGTGTCGAGCGGGCCAGCGTCGTCTACGGCCCGGTGGTGGCCCTCGACCAGGTGTCGGTCACCATGGCGCCCGGTGAGGTGGTGGCCCTTATGGGCCGCAACGGGTCGGGTAAGTCCACGCTCTTGGCGCAGCTGGCCGGATTGCGCACGCCCAACAGCGGTCGCGTCACCGTGGCCGGCGCGCCGCCTACCAGCATCCCCGCCCGGAAGTTGATCACCGTTGTCGGTCTGGTCCCCCAGGACGCCGGCGCCCTGCTCTACGGCGAGACCGTGGCCGAGGAGTGCTCGACGGCCGACCGCGAGACGGGCCTCGATCCCGGCACCACGTCGGCCATGCTGGATGAAGTGCTTCCGGGCATGCCCCGGGACCGCCATCCCCGGGACCTCTCCGAAGGGCAGCGACTGGCTCTAGCCCTGGCCATCGTGCTGGCCCCAGGACCGACGGTCGTTCTGTTGGACGAGCCCACCCGCGGTCTCGACTATCCGAGCAAGGAGCGGTTGGTCACCGTGCTCAGGAAGCTGGCCGCCGATGGGGACTGTGTGCTGGTGGCCACTCATGATGTCGAGCTGGTGGCCCAGGTGGCCTCACGGGTGGTGGTGTTGGCCGAAGGGGAGATCGTGGCCGACGGACCGGCCAGAGACGTGGTGTGTCACTCGCCGGTGTTCGCCCCTCAGGTCTCCAAGGTGCTGGCCCCCGCGCCGTGGTTGACCGTGGACGAAGTGCGCACGGCCCTGGCGGGTGGGCTCCCGTGACCGGTGATCAGGACCGACGTTCAACGGCCATCCAGCTCCGGCCCAGGGCCTCGGTCCTCCTGGCCGTGACCTCGCTGATCGGCTTGGCCGCGTTCTGCTGGCCTCTGGTCATTCAGACCCACGCCGGGGCCAACCAGGCCCACTCGGCTGACGCACCGTGGTTGTTCGTGGCCGTGCTGCCCCTGCTGCTCGCCGTGATCCTTGGCGAGATGGCCGAGGGGACCCTCGACGCCAAGGCCATCGCCCTCCTCGGCATCCTCGCCGCCTGTGGTGCGGCCCTGCGCATCCCGAGCCCGGGCATCGCCGGATTCGAACCCGTGTTCTTTCTGCTGATCCCATCGGGCCGGGTGTTCGGACGCGGCTTCGGCTTTGTGCTCGGGGCCGTGACCATCGCCGCCTCGGCCCTCATCACCGGAGGGATCGGACCGTGGCTCCCGTTCCAGATGTTCGGGGCGGCCTGGATGGGATTCGGCGCCGGGTGCCTCCCCCCTCTGAAGGGAAAGGCCGAACTCGTCATGCTGGCCGGCTACGCCGCCGTTTCCGCCGTGGCGTACGGCACGCTGCTCAATCTGTGGTTCTGGCCCTTCGGCGCCGGCACCTCGACCAGCTTCTCTTACTCGCCGGGGGCCGGGGCGCTCCACAACCTCCACAGCTTTGTCTTCTTTGATCTCACCACGTCGCTGGGATTCGACATCTCGCGGGCCCTGACCAACGCCGTGCTGGTTCTCCTCCTCGGCCGTCCGGTGATGGCCGCCCTCCGGCGGGCCTCGAGGCGGGCCGCTTTCGACGCCCCGGTGGTGTACCACTGACGGGTCTGGGGGTGTAGGTCAGGTCCGATGCACCATGTGATCGACGAACGCCAGCTTGCGGATGACCGTCGGAGCCAACACGAACGGGTAGAGATCGTCATGGCCCATCGACCGGTTGATCTGGTTGAGGGCGTAGGAGAGCTCCAGCCAGTTGTCGACCACGTCCCCGAACGAGGTGGTGCTGTCGGGTCTCGTGGGGTGTGCCCCGGTGCGGTGGGCACGCCGCTGACCGGTGGTGATGGTGGCACCGAGGCCGAAGCTGTCGGCGGTCTGGAGGGTGTCGAGGATGTGCAGGTAGTGGGCGAAGGTCTCGGCCCAGTCCTCATAGGGGTGCATGGTGGCGTAGCGGCTGATGTGGGTGTTCGACCACGAGCGGTCGCTGTCCTGAGGTGCGTCGTAGTGTCGTTTCACGGCTAGGGCGTAGTCCTCCCGGTCGTCACCGAAGAGGACCCGGCACGCCTCGAGGACGTCGGGTTGGTTGACCAGGACCGGCCAGAAGTAGTGGCCGATCTCGTGACGGAAGTGGCCGAGCAGGGTGCGGTAGGGCTCACTCAACTGGAGGCGGAGGTGCTCTCGGTGTTGGGTGTCCGCTTCGGCCAGATCCAAGGTGATGACGCCGTTGTCGTGTCCGGTGATCACTTTGGTCTCGGCACTCGAAAGCAGGTCGAAGGCCAGTCCCTTCCCGGCTACCTCGTCGCGAGGGACGACGGGCAGCCCGAGCTCGGCCAACTGGAAGATGAGCCGTCGCTTGGCCATCTCTCCGTGAAGCAGTTCGGCCACCCCTTCGGTATCTCCGTCCGCCGGCCTGGTCCGTGTCAGGACACAGGATTCGCAGAGGGCGTTGGTGCCTGCCGGTACCAGCCAGTTGCAGCCGGTCACCGCGTGGGTGGCGCACCGCTGCCAGGCCCGAACCGGGCCGTTCAGGTCGACGAGATGATCCGGAGCGATCTCGGTCAGGGCCACCACGTCCCGACGTTGATGCACGTACCCGAGCGGCGAATGACACCGAAGGCACTGGCTGTTGTCGAAGAAGACCAGCTGGCCGCAGCTGTCACACGTGAAGACGCGCATGGGGTGAATGTCCGATCTTGGTGGTTGGCGGAGCGGGGGGAGTGGTCGACGCTACCCGTCCCGGGGCCGACCAAACCCGCCTCGGAACCGATCGATACGAACATCTGTTCGTATACGATAGCGGTCCGATGACAGCGCTGCAGCGGTCCCTGTTCGACCAGGGCGAGTCGGTGGCACTAGGGACGGACCGCTCGGCGGTCCAGAGGACCTCCCTCGGTGGCCCGGCGTGGATCGAGTTCCACCCCGCATGGGTCGGACGCCACGATCTCTTGTTCGAGCATCTGGCCGGGCAGGTGCCCTGGCGGTTGGAGGAACGGCCCATGTACGACCGCACCGTGACCGTGCCCCGCCTGGTCTGCTTCTATCAGGAGGACGAGGTCCTTCCCCATCCGGCCTTGGCGGAGGCCCGTTCCCTGCTCAACCGGCAGTACGGGAGGGGTGCTGCGGGGGAGCTGCGGACCACCGGGCTGTGCCTGTACCGAGACGGTCGAGACAGCGTGGCCTGGCACAGTGACCGCATCGGACGACACCACACCACCGACACGGTGGTGGCCATCATCTCCCTGGGTGAGCGACGGACCTTCCTCATACGACCAAACCCAGGGGGACCGGCGATTCGTCACCGCCTCGGGGGCGGCGACCTCCTCGTCATGGGAGGCCAGTTCCAGCAGGCCTGGCAGCACTGCGTGCCGAAGACGAGCCGGATGGTGGGCCCGCGGATCAGCGTGCAGTTCCGCACCCGGGGAGCCAGTTGACCCGTCTCTCACGGGCCCGGTCTCTTGTACCCTGGTCAGCAGCGTCGGAGCCGAGGTCATCCCGAGAGGCCCGGGCGGTACGACCACGAGGAGAACCCATGGCCCAGAGCGCAGGTCTGCACGAACCCGAGGACCGGTTGCCGGCGAGCACCATCGACCGGCACCGTGCCCTGGCGTCCATCCAAGAGGAGTTGGAGGCGGTCGACTGGTACGACCAACGGGTGGCGGCCACCGACGACCCCGAGCTCGCTGAGGTCTTGGCCCACAACCGGGACGAAGAAAAAGAGCACGCCGCCATGACGCTCGAATGGCTGCGCCGCAACGATCCGGTCCTCGACCGCCATCTCCGGACCTACCTGTTCACCTCGGACCCCGTGGTGGCCATCGAAGATGCAGCGGGAAGCGGCGACGCGGTGCAGTCGCTGGGCATCGGCGACCTCCGGCGATAGCTTGACCGCTCAGGCGAGTTCGACCCGCAGGGTGCGGTCGTCGACGGGAAGGTCGCTGCCGACCGTGGCCGTGACTTCAAGGGACTCGAGCGTGGCGATTCCGCTGATCACCGAGGCAAACGCGGTGTCCGCCGCGTCCCGGCCGGTGGCGATCCGGACCATGGCCGGACGGGGGGCCAGGTCGGTGGCGTCGAAGGCGAACCACCGGCCCTGTTCGATGACCTCGAACACGGCGTGGAAGTCCATGGGGAAAAGGCCGGGCGCGTAGACCGAGGTGAAGCGGGCCGGGATGCCTACCGCCCGGCACAGAGCCACCCCCAGATGGGCGAAGTCCCGACAGGTGCCCATGCCGGTCAACAACGTGTGCTCGGCTGAGTCGTGGACCGAACTGGATCCGGCTACGTAGCCGACCCGCTCGCGGATCCACTCGGTGATGGCCGACACCCGCTCCTCCACCGAGGCGTCCACGCCGAACTCGGCAACGGCGAAGCCCACTAGGTGGTCCGACGGGCAGTAGCGGCTGGGGCGGAGGTAGACCAGGCGCGAGTTGGCGGCGGCTAGCTCAGGGGGGCCGAGGCCGACCGGCGACAGGTTTCCCGGCGCCGAGACTGGCGAACCTGCCGCTTCGATCTCCGCCCGGTAGGACACCTGAAGCCGTCCCAACGGTGCGGTGAGGAGATGGGAGCGTGTGCCGTTGGGCCCGAGCAGTTCGGTGGCCGCCATGGGTTCGCCTTCCGACCGGGCGTCGAACCGCTCGGCCACCACCACGCCCGCCGTGGCTGATGCCGTGATCTGCAGCACGACCTCGGCAGGTTCCGCCACCCAGAAGCCCAGTTCGCAGGAGAGCACCCGCCGACCAGCCGCTCCGGTCGACAGATCTCCGGCTCCGGCGATGTCGATCTGACCCATCTCTGAGCTTCCCACACCGGCACTCCCTTCCCGATCGGCAACTGGTGAGATCCCCCGGGCCGGGTGCCGTAGGGTCGGTCCGTGCCGCCTGCCGCCACCTCGGTACCGGTCCCCTTTGCTCCGGGGTCGGTCTCGATGCGCCTCTATCCCCACAACGACCTGCCGGCCGCCGAGGTGGTGGCCGAGTTGACCGCCCAGGCCGGACTGGCGCTCGACGCCGGATTCGACGGGGTGATGACCAGCGAGCACCACGGCGGCTTTGCTGGCTATCTCCCCAATCCCCAGCAGATGTCGTCGTTCATCCTCGACGACCACCGGCACGGATGGGCCGCTGCCTGCCCACTGCTCCTTCCGCTGCGCCCCACCGCTCTCGTGGCCGAGGAGACAGCCTGGCTGGCCGCCCGCCACCCGGGTCGGGTGGGCCTCGGCGTGGCCGCCGGCGCCCTCCCGCTGGACTACGAGGTCATGGGGACCGATCGGGCGTCAGCACCGGCCCGCTTCGCTGCCGAACTGCCTCGCCTGGTGGCCATGTTGCAGGGCCGTGACCTCGGACCGCTGGCCGGTGACCCGGCGCTGGCCGGTTGCCGCGACCACCCGGTGCCGGTGTTGAGTGCCGCGGTCTCGCCCGCCGCCGCCCGGCGGGCTGCGGCCGTCGGTGCCGGCATCCTGATGGAGGGGATGTCTGGTCCTGAACGGCTGACCCGCCTCACCAACGCGTTCGATGAAGCCGGTGGGAGCGGGGCCAAGGTGCTCATTCGTCGGGTGTGGCTGGGTGACCTGCCCGGAGAACTGATCGAACGCCAACGACGGATCTACGACCGGGTCACGGGGGATCCCGCTGCATTCGGCGCCGACCAGACGGTCATGGCCGATGACCCCGCCGATCTGGCCGAGCAATTGGCGGCTGTGCTCCGGACGGTGGGAGCGGACTCGCTCGACCTACGGGTCCACCTTCCTGGAGTTCCGCCCGAGGCGGTGCGAGAGCAGATCGTCGGGCTGGGGACCTCGGTGGTGCCCCGGCTGAGGAACACCGGTACCTAGGCGGGAGCCCGGGGGCCGAATGGACGGTGTACCTGGGGATGGCCTTGCCCCGGGGATGTCGGCCGGTTGACCCGGTGCGAGGGACGGCCCATGCTGAGGGCCGGCCCACGGGGGGTCAAAAGGAGCCGGTGCCATGGGACAGTGGAGTAGGGCCGAGATCGAAGCGGCGTTCGCCGAGTACCAGCGCAAGGCCGCCGATGCCGGAGCGTCGGGGGACTGGAAGGAATGGGCCGACCAGTTCACCGAGGATGCGGTCTATATCGAGCATCACTATGGGCAGTTCGAGGGCCGAGACGCCATCCACCGGTGGATCAGCGCAACAATGACGGAGTATCCGGGTAGCGACATGCCCGAGTTCCCCATCGAGTGGTACGTCGTCGATGAGGAGAAGGGCTGGGTGGTATGCCAGGTCTGGAACCGGATGAGGGATCCAGGTGATGGCACCGTCCACCAGGAGTACAACTTCACGCTGCTCAAGTACGCCGGGGATGGCCAGTGGTCCTATGAGGAGGACGTCTACAACCCGATGAAGTTCGGGGCCATGGTGGCGGGCTGGGAGGCGGCTCGGGCGGCCGCCGCACGCTGAGCGACGTAGCAGCTGTCGAAGCCGGCGCGTCGGGATCGGCCGCACTACGGTTCTGGCGTGGAACAGCGGCGATTGGGCAGAACCGGACACCGTTCGTCGGTGGCCATCCTCGGGGGAGCGGCCTTCTCCGACGGCGATCCCGACAGCACCGCATCGGCGCTGTCCGAAGCGCTTGAGGCCGGGGTCAACCACCTCGACGTAGCCCCACAGTACGGGCGGGCCGAAGCGCTATTGGGCCCCCTCCTCCCTGACGTCCGTGACCGACTGTTCGTGGCCTGCAAGACCCTGCGCCACAGCGCAGACGGCGTGCGGGCCCAGCTGGAGGAGTCGCTCACCCGGCTGGGCTGTGAGTACTTCGACCTCTACCAGATGCACGCGGTGACCGATATCGCCGAGCTCGACGCCCGGTCGGGGGCGGTGGAGGCCATTCTGGCGGCCCGGGACGAGGGCCTGTGCCGGTGGGTGGGCGTCACGGGCCACGAGATGACGGCTCCGGCCGCCCACCTCGAGGCGCTCCGTCGCTACGACCTCGACACGGTGATGTTCCCGGTCAACGCGCAGCTCTGGTCGGATCCGACCTACCGTCGGGACGCCGAGGCCCTGCTCGACCACGCTGATCGCCACGACGTCGGGGTGATGGCCATCAAGGCCGCCGCCGCCCGACCGTGGTCTGGCCGGGAGCACACGGCGGGAACCTGGTACGAGCCCTACACGACAGTCGACGCCGTGTCCCGTGGCGTCGACTTCGTCCTCTCGACGCCAGGTGTCCACGCGTTCTGCACGCCCGGCGACAGGGAGGTCCTCCGGACCGCCCTGGCTGCGGCGGAAGGGCACCGGTCCATGAGTCCGGTGGCGCGTGATGAGGCTGTCCGGTCGGTGGCCGGCGAGCCCAGCATCTTCCCCATGCCGGCCGCGTGAGCACACGCGCCACGGGGGAGGGGGCGACGGCACCGGAACCGGGGACCGAGGTCGCGGTGAGCGCCCCGGTGCAGGGAACGGTGGTACTGGTCGCGGCCGAAGCAGGCACCACGGTGGCCGAAGGGGCGTCGCTCGTGATCCTCGAGTCCATGAAGATGGAGCATGTCGTGCGGTCCCCGGTCACCGGGGTCGTGTTGGCGATGGAGGTAACGGCCGGAGCGGTGGTAGCGGTCGGTGACCCACTGGCGTTGGTCGAGGCGACGGGGGCCGAACTCACCACTGAGCCCACTTCGGGTGTGGCCGGGCTCGACGAGGTCCGAGAGGACCTCGAAGAGCTGCTGGTCCGCCAGCGCGGTGCCCGTGATGCCGGGCGGCCCGAGGTGGTCGAGCGCCGACACCGGCAGGGTCGCCGGACCGCACGGGAGAACATCGACGACCTGTGCGATCCCGGCAGCTTCACCGAGTACGGGTCGTTGGCCATCGCCGCCCAACGTGGCCGACGACCCCTCGAGGAGCTCATCGAGCGGACCCCGGCCGACGGTCTGGTTGCCGGGGTGGGGCGGGTCAACGGCGACCACGTCGACGACGAGCGGTCCCGCTGTGCGGTGGTCTCCTATGACTACACGGTGATGGCCGGTACCCAGGGGGCCCAGAACCATCGCAAGAAGGACCGGCTCTTCGAATTGGTCCGGAGGATCCGGCTACCTATGGTCCTCTTCGCCGAGGGGGGTGGGGGCCGTCCCGGGGACACCGACTATGCCGTGGTCACCGGGCTCGACACCATGGCGTTCGCCGAGTTCGGTGCTCTGAGCGGTCTGGTCCCGCTGGTCGGCGTGGTCTCGGGGTTCTGCTTCGCCGGCAATGCGGCGCTGCTCGGTTGTTGTGACGTGATCATCGCCACCCCGGGTACCTCTATCGGCATGGGGGGACCGGCCATGATCGAAGGCGGGGGACTGGGCACGGTGCGTCCCGAGGACATCGGCCCACTCGATGTCCAGGTGGAAAACGGTGTGGTCGACGTGGTGGCCGAGGACGAAGCCGACGCCGTCCGTCTGGCCCGCCAGTACCTGTCCTACTTCCAGGGCACCACCACCGATTGGTCCTGCGCCGACCAGCGTCTGTTGCGGGCGGCGGTTCCCGTCGAGCGGGTGCGGGTCTACGACATCAGGCAGCTCATCAGTACTCTGGTCGACACGGATTCGCTGCTGGAGCTCCGCCGGGGATTCGGTGAGGGCATCGTCACGGCCCTGGCGCGCATCGAGGGCCGTCCCATCGGGATCGTGGCCAACAACCCCGCCCACCTCGGCGGGGCCATCGACAGCGACGGAGCCGACAAGGCGGCCCGCTTCCTCCAACTCTGTGACGCCTACGACATCCCCATCCTCTTCCTCTGCGACACCCCCGGCTTCATGGTGGGTCCGGACGCCGAGCGGAGCGCCCAGGTCCGTCACTTCAGCCGCCTGTTCGTCACCGGGGCCAGCCTCACCGTCCCGTTCTTCACCATCGTGGTGCGGAAGGGCTACGGACTCGGTGCGCAGGCCATGGCCGGCGGAAGCTTCCGCTCGCCGATCTTCACCGTGGCCTGGCCCAGCGGTGAGCTCGGGGGTATGGGGCTCGAGGGTGCGGTCCGGTTGGGATTCCGCCGGGAGCTCGAGGCCGTCACCGACCCCGCTGAACGTGAGGCCCTCTTCGCCACCATGGTCGACCGTGCCTACCAGCACGGTAAGGCCATCAACGTGGCCTCGGCCTACGAGATCGACGACGTCATCGATCCGGCCGATTCCAGGCGGCGCGTCGTCGAAGCCCTCCGTTCGGTGCCACAACCGGCACCCCGCACCGGGAAGAAGCGGAGCTGCATCGACACCTGGTAGGGCGGACCTGGTCGGGCTATCGGCGGGAGGGTAGGAGCCCACGGGTGAACCGCCGCACCGACGCCCAGGCGGCCACGGCTTCGGGCACACCGAGGTTGACCAGTCCCTGGACGCCGTGGATCCCGCCGGCGATCACGTCGAGACGGGCGTCCACCCCCACCGAGCGCGCCCGTCGTACCAACCGCTCCGCGTCGAGCCGGCACAGATCGGTCTCGCCCACCTGGGCGAGCAGGGGTGGAAGCCCGACGAGGTCACCCCTGGCTGGTGAGGCCCACGCAGCCCGGGGGTCGCCGTTCGGACCGACGTAGTCGCGGGCCCGAGCCCGGAGGAAGCCCTCGGTGATGAAGGCGTCCCGGACAAGAGGCGGCGCGGGTCCGTAACCGGCCGTGTCGAGGTCCAACCAACCGGACAAGGTGACGAGGCCGACCGGAAGGGGGAGGCCTTCGTCGCGGGCGGCCATGACGGTGCTCAGGATCAGGCCTCCCCCGCACGAGTCACCGATGCCGACCAGACGGGCGTTCATCGCACCCGACCGAAGTGAGCGGTAGGCCGAGAGGCAGTCCTCCAGGGCGGCCGGACCCCGGTGCTCGGGGGCCAGCCGGTAGTCGACGGCGATCACGGGTAGGCCGGTCCACTCAGCAACGTATTCGGCGTAGAAGAGGTAGGCGTCGAGATCACAGGAGACGAATCCGCCTCCATGGATGAACAGGGCCAGACCCCGCGACTCGTCACTGGTCGGGCGGGAGACCCGTGCTGTTCGGACTCCTCCGAGCTCGGCCATCTCGACGTCGGTGTCCGGGGCGAGGGGGTGACCGTGGAGCGGGGCCATGGCCATCCGGGTGGCCGCGGCATCGTCGTCTGGCGAGGCGAACTCCCCGGGCATTCCTTCGATGACGGTATGGAGCAGTTCGCTCGTCAACAGCCCGTCACCGCGTCGGGGCTTCGCCGGTCACGCCGGGTCGGGAGGATCCCGGTAGATGAGCACCGGACACACGGCGTGGGTGGCACAGTGCTGACTGACCGAGCCCAGGAGCAATCCCGAAAACGCCCCGTGGCCGCGGCTGCCTACGACGAGCAGGGAGGCATGACGCGATCCTTCGACCAGGGCTTCGGCAGGGTGGCCCTCGACGACCAAGGTCGTAATGATCACCGACGGATACCGCTCCGACACTGGAGTAGCGATCGAGTCGAGCATGTCCCGGGCGTCGCCGGCCGGGTCGTAGTCCAGCGGAAAGGCGATGGAGGGGCCAAGACCTGTTGGCCACTGCCAGGTCGTCACCGCCTCGATCGATGCGTCGATCCGGGAGGCCAGATCGGCGGCCCACGCCAGCGCGGAGGCTGATGCGTCGGAGCCGTCGACCCCGACGAGTATCCGCCCACCGGAGAGGTGCCCTTCGCCGCCGCCCTTCGCCTCAGTCGCAGTCATCATGGCCCTCCTCATCTTCCACGTCGGCCACCTTGCCACGGCTGGGCCACGGCCGCACTCACCGGGTGCGGTCGAGTCCCTCGTGTCGCTCGGCGGCCACGCCGTCGAGCTGTTCCATCCCCGGACCTCCCGTCGACGGACGCTCATCGGGTGGCCCGACTTCGAGCAGGGCGCCGAGAGTGGCGCTGACCGAGGACCGCAGAGCGCCGAGGTCGTACCCGCCCTCGAGGAAGAGCACCAGGCGCCCGGGTGAAGGTGCATAGTCGGCCACGACGGTGGCGAGGGCGGCAAAGTCGCCGGAGGTGAGGGCGAGCTCGGCGAGGGGGTCGGCACGGTGGGCATCGAAGCCGGCTGACACCAGCACCCACGTGGGGGCGAAGCGCTCGACCACCGGTGTGACCAGCCGGTCGAAGGCGGCGCGCATGACGTCGCCCGTGGCGCCGGGCGGCAACGGGACATTGAGCGTCGCCCCTGGGGCGCCGGGACCCCCGACGTCGGAGGGCCGACCGGTACCCGGGTAGCACGGCCACTGGTGCGTCGATACGTACAGCACATCGGGCTCGTCCCAGAACACGGCCTCGGTCCCGTTCCCGTGGTGGACGTCCCAGTCCACGATCAGCACCCGTTCGCCGGAGGCGACGAGGGATGCTGCGGCGACGGCCACGTTGTTGAGTAGACAGAAGCCCATGGCCCGGTCGGCCAGCGCATGATGACCGGGTGGGCGCGCGATGACGAAGGCGAGGTCACCCCGGCCGTCTCTCAGTTCCTCGATGGCCACCAGGCCGGCCCCGGCCGCCCGGGTGGCGATGTCCCACGACTGTCGGGTGAGGTACGTGTCAGCGTCGACGGATCCGCCGCCCTGTTCGCAGAGTCGGCGGAGGGAGTCGAGGTACGGGCCGGTGTGGACCCGCTCGAGCTCACTCGAAACGGCCGGACGGGTGGCCAGCGTCACCAGGTCGTCGCCGAGATGCAGGTCGTGGACAGCTTCCATGGCCGTCGCCACCCGGGCTGGCCGCTCGGGGTGGCCGTGGTGCTGGTGCTCCTCCCCGGCCTCGGGACCGACGACTACCAGCACGATGAGTCGTCGAGGTGATGATCGGCGCGTCCCGTGTCCACCCTGACTCCTCTCCGACGGCAGCCCGTCCATTGCGGCCAACTCAGTCTGCCCCAGCCGGCCGCATCCCGGGCACCAGACGTAGGACCCTGAGATCACCGGACGGGAGGCCTAGAGTGATCCGATGCCCACACGGCCGCGGGGGGGTGGAAGAGGGTGAGCGCGACGTCGGTGGGCACCTTGGTGCTCATCGCCATCGCCGCTGTCCTGGCCCCCATTCTCTCCGAGCTCACCGGTCCGATCGCCGTTCCCGAGATCGTCATCCAGATCGGCCTCGGGATTCTCATGGGTCCCTACGTGCTGGGCATTGCGCACCTGGGCGGCATAGTCACCGGGCTCTCCGATCTCGGCCTCACCTTCCTCATCTTCCTGGCCGGCTACGAGCTAGACCTCGAGAAGATCCGGGGACGTCCATTGGAGCTGGCCGCGTCGGGGTGGGCCATCTCGTTGGTGATCGGACTGGGGTCGGCCTTCGCCCTGGTGTCCAGCGGTCTGGCCCGCAACACGGTGGTCGTCGGCTTGGCCCTGACCACCACGGCGCTCGGCACGCTGGTCCCGATACTGCGGGATGCCCACGTGATGGATACCCGCTTCGGGTCGTACATCTCAGCCATCGGCACCGTGGGCGAGTTCGGTCCCATCGTGGCGGTGGCCCTCCTCTTGACGGACAAGGACCCAGTGGAGACCACTTTGTTGTTGGTGGCGTTCATCGTGACCGCGGTGGCCACCGTGCTGTTGGCGGCACGGGCCCAGCCCCCGCGCCTCATGCACATGCTGAGCCGTCACCTCGAGTCGAGTGCTCAGCTGCCGGTGCGAGTAGCGCTCTTGCTCATCTTGCTCCTGGTCCTCTTGGCCGAGACGCTGGGGTTGGACGTTCTCCTCGGGGCCTTCGCCGCCGGGATCGTGGTCCGGCTGTTCTCGGCGGGTGGCGAGATCAAGGCCGTAGGCGGGAAGCTCGAAGCCATCGGATTCGGGTTTCTGATCCCCGTCTTCTTCGTGGTCAGTGGTATCCAGTTCGATCTCCACGTCTTCATCAAGAACCCGAGCTCCCTCTGGAGGGTCGGACTCTTCCTCCTGTTGATGCTGGTGGCCCGGGGGGTGCCGGTCTTTCTCCTCTACCTGAACATCCTGAAGCCGGCCGAGCGGATTCCCATGGCGCTCCTTTCGGCCACCGGTCTCCCGCTGATCGTGGTGATCACTAGCATCGCCCTGTCGGAAGGGAAGATGCGTCCCGACAACGCGGCCTCGCTGGTGGCGGCGGGCATGCTGTCGGTGTTGTTGTTCCCGGCCATCGGACTGTGGCGTATGCGGGCCGCCGGCCTGGCCGTCTCCATCACCGACACCGATAGCGGGTCTTCCGGGTTGGTGGACACCGAAGGCTCAGAGGGATCCGACGCTCCGACGTCGGACTGAGCGGAGGCGGCCCGACCCACCAGGACCAAACCAGCCTCGAGTCAGGGCGTGTCGTTCTGGACGCTGAACCAGTCCCGGGCCTCCAAGTAGGAGGAGAATGCGGTGGCGATGGCGTCGATGTCCTCGGCCCGTTTGGGCCGCTGAACCTCGTAGACGCGCGGGAACTCGAGCCAGCCGGTGACGAGTTCCCAGAGGCGAAGTGCAGCTTCGCCGGATGGCGGGTCGACCAGTACCGGTCCGAACAGCGCCTGGCCGTCCTCGAATACGAGGGTGGGGACGCCGAACCCACCCTTGGACACCACGAGATCGTGCTCGGCATGGACCTCGTCACCCGTGGTCGGGTCGGCTATGGCGGCTTCCACAATGCCGGGATCGAGACCCATCTCGGACAGGAGCGCCTCGGCGACATCGGGACGGTGGGGCTTACGGCCCTCCTCGTGAAGCGCCCGACCGGCCACCAGATACCAGCGGTCCAAGAGCTCGGGGTCCTTCCGGCGGAGGTAGGCGCCGATGCGCATCATCGACCAGCCGTAGGACCACCGCCGCTCCCAGGGATGCTTCTTGCCCTCGGCCCGATTGACCTCCTCCAGCGAGAAGAAGCGCCACCGCACCTCGACGCCCCCCCAATCGCGGACCTCGCGCATCCACAGGGAGGTCTGGTAGGCGTACGGGCACATGATGTCGAAGTGGAAGTCGACGGACCGAGGTAGAGCCTGCACAACCGGACTGCTCACAGCGGACCCCCTTGGTCAGGTCGGGCCAGTGCGCCGACCTCCTCACCGTACCCCCGCTGATCCGGCTTATCGGTGGCCAGCTCGACGAAGCGGGCGGCAGCCGGGGCCAGTGTCCCGGTCCGGTGGACGAGGGCGAGGGTGCGTTCGACCGCAGGCGACGGACGGGCCACGGTGGCACCGAGGGCCCGGGCCACCGCGGCGATCGGCTCGGGCACCAGGGCCGCACCGGCCCCGGCCAGCACCAAGGGGAGGATGGCATCGCGCTGGGCGGTCACGACCGCCACCCGCGGTTCGGCACCGGCACCGGCGAATCCCTCGTCGAGCAGCCTTCGGGTGGAGGTGCCGACGGGAGTGGCTACGAACGGCGTGCGCACGAGGTCGGCCAGGGACAGGTCGGGAAGGACGGCGTCCTGGGTCCTCGGTCCCTCGATCTCGGGCACGCCGACACCCCCCTCGCCGATGGGGTTGCCCCACCCGCCGAGTCCGGGTGGAAGGATGAGCAGGAGCGCCTGGCTTCCGATGACCCGACTCACCAGGTCACCGGGGATCTCGGGAATCTCGGTGATACCCGCCTCGCACCGCCCGTCTCGCACCATGGCCACCAGGTCCGAGGTGTCCTCGGGGGCGGCCAGGTCCACCACCACCCCCGGGTACCGGCGACGGAAGCGACCCACCAGCTCGGCCAGCGGGTCTGCGACCAGTGTGGGCAGGCTGGCCAAGGCCAACGACCCGGACCTGACCCCGGCCACCGCGGCCACCGCCGCCCGCCCCGTCTCGACGTCCCGCAGAGCCTGACGGGCTGGTCCCACCAGGGCCTCGCCCGCTGCAGTCAGGCGCACGCGGCGGCCCACCCGGTCGAACAAGGCCACGCCCAGTTCACGCTCCAACTCCTTCACGGCCAGCGACAGAGCCGGTTGGCTGACGTCGACCTCGTCGGCGGCCGCGGTGAACCCGCCGTGGTCGACCACGGCCAGGAAGTAGGTGAGTCTGCGGAGATCCATTAACAAATCTTATCGAAAGAATGAGTTTTCGACTATTGGACTTCTAGATGAGGGCCCGTGACACTGGGCGTCGATGAGCGCGGTGGTCGACGATCGGGTCACGGGGTGGCGGCAGCTGACCGTCGAGCCCCGTCGCCCCGAAGCGGTGCGGAGGCTTCCCCGGGGCTATGTGCTGGCGCTCGCCGCCGTCTGCGTGGGGGCTTTCATGGGCCAGCTGGACGCCAGCATCGTCACGCTGGCGTTTCCCGCCCTCGAGCGGTCCTTCCACGCCGGGGTGGCCTCGGTCAGCTGGGTGGGACTGAGCTACCTGCTGGTGCTGGTGGCCACGGTGGCTGCGGTCGGGAGGCTCGCCGACATGGTGGGGCGCAAGCTCCTCTACCTCTACGGCTTCGTCATCTTCATCGTCGGCTCCGTGTTGTGTGCCGCGGCCCCGAGCTTGTGGGCCCTGGACGGATTTCGCGCCGTCCAGGCCGTCGGGGCCGCCATGCTCCAGGCCAACAGCGTGGCCATCATCGCCCTGGCCGTGCCCCGGCGGCGGCTCGGTCGGGCCCTCGGGATCCAGGGTGCGGCCCAGGCCCTCGGTCTGGCCCTGGGGCCGTCGGTGGGGGGGCTCTTGCTGGCCGTCGGCGGGTGGCGCCTCCTCTTCCTCGTTAACGTCCCGGTCGGCTTGATCGGCATGGTGGCCGCACTACTCTTCATTCCCCGGAGCACCCACCTTCGTGAACGGGTGGAGTTCGACTGGCCTGGGTTCGCGCTGTTCTTCCCGGCCGTCGCCTCACTCGTGTTTGCCATGTCCGAGGGCGACCGCTGGGGCTGGACCTCACCGCTCATCGTGGCGTCGGTGACCGGTGCCCTCGTGTTGGGCGTGGGCTTTGTGGCTTGGGAGCGACGCCAGGTGAACCCGATGGTCGACCTCTCATTGTTCCGTCGGGTGCGGTTCACCGCCGGGGTGTCGAGCAGCTTGTTGGCCTTCGTAGTCCTCTTCGGGGTACTGGTGGTGGTGCCTTTCTTACTGGAGCGGGCCAGCGGATTCGGCACGGTGAGGACCGGTCTCGAATTGATGGTGATGCCGGTGGCCCTGGGTATCGTGGCTCCGTTCTCGGGACGCATGGCCGATACCTTGGGCGTGCGCCGGCCGGCGACAACAGGGCTCGGAGTGGCCACCGTGAGCCTGGTGCTGCTGGCCACCCTCCGACCTTCGACTCCCGGATTCCTCGTCCTGTTGGCGCTGGTGGGTGCCGGGCTCGGGTTGTTCAACTCACCGAACAACGCCGGGATCATGGCCGCCGTCCCGGCCCGGGAGTCCGGTCTGGCCTCGGGCTTGCTCAACATGAGCCGCGGGCTCGGAACGGCGATCGGCCTCGCTGTCACGACCGCCGTGTTCAGTGCTCTGGGCGGTGACGGCGGGTCAGCCCCTGCCGTCCGGTCCGCTGTCTCGGTGACCTTCCTAGTGCTCGCCGCGGTGGCGCTGATGGCCACGGTGGTCACCGCATTCGGGTCCAGTCCGGAGCCGCTCGGAATGGCCGACGATCCCGCGGCCAGGGTCGAGGCTGTGCCCACCGGCACGGTGGCGGGGGCGAGTCTCTGATCGGCCTATCGCATTGGGCCCGGTCTCGGGCCGGTCCTGGCCACCGGGGGGTGACCAGGGCGCGGCGGCTTGGTGGAACCGGAGTGGGCCGCCTGGGAGGAGCGAGGGCAACCAGCCCTGGTTAGACGTGCCCGAGTACCGGATGAGGAACGTAGGGCTCTTCGAGCTTCGCCATCTCGTCGTCGGTGAGGGTCAGCGCCTCGGCGGCCAGAGCGTCGGCGAGGTGGGGCGGCTTGGTGGCACCGATGATGGGAGCGGTCACCCCGGGCTTGTTGAGCAGCCAGGCCAGCGCCACCTGGGCCGACGACACGCCCCGGGCCGTGGCTACCTCGGCCACCCGCTCCACCACGTCGAAGTCGGTAGGTTGGCTGTAGAGGTAGTCGGTGAAGGCATCGCTGTCCGAACGGGTGGTCCGACGCTCGCCGTCCCGGGTCCGGTTGCCGGCCAGGACGCCCCGAGCCAGGGGGCTCCACGGGATGATGCCGACGCCCTGGTGGATACACAGGGGGATCATCTCGCGCTCCTCCTCTCGGTAGATGAGGTTGTAGTGGGGCTGCATGGAGACGAACCTCGTGCCGTGGTCGCGTTCGGCGACTCGCTGGGCCTCGGCGAACTGCCAGGCAAACATGCTGCTGGCTCCGATGTAGCGAACCTTGCCCGAGCGGACCACGTCGTGGAGTGCGCCCATCGTCTCTTCGATCGGGGTGCGGGGGTCCCAACGGTGGATCTGATAGAGGTCCACGTAGTCGAGGCCCAGCCGCGAGAGCGAGGCGTCGATCCCAGCCAGGACGTGCTTGCGTGACAGACCTCCACCATTCTCCCCGGGGGTGACCGGCATGTAGACCTTGGTGGCTACGACCATCTCCTCACGACTCAGGTATTTGGGGAGCAGCCGCCCTGTGGCCACCTCGCTGGCACCACCCGAGTAGGTGTCGGCCGTGTCGAAAAAGGTGATGCCACCCTCCACGGCGGCCTGGACGATGGGATCGGCCCGATCCTCGTCGAGCACCCAAGGGCGCTCGCTGTCGTTCCCGTAGCTCATCATCCCGAGGCACACCCGTGACACTCGCAGTCCGGTCGCTCCCAGATTTGTGTACTCCACAGCTCCTCCTTGGTCGGACAACGCCACGGGTGCCCGTTCGTGTCTCGGCGTGGCCGTCGCTGGCGACCCTACCGGGGGCGGAAGGGCAGCCGTTGCCCCCTGGTGGATCGTCGGAGGGGAGAGGCTGGCCGCTCGAACCCGGACCCCTCCCTCCGGCTCGCTGAGGGTGCCGATCACTCGTCCCTCACGTCCCTGAGCTGGCGATTCTCGTTGGCTGGTTTCTCATGAATCTCACAGGTGGCTGTGGCCTGGCGTAAATGTTCGGCCGTTTGGATGGCCCGGCCACCCTGTGGCGCGCTCGCCCGACCGCGTGCAGGAGAGGGGCTCCAGACGGCTTAGCGCCGATGACAGCAAGCGAGGCGTAGGTGGGCACCAACGGCAGGAAGTGGTTCACACGGAGGCCCGCAATCGTGACGGCTGCGGTGATCGTGGCCGTAGCCGCGGGACTGGGCATCTGGCTGGCCACGAGCAGTTCGAGCGCCTCGCCGTTGATCAGTTCGACCACGACCGTCCAGAAGGTCTCGACGGGAACCATCACGCAGACCGTCTCCTCGTCGGGGACCATCGAGCCCGCCCAACAGGCCAGTCTCAACTTCGGCCAGTCGGGTCGGGTCACCGCCGTGGACGTGAGCGCCGGACAGACGGTCACCGCCGGCCAGGCGCTGGCCACCATCGACAACACCTCGCTGGCCGCCTCGCTGGCCCAGGCGCAGGCAGCGCTGGCCAACGACCAGGCCCAACTGACCGCCGACGAAGACGACGGGGCCACCTCGGCCCAGATCGCCTCGGATCAAGCCGGGATCCTCGTGGCGCAGAACCAGGTCACCAACGCCCAGACGGCCCTCGGCGAGGCCACATTGACCTCGACCATCGCCGGAACCGTGGCGTCGATGAGCCTCACTGTGGGACAGCAGGTGGCCGGTTCGTCATCGTCTTCGGGCTCAGGGTCCACCTCCTCATCGGGCTCGACCGGCTCGACCGGCTCGACCGGCTCGACCGGCTCGACCGCTCGGGGGGCGGTTCCATCGCGGGGGGCGCAACGTCCACGGGGCTGGGCGCATCCACGAGCGCGGCCTCCTCGACGTCCACCGCTAGTTCGTCGAGCGCTCAGGTCGTGGTGGTGTCCACCGGTTCGTACATCGTCAACGCCACCGTGGACAGCACGCAGGTAGGCCAGCTGAAGGTGGGGGACCAGGCCACCATCACGGTCTCGGGCTCAACCACCCCTGTGTACGGCACCGTGGGGTCCATCGGGCTGCTGGCGTCCACCACATCGGGGGTGGCGAGCTTCCCGGTCGTTGTCGATGTCACGGGAAGTCCGTCCGGCATCTACGGAGGCTCGAGCGCCACCCTGGCCATAACGACCGAAGAACTCCAAGGCGTCGTGGTGGTGCCCACAGCGGCCATTCACTACAGCGGCAACGACACCACGGTGCTCCTCGACTCCGGCGGCAAGAAGGTCACCAAGACGGTGCAGATCGGGGCGGCGTCGGGTGGTGACACCCAAGTGACGAGCGGGCTATCGGTGGGCGACAAGGTCTACGTGACCCAGGTGACCTTCCACGGGGGCCTCGGTTCGGGATCCGGGAGATCAGGGGTCTTCGGTGGCACCGGCGGTGGCTTCGGCGGAGCTGGGCGGTTCAGCGGCGGCGGCGGCTTCACCGGAGGAGCCGGAGGGTTCGGAGGATGACACCTCCGCGACCCCCTGAGCCGGACACGGGCCATGCCCCAGATGCCGCGGCAACCATCGACGACACGGCCACTGTCTGGATGGAGGACACCGATTCCCACGCGCTCGTCCGTCCTCCGGTCATCGACGTCAGCGAGGTCCGCAAGATCTACTCGACCGGGGTGGTGGAGGTCGAGGCTCTGCGCGGCGTGACCTTCACCATCGACACCGGCGAGTACGTGGCCATCATGGGTCCGTCCGGTTCGGGCAAGTCGACGCTCATGCACATCTTGGGCTGTCTCGACGTGCCCACCTCGGGCCGGTTCCAGTTGGCCGGCGAGGACGTGGGCACCATGAGTGAGGAGGACCTGGCCCATGTGCGCAACCGTCGCATCGGGTTCGTCTTCCAGCAGTTCAACCTGCTGGCGTCCCTCTCGGCGTGGCGGAACGTCGAGCTTCCCCTGGTCTATGCCGGCGTGGAACGACAAACGCGTAAAGCGCGTGCTATGGCTGCCCTCGACCGGGTGGGTCTGGCCGATCGGACCGAGCACCGACCCGGTGAGCTCTCCGGAGGTCAACAGCAGCGGGTGGCGGTAGCCCGGGCACTGGTTACCGACCCCGCCCTGATCCTGGCCGACGAGCCCACCGGCAATCTCGACTCGGTATCAGCCGCCGAGGTGCTCGGGCTCTTGGACGGGCTGCACCGGAGCGGACGCACCATCGTGCTCATCACCCACGACGCCGACGTGGCCCGTTCCGCCCAACGAACGATGAGGATCCGGGACGGTCAGGTGTTCGACGGCGCCGTCGCCGGGGTCGGAGCCGACCCGTCGTGAGATTCCTCGAGACATTCCGCACCGCGGTCGAGGCCGTGGTCACCCGGCGGCTGCGGTCGAGCCTGACCGTGCTCGGCATCATGATCGGGATCGCCGCCGTGGTTCTGACCGTCGGCCTAGGGGAGGGGGCACAGCAGCAGGTCAGTTCCGAGATCACCGCCCTCGGGTCCAACCTGTTGACCATCTCGCCGGGCAGCACCACCTCGAGCTCAGGGATCCGCGGCGGGTTCGGGTCGGCATCGACACTGACGTCGGGGGATGCAACGGCACTCTCGTCGAAGACGGTGGCCCCCGATGTCGACGCGGTGGCCCCGACCACCTCGGAGTCGGAGAGTCTCGTGGCGGGCACGACCAACTGGACGACCACGGTGGTGGGGACCGAGCCGTCGTGGTTGACGGTCCGGGGTCGGTCCATGACCGAAGGTAGGTTCATCGCCGGGCACGATGTCAGCACGCGCGCCGACGTCGTGGTGCTCGGGTCGACTACGGCGCAGGAGCTGTTCGGCCTCCGCGACGCCATCGGCGAGTCGGTCAGCATCAACGGGGTGCCCATGTCGGTAGTCGGCGTCCTCAACACAGTGGGCTCCTCGGGTGGGTCGTCGTCCTCGACGACCGCTGACCAGGACGATCAGGCCATCGTCCCCATCTCCACGGCATCGACCCAACTGTTCGGCGGCACCAGCAGGAACTCCGTCGGAGAGATCCTGGTGCAGGCCGACTCGTCGGCGAATCTGTCGGCCGCCTACCAGGAATCCGACGCTGAACTCCTCAGCCTGCACGGGATCACCACCGCATCAGATGCCGACTTCACCATCACGCCCGAGACGTCGTTGGTGAGCACAGCCACTTCGGTTGACCGCACGCTCACCGTGCTGCTCGGCGGTATTGCCGGCATCTCACTCCTGGTCGGGGGCATCGGCGTGATGAATATCATGCTGGTCTCGGTGACTGAGCGCGTTCGGGAGATTGGCCTGCGCAAGGCGCTCGGGGCCACGCCCCGGGTCATTCGGCGTCAATTCCTCGTCGAGGCCTCAGTGCTCGGCCTCGCCGGTGGGCTGCTCGGTGCGGGCCTTGGCTTGCTGGTTGCTTGGATCCTTCCCCACTTCATCTCCGACCCCATCACCATCTCTCCGGTGGCCATGGTGGCGGCCATCGTCGTGGCCGTGGGGATCGGCGTGGCTTTCGGGGTCTATCCGGCCGGCCGCGCCGCCAGACTTCCGCCCATCGATGCGCTCCGGAGCGAGTGATCGCCATGTCCGAGCGTTCGACACCATGAGCAACACCGGCAAGAAACCAGCACCACCCACGACAAGAAGGAACGGCAAGGAACCCGCAATGATCAACACACCAACGGCACCTCGAGTTCTCTCCCGCGACCCCAATGGACGCCCTCGGAGACGGAGTGTGCGACGGGCGCTGGCCCTCACGGCACTGGGAACGGCCGCCGCCCTGGCCGCAGTGGGCGGCACCGCCCCGGCGTTCGCCGCCTCATCGAGTGGTCGCGCATCCGCCCCGTCCGGGGGCGGAGGCCGCTTCCCCGGAGCCAGCGGAACCATCGCCGCCATCAACGGAACCTCCCTCGAGGTCCAGAACGCACAGACGGGCCAGACCACGGTGAGTTACACCCCGACCACGACCTTCCAGCAGACGGTCAAGGCCAACGCTTCGGCGGTGACCGTGGGTTCATGCATCACGGCCACGGGAAAGCCCACCAAGAAGCCGGCCAAGAAGGCCTCAACGAAGGGTGCGGCCCTGACCTTCGGTGAGCCCGTAACCGCTACCGTCGTGTCGATCACCCAGTCCACGTCGGGCAGCTGCACTAGCGGCTCGGGTGGCTTTGGCGGATTCGGCGGGGCGGGTGGAACTGGTGGTGCCAGGTTCCCTCGAGCCGGTGGGGGGGCCAACGCCCCAGGTGGTGAAGGCCCAGGAGGACAGCGTCCAACCGGCGGCTTCCGGGGACGCTCGACCGGGCAGTTCGCAGTCGCTTCCGGGTCGGTCGCCGGGGTCTCCGGCTCCACGGTGACGGTCAAGGAGGTCAACCCGAGGACAAAGAAGTCTTCGAGCGTCGTGGTCACGCTCAGCTCGACGACGTCGTTCAGCGAACGTGAGTCGGCGGCCGCCACCGATCTGGCCGTCGGCAAGTGCGCCAGTTCCTTCGGCAGTGCTGACTCGACCGGCGCGGTGACCGCGACCTCGATCACCATCTCCACACCCGGGGCCAACGGCTGCACCACCGGATTCGGAGGCTTCGGCGGCGGTGCGGCGCCGGGAGGTCCAGCCGGTGCATGATCCGGCCGCGCCGGGGAACGGCTCGTCGACGGACGAACCTGACGACTCGAGCCCCACGGGTGTGCTCGGCGTGGTGGCCGATGATCTGCCGGCCGCGGTAGGCGAGGCAGGTGAGGGCGGGCACGAGCCGAACCGATCCGCTCCAGGTTGGTTCTCACCGCTGGGGGCTGTCGTCCTCGTCGTCGTGATCGTGGCCGGTCTGATCGCCTGGGACCTGACTCGTGGTTCGTCCGCCACCTACCGGACCGCGGTGGTGGGAACGGGCACGGTCGAGTCCACCTTGGACTCGGTGGGGACCATCACGCCGGTAAGCCAGGCGAACCTCAATTTCAACGTTTCGGGAACGGTGAGTGCCGTCGATGTTTCGGTCGGACAGACCGTGGTCCAAGGGCAGACGTTGGCGTCACTCGATCTGGCCACGCTCAATGCCGCCGTCGACTCAGCGCAGGCCTCGGTGGCCACGGCCAAGGCCACACTGGCCAGCGCCGAGGCAAGCGAAACGGCCACGACCACAACGTCGGCGAGTACGACAACGTCGTCCCACACCACCTCCACGACTCCGACGACATCACCGTCGGGAGCGGGGGCGGGTGGGTCGTCGCAGAACACCGCGGTGGCGCCTCTCCAGGCCGCGCTGGTAGCCGACCAGTCCCAGCTCGACACCGACTCGGCGTTGGCTGGGACGAGCCTTCAACAAGCAACAACAGCTTGTGCCTCCGGCCCGACGACCACCTCCACCACCTCCACCACCACCACCACCACCTCCACGACCTCCACCACGACGTCGACCACGGGTTCGTCGGACTGCTCGACAGCGCTGACCCAGGCGTCGTCAGCCCAGGCCAAGGTGGCCGCAGACATCAAACAGGTGGCTCAAGACGAGCAAAAACTCACCGCGGCGCTGGAATCGTCCACCGGCTCGGCGGGTAGCTCGACCTCGGAATCGGTGGCCACCCCGACTGGGGCAACCACCTCGGCCACCACTGCTTCGGGCTCGGGCGCCGCCACGGCGGCGTCCGGCTCAAGTGGAACGTCCCCGAGCGTGGGCGGCCAGACGAGCAAGAAAGCCACAGCCCAGCAGGTCGCCGTGGACCAGGCGTCCGTCGACACGGCCGAGGCCAATCTGATCGACGCGCAACAAGCGGTGGCCGGCGCCAATCTGGTGAGCACCATCGCCGGCACCGTGGCTTCGGTCTCGATCGCCGACGGGGACTCGGTCACCGCCGGCTCGACCTCGTCGACGGCACAGGTGGTCGTGATCGGGAAGGGGTCCTCCTACGACCTGACCACGAGCATCCCGGTGACGAACATCGGAAAGGTGGCCGTCGGCCAGTCGGCCCTCGTGACCCCCGACTCCACCAATAACGTTCTGGAGGGCCACGTCTCGGCCATCGGAGTCCTCGCCGACAGCGGTTCCACCACGACCACGTATCCGGTGACCGTCTCCCTTGATGCCCCCGATCTGGGCCAGCTGTCCGGCGTCGACGCCGATGTCCACGTCATTACCGACCGCGTCGTCGGCGTGACGACCGTCCCCTCCTCTGCGGTTCGTACCGTCGGGACCATCCATCTGGTCACCGAGGTAAAAGACGGCAAGCCGGCGCCGGTGCGGGTGACGCTCGGAACCGTGGGCGACATCCTCACCCAGGTGAAGGCCGGGGTGACCAAGGGCGAACTCGTCTCCTTGGCCGACGTCCAAGAGCCCCTCCCTTCCACCTCATCGTCGACCACCCGGCTCGGCGGACTGGGAGGGGCAGGGGGCTTCGGCGGTGCCGGCGGCTTCGGCGGGACCGGCGGCTTCGGCGGCGCCGGTGGCTTCGCGGCAAGATTCGGCGGCTGATCTCGGCGGCTGACGGCGAGGTGGCAGCGGGCTCGATGGTGGTACGGCCCGACAGAAACAGCGGGTGGCTGGCCTGGTATGGGTTCGAGGCTGAGGAAGAAGCCGATCGAGCAGAGGTAGCGTTCGGGTCATGATCGATGATGCACTGGTGGCCGAGGCCGTTCACGACACCGGTGTGCGCCGCCTGCAGCACGCCTACGCCGATGTGGTGAACCGAAGGGCGTGGTCGGAGATGGACCACCTGTTCCTCCCCGATGCCACCGTGACCCTCGACCTGCGGGCCGAGGACCAACTCCGGCTCACGGGCGGACCCGAGGTCGGAGAGTTCATCAAGAAGGCCATCGAGCAGTTCGAGTTCTTCGAGTTCGTCATCTTGAACGCCCATATTGCCTTTCCCGACGGCCCAGAATCGGGCCATGCCGTGAGCCGACTGTTCATGAGCGAGGTGCGCCAGGATCGTGCCGGTGGGCGGTGGACCACGATCTACGGCCTCTACCACGATCGCTATGCGCTGCGCTCGGGCCGTTGGTGGATCGCGGAGCGGAGGTACCACTCTCTGGCTCGGCGAGCCCGGGATCTGGACACGTTCCCGTTTCCTGTCGAACCCGGGCTGACCGTTCCAGGGATCTCCCCCTAACCCCGTCAGCCAAGGATCATCCCGGGGGGTCGGCAGGCATGGCACCATCATGGGCATGCCGTTGTTGGTGGTGCGACACGCTCATGCGGGAAGGCGGAGCGCCTACCGAGGCGACGACCGGACCCGCCCGCTCTCTCCCCGTGGCGTGGTGCGAGCACGCGAGCTCATCCCGCTGCTCAGCGAGTACCACCCCCAGCGCATCCTCTCGAGCCCGTACGTCCGGTGCTTCGCCACCGTGCAGCCCCTCGCCGAGTCCTTGGGCCTGGCCGTGGAGTCGGTCGATGTGCTCGCCGAAGGACATGGGGACGAAGCCGTCCGGCTGCTGGCCACCATGGCCGGAGAGTCGGCCGTCCTGTGTACGCACGGCGATGTGGCCACCAAGCTGCTCGAGGGCCTCATGCCCGACGCCAAGGAGTCGGCCCGAAAGGGGTTCCGCCTGCAGAAGGGCGAGGTGTGGGTGGTGCAGTCGACCGGCTCAAGGGCGGTCATTACCCAGCACCTCCGCCGCCTGCCCGCTTCCGGCCAGGGGCCGAGCGAGGGTGCCTGACCGGTACGCTGACGGGGCCATGACCGCCCCCAACCGGTTCGATCCGGCCTCTATCGGGGAATTCCGAGTGCTGGGTCGGACCTTCGACGGGGGCACGGGAGTGCTCACACTGCACTTCGCCCTCGGCCACCAGCTGGAGTTTGTCGAGACCATCACCTTCGAGTCTCCATTCACTTCGAGGCCGAATCTCGACAGTGCGGGATTCAACCGAGCACTGCTGCACCTGCACGTGGCGGCGGGAACCAGCTATTACAAGGCCGCCGCCCCTCCTGAGGTCATCGTCGACCAGGACTGCCTCACCGACCAGGAGCAGAAGTTCCACCATCATCTCTACGACGATGGGCTCCGAGAGTTCGCCGTCACCAACGGCCTGACAGTGCCAAGGCCGGTGACCATCCGCTCGGCGGGCCATGCGGAATCCACGGTGTCGCCTACCCGGAGACCTTCCGGACCGGGTGGCCTGCTCGTCCCCATCGGCGGTGGGAAAGACTCGATGGTGCTCATCGAGGCGGTCAAGCATCTGGGTCCGCGCCTGTTCGCCGTCAACCCCCATCCTCTGGTCATCGAACTGGCTCGCTCAACGGGACTGGAACTGATCGTGGTGCGGAGGCGTCTCGACCCGCAGCTGGGCGCGTTGAACGCGTCGGGTGCCCTGAACGGCCATGTTCCGATCACAGCCATCGTGTCGCTCATCGCCGTGGTCGGCAGCTTCCTCTACGGCTACGACTCCATCGCCATGGCCGTGGAGCGCTCGGCCAGCGAGGAGACGGTGCTGGTAGACGGCATTCCCGTCAACCATCAATACTCGAAGAGCCTGGAGTTCGAGCGCCTGCTCGGTGAACTCGTGGCTACCTCGATCGATCCGGGCCTCCATTACGTCTCGGCGCTGCGGCCCTACTCCGAACTGGCCATTGCCCGTGCCTTCGCCCACCTCACCGACTATCACGACACCTTCTGCAGCTGTAACTCGGCCTTCCGGCTGAGCGCAACGGCCGACGACCGCTGGTGCGGCCACTGTCCGAAGTGCCGCTTCGTCGCCTTGATGCTGGCGCCCTTCATGGGACGAGATGACCTGACCGCCGTCCTCGGCCGCGATCTCTTCGCCGATCCAGACCAGATCGACGGGTTCGCTGCCCTCATGAGCGACGAGGACAAGCCGTTCGAGTGCGTCGGTGAGCGGCGCGAATCAGCTGCGGCCATGCGCCTCCTCGGGTCCCGCCCAGAATGGAACGAGGCTCCTGTGGTGGCCGCCCTCGCCGAACGGGCCCGCGGGCTGGTCGATGACGCAGGGGTCATCGACTTGCTCACGCCCACCGCGGAGCCGGTGGGCGTGGACCCCGAAGTTGCGTCGGCCGTGCGTCGGCTGATGACCGAGGGGTCATGACCCTCGACGAGGTATGTGCCCGGCGGGTAGCCGTCTGGGGACTCGGAGCCGAGGGGCTGTCCCTCGCCCGTTTGCTCGACGAGCGCCACGTCGAGCCCGTGTTCATCGACGATCATCCGACGGCCGGCGCCTCCCGTCTTCAAGAGGCGGTGGGCCGATCCTGTCCCGTGCTGGCGCCAGCCGACGTCCGCTGGTCGGCGATCGATGTCGTACTCCGGTCCCCCGGGGTGAGCCGGTACCGTCCCGAGCTGGAGTCGGCCCGGGGCGCCGGGGTGACGGTGACCACCGCCATGGCCCTGTGGCTCGAGGACTTTGCCGACGCCCGCGTGGTGGCCATCACGGGGACCAAGGGGAAGAGCACCACTGCGGCGCTCACCGCGGCGCTCCTGGCCCATGACGGATCCGACGTGGCCCTCATCGGCAACATCGGGGTGCCCGTCGTGGAGCGTTATGGGATGCCCCTGGCCGACGCCTACGTCGTCGAGGTCTCCTCCTACCAGGCGGCGGACGTGGCGGTGAGCCCTGGTCTCGTGGTGCTCACCGGCCTGGCGCCGGACCACCTTGACTGGCACGGGAGCGAGGAGGCCTACTACCGGGACAAGCTCCGACTGGTCGAGGCCGGTCCACCCGGGGACCTGGCCGTGAACGCCGCCAGTGACGAAGCGATCCGACGCACGGCCGCACACCCGAGACGGACCCTCTACGGATCTTCCGGCCGGGTGACCGTGGACGGGGTCGGCATCGTCGCCATGGACGGGGCGCCACTGGTCGATGCATCCGGGCTCCACCTCTGCGGCGCCCACAACCTCGCCAACCTCTGCGGCGCCATCACCGGGGTGATGCTTCTCGATGGTCGACCTCCCTCGCCACGGGCCGTAGAAGCTGTGGTGGCCGGTTTCGAGGGACTGCCCTCTCGTTGCCAGGTGGTGGGGGAGCGGGGTGGCCTGACCTTCGTCGATGACGCGCTGGCCTCCAATCCCTTTGCCGCCGCCGCGTCGATCGACTCCTTTCCCGGTCGCCCGCTCACGGTCATCCTCGGCGGCGCCGACCGTGGCGTCGACCCCGGTGCACTGGTCGATGTCCTGGCCCGACGCCACCCGAGGCCCGGCGTGGTGCTCATCCCGCCCGACGCAGAGCGCCTGGCCGGGGTGCTCGCGGCTCGCTCAGCCGAGTCGGGAGGGCACCTGCCCGTGGTCCTGGCCGCCGACGTGGCTTCGGCCGTACGGGCCGCCATGACCATGACCCCTGATGGTGGGGTCGTACTCTTCTCGCCGGCCGCGCCCACGCCGGAAGGTGAAGGAGGCTTCCGGGCCCGCAGCACGGCGTTCGTGGCCGCGGCGGGCCTGGCGCGCTGACCGGGCGGTCCACCCGGGCCTGCCAGCCCGTGGACCATAGGCCCGGCGAGCGCACACGACGGATGGGCGTGGTGACTCTCAGGGGTGGGGGTCGGTCCCCGGTAGGGTGACGGGGCACTGTCGGGCGGTCGTCACCGATGCCGGACAGAGACAGGAGCGAGGGACGGGAGTGTCGGCATGACCCAGATCACCATCATCGACGCTGGCGTGCGCACCGTGGAGGGCACGGTCGACGTCCAACGAGGCACCTTCTTGATCGATGCGGCGGTCCTGCCCGACGCGTTGGGGTGGGAACTCAAGGCCCACGGTCTGTGTCAAGCGAGCACCTGTGTCCCGGTGGCCGATGCCGACGCGCTGACCGTGGGGGAGCAGTTGGACCTGACCGCCGTGGCCACAGCCCTTGGGCGCCCGGTGGTGGTAGACGTCGAAGCCGGCCTGATGGCCGTCGCCCTCTCCGCCGAGCTGCGTCGCCAGGCCTTGGAGGACCTGCGGGCCCCGGACTTCGAACTCCCCGATGTGGACGGTTCCCTCCACCAGTTGCGGGAGTGGACCGGCAAGAAGAAGGCCCTGGTCACGTTCTCCAGTTGGTGCGGCTGCCGCTACGACCTGCCTGGATGGCAGGCGCTCCACGACGAGCTGGCCTCGGAGGGCTTCACCGTGGTCGCCGTGGCCATCGACCAGTCGGCCGACGACGTGCGGCCGTGGATCGAGGGGATCACCATGCCGGTCCTCTATGACCCCCAACATGTGCTCACGGAGTCCTACGCCATTTCCAACGTGCCCACCGTTGTGTGGATCGATGAGGAGGACAACATCGCCCGGCCCAACGGCCTGGCCCATGGAAGCGACATCTTCGCCGAGTTTACCGGCGTCGAGTCCGGTCCCCACCTGGACGAGATCCGCCGGTGGGCCCGCGAGGGCGAGGTTCCGGTGACCGAGGACGAAGCCCTCCGAGCCGTCGGCGACCTCTCTGACGATGAAGTGCTGGCCCGGCTCCACTTCCGGGTAGCCGCCGAGGCGCACCGACGTGGACTGGAGGAGGTCACCAAACGCCACATCGCCAGGGCCTCGGCGTTGGCCCCTGACGACTTCACCATCTGGCGGGCCGGAATGCCGCTCGTGGGCGAGGACCCGTTCGGAGACGCCATGTTGGCCAAGTACGAGGAGTGGAAGCAAAAGGGCATGCCGTATCATGGCCTCCCCGCTGTCACCAGCGCCGACGTCGCTCCCTGAGCGAGGTGCCTCGGATGCACTCGTGGCCCGAGTGATCGCCCTTGCGCACCCTCGGGCGCGCATCGCCTACGTTTGCCTGAATGATCCGCTATGACGTCGGCGACGACAGTGTGGCTCGCCTGGTCCTCAACCGACCCGAAGCCAAGAATGCCCTGACCCCTGAGATCCGCGACGAGATCGTGGCGCGGGTCAGAGAGGTTCGTGCCGATCCTGAGGTGCGGGCCCTTTTGATCTCGGGGACGGGTGACGCCTTCTGCGCCGGCATGGATCTCCGCCAGTCCACCGTGGCCGGCTCCGGGGGTGCCGGGTTCAACCCTCGCAACACGAGCGAAGCGTTGCGGAGTGGTGTCCAGGCCTTCATCCGGGAACTCTGGGAGTTGGACAAGCCCACCGTCGCCGCGGTCAACGGAACGGCGGTGGGTCCGGGTGCCCATCTGGCTCTGGCCTGTGACTTCGTGCTGTTGAGCGAGCAGGCCCGGTTCGTCTGGTCGTTCGCCCGGTGGGGCCTCGTGGTCGATGCCGGGGGTGCCTACCTCCTGCCACGCCTGGTGGGCCTGCCCCGGGCGAAGGCCATGGTGATGCTGGGCGAAGGGGCCAAGGGTGCCGAGGCGGTCACCATGGGACTGGCTTACCGTTGCCTCGCCACCAACGAGGAACTGGCCACGGAAGCCGACGCGCTGGCCGTGCGGCTGGCGGCCGGTCCGACCCGATCGCTGGGGCTGTCCAAGCAACTGCTCAACGCCACCTTCGAGACGGACCTTTCGGCTTCCCTCGACCGGGAGGGCCAGGCCCAGGCCATGGCGGCAGTCTCACCGGAGATGGCCGAGGGAATGGCGGCGTTCGCCGAGAAGCGAGCGCCCGATTTCCGCAACCTGGGCTGAGATTGGCCCGACGACCCATGGGGTCGTGAGGTTGCGGCACGGGGAGCGGAGCGAGATACTCTCCATCCGGAAAGCGGATTCTCAGAAATGGCCCGGCCGGTGGCGTCACGGTATGGCCCGAGGGTGAGGGGCCTGTATGAAGTATCGGACAGCATCGACCCGGCGTACCGATGGGTGTTCGGCGCCCGGATCCCGGCCCGGTGGCGAGCGACTCGGTGTCGTTGACGCCGGGGCGGGACCGATGACGGTGGGCGCCGACCGAGTCGCCGGTTCGAGGCGTGCACTCGAGCGGCGGAGTGCGGCACCACCTACGAGAGCTATCAGCACAGAAGGGCAGAGACCGTGGACTTCGCACTGACCGACGACCAACAGCTGTTCCATGAGACGACCCGCAAGTTCTTGGAGGACACCAGCCCGTTGGCGGTCGTCCGGGAGGTCGCCGACGACCAGGCTGACGGCTTCGACCGGGAGTGGTGGCGTCGTGGGGCCGAGCTGGGTTGGATCTCGATGCTGGTGGCCGAGGAACTCGGTGGGGGCTCGGTATCGGGCCACGGCCTCAGCGACCTGGTTCTGGTGGCCGAGGAGTTCGGCCGGATGGTGGCGCCAGGCCCCCTGATCCCGACCAACGTGGTGGCCGGAGCACTCTCCCGTCGCGGGAGTGCCGTGCACCACAAGCTCCTGGAGGGCCTGGTCGGTGGCGAGACCATCGCCACATGGTGTCCGCCCGATGTCACCTCGGCGGATGGCGTCACGGCGACGGCCGCGGGCAACGGCTTCGTGCTCCATGGGGCGTCTCGTCCGGTGGAGGCGGCTGGTCAGGCGGATCTGGTACTGGTGACGGCCCGGACCGACGGGGGACTGTCCCAGTTCGTGGTGCCCGCCGGGACCCCGGGACTCACCATCGACCCGGCCGTGAGCCTCGATCTCGTGCGGCGCTTTGCCACCCTCGGGTTCGATGGTGTGGAGGTCGGTCCGGACAGCCTGGTCGGGACGGCGGGACATGCCGCCGACGACGTGGAGCGTCAACTTCAGGACGCGGTGGTGCTCCAATGTGCCGAGATGGCCGGAGCCGTCGATCGGGTCTTCGAGTTCACCGTGGAGTACGCGGAGGACCGGTACTCGTTCGGGAGGCCACTGGTCTCCTATCAGGCACTTAAGCATCGTTTCGCCGACATGAAGATGTGGATCGAGGCCTCCCACGCCACGACAACAGCGGCGGCCCGGGCCGTGGACTCGCAATCCCCGCACGCCGACGAGCTGGTCAGTGTGGCCAAGTCCTACATCGGGGACCATGGCCCCTTCATCCTCCACGAGTGCGTGCAGCTCCACGGGGGCATCGGGGTCACCTGGGACCACGACCTGCATCTCTACCTGCGCCGTGTGGTCCAGGACCGCTCGCTTTTCGGAACCCCCCGGGATCACCGGGAGCGCATCGCGGCGGGGATGGCGATCGGAAATGAGTGAAGGGAACGTGGTGAGTGTGACGGACGCGACGGTCGAGCCCGCGGAGCTCGAGGCATACCGCCTGAAGGCCCGGAGCTGGTTGGCCGAGCACCTGCCCCGGCTGCCCGAGGGCATGGACAACTGGCAGATGGCCCAGGAGGACGAGATGGCCGTGCAGGCGCGTGCCCTCCAGCGGACCTTGTTCGACGGCGGTTACGCCGGGATCTGCTATCCGGTCGAATACGGGGGCCAGGGTCTGACCCGGGCTCATCAGCGGGCATTCACCCAAGAGTCGATGGGCTACCACATGCCCACCACGTTCAATGTCCCGACATTGACCATTCTCGCCCCCACCATCCTCGACTTCGGCACCGAGGAGCAGAAGCGTCGGCACATCCCGGCCATCCTGGCGGGCGAGGAACTCTGGGTGCAGTTTCTCTCCGAGCCGAGCGGCGGCTCGGACCTGGCCGGACTGGTGACCACGGCCACCCGGGACGGCGATGTCTTTGTCCTCAACGGTTCGAAGATCTGGAGCTCGGGCGCCTTCCGGGCCGACTACTCGCTATGCCTGGCCCGCACGGACAGCACCGTGCCCAAGCACCAGGGCCTCACCATGTTCATCCTCAAGATCCACCAGCCCGGGATCGAGGTCCAGCGGATCAAGATGATCAACGGCACCGCCGAGTTCTGCCAGGAGTACTTCGACGACGTCCTTGTCCCGGTGGCTGACGCCCTGGGTGGGATCAACGACGGATGGACGGTGGCGTCCCGACTGCTCTACCACGAGCGAGACGCGGTGGGTGGGGGTTCCCTCTACTCCAGCGGACTGGGTATGGGCAACGCCTCCAAGGGTGGTCAGCGCTCCGATCTCGAGGACCTGGCCCGGGCCACCGGCCAGGGGGACGACCCCATCGTGCGACAGCTGCTGGCTGAGGCCCGAGTCAACGACCGCGTCCAGAGCCAGCTCATCGAGCGGGTGGCCCAGGGCATCCGGACTGGAGCCATGCCTGGTCCGGCCGGGGCGTTGACTCGGCTCTACGCGGCCATGAACGGCGAGCGACGCACCGATATCGGCCTCGAGATCGCCGGCCAGTCCGGCGGGGCCTGGATAGAAGGGGACCCGGCGGGACCTTGGGGCGAGGGGTACCTGTCCCGCCAGAGCTACAGCCTCGGCGGGGGCAGCAACGAGATGCAGCGCAACATCATCAGCGAGCGCGTGCTCGGTATGCCCCGGGAGTTCGCCGCCGACCGCGACCAGCCGTTCGACCAGGTGCGACACAACCGCTCGCCCCAGCGGTCGAGCTGAGCTGCGCCGCCGGCACCGGCGGCCCAGCTACGCCGTCCGGCGCCGGGTCAGGCGGCCTGGTCCAACTTCATCAGCCGGTTGAGGTTGCCGCCCATGATCTTCGCCACATCCTCGTGGGGGAGTGAGGAGAGCTCGTCCACGAAGCTGAGCGGCTCGGCCAAACCCTCGGGGTGGGGGTAGTCCGAGCCGAACAGGACCCGGTCGGCACCGAGCAGCTCCACCAGCCCGATGGGATCCTCCTCGTGGAACGGGTGGACGTAGATGTTCCGCTTGAACACCTCGACCGGATCCTCGTCGAACGCCTTGGGGGCCACCGAGTAGGCGTGCTCCAGGTCGCGTAGAAGGGGGCGCACCCAGCCGCTGCCGTTCTCGACGGGGGCGAAGCGCAGGGTGGGGAACCGGCTGCACAGGCCATGACCGATGAGGGAGGCCACCGTGTCGGTGATGGGCCGACTCATGTGGGAGACGATGGCTTGGAACCCTGATCCCCCCTTGAACGGGGTCATCTCGTCGGTGATGCCCTCCCACTCGTTCATGTACCGCTGATAACCGGAGTCCGAGGCGTGCATGCCCACCGGGATGTCGGCCTCGGCCACCAGCTTCCAGAAGGGGTCGAACTCGGCCAGGGCCGGGGATCTCGGCCCCAGGTACCCCGACACGGGGGCCGGCCGGATGAGCACGATCTTCGCACCCCGCTCGAGCACCCACTCCAGCTCCTCGATGGCCCGATCCACGATGCCGAGGTGGATGACCGGGGTGGGGAAGATACGGTTCTCGACGTTGAAGGTCCAGTGCTCGGCCATCCACTCGTTGAGGGCGTGCACCACGGCGTGGGTGGACAGGGGGTCACCCCGGAGCCGCTCCTCCAGCAGGCTGGCGAGCGTGGGCCACATGAGGGCCCGGTCGAGGCCCAGTTCGTCCATGAGCTCGAGGCGGGGGCCCGGCTCCATGAAGGCCGGGAGCGACCGGATGGGCTTGCCCATGATCTCCCGGCGGCTCTTGCCCTCGGGATTTCCGCTGCGGAAGTACTCCTCTTGGGCCCCGGGAGCGGCCACGACCGAGAAGGTCGGGTTGGGGATGTACTCACTGATCTGGCCTTTGAGGGCGATCTTGGTGCGCCCGTTGACCTCGACGTACTGGACCAGTCCGGCGTACTCGGACGGCAGGTACTTCGTGAACGCGTCCGTGGTCTCGTACATGTGGTTGTCCGCGTCAAAGACCGGGAAGTCGATCACTCGTGCCATGGTCATGCTCCTTTTGCTCCTGGTTGCCGCTGCTTCAGTGCTCGGGCCGTCCGTGGTGTCCGGACTGCCGTCCCCCGGGGTCATCGGCGTCGGCAACGACACCCGTGAAACTGCCCTTCTCATACCAAGCTAACAGTCCCCAATGTCAGGTGGAAATGACCTTTGCGCTACCATCCCAGCGTTCCGCTGGAGCTGCATCAGGTGCTGGGGGTCGAGGGTTGGGCGATAAGGGCGTGGGCACGGCTTCCGCCGGCGACGACGCTGTCCCCTACGGGACCCGGCTGGGACAGCTGGCCGGGGAGCTCGGTGAGGCCACGGCGGTGACCTTCGTCGACGTCGACGGGGGGGAGCAGGCCGTGACCTGGCGCGAGCTCGATACCCGGTCCACCCAGTTGGCCCATGTCCTCGCCGAGCGGGGCCTCGGCGTCGGGGACCGCCTGGCCGTCGGGCTCCCGAACTCGATCGAGCACCTCTACGCCGGGTTCGCCGGCTGGAAGCTCGGGGCCACGGTGGTGCCGGTCCGCTGGGACCTGCCCGAGTGGGAGCGGACCCGCCTCGTGGAGGTACTGGACCCGACCGTGGCCATCGGGACCGACCAGATCGACGTGGTGTGGGACAGCGTCCATGCGCCGATCACCCCGCTGCCCGAGGTGATCGCTCCCCGCGGATCGGGTGTGTGCAGCTCGGGCTCGACCGGCACTCCCAAGGTCATCCTCGGGAAACTGCCCGCCGTCTTTTTGCACTCGACCAACGTCACCTCCATGGTGGTGGCCGACTTCGGTCCCATGGAGCGCCCGCAACTGGTGCTCTGCCCAGCGCCGCTCTATCACACCAACGGATTCACGGCCTTTCGGACCCTCCTCGGTGGTGACCCCATCGTGCTGTTGGAGCGCTTCAAGGCCCCCCTGGTGCTCGACCTCATCGAGCGTCACCGGATCACCGGTTTCATCGCCGCCACGCCCATGTTGCAGCGACTGGCTCAGGTGCCCGGCATCGAGGAGCGGGATCTCTCCAGCCTGACGTGGGTGCAACAAGGGGCCTCGCCGCTACCGGTCTGGCTCGGTCACCGCTGGATCGAGTTGGTCGGAGCCGAACATTTCTTCATGTCGTACGGGGCCTCGGAGAGCTTCGGCATCGTGGTCTGCCGAGGTGATCAGTGGCTCAACCACCCAGGCACGCTGGGCCGGGGCATGACCGGTACCGAGATCGCCATCCGCTCGGAGTCCGGCGAGCCCCTGGCCCCGGGGGAGATCGGCAACATCTACCTGCGGACGGCGACCGGTCCGCTGGCCACCTACGTGGGGAGCGACGTGAAGCCGATGGACACCTCGGCCGACGGCTTCACCTCGGTGGGCGACCTCGGGTGGCTGGACGACGACGGCTTCCTCTACATGGCCGACCGACGGGTGGACATGATCGTCACCGGCGCGGTGAACGTGTTCCCAGCCGAGGTGGAGGCGGCTCTGAGCGAGCACCCCGGGATCGCCGACGTGGTCGTCGTGGGCCTGCGCGACCCCGAGTGGGGCCGGCGGGTCCACGCCATCGTGCAGCCGTCGGACCCGACCCTCGACGCCGAAGGGGTCACAGCCTTCGCCCGCGACCGCCTGGCCTCGTACAAAGTGCCCAAGTCGGTCGAGTTCGTCGAATCCATCCCCCGGAGCGAGGCCATGAAGTTCAACCGGGCCGCCCTGGTGGAGGAGCGTGACGGACCCGAGCCCGAGCCGGCGGCCGGCTCGGCCGGAGGCACCCCCTGATCCCCGTCCCCTCGCGTCGACCTCCCAGCCCACGGCGGGCCGAGGTATAGCGTGGCGGGGCCGACCGGAGCCCTCGGGCCCCGGCCACCGGGACCTAGGCCAACGGCGTAGGGGCGCCGCAGTGCAGTTCGATCAATTGTGTAGCGACTACGAGGAGTAGAGATCATGTCCGAGACCCCCGAGCAAGGGAAGTACATCTCCTACGAGGAGCTGGAAGGCGGCACCATCGTGCGCATCCTCCTCAACCGCCCATCCACGCGCAACGCCCAGAACCGCGGCCTGCTGGTCGAGTTGGACGAGGCCTTTCTTCGGGCCGAGGAGGACGACAACGTGCGGGTGGTCATCCTCGGTGGGGTGGGGCCCCTGTTCTCGTCGGGCCACGACATGGGTTCGAAGGAGGCCGCCGCCGAGCGCCTGCCCGGTCCGGACCAGCACCGGTCGGCCACCATCAACGGGGCCACCCGGGTAGGCGCCGAACAGCGCATGCTCCAAGAGTGGCACTACTACTTCACCAACACCCTCCGGTGGCGCAACCTGCGCAAGATCACCGTGGCCCAGGTGCAGGGCACGGTGTACGCCGCCGGCCTCATGCTCATGTGGGCCTGCGACCTCATCGTGGCGGCCGACAACGTGTACTTCGCCGACGTGGTCGGCACCAGGCTCGGCATGTGCGGCGTCGAGTACTTCGGCCACCCCTGGGAGTTCGGACCCCGACGCACCAAAGAACTCATGCTCACCGGGGATGCCATCGACGTGCATGAGGCCCACCGCCTGGGCATGGTGTCCAAGGTCTTCCCGGTGGACGACCTGGAGGAGCGCACCCTCGCCTACGCCCGTCGCATCGCCGAGCTCCCGACCATGACCGCCCTGCTCATCAAGGAGTCGGTGAACCAGACGGTGGACAACATGGGCTTCTACAACTCCCTCCAGGCCTGTTTCACGCTGCACCAGTTGAACCACTCCCACTGGGCCGAGATCCACGAGTCGAAGTATCCGGTGGCCGAGGAGCAAGACGGCATCCCGAGTTGGAAGACGGCACCGCCCGTCCGCCTGTCGGAGAAGGACGCGGTGGAGGGATCCGTGCCGGCGCGCTGAATCGGCGCTGTTCCGGATCAGTCCACGTGAGGCTCCGAACCACCTACCGGCAACCCGGCGCGGACCGCTACCGTCAGCCCGGGGGGGCCTGGGACGTACCGACGCTCGACGCCTTGCTGTCCTCCCCCCGCGACGCCACCAGCCTCGCCGTGGTGGACGGGGACGTGACCATCGATGCCGGGAGTCTCGACAAGCTGGTTTCGTCGGTGGCCGGCGGGCTACGCGGGCTGGGGGTGAAGCGCGGCGACGTGGTGGCGTGGCAGCTGCCGAACTGGTGGGAGACCCTGGTCCTGTTCCGGGCGTGCTGGCGGGCCGGGGCGGTGGCCGCACCCATCCACCACCAGGTGGGACCGACCGAGGTGGCGCGAGTCCTCGAGGACCTCGATCCGGCGGTGACCTTGAGCACGCCGGGTCAGCCCCTGGCCGGCCTGGTTGATGCCCTCGGGGTTCGCAGCGGTGACACGCGCTTCGATGACCTGCTCGACGGACCTCTGCTTGCTGCAGGAGCAGCGCGGGGAACCGACATGGCCGTGATCCTGTTCACGTCCGGCTCGACGGGCCATCCAAAAGCGGTGCTCCATACGCACCGAGGACTCGCCTACAAGGCCCGGACGATGACTCGGGCCCACGGACTCACCCCGTCGGACGTGGCGCTCATGCCGTCCCCCCTGGCCCATGTGTCCGGTCTGCTCAATTCGATCCTGGTGCCGGGCACGGCGGCCATGACTGTGGTCCTCATGGAACGGTGGCACGCCGAGCGGGGTGTGCATCTGGCCGGGCGTCACCAGGCATCGTTCATGATCGGGCCTCCAACTCTGTTCATGGGGATGATGGACGTGCCCGGTTACGAGAGCCGGACCCAGAGCCTGCGTTTGCTGTCCTGTGGGTCCATGGGGGTGACCCCGGAGTTCATCGACACGGCTCGCCAGGCGTTCGGGGCCGTGGTCAAGCGGACCTACGGGTCGACCGAGGCCCCGACCATCACCACCAGTGCCTTCGACGACCCACCCGAACAGGCCCGTGACACCGACGGCCATCCGGTGGGGGACGGCGAGGTCAAGGTGGTGGACCCGGCCACCGACCGGGCGGTCCCGACCGGTGAGCCGGGTGAGGTGCTCGTTCGTGGCCCCGAGCTCTTCGTGGGTTACGGCGAGGAGGCCCAGACCCGAGCAGCGGTCCGGCGGGGCTGGTTCGCCACGGGGGACCTCGGCTTCCTCGACCCGAACGGGTGTCTGTCGATCACCGGTCGCTTGAAGGAGCTGATTATTCGGGGTGGGGAGAACATTGCCTCGGCTGAGGTGGAGCGGGTCCTCGAACGGCACCCCGAAGTTCGCCAGGCCGTGGTGGTCGGGTGCCCCGACCGAAGGCTGGGCGAGCGGGTGGCTGCCTTCGTCGTGGGCAGCTCCCGCGTCGACGTGGACGAGTGCCGACGGTGGTTTGCCGATCAAGGGATGGCCCGGTTCAAGACCCCCGAGGTGGTCGTGCACGTCGAGGAGATCCCCGTGCTCGGGGTGGGGAAGCCCGATCGCCAAGCCCTTCGGTCACGGGCCGCAACCCTCACCGTGGCGGAGCATTGAGCGGGGCCGCAGCAGGGCGAGACGGACGCCTCGTGGGCATCATGCGGGGTGACCAAGTCGTAGTGCACCAGTCGTAGACAGAGAAGAGTGAGGACAAGATGGAAGCCGGAATCGTGTCGTGGGGCGTCTACCTCCCCTACTGGAGGCTGGAGCGCCAGGCCATCGGCCGCGCCTTCGGCACGGCGACGGGGAAGGGACAGCGGGCCGTGGCCTCTTACGACGAGGACACCACCTCCATGGCCGTTGAAGCAGGGCGGCGGGCCCTCGCCGAACCCGGGGTACCCGAGCCCGAGGACTTGTTCTTCTCCACCCCGGCACCGGCCTACCTGGACAAGACCAATGCCACCACGGTCCACGCCGGTCTGGGACTGTCCCCGAGGGCCGGGGCCTACGACCTGTGCGGCTCGGTGCGCTCCAGCTGGGCCACGCTCCAGTTGGCCGCCCTGGCCGGAGCCCGGGCACCGGCGCTAGCCGTTGTCTCGGACCTCCGGACCGGACTCCCCGGTGGTCCTGACGAAACCCAGGGAGGCGACGGGGCTGTGGCGTTCGTCTTCGCTCCCGAGGGCGGGGTCACCGAGCAGTTGGGCCACGCCTCGAGCACCGACGAGTTCCTCGACCGCTGGCGGGTACCCGGGGAGAGCACCTCACGCCAGTGGGAGGACCGCTTCGGCGAGGAGGCCTACCTTCCGCTGGCCCGCTCGGTGTTCGCCCGAGCCCTGGAGGACGCGGGCATCACTGTCCGTGACGTCGACCACCTCATCGTCACGGGTCTGCACGCCCGTGCCGTAGCCGGCCTGAAGAAGGCCCTCGGGGTCCCCGGCGACCGGGTGGCCCCCGATCACGCCGGTCTGATCGGCAACCTGGGGGCGGCCCAGTCGGCCCTGCAGCTAGCCGATGTGCTCGAGCGCGGCAACGGTGGGTCAGGTCGTGGTGGTGGTGGAGGTGGCTGACGGAGCCGACGCGGTCGTACTCCGCACCACGGAGTCCCTGACCGCCGTCCAGGACACACGACGAGAGGCCGGACTGCGTCCTGTGGCCGAACTGGTCACCGAGGGTCGGTCGGATCTGGCCTACGCCGTCTTCCTCTCGTGGCGGGGTCAGCTGCACCGGGAGCCGCCTCGCCGTCCCGACCCCGAGCGTCCCGACGCCCCGGCCAGCCTGCGGGGCGAGGGGTGGAAGTTCGGGTTCAACGCCAGCCGATGCACGGTGTGCGGATTCCGCCACCTCCCGCCTACCCGGATCTGCCTTTCGTGCCAGGCCGTCGACCAGATGGAGCCCGAACGGATGGCGGACCTCCAAGGCACCGTCGCCACCTGGACCATCGACCACCTGGCCTTCAGCCTCTCGCCACCCCTGGTGGGGGCGGTGATCGATTTCGACGGAGGCGGTCGCTACCGGGGGGAGATGACCGACGTGGATCCCGGGACGGTGGCCGTGGGCACCCGCGTGGCCATGACCTTCCGCCGCCTCTACAGCACGGACGGCATCCACAACTACTTCTGGAAGGCTCGGCCGATCACCGACGATACGCTGGAGGAACCGGACCCCGTCCATGCGGGTGCCCACCGAGCAGAAGGAGCGGCAACGTCATGACCAGTTCGGGAATCCGCGACCGGGTGGCCATCGTGGGGATGGGGTGTACCCGTTTCGGCGAGCTCTGGGACCAGGGCACCAACGACCTGCTGACCGACGCCGCCATCGAGTGCACCGCGTCGGCCGGAGTGGCCATCGACACCATCGACGCCTTCTGGCTGGGCACCCTCGGCGCCGGCAACTCCGGCATCACGCTGTCCAAGCCCCTGAAGATCGGCTACAAGCCGGTGACCCGGGTCGAGAACTTCTGCGCCACCGGTTCCGAGGCGTTCCGCAACGCCTGCTACGCGGTGGCCTCGGGTGCCTACGAGCTGGTCATGGCCATCGGCGTGGAGAAGTTGAAGGACTCGGGCTTCTCGGGCCTGACCGGCATTCACAAAGTGGGTGACGGGACCAACGCCGCCCTCAGCTCGCCGGCGGCCTTCTCGTTCTTGGTCCCCGCCTACTGCCACAAGTACGGGGTGGATCCCGAAGAGATGGGCTCGGTGCTCAACCGCATCGCCTGGAAGAACCATCAGAACGGGGCGGTCAACCCCCGGGCCCAGTACCAAAAAGAGGTGTCGCTCGAGAAGATCGCCGCGTCGCCTCGGGTGGCGGGCCAGCTCGGGGTCTTCGACTGCAGCGGGGTCAGTGACGGGGCCGCCGCCGCCCTCATCTGCCGGGCTGAGGACGCACACAAGTACACCGACTCCCCGCTCTACGTAAAGGGTCTCAGTTTGGTGGCCGGACCGGCGGCCGGCGCCATCGATCCGGACTACGACTACACCTCGTTCGAGGAGGTGGTCCGGTCGGCCGCCGACGCCTATCGGCAGGCCGGCGTGACCGACCCGCGGTCCCAGCTGGCCATGGCCGAGGTGCACGACTGTTTCACGCCCACCGAGCTCGTCCTCATGGAGGACCTGGGCTTCGCCGAGCGGGGCACGGCGTGGAAAGAGGTGATGGCCGGGACCTACGACCGGGACGGCGAGCTTCCCGTCAATCCCGACGGAGGACTGAAGAGTTTCGGCCATCCGATTGGAGCTACGGGGCTGCGCATGCTCTTCGAGTGCTGGCTCCAGCTCCGACGTGAAGCTCCCCCTGAACGTCAGATCGCCACGGTGACCGAAGGCGGCCGCACCCTTGGACTCACCCACAACCTGGGCGGCGCCCCGGGCGAGTGCGTGAGCTTCGTGGGTGTGGTCGGCACCGAGCCCTCGGACTGAGGTGGCCTCTGCAACCGGGCACGACCCGGCTACCGAGACCGAGGACCAGGCAGCCCTCCGTCAGCTGGCCCGGGATGTGGCGGCCCGGGAGGTCGCCCCACGGGCCGCCGAACACGACGAGTCAGGGGAGGTGCCGACCGAGGCCATCGCCGCCATGGCCGCGGCCGACCTCTTTCGGGTGACCATCGGCGAGCAGTGGGGTGGTCTCGGGATGGGGGACGTGGAGGCAGCCATCGTCCTCGAGGAGATCGCCCGTCACGATGTCTCGACTGCCATCTGCTGCCAGCTGGCCTTCAACGGGCCTCCTCGGGGCATTGAACACCTGGGGTCGGACGCATTGAAGGACCGGTGGCTGCCCGCGGTGGCCGACGGGGAGGCCATCATCAGCATCGGAATCACCGAGCCTGATGCGGGCTCGGCCGTCCAGGGCATGCGAACCGCCCTCAAACCGGACGGGCCATCCGGATGGCGACTCGACGGCTACAAGAACTATTCGACGCTCGGCCACGCGGCCTCGGCGGTACTGGTCTGGTGTCGCTGGCCCGGAGGTGAAGGGGCAAGGGGGATCGGCGCGGTCGTCCTCCCCATGGACCGCGAGGGCGTGTCGCTGGTCGGCAGGCACCGCGGAATGGGTATCCACGCCGCCACCGAGTCCGAGATCGCCTTCGACGGGGTGGCCGTCACCGAAGACGACGTCCTGGTAGCTGGGGACCCGTCCTCGGGGGAGCCCTTCAAACTGCTCCTCTCCCACCTCAATCACGAACGGTGCGGCAACGCCGCCATGTGCGTGGGTGCGGCCCAGGGCGCGTTGGAGCGCGCCGCTGGATACATGCGGGATCGGGTGATCGGTGGACGCCCCATCGCCGATCTGCAGGGTTTGCAGTGGAAGCTGGCCGATATGGCCGTGGCGCTGGAGGGGGCCCGACTGCTGCTCGGACGGGCCGTTCGCCTGGCCGGACCCGGGGGTACCCCTCCCGCGCTCGAGACGGCCATGGCCAAGACCGCCGCCAACCTGGCCGCCAAGTACGTGTGCGACGAGGCCATCCAGATCCACGGGGGCTACGGCTACAGCCGTGAGTACCCCCTCGAGCGGGCGTACCGGGACATCCGGGGGCTCTGCATCGGGGCTGGGACGGTCGAGGCCCAGCGCAACTACATCGGGGCCAGTGTGGCCGCCGGACGGACCACGACGTCGCCGGGTTGGATCCCGGGCTCCGAACTCTGAGTCATCGATCCGATCGGGGCCGGATCGGTGGGCCTCGGGTCGGTGAACTCCCCTCAACTCCAGTGGCATTGTCGGTTGGTGGGAATGGCATTGTCGCGAGCGGGCCCCTGGTGTACCGTGAGGCGCCCCGGCGGCCGACGTCAACGGTGAGAAGTGGGGGTTCTGCTCGGGACGCCGGCGCGTACCGGGTCGGGGCATCGGGCAACAGCACCACGCGGCAGCGCCGGCGTGGTCGGGCCAGGCCGGAAAGCCAGGGGCCAGGGTGCTCACCGGGGCGCCGGGTGGAAACGAGAGAAGGGGGAGCGTATGAGCGCAGGTTCGTATGAAGGCCGTCGAGTCATCGTCTGCGGTGGGGGTGGGGCCGGAATGGGGGCCGCGGTCGTCCGCCAGCTGGATCCCCTGGGTGCCGAGATCCACGTGATCGATCTGAAGGAGCCCCCCGTCCCGGTGGCTGGCTTCCACTCGGTGGACCTTCGGGATCCCGACGCCACGGCGTCGGCCGTCGCGGCCATCGGCGGGAAGATCGACGGGCTGTTCAACTGTGCCGGGTTGCCCGGCGGACGGTTCTCGGACCTCGACACCATGCTGGTCAACTTCGTCGGCCAGCGCCATCTGGCCGACCTCGTGGTCGAGCACATGGAGCCGGGCTCGGCCATCGCCAGCATCTCCTCGGGAGCAGGGGCCGGGTGGCAGGGGAATGTCGAGCGATGGATGCCCCTCGTCACCACGGAGGGCTTCGCTGCGGGTAAGCAGTGGCTGGAGGACCACCCGACCGAGATCGCCAGCGGTTACGCACCGTCCAAGGAAGTGATTATCGTCTGGACGGTCTGGCGATCACTGGCCTTGGCCGAGAAGGGCATCCGGATCAACTGCACCCTGCCGGGACCGACCGATACGCCGATGATGCCAGACTTCGAAGACCAGATGGGTAAGGCATTCATGGACAACTATCCGATTCCGCTGGGCCACCGCCAGACGCCTGACGAGCAGGCCGCGCCGCTGGTGTTCCTCAACTCCCCGGCCGCCTCGGCCATCACCGGGGAGAGCATTCTCACCGACGGTGGCACGATGGCCGCCCTTTCGGTCGGCACCCTCGACGTGTCGGCTTTCGGCTTTTGAGCGCCTCAGGGGACGCCGCCCGTACCGGGGCGTTCGAACTCATTGCCACCGAGCCGAACCGATTCGTGGCGGGCAACATCGGCGATCCGTCGGTGCGCGACGTGGTCTACGGGGGCCAACTGCTGGCCCAGATGATCCTGGCCTCGGACCGCGTGGCCTCGGACAAGGATGTGGCCTCCATCCATGCCATCTTCGCCCGGAGCGCCCGGGTGTCGAACCCCATAGAGATCGACGTCGACGTCGTCCACGACGGGAGGACCATGGGCAGCCACTCGGTCACGGCCCACCAGGGTGACCGGATATGCGCCCAGGGCCTGATCCTGCGCCGGCTCGACGCTCCCGACCTCATCCGACACCAGCCGACCATGCCCGACGTGGCCGGCCCCGACGACTCACCCGACACCGGCCAGGGCGGGCTCCTGGCGCCGGGAAGCGACCTGCGGGTGGTCGGAGGCCTGAACACCTGGGACCCCGACGCGCCGGTGGGCCCCGCCGAGCTGTTCGCCTGGGTCCGCCTACCGACCCCACCGGGCGGCACCGACGATCCCGCCTTGGCTCAGGCGCTCCTGGCCTACGGCACCGACGGATTCCTTATCGGAACGGCCATGCTCCCGCACGCGGGGGTGGGCCAGAACATGGCCCACCGCAACATCGGCACGGGGGTCGTATCCCACACCCTGACCTTCCATGAGACGGTACCGGCGGGGGAGTGGCTGCTCATGGCGCACGAGAGTCCCTACGCCGGTCGTGGGGCGAGTTACGGGACGGCCCATGTCTTTAGCCAGGACGGCCGCCTGGTGGCGTCCTTCGTCCAGGAGAACATGATCCGGGATGCGGGTCCGACCGATCACTGACCCTCGGTAGCCAGCCGTCGCTCAGCGCAGCCGCCACTCGATGCGCTTGCCCGTAGTGAACCGCTCTTGGCCCTCCTCGAGGAGGGTCCGGTCGGTGCCCACGTGGGTGAACAAGAAGGCGTGGTCGAGCGCTTGGCGCCGGGACACCTCGAGCCCCATCCACATGGCCCGCAGCGTTCCCTGCTCGGCCAGGGCGGGCTGGTCGGCGATAGCCCGGGCCGCCCACTCGGTGCGCTCGTGCAGCTCGTCTTTGGGGACCACCTCGGTCACGAAGCCGATCTGGTGCGCCCGATTGGCCGACATTCGCTCATGGGCCCCGAGCAGGGCCAGGCGCATGACCTCTTGGAACGGCATCTTGTGGAGCAAGAAGATGGGTTCGAAAGCCGCAGGCATGCCGTAGGTCACATGGGGGTCGAAGAACGTGGCGTGGTCGGCGGCGATGATGAAGTCCACCTCACCGAGCATGTAGAAGGCGCCGCCACAGGCCATGCCGTTGACGGCGGCGATGACCGGTTTCCAGAGGTCGTTCGACTTGGGACATACGCTCTTGCCCGGGTCGTCGAAGTCCCACGGGGTGTTGTACCCCGGGAGTTTGCCCGGTGGGAGGTCGTCGAAGGACCCGACGCCCTCCCGGTCGAGCCCGGTACAGAAGGCCTTCTCACCACTCCCGGTGAGCACGATGCACCGCACATCGTCGTTGGTGCGGAGCATCAGCCACAGTTCCCGCAGTTCCCGTTGCATGGTGGTGTCGAAGGCGTTGAGGGCTTCGGGGCGGTTGAGGGTCACCCATGCCACGCCATCTGATTCTTCGTACAGGAGGGACTCGAAGTCGGGCATGGCGGCCATGGTATCGGCCCCGGTCTGACCGGACGGCTGGACCCACCGACAGCGCCGGTCGACCGGGGGGCGGGTCAGGCGGCGAGTGCGTCGACGAACCGCTGACGGTCGGCCTGCCACCAGCGCCGTCGCCGGTCGTAGCGCTCCAGACCCCCCATCTCGTCGAGCATGCGGGCGAAGTTCTCGTCCCCGGCCAGGGCGCGCCGATGAACGAACTGGCCGCCGTTGTCCATGGAATGGTCGAGGCAGCCGAGCAACTCGCGGCGCTCGCTCCAGTCGAGGCCGTAGGTGTCGGCGACCAGGCCGAGACGACCGGGACCGTCGGGATCGAGCCACCCGAGCCGGGCGGCGCTCACCGCATCATCTACCGGTACGCACATCCTGGCCATGGCGGCCAGATCGTGGACAGGTCGACCCGGCGCTGCGAAGTCGAAGTCGAGCAGACCCACGGCAACACCGTCCCGGAACACCACGTTCTCAAGACAGACGTCGTTGTGGCACACCATGGTGCCGCCCATGGGATCAGCCAACTCGCGGCTCCAGGGCGACGGTCCCGGATCGACGCGTCGGGAGGCCCGATGGAACGAGGCGAGCAGCGTGGTGATCGAGGCCAGGGCGACATCGGACCGGGCCCAGTCGGGGTAGGGCGGCAGGGGTACTTCGCCCTCGATGAACATCAGGCGCTCACGCCCGTCCTCCTCGAGGCCGTCAGGCAATGACGCACCGGTGAACCCGGTGGCTCGGAGTGCGGTGAGGTAGGCCAGGACCGACGAGGAATGGGGATTGGCGGGCCGGAGCACCACGTCACCTCTCCGGGTGACCCGACCGGCGTTGGCCACGCCGCCGCGTAGTTCGTGCTCCACTGACTGCGCCTTAGCAGCGCCTGACCGGAGTCCATCCGTCGTCAGGTGGCCTCCGACAGCATGGCGGTGATCTGGCCCATGTCGAAGTAGTCGCGCCAGGCGCTGATCTTCCCGTCCCTGACCTCGAAGGTTCCCATGACGGGGAGCGGGGCGATGACCTCACCCACGGTAAAGGTGTCGATGCGCTCGGTCAGCACCACGTTGCCCCGGACGGCCAGGTGGAGCGTCTCGATCGTCATCGACTCGCACATGCCGAAGAACCCTTCGATGAAGGCCATGGTGGCATCGATGCCGACCGCAGGCTCCAGCGGGATGTTGTGATAGACGACGTCGTCGGTGAAGTAGGGCCGGAGCGCCTCGGTGTCCCGACCGTCGAAGACCTCGCAGAACGCTCGTACCAGTCGTTCGGCTTCTTCTTCACTTCCCATGGTGCACCTCCAGGTCGATCGAGCCCTCAGGGTAGCCAATCCCCGTGCCGGTGATCGGGCCGAGCCGTCGGAACCACGTCGGTCGCATCACCCGGGGTGGGCTCCGGACTCTGCCGCTGATTTCAGGTGCTCGAGGGTCCGCTCCATCCCGTCCCTCGTGTAGGCGGCATCGTGGTCGACGCCCGTGGCGAGCCGGCCGAGCAGCCTGATCAGGGCACCACGATGGTCGTCCCATGTCTCGGTCACCTGGCACCCCGAATCGGTGGGCTCGACACGGTACTGCCACTCGCTGCTCGGCAGGCCGAGGACGGTGATCCTGAAGCTGAAGAGGTGGGGTGGGTCCGACGCCACAATGGTCCCAGCGGTCTTCCACGTCCTCGAACCGTTGCGGTTGGTTCCCTTGAACGCCGCGCCCGGACGTGGGCCGGTGGCGCCTTTCGTCCAGGTGGCCCCATCGTTCTCCGGCGACCATTCACCCATGCGGGTGAGGTCCGAGACCATGGCCCACACCCGCTCGGGCGGGGCCTCCACCTCACGGGTGACGCTCACCTGGCTGGACACGGTGCGTCCCTCCGTTCTCCGGTCGCCGGCACTGTCCAAGTGTGCCACGCCCCGGGTGACAGCGCCCTCGGTCGCTGCCTGGATGGGCCGGTAGAGTAAGCCCGTTTGACCTACTCACCGACAACCACCGCAACCCCGGAGGGGGAGCCGATCGCCCGATCGGACCCTGGGGGAGGGAACGTCGGATCACGCCGCTCGACGGAGTCCGGGGGGTCGCCATCCTCGCCGTCATGGCGTACCACTCCGGAGTGCCCGGTCTCGGAGTGGGTGGATTCTTCAGCCAGGATGCCTTCTTCGTGCTCTCGGGTCTGGTGATCACCCTGATCCTGCTGCGTGAATGGCAGGGGGCCGGCCACATTCGCCTCGGTGCGTTCTACGCGGCACGGATCCGGCGTCTCCTCCCTGCCCTTCTCCTCATGCTCATCTGCGTCACCCTGTTCGTGGATTTCCTGGCGCCTGCAGGGAAGTACCCGGGCTACCGACAGGACGCGCTCGCCGTGCTGGGCTACTTCAGCAACTGGCACTTCATCGCCACCGGCACCAATTACTTCGCGGTGAGCGGCGCCCCCTCACTGCTCACCCACACCTGGTCGCTGGCCATCGAGGAGCAGTTCTACCTGGTCTGGCCCCTCATCATGATCGCCATCTTGTGGCTGACCCGACGCCACCAGGGCCTCGGTCTGCGGTTGGTCTTCGGTGTCTCGCTGGGCGGGGCCCTCCTGTCCACCGCATGGATGGCTCACCTCTATCGGGCCGCAGCCACTTCGACGTGTCTGTACTACGGCACCGACACCCATGCCGAGTCCATCCTGGTGGGCTGCGCCTTGGCCGCCCTCCTGACCATGATCAACCTTCGGCACCGGGGTGACGACCTGGTTCCCGTGGCCCGCTCGGTGGGCGTCCGGTGGATCCTCTCGGCAGCCGGGATGGTGGCGGCCGTGGCCCTCGGTTGGCAGTGGAGTCACGTCGGCAGCCGGGGCCACTTCGTCTACCAGGGAGGCTTCCTCGTCGGTGCGCTGTTGACGGCCGCGGTGCTGGCCTCGGTGTGTATGGCACCGAGAGGGCCATTGGCCGTGCTGCTCTCGTGGCCGGTGCTCACCTACCTCGGCACCATCTCCTATGGCATGTACCTGTGGTACTTCCCCATCTTCGAGGTCGTCGACGCCGGGAGCACCCATCGCACCGGGCTGAGCCTGTTCGCCATCCGGGTCGCCGTCGACATCGTGGTGGCGTCGGTGTCGTACTTCCTCCTTGAGCAACCCATACGGCGCGGCTCACTCTTCCGGTCCTCGGGCGCGCCCTGGCTACCCCGGATCCGACCCCTCGGGCTCCTGGCAACGTCCGTGGCGGCGACGATGGCTGTGGTGGTAGGCACGACGGCGGCCTCCTCTGCGTCGTTCTCCCAGCCGGTGTCGTCGGCTCTGGCCTCGCCGCCGGCATCCTCGATATTCCCGGCACCCCCGAACGCCACCAGGGTGTTGGTGGTGGGGGACTCCACGGCTCTGACCCTCGGGGTGGCCATCCCTGGTGTGGGCGACGGATGGAATGCCGACATCGATGAGCAGGGCATCATCGGCTGCGGCCTGGCGATAGGGACCCTCTTGTTGGAACACGGCGTGGCGGGAGCGCCCGGTGCTCCCTGTGACAGCGCCACGCCGACTGCGGATCAGTGGCCGGCCCGCTTGCAGGACTTGGTGGCGAGCGACCGCCCCGACGTGGTGGCCCTGCTCGCCGGGCGTTGGGAGGTCACCGACCGCGTCTACGACGGGCAGTGGACCAACATCCTGGCCCCGGCGTTCCAGCGGTATGTTCGGGACCAGTTACGGCTGGCCGTGCAGATCGGCACGGCCTCGGGGGCCCACATGGCCCTGCTCACCGCTCCCTGCTACTCGAGCGGCGAGCAACCCGACGGATCACCGTGGCCCGAGGACTCGCCGGCTCGCCTGCATGCGTACAACGACCTCCTCTACACCGTGGCCGCGGAGTTCCCGGGCCGGGCATCGGTCATCGATCTCGATGCCATGGTGTGCCCCGGGGGCCAATTCCGCCCGGTCATCGACGGCGTGACCGTGCGGGCTCCGGACGGCGTCCACTTCCCGTACTCCGAGTTCGGCAACCCTGACGCGCAGGCACCTGACGACCAGGCCCAGGTCACCGCCTTCGGCAATTGGATCGGGGCCAAGCTCATGCCCCTGCTGGTGGCCGAGGCCGACACCTCGAGCGCCTGAGCCGGGGGCCACCCCGGCCATCGCCTAGTGGCAGTGGTCAGCGGACGGCGGGAGGTCGAGGGCGGGATTGCGGTCGAAGAATCCCACCGGCATGAGGTGGAACCCGCAGTACTCGACCGGCATGACGGGCCAGTCCTCGGGCCGGGGGGAGTGGGTGACCCCAAAGGTGTGCCAGGCCACGATGGGCGTGTCCACGAGGGACCGGTCGGCCGAGGTCCAGGCGGGTAGCCCGTCACCTCCGGCGTGTTGGTTCGGGTAGTCGCCCGCTGCCCGCCGCTCCTCGGGGGCGTAGGGGGTGACCCAGAGGTTGTGACGGGCGAACCCGGCCCGCTGGCCGATGCTGGAGTCCGGTTGGGCCAGCAGGGTGGGGGTGGCTCCTGGCTGGAGTTTGTAGGCCACCGATCGGCCCAGGCCGTTGCGCACCGACGGGTTGACGAACCGCCAGTGGCGACCACTGGCGGCATCCACGTCGCGTTGGGCCTCCAACTCGGAACCGAGCCGGGAGGAGCGCTGACGGAAGGCGTTTCCCCAGGGATTGTCGCTCCCGCTCGGAAGGGTCTCGAAGTCGACTTCGTAGACCTCGTTCACCGGTCCGTCCACCGAAAGGTCCAAGCGGGCGCAGAACAGGTGTTGGTGGAAGGGTGCGGCCAGCCCCGGCGCCACCACCGTCCCGAACTCGGTGGTGTCCCCGGGGGCCAGGGCCTGGGTGGACATGATCCCGGTCAGCTTGACCTCGAGCTGGATGGTGCCGTCGAGGTAGAAGTACCAATAGAAGCCGTACTCGTAGTTCCCGACCGTGGCGATGGTCGACACGACCAGACGGCGTGATCGGCGCACCTCGGTACGGGACGTGTTCATGTCCTGGTGCTTCCACAGGATCCCGAAGTCCTCCTCGTGGATGCACACCGCGTTCTCGACTACGTAGGGCGTGCCGTGCTCGCTGCAGAACACGGCGTCCAGGTAGGTGATCTCCCCGAGGCAGTCGCACCCCAGGGTGAGTGAGTTGGCCATGCGGCCCAGTCCCCACTCGCCCACGTCGAATGCGTTCTTCCACCCGTGCATCGGGCCGGGGTCGCCGTAGGGGACCACCATCTCGTTCACGGCAGCCCGGTGGAGGATCGGGCGCAGTCCTCCGTCGTCATAGCCGATGCTGCGCAGTACCAGGCCCTCGAGTGGCTCCATAGCCACCCGCATCGTCCAGTGCTGCCAGGTGAGCAGGTTGCCCTCCAAGGTGAAACTGGGTCCTTCGGACTGGACGATGTCCAAAGGCAGGAGTCCGGTCCGCAGGGGCTCATGGTCCTCGGGCAGATAGCTGCCCTTGTCGGGGGGGAGGGGCACGACGCCCAGATCCAAGAGCTCGAGGACCTCGCCGCGGGCGGCGTCGACGGTGGCCAGCACCCCCTCGATGGGCCGGGCATAGCCGTTGTCGGACGGTTCCTCCCGGTAGTAGGAGAGGCAGCGTGCGATTCGCCGGTCCTCCTCCAGCGGGTTGCCGAAGTTGCCGGTGGGCCAGGGATCGATCTGCACCTTCTCGAAGTCGGTGATGCCCCGCCGCCGCATCGCCTCTTGCCACCCCGGGTGCTCCCGCAGGGCCAGGATGGCCCGATATGAGTCGTCGAACAGGAGGGCCGGACGCACGCCGGAGCGGGGTGTCCATTCGATGACGGATTCCGAGCCGAGGGCCACGACCGCCTCGACCACGTCGGCCTCGGGACCGGGAAGGAGGGTCAGTCGGACCCGGCGCGCCACGGGATCGCCGGGTCGATGGGCCACCACGGTCTCCCTGGCCGGTTCGTCGAGGACCACGTTGGCGAAGAGGACGCCGTCGGCCACCCTTCCACTCGCTCGGACCACGGCTACCGCGGCCCGGATCTCGTCGGCGTCGAGCGCATCGAGCGGATGGGGGGTCACCGGGGCTACGTCAACCACGGGCGATCACCTCAGCCCGATAAGGCCGGTTCCCCCGTCGATCAGGGCCTGGATCGCCTACTGCCTCCATGTCCTCTCCTCGCTCCCCGCACCGAGCTCTTCTCCTGCACCCCTCGTACTAGGGGCGGTAGTCTCGGCGACGATGACAGAACGTACCGCGGGTCCGGTGCGGGGGGTGACGGACCACGCCAGGACGGGTCCTGATCGTCCCGCCATCATCGCTGGCGAGAGTGTGCGTACCTATGGGGAGCTGGAACAGCGTGCCCTTCGCCTGGCCACCGTCTTGGCCGAGCGGGGGGTGGGCCCGGGCCGTCCGGTGGCGGCCGTACTCCCCAATGGGATCGAGATCTTCGAGGTGGCCACAGCGGCATCGATACTCGATGCACCCTTCCTCCCGGTCAACTGGCATCTGCGCGCCGCTGAGCTGGCCTTCATCCTCGCTGACGCCGGTGTCGCCGTGGTGGTGGGCCACGCGTCGGTCGATGCAGAGCTCCAGGAGGCACTGGGGAACCTGTCCATCAGCTCGTTCTCGGTGGGTGGGGAGTACGAGGAGCTGGTCGATTCGGCCGACCCCCTACCCCTGGGTGACAGCGGTGGGAGTCCCGAACTGATGTTCTATACCTCGGGGACCACGGCCCGGCCCAAAGGGGTGGTGCACGGTGGCCTGGCCGACCGTCAGGGCCGCAGCCGGGGCATGGAGGGCCAGGTGGCGCTGTGGGGGTGGACCGAGGAGGACGTCTATGTGATGAGCGGTCCCGCCTACCATGCTTCCCATCTGGGCTGGTCCCTGTGCGCTCTCTACGTGGGGGCCACCACCGTCATCAGCGAACAGTTCGAGGCGCGGGCGTGGTTGGGTGACGTGTCCCGGTATCAAGGCACCCGGACCTTCATGGTGCCCGCCCATTTCATTCGCATCCTCGAACTGCCGTCCGACGAACGGGACGCCATCGACGTCTCGAGCCTGCGACTGGTAGTGCACGCCGCCGCGCCGTGCCCAGTGGCGGTGAAGTACAAGATGATGGAGGCGTTCCCGTCGGCGGAGATCCACGAGCTGTACGGGGCTAGCGAGGGAGGGGCGACCAAGATCTCCCCCGAGGAATGGCGGGACAAACCTGGCAGTGTCGGACGGCCGTGGCCGGGAGTGGAGATCCGGATCCTCGACGAGGTCGGCGCCCCGGTGCCGAACGGCGAGGCTGGGCTGGTGTACATCCGGCCGGCCGGGACGGTGCGCTTCCGCTACCGCAACGATGATGAGGCCACCGAGCGGGCGTGGAGGGACGATGCCTTCACGGTGGGGGACATCGGGTTCGTCGATGATGAGGGCTATTTGTTCATCACCGACAGGATCTCGGACATGGTCTTGTGGGGCGGGGTGAACATCGCTCCACGAGAGATCGAAGAGGTGCTCTTCACCCACCCGGCGGTGGTGGATTGCGCCGTGTTCGGGGTGCCCGATGACCGGGACGGGGAACACCTCGAAGCCATGGTCCAGTTGCGTTACCCGGTGACCACCGAGGAGTTGGCCGGCCATGTGGCCGACCACCTGGCCAAGTACAAGGTCCCCAAACGGTGGGAGGTGGTGGACGAACTTCCCCGCGACCACAACGGCAAGGTCCGCAAACGCCTGCTCGCACAGTCGCGTGGCCCGGTGGTGTCGGGGGGTCCGCCGTGACCCTCCGAATCGTGATCGATCCGGAGCGGTGTGTAGGCTCCGGAAACTGTCTGTACTGGGCTCCGCACACGTTCGACCTGGGCGACGACGGGGTGTCCACGGTCGTGGATCCGGCCGGTGACGACGAGGAGCGGATCCGGGTGGCTGCCGAAGGCTGCCCCACCCGGGCCATCACCGTCGAGGACGGGGATGGGTCCGGGCTGGTCGCGGACGACGTAGAGAACGAAGGGTGAACCCATGCCGATCGCACTGACCGACGAGCACGAGGCTCAGCGCCTCTCGGCCCGCCGATGGCTGGACGCCCACTGCCCACCGTCGGTTCCCCGTGCCCTGCTCGACGCCGAGGAGGAGGCGCTCCAGCCGGTGTGGAAGGCCATGGCCGGTGAGGGGTGGCTGGGCATCCATCTTCCCGAGGAGTACGGGGGCCAGGGCTTCGGCCTCTTCGAACTGGCCGTCCTGCTCGAGGAGACCGGGTGGTCGGTCGTCCCCGGTCCACTCCTTCCTACCGTGATCACCTCGGCCCTCGTGGCCGAGACCGCGGCGACCGGGACCGGGGCATTGGCCGCAGCCGTCCTGCCCGGTCTCATCGACGGCAGTCGTACGGGCGCCATCTCCTTTGGGGACACCCATCTCGATGTGGTCCGCCACGAAGCGGACGGGGGAGTGGTGGTGTCGGGGACGCTCCGCCCCATTCTCGGCGCCGCCACGGCATCGTTGGTGCTGGCGCCGGCCCGTGACGCGGACGGTACCGAGACCTGGTGCCTGCTCGAGGTGTCCGGCGGCGGATCCGACATCGGGGGGCGGGTCGAGGTGTCACTGCTCGGGAGCCTCGATCCCACCCGGCGGGTGGGCACAGTGGAGGTGGAGTCCTATGTGGTGCCGTCCAGCCATCAGCTGACTTCGCTCAGCACCCGCCGACTACGCCAGGTAGCGGTGGCCCTGATGGCTGCCGAACACGTTGGGGGTGCCCGGTGGTGCCTCGAGACGGCGACCGACTACGCCAAGGTCCGGGTCCAGTTCGGTCGACCCATTGGCCAGTTCCAGGCGGTCAAGCACCGACTGGCTGACATGGCGGTCCGGGTCGAGCAGATGACTGCGGTGGCGTGGGACGCCGCCGTGGCGGTGTCGATGGATGCTGACGGCCCGACGCCGGCCGAGGACACCGACACCGTGGAGTTGGCCACGGACACGGCCGGGGCCCTCACCGTCGACGGGTACGCCCGCTCATCCCAGGAGTGCCTGCAGCTGTTGGGCGGGATCGGGTTCACCTGGGAGCACGATCTCCACCTCCACTTCAAGCGGGCCCATGCCGACCGGCAACTGCTGGGTGAGACGGACCTGTTTCGCCGTGACGTGGCCACGGTGGCCGGGCGGGGGGTCAGGCGACAGCTCACGGCCGATTTGCCTGACGAAGCCGACCAGGCCAGGGCCGTTCTCGCCCCGTTGATGGCCGATCTGGCCGCGGTCCCCGAGGAGGGACGGCGGGCCGCCCTGGTCGAGGCGGGCTTGGTCGTGCCGCACTGGCCGAGCCCGTGGGGTCGTGATGCTGGCGCCGTGGAGCAGGTAGTCATCGATGAGCAGTTGGCCGCCATCGGGATCAGCCGCCCCCACATCGGCATCAGCGCCTGGGCCCTTCCCGTCATCATCGCCAGCGGGACCGAGGAGCAACAAGAACGCTGGGTACGGCCGTCCCTCCTCGGGCAGTTGGCCTGGTGCCAACTGTTCTCCGAGCCCGGAGCCGGTTCGGACCTGGCCAGCCTGACCACCCGTGCCGTCCGGGCCGACGGCGGTTGGCTGCTCACCGGGCAAAAGGTGTGGACGTCGATGGCAGCGCAGGCCGACTGGGGGATCTGCCTGGCCCGGACGGATCCGTCGGTGCCCAAGCATGAGGGCATCACCTTTTTTATCGTCGATATGCACTCGAGCGGCCTGGACATTCGGCCGCTACGCGAGATGACTGGAGCCGCACTGTTCAACGAGGTCTTCCTCGACGAGGTGTTCGTGCCCGACGACTGCGTGATCGGCGATGTCAACAGTGGTTGGGCGGCGGCCCGGATGACGCTGGCCAACGAACGGATCTCCATGTCCTCGGGATCGACCTACGGCATCGGCGTCGAGTCGCTGCTCCGACTGGCCGAGAAGCGGGGTGACGCCATCTCGGACGGACTCGTGGTGCGATTGGGAGGGCTGTTGGCCGAGGCCCAGTCCATCAGTTTGATGTCCCACCGGTCCACGCTGCTGGCTCTGGCCGGCGCGGACCCCGGGGCTGGTGCCGGACTGCGCAAGCTCTTGGGCGTGGAGCACGAACAACGCGTTCAGGAGCTGGGTCTGGCCATGCTCGGCGCCGAGGGTGCCACGACCGAGGGTCGCTCAGAGCGGTGGATCCAGGGACTCTTGTTCACGCGGTGTCTGACCATTGCCGGGGGCACCAGTGAGGTTCAGCGCAACGTCATCGCCGAACGCATCCTCGGTCTGCCTCGCGACCCAGAACCAGAAGGCTGACCCCGCCGCGGGCTGGGTCGGGACGGACCCAGCTGGCGGTGAGCTGTCAGATGGTGCCGGCCTGCTGCGCATCGGTGAACTCCTCGTCAGACAGACCGACGAGGTCGCACCAGACCGACCGGTTGTCCGCGCCCAGCAGCGGAGCACCGGTCGGCACTGCTGGGGTCCGCCCCACGAACCGGGGGAACGGTGCCTGCTGACGGACCGGGCCGATCACTGGGTCCACGACCGCCACCAGGTCCCCTCGGGCAACCATATGGGGATCGTCGAAGATGTCGGCAGCGCTGTACGCGGTGCCCACGGGTACATCATGGGCGATGCAGACGGTCTCGATGTCGGCGGCGGGGAGGGTGACTGTCCAGGTGGCCACGATCCCGTTGATCTCCTCGGCGTGCTGGGAGCGGAGCTTCAACGTGGTGAATCGAGGGTCGGCCAGGAGGTCCTCACGGCCCATGGCCCGGCACAAGCGGGCGAAGTTGGCGTCCGACCCACCCACGATGCAGATGTACGCACCGTCGGCCGTGGGGTAGTTGTCGAGCGGAGCGGAGTTACGTAGTCGGTTACCCTCTCGGCCACGGACCGTGCCCAGTTGGTCGTAACCGGCCAGCGTCCACTCGAGGACCCGTAGGACCGCGCCGTAGAGCGGGGCGTCGATGACGGCTCCTCTACCGCCGCCCTCGGCCGGGCGACGCAGATCCCGTTGGTAGAGGCCGGCCACGGCGGCCATGGCCGCGAACACACCGGTCAGGTAGTCCGAGATGGTCACACCCGGACGGACCGGTGGTCGGTCCGGCTCCCCGGTGAGGTGGAGGAGGCCACCGTAGGCGATGCCCAGTCGGTCGAGGCCCGGCCGGGAGGAGTAGGGGCCGTCCTGTCCGAACACGCTGATCCGTACGTAGACGAGCCGGGGGTCGAGGTCGTCGGGGCCGACGTGCCACTTCTCCATGGTCCCCGGTCGGAAGTTCTCACAGATCACGTCGGCGTGAGCGGCCAGGCGACGAAACAGGTCCTGGCCCTCGGCCGTGCGCAGATCGCAGGTAGTACCCCGCCGGCCACGCCCTTCAACCGACCAGAACAAGGAGTAGGGCGGGGCCTCGGCCTCCCCGTCTCCAGGGTCGGCGAAGGGACCGATGGTGCGCATGAAGTCGCCGCTGCCGGGCAGTTCGACCTTGATCACGTCGGCGCCCAACTCGCCGAGCAGCCCGGCACAGAAGGGTGCAGAGATCCGGGTTCCTACGTCAAGGACCCGAAGTCCGGTGAGAGGGAGTGGCGGTTCGGATCCGGTGCGCTCTGTGCCGGACGCCTCGGGATCGCGACCGTCGGCGTTCCTGCTCACTCGCTGTCCGCCCGGTCACCCCGGTCGCGGTCGGCAAAGACCTCTTTCATCGACCCCTTGGACCTCCGTGCCTCCAGGGCCTCGGCGGCCGTCGACGTGTTGTGCATCCAGTGGTGGGCCATGAAGTGGTACTTCCACGAATCCGACTTCCCCATGAGCTCGCCGGTGTGGTTGAGGGTGTCCTTGACCACCTGGGCCGTTGCCGGCGGGACCAGGGAGATCCGTTCGGCCAGCTCCTCGGTCCGCGCCGTCAGCTCGTCCCTCGGCACCACCCGGTTGACGAGGCCGAGTCGCCACGCCTCCTGGGCGTCGATGGTGTCTCCGGTGAGCAAGAACTCCTTGGCCTTGCGGATGCCCAGCTCCCACGGCTCCACGAGCAGCTCGACCCCGGCTCCGGTCATGCGCAGTACGGGATTGGAGAAGACGGCATCGTCGGCGGCCACGATCAGGTCACACATGCAGGCCAACATCAGGCCGGCGGCGACACAGCTCCCCTGGACGGCGGCGATGGTGGGCTTGCGGAAGTCGTGGATCTTCTTGCACCGGTCGTAGTACATGACCTTCTCGTGGTACATCTTGCCCTCGGGGGTCTCCCGCATCAGGCGCCACTTGTCGGTCTCGCCGTCGCCGATGAGTGCTTTCAGGTCGTGCCCGGACGAGAAGTGCTTGCCCGCCCCGGCCAGGATCACGACGCGCACGCCGTCATCGGCATCGGCCTGGTCGAAGGCGTTGTCCATCTCGTCGATCAGCCGGGTGTTCTGGGCGTTGGCCATCTCGGGACGGTTCATGGTGATCGTGGCCACCGTGCCCTCTACTCGGTAGAGGATGGTTTCATACTGCATGGACAGTTCCTTCCCGATCGCCCCCACCCGTCCGGTCAGTCCCGGGGGAGCCCCAACACCCGCTCGCCGACCAGGGTGCGCTGGACCTCGTTGGTGCCAGCAAAGATCGACGACGCCTGATAGTAGAGCCACGACCGTTGCCACATGCCGTCCCCGGGATTGTCTGAGGCGCCCTGCCAGAGTGAGGCGGCCGGACCGAGCACGGCCATGACCGTCTCGTGGAGGCGTTTGGACATCTCGCTCCAGTACAGCTTGAGGGCGCTGCCCTCGGGGCCGGGGTGCTCGCCGCGTTCAAGTCGGGTCAGCGTCCGCCAGTTGTGCAGCTGGAACAACTTGACCTCGATGTAGGCCTCGGCGAGCCGCTGGCGGACGTCGGGATCGGCGAACCCCCCCGGTGCCGGTTGACTGGCAGCCAGTTCGAGCAGTTCGGCTAGCAGCTGGACGTGGATGCCCAGCTGGCGTGGGTTGACCCCGCGCTCATGGGACAAGGTGGAGTTGGCTACCGACCACCCGTTTCCGGCGTCCCCGATGAGCTGCTCGTCGGGGACGAAGACGTCGTCCAAAAGCACCTCGTTGAACTCGGCGTCGCCGGTGATTTGGACCAGGGGACGAACCTCGACCCCCTCGGCGTGCATGTCGATGACGAGTGAGGAGATCCCCAGCTGGCGCTTGGGCGCGTCGGGATCGCTGCGGGCGAGACAAAGACCCCAGTCGGCGAACTGCGCGTACGAGGTCCAGACCTTGTGGCCGCTGACCCGGAAGCCCCCGGGGACCCGGACGGCCTTAGTGGTCAGTGAGGCGAGATCGCTGCCCGCCTCGGGCTCGCTGAACAGCTGGCACCACAGCTCCTCGGCCCCGAGTATGGGGGGCAGCCACCGGGCCTGCTGCTCGGGAGTGCCGTGGGCGAAGAGGGTGGGGCTGACCAGATTGATCCCGATGCGACCGACCAGCTCGGGAGCCCGGGCTCGGGCCATCTCCTCGGTGACCAGGAAGTGCTCGGTGGCACCAAGGCCCCGACCGCCCAGCTCCTCGGGCCAGGTGACTCCGACCCACCGGCCTTCAGCCAACATCGACTGCCACCGTCGACCGAAGGCCACCACCTCGGCCAGGTCCTGGGAGCGCATGGGCGGCTCGGTGCCGTACTCCCAGGGGAGGTTGGCGACCAGCCAGGCGCGCAGTTCGGCGCGGAGTTCTTGCTGCTCCGCGGTCATCTGGAGATCCATCTCTGTCAGCTTGGCACACGTGTCCCGGGCCGAGTACAGCCGGGACGGGCGGTGGACGTCCCGTCACGAACCCAACGAAGCGGTGGGCCGGGCGGAAGGGGCGGTGGGGTCGGCGGCACCGTATGCTTCGCCGCTGTGGAATTCGAACTCTCGTCCGACCAACAGGACCTGGCCGCCGCCGCCGCCGATCTGCTCGACGGCCACGCCTCGAGGGAGCGGATCCGGGCCTTCGTTGGGAGCGGAACGGCCGAGGATCCCGGTGACCGGGCTGACGGGTTCGACCGGCGCCTGTGGGAGGCCATGGCCGAGCAGGGGTGGCTAGCCGTGGAGCGCCCCGAGTCCGACGGCGGTCTCGGCATGGGGATGGTAGAGGTCGCCGTACTCGCCGAGCAGCTGGGGCGGCGGACAGCTCCGGCCCCGTTCCTCGGCACCATCCTGGCCCTGGGGGCGCTCCTGCGGGTAGGGGACGACGAGGCTGTCCCCCTCGATCTCGCCAGCGAGGCCGAGGAATGGGTCGACCGGCTGACCTCGGGCCAGGCGGTGGGCGCCGTCGCATGGGCGGCCCGTACCGGAACGGTCACCGCACGGAGTGACGGGGAGCGCCACTTTCTCACCGGCCGACCGGAGCCGACCCTCTACGGCGCCGAGGCCGACGTGGTGGTGGTGGTCACCGAGGAGGCCGTGTACGCCGTTGTCCAACCCGAGGGCGAGCGTCCAGCCGCCGAGCCGGCCATGGACCGAACCCGGTCGTTGGCCTGGCTTCGTCTGGAGGACACGCCCGCCCACCGCATCGGGGGGAGCGCGGCGGCCCGGCGACTAGTGGACCGGGCCGCGTCAGGGGCCGCCGCCGAACTCCTCGGCACAGCCACCATCGCCCTCGAGATGAGTGTCGAGTACGCCAAGGTGCGCCGTCAGTTCGGCCACCCCATTGGCAGCTTCCAGGCCATCAAGCACAAGCTGGCCGACGCCCTGGTGGATGTGGAGGCCATGCGGTCCAGTGCGTACTACGCGGCGTGGTGTCTGGCCACCGACGACCAGGAGGCTTCGCTCAGTGCTTCCATGGCCAAGTCCTGGTGCTCCGACGCCGCGGAACGGGTGCTGGCCGCAGGCATGCAGGTCCACGGGGGGATCGGGTTCACGTGGGATGCCGACATCCACCTGTCGTTGAAGCGGTCTCGGCTGGACGCCACCTCATTTGGCACCGCAGCCTGGCACCGTGAGCGCATCGCCGCGCTGCTCGAGGAACGACTGGCACTCGGCGTGGCGCCGATCTGAGCTCCCGGGGGGCTCAGCCGAACGCCGGGTCCTGCTGGATTTCGACGGTGTTGCCGGCCGGATCGACGAACCAGATCTGCACCACCGGACCCTGGGCGCCCTCGGCGTAGGGGATACCTGACTCCTCGAGCTCGCTTATGGCGGCGGGCAGGTCCTCGACGGCGAAGCAGACATGCGGGCCGGTGGGTTTGATGGCCTGGGGCCCAGCCTCGGCGTCGACCAGGTGCAGCTGGATGTCCCCGGCTGCGAACCAGTGCCCCTCAACACCGGGGATGACCGGCCGGGCCTCGTCGTCGAGCTCCAACAGGTCGCGGTAGAAGGCCACCGTCGAGTCGAGATGCCCCTCGACGTTCACGCTGTGGTGCAGGGTCTTGGTGACTTTCACCGCGAGGTCGTTCCCTCAGGGGCTGCCGTGTCACCGGCACGGTCGGCGAACTGCTGGCGCAGCCGCTCCTTCACGACCTTGCCCGTGGCGTTGCGGGGGAGGGTGTCCACGAACTCCCACTGTCGGGGCACTTTGTAACGGGCCAATCGCTCGGCAGTGTGAACCGATAGTTCTTCGGCGTCCGCCTTGTGGTCAGGGCGGAGGGCTACTACGGCCAGGAGGTCCTCGCCCAGCACCGGGTGGGGGATCCCGACCACGGCCACCTCGCGCACCGCCGGGTGCAACTCGATTACATGCTCGACGTCGGTCGGGAAGATGTTGTTGCCGCCTCGGATGATCACATCTTTCGTGCGACCCACGATGTAGAGGTAGCCGTCGGCGTCGAGCCGGCCGAGGTCGCCGGTGATCAGCCACCCGTCCACCCAGGTACGGGAGCTGGCGTCCGGGTCGCCGTAGTACTCGCGGGGGCGTCCGGGGATCCTCAGGCGAACGTTGCCCACCTCACCGGCAGGCATCGGTAGCCCGTCGTCGTCGACACAGAGGATCTCGGCGGGCGGGGCGGGCTTACCCACCGATCCGGGGCGCCTCACCGCTTCGCCGGGGGGCATCAGGCAGTACACCGAACCAGCTTCAGTCATCCCGTAGTTGTTGGACACGAGGGCCGTGGGCATGCGGTCCTGGAGACGCTCCAGCACGAACGGGGCCAGCGGAGCGCTTCCCACGCTGCATAGCTGCACCGACGTGAGATCGGCGTCATCGAAGCGCGGATGCTCGAGCAGGAGGTTGGCCATAGCCGGTACGAGAAAGACCGAACCGGGCCGCTCGGACTCCACCGTGTCGAGCCAGGTCCCGGCATCGAACCGGGGCATGTAGAGGGCTCGGAGGCCGAGCTTCATTGGCGTGTAGACGAAGGCAATGCCGGCAAAGGTGTACGGCGGACTGGCGTGCATCCAGCCACCGCCGCTCCAGTTGGGCTCGGTGAACGGCATGAGTGAGTAATTGTCGTGGCGGATGGCGACCGCCTTGGGATCACCGGTGGTGCCCGAGGTGTAGAGGATGTCGGCCAGGTCGCCGGGATCCCTCGGCACCTGGAGGTACTCGGTGTCGGCACTCATGATGTCCGACCAGGCCACGGCGCCGAAGCCAGACGCCGCCGCTGCGAGCGGTCCCTCGATGTCTTCGGGCAGGGCGACCAGCACGGCGGGACGCTGTCCCTCATAGCGTGGGAGCAGTGACACCTCGGTGATGGCCGCCGCTGCCCCGGAGTGGGTCAGCATCCGCTCGACCTCGGGTCGGGCCAGCTGGGGGTTGAAGGGCACGGCCACCGCCCCGGCACGGTGAATGGCGCTGTAGCTCGTGACCCACTGGAGGGCATGGACGGGTTCGAGGTGGATGGCCACCCGGTCACCGGGCTGGATCCCGGCGTCAATCAGGCCTCGGGCCAGCCGGGTGGCGCCGATGTCCCACTGGTCGAAGGTCAACGACGAGCCACCCACGACGGTGTAGGCCCGTTCGCCGCCGAAGGCGGTAGCGACGGCATGCAGCTGCTCGGGCGGAAGGGCGAGGGAGGCGGCCATCACGCCCTACTTCTTGTTGCCCAACAGCGCGTGGGCCGGCATGCCCACCGGCTGGAGGTGTTGGCCCAGCACCTCATGGAAGTGCTCCGCCACCTCGGAGGGCGTCCACCCGCCCTCCTGCCACATGGTGGCCACCTGTCGGGGAGTCTGGAACACCGTGAAGCCGTAGCCGGTGCGCCCGAAGACCTGGCCGTTCACTCCGGCGGCGGCCTCCGAGGCCAGGTAGGCGACGAGCGGGGCGTTGAGGGCGGGGTCCTGGTCCGCCGGGGCCTCCTCATCGGCCAGGCCTTGGGTCATGCGGGTGGCACCCGCCGGGGCCATGGCGTTCACCGTGATCCCGTACTTGCCGAGCTCGACCGCCCAGACGAACGTCATGCCCATGATGGCGGCTTTGGCCGCACCGTAGTTGCTCTGTCCGAAGTTGCCCCGAAGGCCGGCGGACGAGGTGATGTTGACGATCCGGCCGTAGCCGGCCTCCTTCATCAAGGGGGCGGCGTGGCGGGCGGTGTTGAATGTCCCCTTCTGGTGCACGGCCACGACGGCGTCGTAGTCGGCCTCCTCCATCTTCACCAGGGTCCGGTCCCGCACGATGCCCGCGTTGTTGACGAGGATGTCGATGGTCCCGAAGGTGTCCACGGCGGTCGAGATGATGCGACCGGCAGCGTCGAAGTCGTCGACCCGGTCGCGGCTGGCCACCGCGGCACCACCCCGCGACTCGATCTCTTCGACCACCTGGTCGGCAGGGTCCTCGTCGGTCCCGTCGCCGCCCAGGGACACGCCGATGTCGTTGACCACCACCTTGGCACCCTCGTCGGCCAGGCAGAGGGCGATGGCTCGCCCGATGCCCCGACCGGCTCCTGTGACCACTGCGACTCTTCCTTCGAGCAAACTCATCGGGCCACTGTACGCGAACCCCACCGCGACCGGCTGGTGCTGATGCAACTGGGCATTGCAAGATTGTCCCGACCGAGGCGGCGGTAGCATCTCGGCGTTCCGCCGGTTGCAAGGCCGGCCTGCCGTTGGAGGACGCCATCACATGAACTGCCCGAATCCGTCCGGAACGACCGCGGCCTGGGGGGCGCGCTGATGGCGGAGGGGGAGGGACGCATCCGCGATCGACTCCGCGAACTGGGCCTGGTCCTGCACGGCCCGCATCCGCCGCACGACCCACTGGATTCCGTGGTGGTCCACGATGGGATCGCCCGGACCTCGGGCCAACTCCCTCGGATCGAGGGCCAACTGACCTGCATCGGTGCGCTCGGTGTGGATGTGACCGTGGAGGAGGGCGCGGCCGCCGCCGGCGTATGCGCGCTCAACGCCTTGGCGGTGCTGGAAGCGGAATTGGGCTCGCTCGACCGGGTGGAGCGGGTGCTCACAGTCACCGGTTTCGTGGCCTCGGCTCCAGACTTCCACCAACAGCCGGCCGTGGTCGACGGCGCCAGTGCCGTCCTCTACGCCGTCTTCGGAGACGCCGGACGGCACACCCGGTCGGCCATCGGCGTAGCGTCCCTGCCCCGGGGTGGGGCGGTCGAGATCGAGGTCACCGTGGCACTCGGCAAGTGATCGTCACGTAGATGACGTGCGGGATCGATGCAGTATCGGACGACCGGACGTCGACCACGTCCGCGAGAGGAGCCTCATGACCGGTTCACAGACTGCCGCCGTGCTCTCCGAGCTGGGTTCGGCCACGCTCGGAGAGAGCGGGGGGAGGGGTATGCCCCCACGGATCCGCCCGGTGTGGCCGGGTGCCGCCCTGGCCGCTCCGGCCTACCCGGTGCGGTGTACCCCAGGTGACAACTTGGCCATTCACGTGGCGGTGGCACAGGCACCGGCCGGCTCGGTGCTGGTGGTCGACGTTGGTCTCGTGCCCGATCGGGGCTACTGGGGCGAGGTCCTCACCACCGGTGCACTGTCCCGGGGATTGGCCGGCCTCGTAATCGACGGCGGTGTTCGGGATGTGGCCGCGCTGGAGCAGCTCGGATTCCCGGTGTTTTCCGCCACCATTGCGCTCCCGGGTGCCACGAAGCTGGCCAGAGGCGCGGTGGGCACGACCACGAAGGTCGCCGGTGTACCGGTGAGCGTCGGCGACTGGGTGGTGGGTGATGTGGACGGCGTCGTCGTCATCCCAGGCGGATCGCTCGACGCTACTCTCGCTGCCGGTCAGCGCCGTTCCGAGGCCGAGACGGGCTACTTCGCGGCACTGCGCGGTGGCTCGACCACCGTCGAACTGTTGGGTCTGGACGCCTCGCTCATTGAGGTCGGACCGGACGACTGACACCTGCACCGACAGGAGCAGCCATTGGGTCGCCCCGGTCAGCTGGAGTGGGTGGTGTAATCGATGGGTCCGGAGCCCTTCACGCCGATAGCGAAGCAGAAGCAGTGGATGTCGGCGTGATCGCTCACTGGTCGCAGGCTGTGCACCGCGTCGGGCGGGATGTGGACCAGGTCCCCTTGGGCGATGGGGCGATCTTCGCCTTCGATGGTCATGATGCCCCGGCCCCGGAGGACGTAATAGAACTCGTGGGTGGGATGAGAGTGGGGGTCGACATAACCGCCACCCTCGACGACGAACTCGTTGACCAACTCCAAGAAGCCACCGTCAGTGGCTTCTTTCATCTCCCTCGAGTTCACCATCCACCACACCGGTACGGTCCCGTTGTGCTCGATGACGGGGGCGACGTCTTCGATGTTGCGCACGTCCATGGCCATGGTGCCTCCTCCGGCTTCGTCGGTTTCCTTGCTCGATGTTAGGTTGCCTCACGACACCGTAGACCCGCCCCTGGAGCGTGCGACATGAGTGAGGAAGTCCGCCGGATCACCCCGGTGCCGCTGACCGCCGACGGGTGGGCCCCGTTCGGCTGGCTGCCCGTGACCGACACTGATCCCCGGGACGGCGACCATCGTCTCGAGTTCGCCTGGCAGGACGCCCACGTCAATCTCATCGGCCATACGAGGGACGAGGTGCCCGGGGTGGTCGGGGGGCTGCGCTGTGATGTCCTGTTCCGCCACGCCACCCACACTCAGGTGGTCATGCCGTTGGACGTGGCCGCCGTAGTAGTGGTGGCCCCGGCCGGGGTGGCCATGAGGGATCCGGCCGACGTGGCCCAAGTGCAGGCGTTCGTTCTCGACACCCTCCAGCCCATCGTGCTCCACCAGGGCACCTGGCACTGGGGTCCCTATCCAATAGGCGCCCCCTCGGTGCAGCTGTTCAACGTGCAGGGCTTGCGGTATGCCGAGGACAACGACAGCGTCGACCTCGCCGCGCTGGGGGCGAGCCTCGACGTGCTGATCGACTGAGCCCCGGTTCCCGAGCGTCGGGTGTAGCTGGGTAACCTGCCCTCCCATGGCCGAAGTGGGAATTGCCCTGAGCGATGCAGTGGAGCGGCATGTGCGCCCGGGTGACGCCGTCCACGTCATGCTCGGACACAGTCGCTGGACGGCGGCGGCTCGAGAACTGGCCCGACAGCAGTGGGGGTCCGACGCCGGGCTGACCCTGATCATGACCAGCCTCGGCGCCCTTGGCGCCCTCTTCTTCCGGGGTCGGATGGTGCGCCGGGTGATCACCGCCTACTCCGGCAACAGCTTTCCTTCCTACGCCCCGAACCCGATCTTCCAGGAGGGATACCAGTCCGGTGAGGTGGAGGTCGAGCACTGGTCCATCCTCACCATGGCCCAGCGCCTCGAGGCCGCTGCCCGCGGCCTGCCCGCGGTGGTCACGGGCTCCCTCGCCGGCTCGGCCATGGCCGCCAATGACGCATTCGCCACTGTCGAGTCACCGTTCGGCGACGTCGGCCTTGTGGCGCCTCTCGTGCCCGATGTCGCCCTCCTGCACGCCGCGGTCTCCGATCGGCACGGGAACCTGGCGATCTCCGAACCACTGCTCGAAGGCGTGTGGGGGGCCTGGGCGGCCCGGCGGGGCGTCGTCGCCACGGTGGAGGCGGTCGTCGACGACCTGGAGGAACTGGGCCACCGGGTCAAAATCCCGGCCCACCGGGTCCTGGCCGTAGTGGAGGCACCCTACGGCGCCCACCCCGGCGGGTGCTACGCCCCGGGCCTCCCCGTGGCTGGATACGGCGAGGACATCCCGTTTTGGATAGCGGCCGCCGCCGCCGCTCGTACGGATTTCGACGCCTGGGCGCACGAGCACGTGCTCGGACCCGTCGACCACGCCGGCTACCTGCACCACCTGGGCGACGACCGTCTGATCGGGCTGCGACTCCTGGCCGATGCGGATTCGTGGCGCCGTGACGCCGAGGCTCATCCGGTGCCGACCGACGAGGCAGTGAGCGAGTGGGAGGTGGCGGCCAGTCTCGGTGCCCGCGAGGTGCACGAGACCGTGACCCGACTCGGGGCCGACGCCGTGTTGGCCGGTGCGGGCGTCGCCAATCTGGCCGCCTGGGTGGCGGTGGCCCGCGCCCGAGCCGCAGGCGGATCGGTGCACCTCACCGCGGAGTTGGGTCTGTGGGGCTACACCCCGACGCCGGCCGATCCCTACATCTTCAACCACCGGGTCTTTCCGGCCACGTCGCTGCTCGCTGACGCCTCCACCGTCCTCGGCATGGTGGTGGGTGGTCCGGGCACGTCGACCGTGGGCTGCCTGGGTGCTGCCGAGGTGGATCAGCATGGCAATCTGAACTCCACCGCGCTCGGGGACGGCCGGTTCCTCGTCGGATCGGGAGGGGCCAATGACGTGGTGAGTCGAGCCGCTACCTGCGTGGTGGTTACCCTGGCCCGACCTCGGAGGCTTCCCGCGGAGGTCGCGTACATCACCGCCCCCGGGGAACGGGTCAGCAGTGTGGTCACCGACCGTGGCGTCCTGCGACGGATTGACGGTCGGCTGAAGGTGGCGGCCGTACCCTCGGGACCTGAGCCGTTCGCTGACCGAGTGCGGGCCATGGTGGGGTCCTGTGGATGGCAGCCCGAAGTGGCAGTCGATGTGGCCGACCTCGAACCGGTGACCCAGTCCGAAGTCCTCGCCCTGCGGGAGTTCGACCGCCAACGACAGTTCCTCGGGTGAGAGACGAGCGTTGCTGAAATGAGAACGGCATTCTTTGACCCAGATGAACAGCATCATCCTGATTTCGCCAGTACCATGCTCCGAGCAGGGGAAGCAGACGGTTGTTGACATACGTCACCTCCGTGTTTTAAGAACTGGCTCGACGTTCCGCCATCCGGGGGGTGTCGCGTCTGCGTCGGGCCAATGGGTCCGGCCGGCTACTAGGGAGGGTGGTACATGGGGAAGCGACGGGGGAGACGAGTGGTTGCCGGGGTCTTGGCCTTGGGCATCACGATCGCCGGGGGCACGGCCATCACCGGGGGCTCGGCGAGTGCGGGTGCGGCCACAGCCGCCCCGGGAGTGTCGGCCACCCAGATCAACATCGGGGCCATCTCGACCCTGAGCGGCCCGCTGGCCGGTCTTTTCGGGGGTCTCGCTCCGGGCATGATCGCTTACTTCAAGACCATTGACGCCAAGGGCGGCGTCAACGGGCGGAAGATCGTCCTCACCAACAACCTCGATGACGGTGGTTCGCCCTCGCAGTTCACCCAGGACGTCCATACCCTTATCGACCAGGACCACGTCTTCGCCGCCGGCGTGGCCTCGGCGTGGTTCACGCCCGGCTACTTCGTCTCCACCAAGACCCCGACGTACGGCTACAACGTCTCGGCCAACTGGCAGACCGCACCCAACCTGTTCGCCGTGGGTGGGTCCACCCAGGTCTACTCGGCGGGCTTTCCGGAGATGAGCTACTTCATCAAGAAGGTGAAGGCGAAGTCGGTGGCCTTCATCAGCTACGGACCGTCCATCTCGTCGTCGTACAACGCCTGCAACTCCTACGCCAAGGGTATGAAGGCGGCGGGCTACAACGTCAACTTCGTGGACGTCGGGGCTCAGCTGGGTGGGAGTTACTCGTCCGATGCCCAGCGCATGCAGCAGGCCGGCTCCCAGCTGGTCGTGACCTGTATGCAGGACACCGACAACGTCACCCTGGCCCGGGCCATTCAGCAGTACGGCCTCAAGATCAAACAGCTGTGGCTCAACGGCTACGACCAGACCCTGCTCAACAAGTACAACAGCCTGATGCAGGGCGTCTACTTGAACAACACCGGGACCGTGCCGTTCGAGGCCGCCAACACGGCTAAGTACGGGAACACCTACTCGGGTATGCAGGCCTACATCGCGGCAATGAAGAAGTACGAGCCCAACGATGTGTACAACGACGTGGCCCTCCAAGGGTGGCAGTCGGCCGCACTGATCGCCGCCGGCATCAAGGCGGCGGGAAACAACATCACCCAGGCCAGCGTGGTCAACGCCACCAACAAGATCACCAACTTCACCGGCCAGGGAGTGTCCGCTCTCGTCGACTGGACCAAGCTCCACACCGGGGTCACCTGGCCGAGCTGCAGTGCCTATCTCCAGGTGAAGCAGTCGAAGTTCGTCCCGGTGTTCGGCAAGGGGAAGCAGGTGTTCGTCTGCGTCCCGAACAACGTGAAGAACCCGACTCCGGTGACGCCGCCCAAGGGCACCCCGGGCACGTGATCCGGCCCGACGATAAACGGGACAGGTAGGGGTCGACACAGGAGTGGAGCACTTCCTGGGCTTCGCCATTCCCGGAGTTCCCTACGGCTGCACCTATGCCATCGTGGCCGTGGGGCTGGTCCTCACCTATCAAGCCACCGGAGTGTTCAACTTCGCCTACGGGGCCCAGGCCTACATCTCCGGCTACGCCTTCACCAAGCTGGTGCAGACCGTGCACCTCCCCGTCGGGGTGGCGTTCGTCCTTTCGGTGGTGGTGCTGGCCCCGCTGATCGGCTTGGCCTTCGACCGGCTGCTGTTCAGTAAGATCCCCAACTCCAATACGACGGCCAAGCTGGTGACGGGGATCAGTCTCTTCGTGGGGATCCCCTCGCTGCTCGCCGTGATCTTCGGGAGCGCGAACACCTACAGCCCCCCGAGCATCATCTTCAATCCTGACACCGTGTACTTCCGGGTGGCGGGAACTCCGGTGAACGGGATCTACCTGACCACCATCTTGACCACGGTATTCATCTTGGTGGCTCTGGTGGGACTCATGCGGTTCACCAGCCTGGGCCTGCAGATGCGGGGTGCCGTCGAGAGCCGGCGTCTCATCGAGTTGGACGGGGTCAACGCCGGACGGGTGGTGGCGACCGCCTGGATGATCTCGGGCTTCATGGCTGGACTGGCTGGCGTGCTGCTCGCCCCCATCTACGGTCAGCTGCAGTTCGACGACTACGCCGCCCTCATGGTGGCGGCCTTTGCCGCCGCGGCATGGGCTGTGCTCCGGTCCATGCCCATCGCCGCCCTGGTGGGTGTGGCCATGGGCGTGTTGGCCACGACGCTGCAGGGGTATCTCCCGGTCAGTAGCGTCTGGTCCTCGGCCGTGCTCACGTCGCTGCCCTTCATCGTGCTCGTGGTGGCGCTCCTCGTCGTCCCCGGCCTCCGCACCCTGGACAGCACGAAGGACCCGCTCTCGTCCGTCGACCCCCCGACCCCGCCTTCAGCCGCCGCGATCCGGGCCCCGCAGATCGAAAAGGTGACTCGGGTGGGGTGGTACGTGCTGTTGGCCGTATTCGTCATCTCCATGCTGACCTGGCTGCCCACGACCTGGGAGAACGTGTTCAATGCCGGGCTCGTCTACTCGATCGTCTTCCTCTCCATCACCCTGATCACGGGCATGGGTGGTCAGCTCTCCCTGGCCCAGGCCACCTTGGCCGGTGTCGGAGCGTTCACCGCCGCCCAACTGGCCAACCACTTCGGCCTCAACCTATTGATCGGGGGTCTGGTGGGTGCGGCGGCGGCGGCCCTGGTGGCCACCGTGCTGGCCTTCGCCTCAGTGCGGCTTCGAGGACTGGGACTCGCCCTGTTGACCATCGCTGCCGCGCTGTTCTTCGACAACACCGTGTTCCCCCAGCTGACCGCCACCAACGGGACGTCACTGCAGGTCAAGCCCAAGTGGGTCGGGCTCGGCATCACCAATCCGGACGGTCATGCCTTCTTCATCTTGGCCATGGTGGTGCTGGTCGTCTGCATCGCCGTCGTCCGGCTGATCCACCGCGGGACGACGGGTCGATTCCTCGGTGCCATGCGGGGCAGTGAGGCCGGCGCGTCGGGTCTGGGCATCAACCTCCGGTGGCAGCACATCGTGATCTTCGCCCTGTCCGGTGCGGTAGCCGGTGTGGGCGGAACGATGCTCTCCATCCAACAACAGCAGGTCAATCCCCAGCTCTTCGTCTACTTGTTGTCCTTGGTCTATGTGGTGGTGGTGGTGCCTACCGGTGCCAACACGGTGGAAGGTGCGGTGCAGGCAGGGTTCGGTTACGTGATCATCAGCCAGCTGCTGACCTATGTTCCGGCCCGCCTCGGTGGCAACAGCCTCGAGGTGGTGTTCTTTGCCTTCGGTGCCCTGACCTATGCCCGCCACCCTGAGGGAATCCTCGAATATCAGAAGCGTAAGTCGACCCTCCGCATGCAGAGCATCCTCTTCAAGAACAGTGCCGACGTGGATCCGGAAGCACCCGGAGGGCCCGCACTGGCCGGAGCCAGCGATCGTGGCTGAGCCAGCAGGGGTGGGGCCCCTCCTCGAAGTCACCGGCGTGTCTAAGACGTTCGGGGGTGTCGCTGCCGTCAGTGAGGTCAGCCTCTCGGTGGGACGAGGCGAGAGCGTCGGACTGGTCGGACCCAACGGTGCGGGCAAGACGACACTGTTCAACTGTGTGGGCGGCCAGCTGCGACCAGAACAGGGCCGCGTGGAGCTCGAAGGGAACGACCTCCTCGATCTGCCCACCTACAAACGGGCGCGTTTGGGCATCGGTCGGACCTATCAGCGCATCGAGGTCTTCCCCGACATGACCGTCTGGGATCACCTGTTGGTCGCGGTGCGGGCACGCTGGTGCACGGGACGCATCTGGAAGGACCTGATGAGGAAGAGCGCGCCCAGCGCTGAGGAGCAGGAGCGGGTGAACGCCATCCTCGAGCTGGTGGGCATCGAGAGCCAGGCTCACACGACCGTGGCCTCACTCGGTCTGGGATCCTGTCGACTCGTGGAGCTGGCCCGTGCCCTCGTCAGTGAGCCCGTACTCCTCATGGCCGACGAACCCTCCTCGGGCCTCGATGTCCATGAGACGCGTGAGCTGGCCGGGGTGCTGACCAAATTGCAGCACGAGCGAGGCATGGCCATGCTCTTGGTGGAGCACGACCTCGGCATGGTCGGAGAGGTGGTCGACCGCACCGTGGTCATGAACCTCGGGGCGGTCATTGCCGACGGTCCCTTCGACGACGTGATGGCCAATCCCGCCGTCCGGGAGGCCTACCTGGGGGTGAAGGCGTGACCGCCTCGCCAACCGACGGCGCCACCGGCGCTGCGGCGCTCCTGAGTCAGCCGGCCGGTGACGGCGCGGGCAGAAGACAGGACCGACGGATCGCCGGCGCTCGAGGTCGACCACGTGAGTGCCAGCTACGGACCGTACCGTGCCCTCTTTGACGTCTCCTTCACTGTTCCCGAATCCGGGGTGGCGGCCCTCATCGGCTCCAACGGAGCGGGCAAGTCGACCGTGTCCCGGGTGATCACCGGCCTCCTGGCCAGTACGTCCGGATCGATCCGGTTGAGCGGGAAGGACGTCACCGGGCTCCCCGCCTACAAGATCGCCCGGGCCGGAGCGGCCCACGTACCCGAGGGCAGGGGTGTCTTCGCCAATCTCACGGTGGAAGAGAACCTCAAGTTGGCGTTTCGACAGCGTGGGGGCCGACAGAGCGTCGCTGGGTCGCTGGAGAAGGCCTACGCGGCGTTCCCGGTCCTCGGAACGAGACGCCGGCAGCAGGGCGGCACGCTCTCAGGGGGTGAGCAGCGCATACTTTCCCTGGCCAAGGTGCTGGTAGAGCCTCCTCGGCTCCTGGTGGCCGACGAGATCTCACTCGGGCTCGCCCCGGTGATGATCGACGCCGTCTACGACGGACTGCGTCAGATCAACGGAGCGGGAACCGCCCTGCTGATCGTCGAGCAGCAGGTGGATCGGGTGCTCGAGATTGCCCGTACTGCCGTCGTCCTCGAGCACGGCTCGGTGGCCTACAGCGGTCCCTCCGACGGCGCGCTCGCCGCGGTGGAGCACGTCCTCGCCTCTCGCGGGGAGCGGACCATACTCACGGCCGAATCCGACCCCGACTCGCCGGCCTCGGTGTAGTCGACGGACGTTGGCCGACTCCATCACGCAGACCTGAAGTCAGCTGGATCACTGAGGTGGCACTAGGGCTGTCGATGGGGGACGTCGGGGTGGGCACCGGTAGTTTGGAGTACGAGATCCACGACAGGACAGCATCAGAGGGAGAAGAGGCACTGTGAGCAATAACGAGCGCGACGCCGTCATCGTCGACGTGGTGCGCACCACGTTGGGTAAGAGAGGCGGGGCGCTGTCGACCTGGCATCCGGCCGACCTGTTGGGATTCGCGCTGACCACGCTGGTGGACCGCACCGGAATCGACCCCGAGACCATCGACGATGTCATCGGGGGGTGCGTCACGCAATCCGGCGAACAGGGCACGAACGTCACCCGCAACGGATGGGTGGCGGCGGGCCTGCCCCAGAGCGTTCCGGCCACCACTGTTGACCGGCAGTGTGGATCCTCCCAGCAGGCCATGCATTTCGCCGCGGCCGGCGTGAAGGCCGGCCACTACGACCTGGTGGTGGCCTGCGGTGTGGAGTCGATGACCCGGGCCCCGATGGCCTCCAACTCCAAAGGGGGGATCGGGCCGTTCCCACCCTCCTTCCTCGAGGTCATCGACGGCCGACTGTGGATGCAGTTCCGCGTGGCCCAGGTGCTGGCCGATCGCTGGGGGGTGACCCGGGAGCAGATGGACCAGTACGCCCTGGAGAGCCACCGCCGAGCCGTGGCTTCCTGGGATTCGGGCCACTTCGCCAGCGAAACGGTCCCCGTGCCACTCAAAGGCGAGGACGGTGCCTTCACCGGCGCGACCCTGGATGTCGATGAGGGCATCCGCCGCAATGCCTCCCTCGAGGCCCTGGCCGGTCTGCCCCCAGCCCAGAACTGGGAGCCGGACACCGCACCGGACATCACCGCCGGCAACGCCTCGCAGATGACTGACGGAGCGGCCGCCATGCTCATCGCCGAACGGTCGGTGGCGGAGCGGCTGGGCCTCCCCATTCGGGCCCGATTCGCCCATGCCACCGTGGCGGCCGACGATGCTGCCATCGTCCTGTCCGCCCCGGTACCGGCCACCCATCGAATTCTCGAGCGTTCGGGCATGAAGGTCGAACAGTTCGACGCCATCGAATGCAACGAGGCCTTCGCCGCCATCCCGCTCATGTGGAACGCCGCATTCCACGCCGATCCGGAGAAGCTGAACCCCCGTGGCGGAGCCATTGCCATCGGTCATCCGCTCGGAGCCAGTGGTGTCCGGTTGGCTTCCACCTTGCTCAACCATCTCGAGGCCACCGGCGGCCGGTATGGCTTCCAGACGATGTGCGAGGGCGGCGGTCAGGCCAATGCCACGGTGATCGAGCGACTCAGCTGATCGTTCCCCATGAGCCGGCTCAGCTGACGGTCGGGGGCTGCTGCTCCTTGGCGGCCAGGTAGGAGGCCGTACCGGCAAGGAATGCATCGACGTCTTGTGCCTTGTTGCTGGCGAATTCGCTGAAGTAGCCGGGCACGTAGATGGCCAGTGATCCGCCGGCCACACCCTCGAGGATCGTGGTGGCCGCCTCGGCCACGGTGATCGAGGGGACGTCGGCGGTGAACGGATCGTTGTCGGGCAAGGTGAACAGCTCGGTGTCCACCACGCCGGGATACACGACCGACACCTTGATGCCTGACGACCAGAGATCGACGGCCATCGACTCGGAGAAGACGGCGAGGGCAGCCTTGGACGCGGAGTAGGCCGCTTCCCCCGGCGGGCTGAGTGTCGCCGCCACCGAGGCGACCGACACCACCGTTCCCGATCCCCGCTCGAGCATGTGGGGAAGGAGGGCGAGGGTGAGGCGAACCGGTGACAGGTAGTTGATGGCCATCACCTGTTCGACCGTGGCCGGGTCGAGTGCCGTGACGTGCCGGCGCTTCGGAATTCCGGCGTTGTTCACCAGGATGTCCACCCCACCCAGTTGGTCGAGCGCCTGCTCGGCCAATCGGTCGACGGCTTCGCCCCCGGCCAGGTCTGCGGTCCACATGACCGATGCCGGCGAGTGGATCCGACACCGCTCGAGCACCTCAGCCAGTCGGTCCTGACGGCGGGCGACGATCCCAACTGTGGCCCCGGCGGCGGCGAAGGCTTCGGCCAGTCCTGCGCCGATGCCCGAAGAACCACCGGTGATCAGTACCCGCTTCCCACCGAACGCCTGGTTACTCATGTCGGCCATGCTTCCCCCTTCGGACCGTCTCCGGTCTCGTTGTCCTGCCCGTGCCGTGCAGCGTCAACCGCGGCGGGGCGTCAGCGGTTCTTCCACACCGGTGGGCGCTTCTCGGCGAAGGCCTTCGGCCCCTCCACGGCATCCTCGCTGGAGAACACCTCCGAGGAGAGCGACGATTCGATTCGGTAGGCTTCTTTCATGTCCACGGCCAGGCCGGTGAGTACCGACTCTTTGGTCTTGCGGACGGCGAAGGGTCCGTTGGCCGTGATCCGCCGGGCGTAGTCGAGGGCCCGCTCCATGACCTGGTCCGGAGCGCACACCTCGTTGAGTAGTCCCATCTCATAGGCACGGCGGGCGGGTACCTGATCGGCGCAGAGCAACAGCTCCATGGCCGCAGGGTACGGGATCTGCCGGGGCAACCGGACGGTGGTGCCGCCGCCGGCGAACAGTCCTCGTTTGGGCTCCATCACCCCGAAGGTCGCCGTGTCGGCGGCCACCCGGAGATCGCAGCCGCCGAGCATCTCCATCCCCCCGGCCACGCACGTACCGTTGATGGCGGCCACGATGGGCTTGTACAGCTTCACATTTCGCAGCACGGCCTTGGTGCCGTCGTCGAGGCGGTAGCCGTCGATCTCGGTGACCCCGGTCTCGCGCATGGTGGTCGAAAGCTTGGTGATCTGGGGAATGTAGGTCTTGAGATCGGCGCCGACGCAGAAGTCGGGGCCGACTCCGGTGATCACGGCCACGTAAGCGTCGTCGTCGTCCCTGAAGCGATCCCAGGCCATCCGGAGTTGCTTGAAGTGGTCCATGTCCAAGGAGTTGCGGGCCTCGGGCCGGTCGATGGTGATGCGGACGATGTGGTCGTCCCCGGGCTCGTAGTGGATGGTCATGGTGTTGGTAGTCCTTGTCGGTTTCGGGCGTGGCGGTGGATGTGCGGCGGATTCGCTGGCCTGGGCCAGGGCGATGACAGGCGGCCTACCGACCTGTTTCGTCCCCCGCGGCCTTGGGTCAGGGGTGGGCGATGGTGGCTCCCTTGTCACCCGGTGTGAGGGTGACGGTCTCGCCGGCGAGGTCGAGATCGTCCGCAGCCGGTTCGTCGAGGCGGGCGTACGACCGCGTGCCGTCGGGCAGCTCACAGATGAGCGCGGTCGACTCCGGACCCTGCCGGCTGTGGACGGTGGAGAAGGTCACGACCCGGGCTGGCCCCTCGGCCTCGCCGGTCACCGGCACGGTGGGCAGCTCCCCGGCGGCCGTACTCGGGGCGTAGGTCCCCGGCCGGGTGGACCACAGGCTGGCCGAGTGGCTGGTCATGTGCATTCCGATCCCCGACACCAGACCGAGTTCGCCCGGTGCGCGTCGGAGCGACTCGGCCATGGCGGCCAGGGCATGGGTGGAGTAGTTGCTTCCCGGACCCCCGTGGTAAGGGAGTCCACCGGTGACGGTGAGGAGCCGGTCGGCCCGAAGGCCGAGCGCGTCGACTCCGAACGAGAGGGAGCTGGCGAAGCACGAGTAGAGGTCGAAGTAGGCCACCTCCTCACCGGGGATGCCCCCGAGGGCCGCCCCCATGGCCGTGGCCATGGCCGGCGACCGCCAGAGTTCGGGTCGGGCCGCCATGGTGGCGGGCTCCTCGGCGTACCCGTCGCCGAGAAGGTACACCCGTCGGTCGGCCGGGACACCTAGGGCGTCGGCCCGCTCTTCGGTGGCCAGCAGTACGGCGGCGGCCATGTCTACGTCCATGATGGCCGTCATCAGCTTCGTGTACGGGGTGGCCACCATCCGGTTGTCGGGGGTGGCGGTGCTGATCTCGTCGGCGCTGCGGGCAATGGGGAACCAGGCGTCCACGGGCTGGGAGGCGGCCAGTTCGCTCATCGGTGCCAGCAACCGGCCGATCTCCAGGCGTCGGTCATCCAAGGACTGCCCGAGGTGGGCCCGACGGGCGGTGTCGAGCAGGGCGAAGGTCAGATAGGCCTGGAAGATGCCGTTCTTCCGCTCCAGGCGGTCGATGGTGATGGGGTAGGGCTTGGGCTCCTCGGGAGGGTAGGACCAGGCCGGGTCGGCCAGATGCTTCCGGGTGGCCAGGGCCTCACCTCCCACGATGAGCGCGAGATCCAGCTGTCCTCGGGACATGGCTGCGGCCGCCTCGGAGGCCAGTCGTACCGGCACCGATCCGCCTAGGCCGGAGTAGGACGCTTGGGCCGGATCCGCGCCGAGGCGGGCGGCCAGTCGGGCGCAGGGATCGTCGTACTCCCAGGACTGGCTGAAGACGACCTGGAGGCTCTGGAGGCCCTTCAGGGCATCAGGGCTACCGGCGTCGTCGGCCGCTTCGCGGGCCAGTTGCTCCCACATGTCGAGGGGTTCGGGGGCGGGTTCTTGGCGCCAGGTTCGTCTCGCCACCCCGATGAGGCACGGCGTTCGTGGATCGACGGGCACGTCAGCCGAGTCGTGAGTGACCAGGGAGCTTGATGGCCCGGTCGGCGATGATGTTCTTCTGCACTTCCGAGGAGCCCCCGCCGATGGTGCTGTACCGCTGGAAGGAGTAGAGGCGGGTCCACTTGCCCCGGTCGACGGCATCGGGGCCGCCCTTGGCCAGGACGCCGGCCGGACCGAGCAGGTCGACCGACAGCGCGGCCAGGGTCTGGGCCAGCGAGGACCACATGAGTTTGGCGAAGGGGACCTCAGGCCAGTTCTTCTCACCCTTGATGATCTTGCTCAGGGCGCGGAGGGCCAGCAGCCGGGCCAGCTCGATGTCGGTCCACGCTCGGGCCAGGCGCTCCCGGATGGCCGGATCATGCAGGGCGTCCGGGTTCACCGACCGGGCGGCGGTCACCATGGCGTTGAGGTCGGCGGCGAGCAGGGAGATCTGTCCGGCGATGCCGACCCGTTCGTGGCCGAGGGTGCCCATGGCCACCATCCATCCCTCACCCTCGCCGCCCAGACGGCTGTCGACGGGGATGGAGGCGTCGTTGAAGAAGACCTCGTTGAACATCTCCTCACCGGACATGTCCCGGATGGGCCGGGCCTCGATGCCCGGGGTGTGCATATCGATGATGAAGGCGGTGATGCCCTCGTGCTTGGCCCCCCGCTCGATGGCGGTCGGGTCGGTCCGCAGGAGGAACAGGCCCCAACGGGCGAGATGGGCCGTCGAGATCCAGATCTTCTGGCCGTTGACGACGTAGCGGTCCCCGTCCCGCACCGCCGTGGTGCGGAGATTGGCCAGGTCGTTGCCGGCGTCGGGTTCGGAGAAGCCCTGGCACCAGTGATCGGTGGCGTCCAGGATGGACGGGAGCCAACGGGCCTTCTGCGCGTCGGTACCCCAGGCGATGATCATCGGCCCGATCTGCCAGAGCCCATTGGGGTTGAACAGGCCCGGGGTGCGGTACTCGGCGTTGACCTCGGAGAAGATGATGCGCTGCATGGCGGTGGCGTTGCGGCCCCCGTACTCCTCGGGCCAGTTGACCGCCGCCCAACGGCCCTCATTCAACAGGCGTTGCCAGGCAGCCCGGCGGTGGGCCGACTTCTCACCCGTGATGGAGGCGTCGTCGACCAGCTCCTCGCTGGCCAGGAACGGCGGCAGGTGTTCATCGAGCCAGGCACGCAGCTCGTCTCGGAACGCTTCATCTTCAGGAGCCAATGCGAAGTCCACAACGGGGCAGGCTAGCCGCGGCGGGGACAGTGGTGCCTCTCCACCGGCCGACAGTGGTGTTCTCCAGCCGGGTCCAGTCAGCTTCTCGGACGCCGGCCCGCCGACGGCCGGGCGATGGCCCGCCGACCAACTGTCTCCATCGGGTCGCCCGTGCGTACACTGTCCGAAAACTCAGCGACACCACTCCGGGGGTGGACAGTGGATTTCACGTTCGATGCCGAACAACTGGCCTTACAAGACGTTGCCCGTCGGGCCATGGACGAGGTCGACGGCGAGACCCTTCGACGCCTGGCTGACGACCCGGTAGGCATCACGCCTGAACTCTGGGACCGTCTCGTGACCATGGGATGGACCGGAATGCTCATCCCCGGCGAGGGTGCCGGACTCCTCGAGATGTGCATCATCCTCGAGCAGATGGGCCGGATCCCCTTGCCCGGGCCCTTCTTCTCGTCATCGGTCGCCGCCACCTTGGCGGCCCGGGCCCTCGGAGCCGACGACCTGGTGGCCGGACTGGCCACAGGACTCACCCGGGGCACGGTGGCGCTCCACGAGCAGGGCTACGGCCACCCCCTGGGCACGGTGCGGGCCCGGGCCCGCCGCAAGGGGTCCGGATGGGTGCTGACCGGGACCAAGCCGTTGGTGGTCGACGGCCACACCGCCGACTGGGCCATCGTCGTGGCCCTGGCCGAAGAGGGGATCCGGTCGTTCCTGCTGCCGGCACCCAAGGCCGAGCTGGTGCCCGGCCTCGATCCCACCCGCAAGCTGGCCCGCCTGGTGCTCGACGAGGAGCCGGTCGAGCCACTCGGGCCGCTCGGGGACCAGGCGGCCATCTGGCGTGCCGTTCTCGACGACGTCTCGGTCGGACTGGCGGCCGAGCTGATCGGCGTGGCCGACCGATCCCTCGAAGAGGCCGTCGAGTACTCGAAGGTGCGAGTGGTCTTTGACCGGCCGATCGCTGAGTTCCAGGCGGTCAAGCATCGGATCGTCGACATGTACCAGGCGCTCGAGCTGGCGAGGGCCGGCGTGCACTTTGCCGCCTGGGCCGCTGACACCGACTCCCCGGAGCGGTCCCGGGCCGCCGCCATGGCTTCGGCGTACGCCTCCGAGGCGGCGGTAAAGGTCACCGGTGACAACATCCAGGTCCACGGGGGAGTCGGTTTCACCTGGTCCAACGATGCCCACTTCCTGTTCAAGCGGGCCAAGCAGAATGAGGTGCTGGCCGGCGGGACCGGGCACCAGTGGAGCCGGCTCTCCGACATCCTGGTCGACCACGTCTGAGCCTCCTGCCCGGTTGAGGGGGACCATGGAGTTCCATCTCTTCTTGCCCCAGATGCGTCTCGCCCCCGAGGCGCTCCGGGCGCGGGCCGAGGGGGCGGAGGCGGCCGGCTTCACCGGGCTGGCCGTAATGGACCACCTCTTCCCCCCGGGCGCCCCCGACCAGCCGATGTACGAGGCCATGACCACCGTCACCTGGTTGGCCGCGGTGACCACACGTCTCCAGCTCGGTCACCTCGTACTCTGCGACTCGTTCCGACACCCTGCGGTCCTGGCCCGTCAGGCTGTCACCCTCGATCATCTGTCGGGCGGCCGTTTCGAGCTGGGCATCGGGTCCGGGTCGACGCCGGGGGAGCTGGCCGCCTACGGACTCCCCGCGGCCACCGGTGCGGAACGGGTCGAGCGACTCGCCGAGACGCTGGCCCTCCTGAGGGGATTCTGGTCCGGGGAGCCGGTCCACCATCAGGGCCCCAACTTCACGGTCCACGGTGCCCGCCAGCTGCCCACGCCACTCGGTCGCCTTCCTGTCGTCATCGGAGGCACCGGGCCGAAGACCATGGCTCTGGTGGCGGAGTACGCCGACTGGTGGAACGTGCCTATGCACCAGACGGACCGGTTGGAGTCGGCCCGGTCCCGGGCGGGTGCGGCCAGGATCTCGGTACAGCTCCTCGTCACGTTGATCGCCGATGAATCCCGGAGGGACGAAGTGGAGGCAGTGGCCAACCGGCGCTTCGGCGCCATGAGCGCCGCCGGCCATGTGATCGGGAACCCGGACGAGCTACGGACCAGATTTCGCACGCTGGGGGAGCGGGGTGTGGAGCGGATCTACACCTGGTTCACCGATTTCGCCGCACCCGAAACCCTCGCCACCTTCGGCCGCGAGGTCATCGCCTCCTCGGACTGAGTGGCTCAGCCCAGGCCCCGCTCCTTCAAGATGGCCGCCACTTCGTCGGCCCGGGCCCGGAAGAAGTCGGACGGATCCGCTCCGTCGAGCACTCCTGCTACGTACTCGAAGAACAGGCCCACGAGGAGGCTCCGCAGCATGCGGGCCAGGGCGGCCTGCTCGGCCTCGGTCGCTTGGGCGGACTCCTGTTCGCCCAACCAGTGCTCCAAGGAAGCCTGGGTGGCGGCGAAGAGGTCGTTGCCCACGGCATAGGCGGTGTCGTCACCCCGCATGACCTCGCCCATCATGAGGCGGATGAACTCCTCCACCTCCAGCATCGACTGGAGGATGTCGTTGAGGAGGTCGGCCAGACCAGCCGCCGGGTCGCGTGACAACGACGGTTGGGAGGCATTGGGATCATCGACGAACCCCCGCTCCTCGAGGACGGCCACCAGCAGGTCCCGCTTGGACGGGAAGTAGTGATAGAGCGACGCCACGTTGAGACCGGTGGCTGCGGCCAGATTACGCATGCTGGTGCCGTCGACCCCTTGGGTGGCCATGAGCGAGAGCGCGGTGGAGAGGATGCGCTGGCGCTGATTCGACCCGTCGGGTCGGGCGGACTGGCCTCGTTCGGGCGTGGGCATGCACCCATTGTGGACCCTTCCTCCGAGGGCCAGAACCGTCCGCACCGGCTCGGGCACGTCATGGACCCAAACGAACGTTTGATGTAGGCTACGGAACGGCCAACCGGGGCCGCAAGGGGGTCGACCGATGTCACTGGATTCCAACACCGTCGTGGATGAGCTGGACGCACCGGTCACCTTTGACCCGTTCGAGCTGGAGGACACGGTCTCGGGCAACATCCGCGACCCCTATCCGCGCATGGCCGAGTTGCGTCGCCAGTCACCGGTCCATGTGGGCCCCGTCGACCTCGGTGACGGGCTGAACGAGGTAGACCCCTCGATTCCCCAGCCGGTGACCGTCTTCGGCTTCGATGAGTCCGTACAGGTCCTCCGGGACAACGAGACCTTCTCCTCCACGGTCTATGAGGGGGTCATGGGTGCGGTGATGGGCAAAACCATTCTGCAGATGGACGAGCCCGAGCACCGCCTCCACCGGGCCCTCGTATCGCCGACGTTCCGATCCAAGGTGCTCGAGCAGTGGGAGGGCGACCTTGTCCAACGGGTGGTAAACGAGCTCATCGACGGATTTGCCGACCGGGGTACGGCCGATCTCGTCCAGGAGCTGACCTTCAACTTCCCCGTGCAGGTCATCGCCCGCATCCTCGGGTTGCCCCGTTCGGACTTCCCGATGTTCCAGCGGTGGGCCATCGGCATTACCAGTGTGGCCTCGAACTGGGAACGGGGCATCGAGGCCTCCGAAGCGCTCCGGGACTACTTCGCCTGTGTACTGGACGAGCGCCGTCGCCAGCCGGCCGACGACCTCATCAGTCAGCTGCTGGTGGCCGAAGTCGACGGACGCACCCTCGACGACGAGGAGATCTACTCCTTCCTCCGTCTACTGCTCCCGGCCGGGGTCGAGACGACCTACCGGGCTTCGGGGAACATGCTCTACGGCCTGCTCACCAATCCCGATCAACTGGAACGGGTTCGCAGCGACCGCTCGCTCGTGCCTGACGCCTTCGAGGAGACGCTCCGATGGGAGCCACCGGTCACTGTCATCCTCCGCCGGGCCATGCGCGACACCGAGGTTGGAGGGGTGGCGGTCGAGAAGGGGGCCGACGTCGCCCTGCTGCTGGGCTCGGCCAACCGCGACGAGCGCAAGTATGAGCACCCCGATGACTTCGACGTCTTCCGGGCCTCACGCCAGAGCGTGGGATTCGGCTTCGGTGTGCACGTCTGCCTCGGGATGCACCTGGCCCGGATGGAGACCCGCGTGGCCATCAACACGCTGTTCGACCGACTGCCCGACATGCGGCTGGCGCCCGAGCCGGACCAGGATCTTCACATCAAGGGAATGGCCTTCAGATCGCCGATCGCCCTGCCGGTCGCCTTCACGCCGGCCTGAACCCACGCGTTCCGGAGCGGCGACGACCGGATTGTCGTTGTCCACTGCTGTTGTCGTCGGCCCGGTTATGGTGACCCGATGCCCGTCTGGTTGAACGACGACGAATTCGCCGCGCTGTCCGCAGCCTGCGACTGCCTGATTCCGCCATCCGCTGCCGGCCCGAGTGCCTCGGCTGCCGGTGTGCCCGACTACATCGACTGCCTACTTGGCGCGTTTACCTTCGACCCGCCGAGGATCTGGGCCGGGGGACCCACCTCGGGTCGTTTCGGAGGTGAAGCGGCCTTTGGGACCTTCCACCGGCTCAACGCCCTTGACGAACTGGCCTGGCGTATGCGGATCGAGGGATCGGCCGGGCTGCCCGAGCGGGAGTTCAACGGGCCGGTGGAAGGCCTGCAGCAGCGTTACCGGGAGGGGTTGGCCGATCTCGGCGCCGACTTCACCGGTGCGGACGACGGGGAGCGGCTCGCCCGCCTGCGAGCTCGCCCCGAGTTCGTCGACCTGCTCTACGGCCACTGCTGTGAGGGGATGTACGGCGCCCCCGAGTACGGAGGAAACCGTGAGCTGTGCGGTTGGAAAGCCATCGGTTTCGACGGCGACGTACAACCCCGAGGATGGACCGACGAGGAGGTCTCCAACCCGTGACCGTAGATGCCGTGATCGTGGGCTCAGGACCGGGGGGCGCCACGGCGGCGGACGTCCTCACCGCCGCCGGCTGGTCGGTGGTCATCGTGGAGAAGGGTCGCAACCATCTGCTCGATCCAGACGACCTCAGCCAACCGTCGTTCGACTACTCGAATGACGAGATCAAGTTCCACAACCGACACTTCCTCGGCCCTGACCCGCTGGTCGAGCCCCGCACTTTCCGCAGTGAGGAGGCCGACGGCGACCACGTCCATGTGGGGGAGTTCAACTCGGTCCCGACCACGGTCGGCGGTGGCGGTGTACACGCCGACGGCAAGGTCCCCCGTTTCCGTCCGGACGACTTCCGCCTGCTCAGTCAGTTCGGCCCCCAAGCCGGCGCTGAGGTGGCCGACTGGCCGCTCGACTACGACGAGCTCGAGCCCTACTACGCCGAGGTGGAGCGGGCCATCGGGGTGGCGGGGACCGATGGGATCAATCCGTTCGCCGCACCCCGGTCGGGACCGTTCCCCATGCCTTCGGGAGCACCCATGTTCGGCGCCACCAAATCGGCCGCCGCTGCCGAGCGGCTCGGCTATCACCCCTACCCCGCACCCACCGCGGTCAACAGCGTCCCCTACGACTCCCGGCCGGCCTGTAACAACTGCGGATTCTGCGCTTTCTTCGGCTGCCCGATCCACGCCAAAGGCGACCCCATCGCCATGCTGCAGCGCACCATGGGCACCGGTCGTGCCGAGCTGCTAGCCGAGACCTTCGTCTCCCGGGTCCGCATCGAGGGGCGCCGGGCCACCGGGGTCGACGTCATCGGCCCCGACGGCACCGAGCGCTTCCTCGCCGCCCGCCACGTGGTGATCGCCGCCGGAGCCATCGAGACGCCGCGGCTTTTGCTCCTCTCCGACCTCGACCATCCGCTCATCGGCCGCTACCTGATGACCCACTTCCAGACCATCACCGCCGGATCCATGCCCTTTAGGACCTACGGCGAGCGGGGTCGATCGGTCACCCACGTCCACGACGACATGATCGTGGGTGACGAGGCGTCGAAGGCGGCGGCGGCCGAGGCCGGGCTTCCCTGGATCAGGGGTGGGCTGGTCGAGCACGGTGGGGGAGGACTGCCCATCATGGAAGCCAAGCACCTCCCGTGGGGCGAGCACCACGCGGAGATGATGGCCACCTCGCCGATAAGACGGGGCCTGTGGGCCTTCATCATGCAGGGTGAGGATCTTCCCTATGCCACCAACCGGGTCGATCTTGATCCGACCGTGCGGGATGCGCGGGGATTCCCCGTGGCCCGGGTGACGTACAAGCCGGGCCACCACGAGCTGGTGGCCTCGGCCCACTACGGCCCGAGGCTTATCGCCATCCTGGAGGAGATGGGCGCCGTCTGGACGGCCTCGACCTCGTCGCCGGGCACCGGCAACGCCTCGCTGCCCGAGGCCATTCCCGAATCCCGGCACAACATGGGGACGGTGCGGATGGGACCCGACCCGGCCACGTCGGTGGTCGATCCGAACGGTCGGATCCATGATCTCGACAATGTGGTCATCGCCGACTCGTCGGTGTTCGTGACCTCAGCGGGCTACGGCCCAACCCTGACCCTGGCTGCACTCGCCGCCCGGACCGCCCACCTCTTGGTCTGAGGGGACCTCAGCCCGCTCCGCGGGTCAGGAGCAGGGTGCCGGCGATGGGGCCGCCACCGTTGCTCACCGCGGCCACCTCGGGGAGGGAGTCACCTCGCCGGAACACCTGGCGTTCACCACCCTCGCCTCGGAGCTGAACACAGGCCTCGTGGATGAGCCCGAACCCGTGGAGCCGACCGCCCGAGAGCTGACCCCCGGCGGTGTTGAGCGGAAGGACACCCTGTCTCGAGATGGCGGTACCGCCCTCGACGAAGCTGCCGCTCTCGCCGCGACCGCAGAAGCCGAGCGCCTCCAGCCACACCATGGCCAGGATGGAAAATCCATCGTAGAGCTGAGCCACATCGACATCGGTCGGGCGGAGGTCGGTCCGCTCCCACATGGAGGTGGCGGCGTCCTGGGCGGCCATGGTGGTGAAATCCTCGTACTGGTCCCAGCTGGCCCGCCCGCGCAGGGCGGTCCCGACGGCGTTGACATGGCAGGCGGGGTGTGGGGTGTCGGGTGCGTAGTCCCGGTGGGACACCACCAGAGCGGTGGAACCGTCCGAGGGAGCGTCGCAGTCGAAGAGACACAGAGGGGTGGAGATCATCCGGGCGGCCAGATAGTCGTCCAGGGTCATGGGGTCGCGGTAGACCGCCTTCGGGTTGTCGGCGGCGTTCCGGCGTCCGTTGACGGCGATCTGGCCCAGCTGCTCACGGGTCAGGCCGAACTCGTCGACCCGCCGTTCGGCCACCAGTGCCAGCCAGTTGACGGCGGATACCGCGCCGAAGGGCAGGCTCCACTGGAGGAAGCCCGAGAACCGAGGGACGCTCCCGCCGCCCCCCCCGCCGCCAATGCCCTGACGGCCACCGGTGCCTTGAGCCGTCGACTCTGACACCGTCCGGTAGACGAGCACGTGGCGGGCGAGGCCGGCCGCCACGGCCAGGCAGGCAGCGATGACGGCCCGCATCTGACCGGGGCCCTCACCACCCCCGTCGTGCCAGTTGAGTCGAAGCCGTAGGGCGTCTTGGACCTCAGGGGAGCTGGGACCGCCGAAGCCGGCCGGTCCGGCACCCATACCCGGATAGGTGGCCAACCCGTCGATGTCGTCCCGGGTGAGGCCGGCATCGGCCACGGCGGCGAGACAGGCATCGACGGTGAGGTCGATATCGGACCGGCCGAGTCGCCGACCCACCGCCGACTGGCCGATACCCGAGATGACGGCGCGTCGCTCCAGCGGTGGCTCGGTGGCGCTGCTCACAGCTCGCTCCCGGCGTCACCGTCGATCACCGGGCGAAAGAGGGGGAGGTAGACGTCGTCATTCTCCTCGAACACCACCTCCACCGGCATGCCCGAGCGGATGTCTTCGGGCTCCACGTCCACCAGGTTGGTGGTGAGCCGCACACTCTCTTGTTCGTCGATGGCCACGAGCCCGATGACGTAGGGCTCGCTGCCCGGGATCCAGCCGTGGACGTTCACCGTGTGGGCAACCACGGTGGCCCGGCCGCTCACCACCTCAGGGACTACCTCCTCAGACAGGCACTCGGGGCAGCGCGGGGCCGGAGGATGCACGTAGTACTGGCAGTGTCGGCAGCGGAGGAACCGGAGTTGTCCGTCGGAGCCGCTGGTCCAGAAGAACTCATTGTCCTCGTCGACCCGCGGGAGGAGTCGGAAGGCGGGGCCACGGGCGGTCACGGGAGCACCCTAGGCCGAGAGTGCCGGCCGGTGCCGGGACGTTTCCCATGGGTCCAGGCTGACGTGGGCTCGACAGCTCCTCACCGTCCCTCCAGGACCTCGGGGTTCACCACGTGGAGTGGCCGGGCCCCGGCCAGCAGTCGACAGAGGTCCTCGGCGATGAGGCGGGTGTGGTTGGCCTCGGTGTTGTAGGTGGCGCCTCCGATGTGCGGGGTCAGGACGACCGACGGGAACTCGGTCAGTGGATGGTCGACGGCCAGCGACTCGCCTTCGAAGTGGTCGAGGCCGGCGGCCCCGACCTTTCCGGAGGCCAGGGCGGCCACCAAGGCATCGGTGTCGTGGAGGGCGGCCCGTGCGCTGTTGATGAAGACCACGCCGTCGCGCATGGCGGCGAACTGGTCGGCGCCGATCATCCCCACGGTCTCGGGGGTCACCGGGGCGTGGAGGGATACCACGTCGGACCGCTCGAGCAGTTCGTCGAGCGATACGGTCGGCTCATCGGCGTAGGGGTCGTAGGCGATGACCTCCATGCCCAGACCGCGCAGGCGCCAGCGCGTAGCCCTGGCCACGGCGCCCAGACCCACCAGCCCGGCCACGCGGCCGGCCACCTCCCACGCCCGGAAGCGCTGGTAGGGGATGGTGCCGTCACGATAGATCTCACCTCGCCGCACATCGCCGTCGGCACCCACCACGCCACGGGTGGCGGCGAAGAGCAGGGCCACCGTCAGTTCGGCCACGGCATCGGCATTACGCCCTGGGGCCCGGAGCACGGGCACCCCGGCCGCGGTGGCTGCCGGAACGTCCACGTTGGTCGGATCACCCCGGCAGCTGCATACAGCCACCAGCGGCTGCTCGAAGAGAGGACCGGCACAGCGATCGCTTTCGACGACCACAATGGTGGCACCCTCGCTGGCCACCCGCTCGGCAAGTTGCTCGGCGTTGTAGATGCGGAGGGATGGCTGGTCGAGCCACGAATCGAGGGTCAGATCCGCCAGTTCGCCGAGGAGGTCGAGACCCGGTCCGCGTACGGCCGCGGTCACCAAGGCCCTGGGTCGTTCGGTGGGCATGTTGGTGGTGGCTCCTCGCTTCGGACTCCGGAGATCCCGGAGCAGGACACGGCTTCGGGGCCGGTTCGCGTACATAATGGCGTCTCATGACGAGATTGTCAGGTTTATGAGTCTGCCCCCCGGAGACGATTGCACCATCGGAGTGGACGTCGGCACCACGTCGGTGAAAGCGGTGGCCGTCGACGGCGACGGACGGGTGGTGGCCCGGACCCGGGTGGCCCACACCGTCGGGACGCCGTCGGCCGACCTGTTGGAGCACGATGTCTCCCGAGCCTGGCGCCGGGGGCCGAGGAAGGCCTTCGCCGCCGTCTCCGCCGAGCTGGACGGACCGGCGGCCGGCGTGACGGTTACTTCGATGGTCCCGTCCATCACCGCCCTCGACCGACGGCTGTCACCACTGCTCCCCGGCCTGCTCTACGGAGACGCCCGAGCCGCCGAGGCCGAGGGGATCGAAGGGATCGACAGTCCTGAGTGGGCGGAAGCTCCGGCCGTGGAACGGCGCCAGTCGGCCGAGCGCTTCCAGGGCCAGCGCATGCTCTCCTGGGCCGTGCACGAGCGCCCCGAGGCCCGTGCGTACTGGAACTGCCAGGCCACCGCCACCCACGCGCTCGCCGGCGTCCCCGCCGTGGACCAGGCCACGGCCACTTCGTTTGGTTCGCTCTACGAGGGGGGCAGGTGGGACCCCGAGGCCATCGGCGCCTTGGGGGTGCAGGAGAACCAGTTGCCCGTCGTCGGCGGGATGGGACAGGGACTGGGGACGGTGCCCAACTCGCCGACGGTATTCGCCGGAGGCTCCATCGACGCCTTCTGTGAACAGATCGTGGCCGGAGCCAACCAGCCCGGAGACGTGCTGGTGATCTTCGGGGCCACCCTCATCGTCTGGGTGGTGGCCGAGGAGTGGCGGGACGTGCCCGGTCTGACCACGTTGCCCAACATGATGGCCGGCCAGGTCATGATCGGAGGCCCGAGCAACGCCGGGGCCCTGTTCGCCGACTGGGCCCGAACCATGACCGGAGGGCCGTCCCGTCCGAAGCTAGCGGCAGGCACGACCGATGCCGAGGAGCCACTGCGGCCCGGTGATCCGTCTCGGGTCCCGGTGTGGCTGCCGTATCTGCGAGGGGAACGGACCCCGTTCCACGAGCCCTCCCTGCGCTCCAGCATCCACGGTCTCGACATCGCCCAGGGACCCGATTCGATCCTGCGGGCGGCCCACGAGGCCAGCGGCTTCGTCGTCCGTCGCATTATCGACCGCTCGGGCTTCGGGGCCAAGAGGATCGTGGCGACCGGCGGGGGATCGCGCTCCCTGGCCTGGATGCAGGCCGTCGCCGATGCCACCGGTCTGCCCGTCGACACCGTGGCGGTGTCCGAGGGGGCGGCCCTCGGCGCCGCGTTCCTCGCCCGGATGGCCGCCGGACGGGAGACGTCATTCGACGCAGCCGACGGATGGGCCCGGGCGGGCCGAAGGGTCGACCCCGATCCGCGCTGGACCGCGGCTGCCGACGGGCGCTTCCAGCAGTTCATCCAGCTCAGCCCTCCAGGATGATCCCTCAACCTGAACTGTAGGCTTAGGCTTAGGCTTAGGCTGAGGTTGAGGGTATAGAGAAACTCCTGGTCAGACTCTTGTGCGAGTCGAGTTGGTAGTGCCCAAAGGGGCGAGTCGTACTACCTTTCGCGGAGGCCGGCGGCCAGGGACGCCAGCTCAACCTCGGACTCGAATAGGCCCCTGCCGATCGTTAGCCGGATCGGAGCAGATTCCCCCGAAGACCAGGGACTTCAGCTTGGGTGTTCGGGGGCCTTGGACGAGGGAGCAGCGGCCATGGCCCTCATGCCGGCCATGAATCCGTCGATGTCGTTTGTCTTCATCTCCACCACCGCTTTCATGTCGGGCACGTAGTGCTCGAACCGTTCGCTGGAGATGCTTTCCACGATGCCCGCGGCTCCCTCCTCGGGCGGTGCTAACGGACCCGAGTATGGGGCGGTGTCGTTGCCGGGTTGGTCCCAGATCTCGGTATCGAAGGCACCGGGCAGGACCAGCTTGATCCGGACGCCGGTACCCCACAGGTCGACGGCGAGCGACTCGCTCCACCCGGCCAGGGCGAACTTGGACGCGCTGTAAGCGGCTTCGGCTGTGATGCCGAGCCGGCCGCCCATGCTCGACACGTTGACGATCGTTCCCTCGCCTCGTGCCAGCATCCGGGGGAGTAGTGCCAGGGTGATGGCCACCGGTGAATAGAAGTTCACAGTCATCGTCCGTTCGACCTCGGCCATCGTGAGCCGCTGGGCCGGTCGGCGCATCGGTATGGCTGCGTTATTGACCACGACATCGAGGGGTCCAAGTTCGTCCCAGATTTGGAGGGCGAGCGACGCGGCTCGGTTGGTGTCCTCGAGATCGGCGGCCCAGGCTCGCGATCGCGGTGCGGTGAGCCGACAGTCCTCGGCCACTTGCTCCAGACGTTCGGCGCGCCGGGCCACGAGGGCCACCGTCGTCCCTCCTGCGGCCAGGAGCCGGGCTGTGGCGGCACCGATGCCCGACGAAGCCCCGGTCACGAGGGCAATGGCGCCTGGGCCAAGTGTCGGTGCGACGGCGGAGGAGTGTTCGGTCATGGGAGGACCAGGAGGGCGAGGACAGGGGGACGGAGAGCGATCGGAACGCGGCGATGCCGTCGAGGGAAGTTCGGGATCATGGCGCTGAGGTTACGCCGTCCAGCCTGGAGGGGGCGGGCTGAGCCGCCAGTACTGCTCGGGCGTGTTGGCCGCCAGATGCTCGGACAGGTGCATATCGCGTTCGAGGGGGCCGACCTGACTGGTGTAGGCCATGATGGCGAGCCGTTTGGCGGCCATGTCCGCGCGGACCGGCACCACCGCCGGGGTCGGCCACAGTCCACTAGCGACGAGTTCGGCAACCCGTCGGGCCAACATCCCCGGTAGGTGCTTGTAGCCGGCGTCTTCGTAGCAGAGCCACTCCGGTCCCGGGTCGTCCGGGACGGTCTCGGTCCTCTCGGCGTCGACGCCGAGGCCGACGAGCAGTCGCTCCCTCGCTACCAGTCCGGCCCGGTGCGTCAGCACGTGGTCGGGGTGGGCGAGGCCCATGGGTAAGAACACCGCGCTCGGCCGCACCGCCATGATTGCCGCTAACAGTGCTGGGGCCACATCGTTGGGCGACGGCTGGTCGCCCGGAGCCAGGTACTGATGGTCGGGGAAGTCGAGCCACACGGGTTCTGCTCCGAGTAGTCCCATGGCCGCCCGGTCCTCCCGCTGGCGGACCCCCACCACATCGTCGCCGGCCGCGAATCCGCCGGCTGCGTCCCACCTCGTCACCTCGTCGGGATAGGACGACGGCCGCCCGCCCAGGACGGTGATCACGGTGCTCCCCGGATAGGTGTCGAGCAGGTGAGCGGCACCAAGGGCGGCGTCGTCGAAATGGGGGGACACGACCACCAGCCGCTCCCACGTGGAGGCGTCGAGCAGGCCCCAGAGCTCCTTGTCCATTGGGCGCAGCGTAGCGAGGGAGAGTGGACCTAGCGCTGTGTGGCCCGGTGTCACTCAAGCGATCGGAGTCGGACGTTCAGCCGAGGGCGCGCCGGATGAAGCCGACCATACCGACGGCGGTGAGGATGGCCAGGGAACCGATGGCCACGACGAAGCAGATCCAGGTCTGGATGTGGGGCACGTTCGGCGCCATCAGCCCCCGCAACCCCTCACTGACATAGGTCATCGGATTGAGGGCGGAGAGCACCTGGAACCACCGGAGGCTTCCGAGGGACGGCCATGGATACTGACTGGACCCGGTGAAGATGAGCGGTGTGATGACAAGGGTCAAGGTGACGCTGATCCGGTTCGGGGGCACGTACGTGCCGAGGATCAGGCCCATGGCCGCCCCGATGAGCGACCCGAGCACCACCATGACCACCACGGCCGCCGCCGTAGACGCCTGCCAGGGGATCGAGCCGAGGATCCACACCCCGACGGGGAACATCACCGCTGCGGCCACACACGCCCGCATGGCGGCGAAGACCACCTTCTCAACGGCCACCGCCCCGATGGGGAGGGGGGCCAGCAGCCGATCCTCGATCTCATTGCTGTAGGAGAATTCGATGACGAGGGGTAGCGCGGTGCTCTGCAGTCCGGTCAGGACAGCGGCCAGGGCCACCAGCCCGGGGAAGAGGACCTGTTCGTAACCGGGTCGGGCGTAGCCCAGTTCGGTCAGCACTTTGCCGAACACGAACAACAAGAAGAGCGGTTGCAGGATGACCTGGGCCAAGAAGACTGGGAACTCGCGACCGGTGACGAACAGGTCGCGCCGCAAGATGGCGAACCCAGTCTTCCACGGCCCCCAGTGGGGAAGGTGTTCGAGCGGGTCGGCGGCAGTGGGCTCGACGGTCATGGTCATCGCAGTGCTCTTCCGGTCAGGTGGATGAAGACGTCCTCCAGGTTGGGCTCACCCAGGCGGGCATCGGTCAGCTTGCCGCCGGAGGTGCTGATGGCCTGGGCTACCGGAGCGACGAAGGTGGCCGCTTCACCCGCCACGTAGATCCGGAAGCGCCACCCTGTCCCGGAGGGGTCGTCCAACTCATCGGCCTGGCTCACCCCGGGGAGACCGACGAGCGCTGCGATGACGGTGGCCGCCTCGGCACCCGCAGTGGGCTCCACGGTGCAGTCGAGGGTGCGCTCACCGGTCATGCCCTTCACCAAGGCGGTGGGGGTGTCGAGGGCCAGGAGCGTCCCGTGGTCGATGATGGCGACCCGGTCGCTCAGTGCCGCGGCCTCGTCCATGTCGTGGGTGGTGATCACTACCGTGGTCCCACCTGCCTTCAGTTCAGCCACCTTCTCCCACAAGAAGAGGCGGGCGGCAGGATCGAGGCCGGTCGAGGGCTCATCGAGGAAGAGCACCGCCGGTGAGTGCATGAGCGCCCGGGCAATCATCATCCGCTGGATCTGCCCTCCCGAGAAGTCGTCGGGCCGACCTCCCGGACGGTCCGCCAGTCCGAACTGCTCGAGCAGGGCGTCGGCCAACTCCACCCGGCGGGCCTTGGGTACCCCGTGGTAGCTGGCGTGGAAGAGCAGGTTCTGGCGCACGGAGAGCGATCGGTCGAGGTTGTTGATCTGGGGAACCACGCCGAGCAACCGACGGGCACCAACGGGATCTGCCACCACATCCACCCCGGCCACCTGGGCCCGGCCGCCCGTAGGGCGAATCCGGGTGGTGAGGATTCCGATGGTCGTGGTCTTGCCCGCCCCGTTGGGCCCGAGGAACCCGAAGACCTCGCCTTGGCGGACCTGGAAGGAGACCCCAGCCAACGAGTCCTTCGGTGCCTTGGGGTAGCGCTTGACCAGATCGGCCACCTCGACGGCCGCGGCCCCCGTCGGTACGGAGGGAGTCGCCGCCACGGAGAGCCCGGTGCCACCGCTGGTGCCCGGATCGAGGAGGCTCTCGCCGGGTCGATCGGGGGGTGCTGCACTCATCTCCGGTGCTCTCCTTGTCGGATGTTCCCGACGTTTCGTCGAACAGACCGGGGCGGCCGTCCCCCCGGACCTGGTTCCCGCGCCATCGACGGGACCGCCACCAAACCTAACCAACTGATGCGGTCGGACGACATTCCGCACTAGTCACCATTCGCCTTGTCGGCCACTGGCGCGACGCCGACACTGTCGCTGGCACTACGGTCACGCGCCGCGGCGCGGGTGGCGGTACGGTACGGGCGTCGATCAAGGAGCAAGGCATGCGAGGGAGCAGTCGTTGGAATCCGCTGAGAGGCCTGACCCGTTCGTGGGGTCACTTCATGCGACGCTCGCGCTCCACGCAACTGCGCACGCTCGGCATGGTGGGGGCCGTGCTCATCGGAACGGTGGTCTGGGTGGCCGCCGCCCCCTCCAGTACCCCGGTGGCGGCGGCGTCGAGCGGCGGGTCGTCGTCCAACGGTTCGGGCCCGTCGCCGGTGAGCAGTGCCAGCACTTCGACTCGGGGCGTGTCCCAGAAGTCGATCAACGTGGTACTTCCCGTGGTGTCCCTCGGCTCCCTGGCCGGTAAGGAGGGCTTCGCCCAGGACGCCGAGTACGGCGAACAGACCAAGGCCATCCTGCTCTTCGTCAAGCAGATCAACAAGGCCGGAGGGATCAACGGCCGGAAGATCAATCCGATCATCGCCAACTTCGACCCCACCAACGAGTCGGCCATGCGTGCCCTGTGCAAGAACTGGACCGAGGGTTCGCCCGCCGCCTTTGCCGTGCTGGACGGAATCGGGGACTGGACGGGTGACAACCAGCTGTGTGTGACCCAGGAGGGGCACACGCCGATGATCGGCCAGTGGACCACCGTCACCAACTGGACCAATCAGGGATCGCCGTACCTGTGGTGGACCGGCCCGGACCAGGCCACCGTCCTTCAGGCCGTAGTCAACTGGGGACTGAGCTCCCAGCTGCTGGAGGGGAAGAAGGTGGGCGTCGTGGCCGGGGACCGGGCCTCGGACCAGCTGGCCCTGAAGAAGTACCTGCTCCCGGACCTGAGCAGGGCGGGGGTGACCCCAGTCGTCGAGACCATCGCCTCGGATCCGAACGATACGGCCACCACCGACACCCAGGCACCCCTGGTGGTCCAACAGCTCCGCAGCGCCGGGGTCACCTCGGTCATCCCGCTGATCCCCTTCAACGTCTTCTACCCGGTGCTGCAGGCCGAGACGGATCAGCAGTACTTCCCCCGGCTACTGCTCAGTGATTACGAGTCGAGCATCGAGTCGTCCCTCGGCCTTCTGCCCGTGCCCTACGCCAAGGCGCTAGACGGCCAAGAGGGTGTGACCACCGAGACCCTCAGCGGCATCGACGACGACCGTCCCCAGAGTCAGGGTGGCTACGACACCGCGGTGCGGAGCTGTTGGGTGGTCTGGCACAAGGCCTATCCCCAGATACCGCCGGGCAATCTGTCCGACTTCATCGAGGAGCAGGGTCCGATTCAAGGCTGGTGTCAGGCCATCCGCCTGTTCGCTACCGCGGCCAAGGCGGCTGGGCCCGATCTCAACCGCCGCACCTTCGTCACCGCGATGTCCAAGATCAAGAACTACCCAGGCACCAACACACCGGTGCTCACGTTCGGACCCAACAAACGCTATGGGCCCACCCAGTTCCAGGTGGTGCGCCTCCACGTCAACAACCCGGTATCGACGGACTGCAAGATGCCCAAGAACAACATCCCCCAGTTCACCTGTTGGGTGAACGTCCAACCCTTTGCGCCACTGCCCACCGGCTGACTCCCACGAACCCTCATCGTGACAGTCGCCAGATGGCGCTGGTAGACAAAGGCCATGGCTCGCTACCTCCTCGATGATGCGCCGCGTCACCAGTGGCACACCGATGGGTGGTGCCTCCTGGAGGACGTCTTCACCGCCGAGGAGATCGCGGCGGCAACCGAGGCCGTGGCCGCCGTGTTTCCGACCGTGGAGGCCGTCCGCGCCGCAAAGGACTCACCCGACGGTGCCGATACCGTGCGCTGGGATGTGAAGAAGCCCGTCTTCCCGTTCGAGAGCATGGCGCTCAACCGGTTGTTCCTACACGACGCGCTCATCGACCTGGCCCAGGAGCTCCTCGGAACTGAGGATGTCCGCCTCTACCAAGGCATGGCCAGCGCCAAGTTCTCTGACGGCCATCCGGACTACGAGCAGTTGCTCCATGTCGACTACGGCAACCACACCCTGGTGGTACCCCGCGCCGACGTCGGCTATCAGCACCTCGAGCTGTTCGTCTACCTGAGTGACGTGACCCCCGAACGGGCCGCCACCCGTATTGTCTCGCGTCGTCTCACCGGCGACATCCCGGTCGAACGTACGTACCTGAGCCTCTCGGAGTACGCCCCGCTGTACGACGCCGAGGAGGCGGCAGCCGGGCCGGCTGGATCGGTGCTGGCCTACCGACCCGATGTGTACCACCGGGGGACGGCACTGACCGAGCCGGCCACGGTCCGCTACATGCTCCACGTCGCCTTCAAGCCCGTCGGAACGGACTGGCTGGGGTATCAGGCCTGGCCCCAGGGTGCCGAGTCCATGGCGTGGTACCGGTTCATGGAAGAGGCGACGGTGCGCCAGCTCTGTGCCTTGGGCTTCCCCGAGCCCGGCCACCCCTACTGGGACGCCGAGACCCTGCGGGGTGTCGGGGCCCGCTATCCGAGTCTGGACATGACGCCCTGGAGGCAGGCAGAAAGGGTCGGTGGGTAGCGTGCCCGACGGAGCAGCGTGGGAACGAGAACCGTGGTGGAAGACGGGCATCCTCTACCAGATCTATCCGCGATCATTCGCGGACACCAACGGGGACGGAGTCGGTGACCTGCCGGGGATCATCGAACACCTCGACCACCTGTCGTGGTTGGGCATCGACGGGATCTGGCTGAGCCCGGTGACGGTCTCGCCCAACGCCGACTGGGGGTATGACGTCGCCGACTTCTACGCCGTGCAGCCCGACCTCGGCACGGCCGACGACCTCGACCGTCTCATCGCCGAGGCCCGGCGCCGGGGTATGCGAGTGCTGATGGACCTGGTTCCCAACCACACCAGCGTGGAGCACCCATGGTTCATCGACTCCCGATCATCGCGGTCCGCCGCGCACCGTTCCTGGTACGTCTGGGCTGATCCCAAGCCCGACGGAGGACCCCCCAACAACTGGGTCTCCAGCTTCGGCGGGTCGGCCTGGACCTTCGATGACGCCACGGGTCAGTACTACCTCCACAACCATCTGGTGGAACAGCCGGACCTCAACTGGTGGAACGAGGAAGTGCGTGAGGCCTTCGACGGGATCATGACCTACTGGCTGGACCGCGGGGTGTCGGGCTTCCGGATCGATGTGTGCAACATCATCATCAAGGACGCTTTGCTGCGTGACAACCCGCCGGCCACCGAGTCCGATCCCCTCGACGTCCAGCTCTTCGGCCAGCGGCCCGTCTACAACGGCAACCGACCCGAGGTGCACGAGGTGATCCGGCGGTGGCGGACGCTCGTCGACGGCTATCGGGGCGCCATGCTGGTGGGGGAGACGCCGGTCGAGCCCATCGAGGCACTGGCCGCCTACTACGGCGACGGTCACGACGAGCTGCACCTGGCCTTCAACTTCCCCTTCATCAACTCGCCACTCGTCGCTGAGGAGATGCGGACCATCGTTGAGGACACCGAGCGGTTCCTGCCCGATGGGTCCTGGCCGGTGTGGACCGGCTCGAACCACGACATGTCGCGCTTCATGACGCGGTGGGCCGGGGATGACCCGACCCGAGCCAAGGCGGCTCTGGTCATGCTGCTCTGCCTCAGGGGAACGCCGGTGCTCTATCAGGGTGACGAGATCGCCCTGGCCGATGTCGAGTTGACCAAAGAGGACATGCGGGATCCCCTCGGCGTCCTCTACTGGCCGGCGTATGCCGGCCGCGACGGTATGCGCACGCCGATGCCGTGGCGGGACGTCCCCGGCGGAGGGTTCACCGCGCCGGGCGTGACCCCGTGGCTTCCCCTTGGCGACCAGACGGGCGCCAACGTAGAGGACCAACGGGCCGATTCGGACTCCATGCTGCACCTGGCCCGCGATCTGATTACCTGGCGCAAAGGCCAACCGGACCTGCGGTCGGGTGGCTACCGGACACGGGAGGCATCACCGGGCACCTGGGCGTGGTCCCGGGGCCGGACGATCACCGTGGCGGTTGCCTTGTCCGACGATCCCGGTGTAGTGCACGGGGTCGAAGGCACCATCAGGATCGCCACCGACCGGAGCCGGGAAGGTGAGCGCATCGGGGGAGACCTCCGGCTGAGCGGCTGGGAAGGCGTCGTGGTCGAGCACGATCCCTGAACGATCAGGTCTCGGCGGTGATCCACTCGAGACCACCGGCCAGGTGGCGCAGGTAGTCGATGTCCTCCCAGGCGTGGGGGAAGTGACCGAGCGACGTTGAAAAGACCCGCCCCGAGCCTTCGGTGAAGTACCAGGAAAGGGGGAATCCGTGAGCCGGCTGGATGACGTCGGACGTTCCGTTGCCACCCAGCCCGGCGTCGAAGAGCTCGTCGGGTCGGGCCCGCAAGAGCACGGCGGCATCGGGACGGAGTTCGCGGAACGTGTACACCTCGTCGTGCCAGCTCCAGGTAGCACCCAGGTGGGACGTGGCTGGATGGTTGGGGTCGACGACGTCGAGGGTGCACGACCTTGTCCAGGGGTGGCCGTCGAAGCGTGCACCGACCAGCAGCCGGTACTCGTCCCACTGGTAACAGGCGTCCGTGGCCGAATGGACGGCGAGGATCGAGGTCCGCCCGGTGCGGACGGCGTCGAGGAGCAGGGCTTGTTGCTCTGACGACCACGGCGTCTCCCCGATGGTGAAGAGCGCCACCACCCTGGCCGACTCGAGGTCCGACCGGTTCAGTGAGCGCACGTCGGTGACCCTTTGGAACCCCAGGCCCGCCGACTCGGCCAACTGAGCCATGGCCGTGGACGATTGGTCGAGCACACCGTGCACACCAGCTGGACCCCCGACGTACGGTGCGACCTGGGTGACGTAGACGAGGTTCGACGCGGCCATCTCCGGATCCTACCGGCGGGTCTGAGCGACGACGTTGTGCCCGGTCCTCCGCAAGTCCATCCGGTTCCGGCCCCGGTGGGTCCCGGCCAATTACTGTGGGTGGCCATGGTGGAGGGGGGAGACGACTCGGCGGCAAGGACCGACAGGGTGGTCAGCCGGCGCCGGCTGCTCGGTGGCGGCCTGATCGGAGCGGCCGGTGTGGTGGCGTCACCGCTCATTCCTGTTCGCCCCACCGATGTCGTGGACCCGCTGCTCGGGCTCGGGTCACCCGGGCCGGCCGCGGCTGCGCTCGAGCGGCCCGGTCCGCCGGTCGAACTGAGGGTGAGCGGTCTGGCCGCACCTCTTGGATTGGCGGCCGATGACATCTTCTTTGCATGGCAGGTCCGTGATCCGAGGAGAGGGGCCCGCCAGAGCGGCTACCGGATCGTGGTCACCGGTCCGCGGCGCGGGACCGATGCCGGGCCGACCGTGTGGGACTCCGGTCGGGTGGCGTCGGCCGAACAGGCCTTCATCCCCTACGCCGGGCCCTCGCTCCAGTCGGATGCTGCGTATCGCTGGACGGTGCAGACCTGGGACGCATCGGGAGCAGGCGGGCCCGAGTCCGTTCCCGGCGAGTTCGAAACCGGCCTGCGCGACAAGGACTGGATGGCGTCCTGGATCCGGCGGGTGGCCAGCGTGACCACCGAGCCGTGCCAGTACACCTACGCCCGAACCGAGGCCTCGCTGCGGTCGGGACGGGTGGAACGGGCCCGGGCCTACGTCTCAGGCGACCAACAGTACGAGCTCTACGTGAACGGGATCCGGGTGGGGAAGGGCCAGGCCTACAGCTACCCGGACACCATGTACTGCGAGGCGGTCGATCTGACCGCAGCGCTCCGCCCCGGTGAGGTCAATGCGTTCGCTCTGGTCACGAACTGGCAGGGCCCCACCAAGGGCCACCCGGCCGGCACCCCCGGGATGATCGCCGAGATCGCCGTGCACACCGCTGACGGCCGCGTCCAGCGGGTGGTCACCGACGGCTCGTGGCGAATGCAACAAGGGCCATGGCTCCCCGGGACACAGCGGGATCTCGAGGGAGACCTGGTCGACTACACCGAGCACATCGATGGGCCGGCTGAACCCGTCGGGTGGAAGCTCCCGGACTTCGACGACAGCTCATGGACGCCGGCCACGGTGGTGGGCCGCGCTCCCGTCGAGCCCTGGACCCACCTGGTCCCGGTGCGGACCCGCATCGTAGAAGAGCGGGTGTCGGCGGTATCGCTCACGACACTGGCCTCGGGAGCGGTGGTGGCCGACTTCGGCAAGGTGTACGCCGCGGTGCCCACGGTTACCTTTCACGAAGGCCAGCCGGGCCGTCTCATCACCATGCGGGCCGGCTTCCTCCTCGATGAGCCCGCGCCCGGCCAGCCCATCACGGGCGTACCTGGCCAGGTCTCGACGGCTCACGGCACCCAGCACACCGACATGAGCTACAGCTATGTGCAGCGGGGTGGGGGCGAGGAGTTCCATCCTTTCGACTACCTCGGATTCCGCTACTTCCAGATCGACGATCCCGGCGAGGCGCTGACCACCGCTGACGTCGTGGCTTTGGCCCGTCACACCGCCATGCCGGAGCAAGCGCCCGCCACCTTCTCCTCGGCCGAGCCGGTGATCGATGCCGAGTTTCAACTGGGGGCCCATTCGGCGCTGTACACCGCCCAAGAGCAGTACATCGACACCCCCACCCGGGAGAAGGGCTCCTGGCTCTACGACGGGAGCAAGGAGTCGGCGACGGCCATGGCCGCACTGGGCGAACAGAACCTCACCCGCAAGTCCTTGGTCGAGTTCGCCGAGTCCCAGCGGCGCTACTGGCCGAACGGAGCGGTGAACAAGATCTACCCGACCGGACTCGGGGCCCTGGACATCAACGAGTCGACGGAGATCTATGCCGAGTGGGTGTGGCAGTACTGGATGCACACCGGTGACCGCGCCCTGCTAACGGCCGTCTACCCGGTGCTCGTGCGAATCGCCGACTACGTGCAGCGGGCCGTGGCGACACCTACCGGCCTCGTGACGTCGCTACCGGCCACCAACAATTACTACCCGTACCCGGTCGCCACCCGACTCAACGTTCTCGGGGTCAACGTCTTCCGGCGTACCGCCGAGGTGGCCGGGGCGCTCCACCGGCCCACCCACGAACTGCAGGTACAGCGCCGTAGGCAGCGTTCGCTCACGGCGGCCATCAACCGGCACCTGACCCGCACCGACGGTACCTACGTCGACGGATTGCAGCCCGATGGCACCCCCACCCCCACGGCGTCCCAGACCTCGAGCGCCTGTGCGGCCGCCTACGGAGTGGTGCCGGCCGCCGATCTCGGAACCGTGGCCGCTTACGTGTCGGGCCTCGGGATGCAGACCCCTCCGCAGAACGCCGGAGAGGTGCTGGCCACCTTGGCCGCAGCCGGGCTCTATGACGACCTGGTCCACCGGTTGGTGGACGCCACCACCGACGGCTGGGCCGACATCCTCGCCCGTGGCGCGACGTTCACCTGGGAGGTCTGGGAGCCATCCGACGTGATCGGTGACAGCATGTCGCACGGTTGGGGCTCCACCATGGTCCCCGAGATCCAACGTTCGCTGCTCGGCGTGCGACCGACCGCGCCGGGTTTCGCCACGTTCGATATCGTGCCGCCGCCGTCGGGTCTGGCCTGGGCCCTCGGCACCGTCCCGACACCGCGTGGGCCGATCTCGGTGGCCTGGCGCCTCCCCACGTCAGGTGATCCCCACGTCTCGGTCGACATGACGGTGCCGCCGAACTCGATGGCCACCGTTTGGCTGGCGGCGAAGAACGAGCAGGCCCTGTCCGAAGGGGGAACGCCCATCGGTCGAGCACGGGGCGTGCGGGTGCTCGGTGTCGTCGAGGGGGTGGCCCGGATCGAGGTCGAGGCCGGATCCTACCGACTGCGCAGTGTGGCGTGACATGAGGGTCGCAGGATCCTGGCCCAGGGCCTGGCTCCTCGTCCTGGCGTCGGCCTTGACCATCGTTGCCAGCGGGCTTCTCGCCACCATGGAGGTCGCCGGCGCGGCCCCGGGGAACGCCTTGACCGCACGACAGCTCAGGCCAGGAGCTGACCACGAGTGTGTGTCCCCCCAAGGGGGCCAACCCACCGTCGTGTGGTCAGCGCTGCGCAACCCTGTGCTGGCCGAGGCCGGCGGAGGCGTGAAGGACCAGGCCATCGTGTGGTCCGGTGGACGATGGCACCTCATCTTCAGCTATGTCACCGACGACGTCTCGTCTCCGGGAGGCATCCGGTGGGACATCGCCACGGCGACCAGCGCCGACATGGTCCACTGGTCGCCTGTCGATCCGTGGCCGACTCAACCCGGCGTGTCGGGAGTGGCCTCACCCGACATCGTCCGTCAACCGTCGGGCACCTACCTCGTGACCTACCAGTCGGATCCCGGAGGCGCCCCGCCCTCCGAGGACAAGGCTCGGTTGTACTTCCGGACGTCGACCGACCTGCGCCACTGGTCGTCGCCCCACCCGCTGGCCCAGGCGCTGGCACCGGCGCCGAGCGACCGGATGATCGACGGTGCGCTGGTCTACACGGGGCATCAGCTGTTGCTGGGGTACAAGTACTCGTCGGCCACCCAGCCCGATACCTTCGAGCTGGCCCGGTCGACAAGCGGTGGGCCGCAGGGGCCGTGGCGGCTGGTGGGGCGCCCGGCCGTCTCCGTGGACGGGGGCACCGTCGAGAATTACGAGTTCGTCAACGTGGCCGGGAAGTGGCGCCTGATGGCCACCTCGGACAATCTCGACCAACCCTGGCTGTTCACCCTGACCGGGAAGGCCGACCGGGCCGCCGGCTGGCTCTCGTGGAGCGCCGGTACTCAGCTGAACGTGCCGGCCGAGGCATTCAATACCGGACCGGGCCTGTCCAGCATCGGTTTCGAGCACGCCAACTCGGGCTATCTGTGCGATGCCGGTGACCAGCCCGGCCACTTCGTCTATCTCTTCTATGCCGGCAGCAGCGAGCTGACCCAGTTCGACGGCTGGGGCCACGCCGAGATCGGCGTGGCCCGGAGCACCGACCTCGTCCACTGGCAGGTCCCGCCCGGGTGATCCGGGTCCCGTTCGGTCCATCCGGCCTCCCGTCGGCCCTGGAGTGCGCTGGATAGAGTGACACCCACAGTTGACGTCACTCGGACCGCTTAGGGGGACTCCACGTCATGCAGATCACCATCGTCGGTGGCGGCAGTTACCAGTGGACACCCGAGCTGCTGGCTGATCTCCTCGGCCGGCCGTCCCTCAACGGTGCCCACTACGTGCTGGAGGACATCGACCCCGTCCCCTTGGAAAAGATGGTCGCCTTAGCCCGACGGCTGAACGACGCCATGGGAGCGAAGGCCACCTTCGCCACGTCCACCGACCAGCTCGCCGCCCTCGAGGGTGCCGACTTTGTCATCGTGACCATCTCGACGGGCGGCTTCGAATCGATGGCACTCGACCTCGATATCCCGGCACGTCACGGCATCCGTCAGTCGGTCGGGGACACGGTAGGACCAGGCGGGATCAACCGCTCGTTGCGCAATATCCCCGTGCTTGTCAGCGTGGCCGAGGACATGGGGAAGGTCTGCCCCGATGCCTGGCTCCTCAACATCACCAACCCGATGACTTGCCTGACCCGTGCCGTCTGCAAGCAGACTTCGATCCGCGCCGTCGGACTCTGCCACGAGGTGGGGAACTGGTCCATGGACTTGGCCATCGCCCTCGGCCGTCCGGCCGAGTCGGTGCGCACGACGGTGGCCGGAATCAACCACTTCCCGGTGGTGACGGCGGTGGACGTGGACGGTGAAGACGGGTTCTCCCTCATGGCCGGCATGGTGGAGGATGCCGGTGGACTGGCTGCTCTGGCTCCCCACCCGGGTCGGCCCGAAGCCGAGGTGTTCTCCCCGCTCGACTTTGTGCAACGTCATGCCCTCAAGCTCACCTTGTTGGACAAGTGGGGTGCATTCCCCGCGGCGGGTGACCGTCACATCGCCGAATTCCTGCCGTGGGTACTGACCGAGGGTTCGGACTGGGGAGGCACGTTCAACGTGGAGCTGACCTCGATCGCCACGCGTCAGGACCACCAAGAGGGCTACATCGCCGATGTGGATGCCTGGCTGGCCGGCACCAAGGAGCTGCAGACATGGTTCTCGGGCGAGCTGCCGGCTCTCGTGATCGACTCCCTCGTCACCGGTGAGCGCCGTGAGCTGCCCGCCAACATCCCGAACGTCGGACAGGTACCCGACGTCCCCCCCGAAGCCGTGGTCGAGTCCATCTGCGTGATCGACGACAGCGGCATCCGGGGTAGGGACGTGGCGCCGCTGCCCCCGCCTTTTGCCGAGCTCGTCCGACGACACGTGGCTGTCGGCGAACTGACGGTGGCCGCCGCCCTCGAGGGCGACCGTGCCCTGGCCGAGGCGGCGTTCTTCCTCGACCCCCTTGCCGGTCGTGGTGAACTCCACCAGACCGAGGCCATGGTGGACGAACTTCTCACCGCGACGGCCGCATGGCTGCCCCAGTTCGACCACTGAGTATCGGCACCGACCACCCAGTTCAACAGACGACCGGGGTCCGTTCGGTCCTACCGGATGACTGCTGAGGGCGGCCGTGGGCCGCCAGCGATGCCCTGCGGTGACCAGAACTGAAGCACACTGAGCAAAAGGAGGATCCCATGGAGTTGGGCTTCATCGGACTGGGGGCCATGGGCCTGCCCATAACGCGACACCTGGTGGAGGCCGGACACCGGGTCACCGTGTCGTCCCGGAGCCCCGGGCCCGTGGCCCGTGCGGTGTCGTTCGGCGCCGTCGAGGCGGCCTCGCCTACCGAGGTGGCGTTGGCCGCCGACGTGGTGATTCTCTGCGTACCCAGCTCCCCGCAGGTGGTCGACGTGATCGCCGACATGCTCCCCGTCCTTCGGCCCGGTCAGGTGGTGGTGGACTGCTCGACCATCGACCCTGACGTCGAGCGAACCCAGCACGAGCTGGTGGTCGCCACCGGGGCCGGCTTCCTCGACGCCCCCCTGTCCGGCGGGACAGCGGGTGCGGAGAAGGGGACGCTCACCCTCATGATCGGGGGCGACCAGGACACCCTGACCTCGGTCCGTCCGGCCCTCGAGCCCTTTGCCGGACTCATCGTGCATGTGGGCGGACCCGGGATGGGCCAGGTGGTCAAGCTGTGCAACAACCTCATCTACGCCGCCCAGATGCTGGCCACCGCCGAGGCCACCGCACTCGCTGTCACGTCCGGGGTCGACATCGCCAAGCTCCACGAGGTGCTGGTGCACTCGACCGGTGACTGCGTGGCCGTGCGGACCCGACTGCCGGTGGCCGGCGTACTGGATGACAGTCCGGCCTCGAACGAGTGGAAGCCCGGCTTCATGACCGATCTCATGGCCAAGGACCTCGATCTGGCCCTGGCCTACGGGGCGCGTGCCGGGGTTCCCCTCAGCTCTACCGCGGTCGCCCGCCAGGCCCTCACCGCCGCCTCGTCTGCCGGGTACGGCCGGGAGGACTTCTCCTCGCTGGCCAAGGTGGTCTTTGCCCTGGCCGGGCTGGAATGACCGACTCCCCGCGGCTTTCGACCCCGGCCATGGTGTTGGCGGCCGATCACCGGGCCCGTGGGGTCATGACCATCGAGCGCTATAGCGACTACCTGGCCGCACTGGCCGAGGCGTTGCCCCACTGCGACGGGATCCTGGCCACGGCCCAGCCGCTCGGTGATCTGGCCCGACTGGGTCACCTCCGATCCGGTCAGCACACCTACCTGTCCATCAACCGCACGGGACTGGCGGGCACGGTGTTCGAGCTCGACGACCGGTTGGTGGCGAGCGTCCCCCGGGCGGCGGTCGACGGTTGGTCGGGGGTCAAACTGATGACCCGGATCGACGGGACCGACCCCGGCGGTGCGGCCGCCCTGGAACTGTTGGGCCAGGTCCTCGAAGAGGCGCGGACCGCCCACCTGGAGACCCTGATCGAACCGGTGTGGTGGCGGGAGGGAAAGATGTCCCGGGTTACGGACGACATCGTGGCTGCGGCCGTGATCGCCCATGACATCGGGGCGCCGTTACTGAAAGTCCCCGTCCCCGACGAGCCCCCCGGTCGCGACCGCATCAAGGCCGTGGAACGGGTGGTGGAAAGTGTGGGCGTTCCCGTGCTGTTCCTCGGCGGTCCCCACCGGGGGACAGAAGGCGCAGGGGTGGTCGACGAGGCGCGTGACGTCATGGCCGGTGGCGGGGGTGGGCTGGCCATCGGCCGAGCCATCTTGGAGGAACCGTCGCCCGCGGCGGCCGCCCGGCAGCTGGCCGAGGTGGTGCACGCCGGGTGATCCTCACCCTCGACCTCGGAACCAGTGTGACCAAGGCCGCGCTGTGGTCCGGAGACGGACTTGTGGGTCAGGTCGGGGTGGCCATCGACACCGTCCATCCGGGGGGGAACCGTGCTGAGCAGGATCCCAGACAGTGGTGGACGTCCGTAGTCGAGGCGTGCGGTGCCCTCCGTCGCGAGCAGCCCGATGGTTTCGCAGCCGTGGACGTCATCGGGTGCGCGGGGGCCCGCCAGACCATGGTGTTGGTGGACGGGGAAGGCAGAAGCCTCGGACCAGCCATCGTCTGGTCGGACCGCCGTGCCCCGGAGGAGGCCGAGGCCCTGCGAAGTCGACTGGCGGCTTCGGGGCGGAGCGTGTCCCGCAACGGGATCGTGATCGACGCCGCGTCGACGGCGGCCAAGTTGGCTTGGCTGGCCAGCCACGACACCGTCCGGCTGTCGACGGCACGGTGGGTCCTCACCCCGCGGGACTACCTGGTCCGAGCAATGACCGGGGTAGTGGCCACCGATGCCTCCATGGCGTGGCGCTCGGGGCTGTACGACCTCAACGGCCAGGTCTTGGACGAACTGGTAGGGGAGGGTGCGGGGCGTCTGGCCCCCCTGGTGGCACCCGACCGGGTGACCGGAGTGCTCACGCCTGAGGCGGCCCGGATGCTCGGGCCACCGCCCGGGACGCCCGTGGTGATCGGGTGCGGCGATCGCGCTTCGGAGGCGCTCGGGGCCGGAGCCTCCGACTCCTGCCTCATGGTGAGCTGGGGCACGACGGCCAACGTGTCGATGTCGTACCCGCCCGGCGGAATCGACGACGGTCTCGAGCTCGGCGCGCCCGACGGCCTCGTACTGTCGCCCGATGCCTCCGGAGGTTGGCTGCTCGAGGGTGGGCTTTCGACGGCCGGCGGGCTTGTCTCCTGGCTCGCCACCCTGACCGGCCACACGACCGAGACGCTCTCGTCCATGGCCGAGGAGGTGCCGCCCGGCGCCCGGGGGTTGGTCGTCGGACCGTGGCTCGAGGGGGCACGGGCTCCGTGGTGGCGTGACGGAGCTGCGGCCGCCTTCGTGGGCATGGGGTCTGATCACACGGTCGCCGACCTGGCCCGGGCCTCATTTGAAGCGGTGGCCTGGGACGTGCAGCGTTGTCTCGAGGCCATGGGGGCGCCGGCCGGGTCCGGCCTGGTGTCGACCGGCGGCGGCTCGTCGGTCCCGGTCTGGCACGAGGTGCTGGCGGCTATCACGGGACGGTCGGTGGACGTGCGTCGCTCGGGGCAGGCCGCGTCGGCCGGAGCGGCCATCCTGGCCTCCCGGGCGTTGGGTCGGGAGCTGGTGCTGGACGACGTCGACCCCGTGGTGGCTCGCGCCGTGCCGGCGCCCGCGGCGGTTGCGTCGTACCGAGCCTTGCGACCGCGTGCGGACGCAGTTGCGGCGGCCCTTGTCGATCTGCCACCCACTCTGGAGGCGAAGGGGTGCGAGTGACGCTGGCCTACGGCCGGGAGGGCCTGGCGCTCGATGTGCCCGACGGGGCCGAGGTGGTGGTGCCCGAGGAGCCTGTGCCCGTGGCCGACGAAGCGGCCGCCGTGCGTGAGGCGCTGACATCCCCGTTGTCGGGACCGGGCCTGGCCGGGTTGGTCCGGGCGGGGGAGCGCGTAGTGGTGGTCTTCCCCGACATCACCCGGCCCATGCCCAACACCACCGTTCTGCCCCCGCTGTTGGAGGCACTGGCCCAGGCCGGGGCAGGACCGGGTCAGGTCGAGCTGCTCTGCGCCACCGGCACCCATCGCCGAGCCACCGTCGAGGAGCTGACGGCGCTGGTGGGCCAGGACATCGTGGCGAGGTACCCGATCCATCAACACGACAGCGACGACGGTGACCATGTCAGTGTGGGCGAGGTCGACGGGGTGCCCGTTCTCCTCGACCGGCGCTACGTGGAGGCCGGCCTGCGCATTCTCACCGGGTTCGTCGAGCCTCATTTCTTCGCGGGCTGGAGCGGTGGACCCAAGGGTGCCTGTCCCGGCCTTGCCGCCACCTCCACCATCCTCGAGGCCCACAGCCCGGCTCGTATTGCCGACCGGCGAGCCACGTGGCTTTCCACCTCGGGCAACCCGGTGCACGAGTTCGTGACGGCGGCGACCTCCCTGTGCCCACCCCACCTCTCGGTCGATGTGACCATCGACACCCAGCGCCGGCTGACCGGCGTCTTCGTCGCCCCGCTACCCGAAGGCCATCGGGCGGCGTGTGCGTTCGCTGCCCGGCATGTCTCACGGGCCGTCCCCGGCCGGTTCGACGTGGTGGTCTCCACCAACGGCGGACATCCCCTCGACCGCAATCTGTACCAATCGGTCAAGGGCCTGGCTGCGGCCGAGCGGGTGGTCGCCCAAGGCGGGATCATCGTGATGGCGGCGGCCTGCGGCGACGGACTGCCCGACGACGGCGCCTTTGCTCGGATTCTCCGCGCCGCTCCGAGTGTCGGGGAGCTGCACCGACCGGTCGGACCGGGCGTTGTCGATCTGTGGCAGACCCAGGTGTTGGGTCGCGTGCTCGAGCGGGCCGAGGTGCGGCTCTTCTCGGAGGGCCTCGAAGACGACGATGTGCGGGCCGCACGGATGGAACCGGTGGGTGACGTCGGCTCAGCCGTAGCCTCGGCACTGGCCGAGCGGGGACCTGACGCGCGACTCTGCGTACTGACCCAGGGTCCCCTCACCGTGGCCACGCCGGCCCACTGAGGGGCCGACCCTGAAACAGCAGTTGCGTCGGGGATAGGGTGACACCCCAATGGCCGACCAAGTGGTGTTCGACTTCGCGGTACCCGACGAACTCCTCAAGGAAGTCGTCGCCAAGAGCAGCAACCCCGAGGCCGTCGCAGACCTGTCCGCCATGCCCGGGACCGGGGAAGGAAAGCCTCCGCCACTGGTAGGCATCCTCCAAAAAAGCGGCTACGCCCCTCTGGTCCTCTTGACCATGGCCGCCCTGGTACCGGGCACCGTGGGAAACGGCATCTCGCTCATCGGTACCAACCTCGAGCACTCGTTCCACATCCACGACGCCGCCCTCGGCGCGGTGACCTTCGTGGGTGCGGTCGCCCAGCTGCTCTGGGCCGTGCCCCTCGCCCTGCTGGCCGACCGGGGCAGCCGCAAGGTGGTCGCCGCGGTGGCGCTCCTGATCTTTTCGGTGTTCACCCCGTTGATGGCCCTGTCACCCAACGTGTGGGTCTTCACCTTCTTGTACCTCATCGCCTCCATCGGGTCAGGCGTGAACAACACCGTGCACAACTCGTACCTCTCCGACGCCTACCCGACCGAGGGACGGGGCCGGGTCTTCAGTTGGCACAATCTCTCCGACCCCCTCTCTCAGACTGTGGGGATCCTCATCTTCGGACTGGTGGTCACGGTCGGCCACAACTGGCGGTGGGGCATGCTCATCGCCCTGGTCGGCATCCCCATCGGACTCTCGCTGTTCACCCTCCGCGAGCCGGAAAAGGGGGAGAACGAGGCCAGCCACATCCTGAAGGCCTCGGGGATGGACCTGCACTCCCAGCAGAGCGATGCACCCCGGGTGCTCCTCGGGCCGGCGGTCACCCGACTGCTGCGCATCCGTTCCATCTACTACGAGCTGGTGGCGGTGGCCATCCTGGGCTTCGCCGGCACCGCCGCCCCCTTGTTCGGGAATCTCTACTTCGTCCGCCACTGGGGGCTCGACACCGCCCGGCGGAGCGAGATCTACTCCATCATCGGGCTGGCCGCCTTCCTCGGCCTCCCGTTGGCCTATGTCCTCGGGGACCGGTACTTCCGGCGGGCCCCCCAGCGCCCCTTGGTCATCGCCGGGTTCTGCATCGCCGCCTACGGGGGCCTCTACGTAGCCTCGCTCTACATGCCCCAGCTTTGGATGGTGGTGGCGTTCCAGTTCCTGGCCACCGCGGCGGTCTCCCCGCTGGCCATCTGCATCTTCTTGACCCTGGCGGCGACGGCACCGGCCGAGATGCGGACCATCTGCTTTGCCATGTTCGGGGTGTACTCGCTGGTGTTCGGCGGCTTCACCGGCGCCGTGCTCCTCGGCGCCATCAGTGATGCCGTGGGGTACCGCAACGGGCCGACGGTGGCTCTCAGCCTCCTCGCCCCGGTATGCGTCATCGGCGGGATCATGCTGCTCATCGGCTCGCGCTATGTGCGACGAGACATCACCTTGGTCATCGAGGACGTCCTCGAGCGCCACGCCGAAGGTGAACGGCGCGCCGCGGGTGGAGCGCTGCCCGCCCTCCAGATCCACAACCTGGACTTCTACTACGGGAGCAACCAGGTCCTCTTCGACGTGAACCTCGAGGTGGCCCAAGGCGAGATCCTCGCCCTGCTGGGCACCAACGGAGCCGGGAAGTCGACGTTGCTCCGGGCCGTGGCCGGACTCGATCACCCGCACCGGGGGGTGATCCGCCTGTTCGGGACCAACTGCACCTATCTCGAGCCCGAGCAGATCATCCATCAGGACGTGGCCCTATTGGTGGGAGGCAAGATGACCTTCACCGGCCTCACCGTGAGGGACAACCTGGCCGTCGGGGCCCATTCGCTGCGGGGTCAGGGCACCCGGGCCAAGTCGGCCCTCGACGAGGCCATCGATCGCTTCCCCGAGTTGGCCACCCGCCTGAACCAGCCGGCAGGGACGCTGTCCGGCGGCGAGCAGCAGATGCTGGCCCTGGCCCGGGTGATGATGACCGAGCCCAAGTTGTTGATGATCGACGAGTTGGCGCTCGGACTGGCGCCGAAGGCGGTGGACCGGCTCATGGCCATTGTGCGTGAGGTGAACGCGGCGGGCACCACGGTGGTTCTCGTGGAACAGAGCGTGAACCGGGCCATGAGTCTCGCCAAGCGGGCGGTGTTCATCGAGCGGGGCGAGGTCCGCTTCGACGGTCGGACAGCCGATCTCGTCGAGCGGTCAGACCTCCTCCGTCCGGTGTTCTTGGGGGCGGCCGTGGACGGTCTGGGGTAAGGACCCGTGTCCATCCCCAGCTTCGTCCTGGTCCAGGGCGTCATCACCGGGCTCGGCTACGGCCTGTTGGCCATGGGCCTGGTGCTCATCTACAAGACCAACCGGGTGCTCAACTTCGCCCAGGGTCAGCTCGGTGTGGTGGCGGCGGTCTTTCTCGTCAAGTGCTTCTACGACTTCGGCTTCAACTACTGGTTCGCCCTCGTGATGGCCCTCGCGCTCGCCGCCGTGGTCGGCGCCCTCTCCGAGCTGCTGCTCCGGCGGTTGTTCAACCGGCCTCGCGTGCTCGTCATGGTGGCCACGATTGGGTTGAGCCAGGTCTTGTTCGTCTTCACCGCCCTGCCCTTCATCCGCCCGAAGAACCTGTTCAAGCCGTTCCCGGTCCCCGTAGACGTGTCCTTCCACATCGGGACCTACCTGTTCACCCCCGGCCAGGTGGTCACCTTGATCGTGGCCCCACTGGTGGCCCTGGCCCTGGCCGCCTTCGTGAAGTGGTCGCCGTGGGGCCTCGCCATGCGGGCCATGGCCGAGAATGCCGACTCGGCCCGGCTGTCCGGTGTCTGGGTCCGGAGGACCTCCACGGTGACCTGGACGCTGGCCGGGGTGCTGTCGGCCTTCGCCGCCATCCTGGCCGCCCCGGGGCAGACCTCGTCGCTCACCGAGGTGCTCAGCCCCGAGCTGTTGTTGCTGGCCCTCACCGCCGCCATGGTCGGGGCCATGGTCAATCTCACCGTGGCCTTCGTCGCCGCCATCGGCGTGGGGGTCATCCAGGAGATCTTGGTGTGGAACCTGTCGAGCACGGCCCAGGTGGACCTGGTGCTCTTCGCCCTCGTCCTCGTGGTCCTGCTCATCCGCATCGCCGCGCTGCCCACCGGGTCACGACGGGAGGACCGGTCCACGTGGATCGAGAGCTCGCGCAACCAACGCCAGAACGACAGTCCCCTCCGCCGACGGGTCGGCTCCGCCGGTGTGGGGGTCACCCTTGTCATCGTGGTGCTGCTGCCGTTCGTGATCAGCGTGGGCCGGTCGTTCCTGCTCTCCCAGATCTGCATCTACGCGGTCATCGCCCTGTCCCTCACCGTCCTGACCGGATGGGCCGGGCAGGTCTCGCTCGGCCAGTTCGGGTTGGTGGCCTGCGGAGCGCTGATGGCCACCCACCTCGGGACGAGTGTGCCGCTGATCCTGCTCATGCCCTTCGCCGGGGCGGTGACCGCGGTGATCGCCGTGGTGGTGGGCCTCCCGGCCCTCCGGGTGCGTGGTCTCTATCTGGCCGTGAGCACCCTGGCCTTCAGTGTCTGGTTCATGCAGTCGGTACTGGCCACTCCGTGTTGGGACCTTCCTGTCCTCGGCAAATCCATGTGCACCGGCCTCCCTGATCCCCAGTCCACGCTCATCGCCAGTCCCAGCCTGTTCGGGATCCAGCTGAGTTCGGCACGGTCCTTCGCCTGGTTCTCGATCGCCATCCTCGTCCTGTCGGTGGTGATGGTGCGGGTGTGGCGGGACCGGGGCGTGGCCCGCCGGCTCATGGCCGTCCGGGACAACGAGACCGGCGCCGGCGCCCTCGGCATCCCGCTGGCGCGCTCCAAGGTGCTGGCCTTCGCCCTCTCGGGGTTCATCGCCGGCTACGCCGGGGTATGCCTGGCCTTCGCCACCCAGCGCTTCTCGACCACCACTTTCGATCCGTCCTTCTCCATCCTCGTCGTGTCGATGGTGGTGATCGGGGGACTGGGTTCGATCGACGGGGCCGTGCTCGGAGCCGTCTATCTCGTGGGTATCCCGGCCGCCTTCGGCACCACCCCGACCATCCAGTTCTTGACCAGTGGCATCGGCCTGTTGGCCTTCATCCTCTATCTGCCCGGGGGCCTCGCCGATGTGGTGCACCGCCTCGGGGACCTGGCCACCTTGGGGGTAGAGAAGCTGCTCTCGCGGGGGGAGCCGCCACCGGCGGCCGGATCGAGCGCCGATCCCCGGCCCGAGCCGGCCGGGCAGGTGGCGTGATGGCTCCCCAGCGCAAAGGGGCCACGACCGAAGTGGCGGCCGACAACCCGTCGGGTTCGGGTCCCGCCCGACTGGAGGTGGAGGGGGTGGTGGTCGACTTCGGTGGTGTCCGCGCCGTCGACGGCGCCGGCATCTCGGCCGAGCCGGGGGCGATCGTGGGGTTGATCGGGCCCAACGGGTCAGGCAAGACCACCATGCTCGACGTCATCTCGGGACTGGTCACCCCCCAGGCCGGGTCGGTCCATCTCGATGAGGAGAGCCTCGTCGAGTACCTCCCCGAGGAGCGGTCGGCCCTCGGCTTGGTCCGCTCGTTCCAGGACTGCCGACTGTTCCCCGAGCTGTCGGTGGAGGACGTCCTGATGCTGACCCTCGACGCCCGCCGGCCGGTCAGCGTGGTGTCCTCCACCCTGCAGATGCCCTGGGCCCGAAAGTCCGAGCGGGCCAAGCGGACCGAGGTTGACCAGGTCATCAGCAGTTTCGGCATCAACCGCTTCCGCAGCCACCGCATCGCCCAGCTGTCCACGGGCACCCGTCGGGTGGTCGATCTCGCCTCGGTCGTGCTCGCCCGCCCGCGTCTGCTGTTGTTGGACGAGCCGACCGCGGGGATCGCCCAACGGGAGGCCGAGGCCTTCGTCCCGCTCCTGCGCCGGCTCCACCAGCTGGCCGACACCACGATCGTCCTGGTCGAGCACGACGTGCCCTTGGTGTTCGCCCTGTGCACCCATGTGGTGATGATGGAGACCGGCTCAGTGGTCTCCCAGGGGACGCCCGACGAGGTGGCGCGAGACCCCCGCGCCCTGGCCGCCTACCTCGGGGCCAGCGAGGAGGCCCTGGCCGTGTCGGGTGCCGTTCCGGCCAGCACGGCGGCGGCGGTCAACGCCGACGCGCCGACCGATGCCGGCGGTACCGCTTCGGACGGGGAGTGACGGGACCGTTCAGCGCCGGGGCATGGCCGGGCCGTAGGGGGTATCCCCCCTCAGGGTGACCCGGTGGGCCACACGGGTGGCGTCCCCGTAGTCGTCGAGGGCGTAGTGGAGGGTGGCCCGGTTGTCCCAGAAGGCCACCGACCCGGGCCGCCACCGGAACCGGCACGTCAGCTCGGGCTGGATGCAGTGCCGGTAGAGCACGTCGAGGATCCCGTCGCTCTCGTGCTTGGACAGGCCGAGCAAGGACTGGGTGAACTGCGGGTTCACGAACAGGCCGTTGCGTCCGTTCTCGGGATGGGTGCGCACGACCGGGTGGAGGGCGGGGAGCAGCTTGTCGTAGTGCTTCCCCTCCCACTCGAAGCCGCCGCGGGTGGCCACGTCGGCGGCGAACCAGGGGTCGAAGTGGATGGCGATGAGGGAGTCGCACATGGTGCGGAGGGGGTCCGACAGGCGGTCGTAGGCGTCCTGGAGACTCGCCCAGGTGGTGTCGCCGCCGACCTCGGGGCACTCCAGCATGGAGAGGATGGAGCCGAACGCCGGGGACTGGAGGAAGGTCACATCGGTGTGCCACCAGCTGGCCCGGTCCTCGCTGCCGTCGATGGCCAGCACCTCGGGGTTCCCCTCGATGGCCGGGAGGACCGGGTGTCCCTCGGTGACCTCGCCGAACTGACGGGCGAAGTCGGCCTGCTCCTCGGGGGTGAGGTGCTGGTCCCGGAAGAAGATCACGTGGTGGGTGTTGAGGGCCCGGCGCACCTCGGCCACCACCGGATCGGCCAAGGGCGCCGACAGGTCGAGGCCGTGGATCTCGGCCCCGATGAGCGGAGAGAGGGGACGGAGGTCCAGTTCGGTCGCTACGGCCATCGATCCAGTGTGCCCCAGGGCGGTCCTGGGCTCAACCAATGTGGCAACGTGGGGCGTTTCGAGGTCCCGAGCCGAGAGGAGCCCGTGCATGAACGAGTGGCCCGCCCCGCGTCGCAACTTCTCGCCCTGGTACCAGGTGGTCAGCCGACTGATGGCCTCCGAGGAGACCGACGGGCTTCCCGCGGACCCCGCGGCCTTCGACGCCTGGTCGGACCGGTTCCGCTCCCGCCTCGACGCTACGTTGGCTCCCTGGCCCGGCCGGGTACCCCCCGACCCCGAGGTCACCGACGAGGTGGTGTGCGACGGCTACCGCCGGTGGCGGATCGTCTTCGACACCGAGGTGGACATGTCGGTCCCCGCCTATCTGCTGGTGCCCGACGGCCGGGACGGCCCCGGCTCGGCCGTCCTCGCCGTGCACGGCCACGGGCCGGGCAAGTCCCGCATCTGCGGGATCGACGATCCCGATGCCGTCCCGGGCAGCGACTACGCCTCCGAGCTGGCCCGCCGTGGCCATGTGGTGCTGGCCCCCGACCTGCGCTGCTTCGGCGAGCGGGCCGACTGGAATCCCGACGATCACTACGCCTGCGACACCAACTTGGTCCACCAGGTCATGGCCGGCTGGAACCCGTTGACCCAGAACCTCTGGGACCTGGGCGTAGCCCTCGATGTGCTGGGCGACCATCCCCTGGTCGACCCGTCCCGCTTGGGGGTGGCCGGTTTCTCCTACGGGGGGACGATGGCACTGTTCTTGGCGGCCACCGACCAACGGGTGGCAGCCGCCGTCGTGGCCGGGTACTTCTCGTCGTGGGCCGAGTCCCACAAGGTGCCGTGGAACATGTGCGGCTCCCAGGTGCTCGTCGGGATGCTCGGCAGGATGGAGCACGTCGACCTCGGCGCCCTCGTCGCCCCGCGACCCCTGCTCGTCGTCTCGGGTCGGGACGACGACCTCTTCCCGGTGGCGACGGCGGCGGCCGGCGTGGACCGACTGCGCCCGATCTACGAGCGCACCGGCGACGGGGAGCGGTTGGCCCACGACCCGTTCGACGGGGGCCACCAGTGGCACGGGGACGAGGCCTACCCCTTCCTCGACCGGTGGCTCGTGGGTGCGGGCTAGCCCGACCTCGGTCAGGACCCGAGCAGGGCGGCCGAGTCGGGGTCGAGGAAGACCGTGGCGTGCGGGGTGCGCTGGAGGATGGAGGCCGGACACGACGTGGACACCGGCCCCTGGAGGGCGGCCTGCACGGGCACGGCCTTCCTGGCCTCGGGCACGATGGCGAGGACGCGGCCGGCGCAGAGCAGGGCGGGGATGGTGACCGTCATGGCCTCGGCGGGCACGTCGGCGTCGGTGTGGAAGTGCCCCTCGTTGACCTGCTGGCGACGGCACCCCTCGTCGAGGGTGACCACCTTCACGTCGAGAGGGTCCTCGAAGTCGGCCACGGGTGGGTCGTTGAAGGCCAGGTGCCCGTTCTCCCCGATGCCGAGACAGCACAGGTCGAGCGGATGCTCCGCCAACAGCGCGGCGTAACGGGCGCACTCGACCTCGGGAGGGGCCAGGCCGTCGAGGTAGTGGGTGGCTCTCGGTCGGGCCGGCCGGGCGATCCGGTCACGGATCCAGTGCCGGAACCCGGCGGGATGGTCGGGGCCCACCCCGACGTACTCGTCCATGTGGAAGATGACGGTCTGCGACCACGGCACCTGGGCCCCCAGGGCGATCAGCGCGTCGACGAAGGCGAGCTGGGAGTTGCCGGTGGCGAACATGGCGTGGGCCACGCCGTTGCGGGCCACGGCCTGGTCCAGCACCGTGGCGGCGGCGGCTGCCGCCTGTTCGGCCATCGCCGCCGGAGTGGCCAGCACCGACACCTCGGGAGCGCTCATGCCAGCACTGTACGCGGGCCGGGCGCCCTGGATCCCGGTGGCCGACTCGTCGTCACCGGCAGACGCCGAACTTCCCGGTCCCGGGCTGGCGCGCTACGGTGCGCACCGGGCCGGCTCGGCCCACCCGCCCGGAGCCGGCCCCGCCGGCAGGGTGAGACCGTATCCACGGCACCAACGAGTGCAGGCCCGACGGGCCCGACAGGGGAGGACCATCAAGGTGGCTGACGACATCCTGAGCACGATCATCGGGAAGTCCACGGGGACCACGGTGGTCTCGGTCGAGCGCGGGCAGCTGGCCCTGTTCGCCGATGCCGTGAAGGACGACAGCCCGATCTACCGCGATCTCACCGCCGCCACCGACGCCGGCCTGGCCGGCATACCGGCCCCCCCGACCTACCCCTTCGTCATGGGCAACTTCGGGGCCTTCCCCGAGCTGCAGACGGCCGAGGCGCCGGTCGGGAACCCGATGGGCGAGGTGCTCGGCCCCCTCATGGCCAAAGGCGGCCTGATCCTCCACGGGGAACAGGAGTTCACCTACCACCGCCCCGTGCTGGCCGGCGACGTCCTGGTCGGGGAGGGCAGTGTGGTCGACGCCTACCAAAAAGAGTCCAAGGGCAAGACCATGACCTTCATCGTGGTCGAGACGGCGTGGAGTGCACGGGACACCGGCGAGCCAGTGTGCACCTCGCGCATGAACATCATCCACCGCATCTGATGGTCGCCGACGAGACCGAGGCCCCCCCGGTCCGCCGCCGGCTCGAGGACGGTGTGGCCTGGATCACCCTCGACCGGCCCGAGGCGGGCAACGCCATCACCGCCGCCATGCGCGACCAGATCATCGTCTGGTTGGAGGAGGCCTCGGCGGACCTGGCTGTCCGGGTCGTGGTGCTCACCGGGGCCGGGGAGAAGGGATTCTGCACCGGGGCCGACCTTCGCTCGTCGGGCCCCGGGCCCGCACGGCCGGCGGGCGCTCCCGACCGAGCCGTCGGCGACGCGGCCCGACTCATCCGCACCGGATGGCAGCGCCTCATCTCGGCCGTCCTGGACTGTGAGAAGCCGGTCATCGCCGCAGTGAACGCCACGGCGGCCGGGGGTGGGATGCATCTGGCCCTGGCCTGTGATCTGGTGCTGGCCGCCGAAGAGGCCAAGTTCATCGAGGTCTTCGTCCGTCGGGGCATCGCCCCGGATGCCGGTGGGGCCTACCTGCTGCCCCGTCTCATCGGTCCGCAGCGGGCCAAGGAGCTCTTCTTCTTCGGCGACGACGTGCCGGCCGTCGAGGCCGAACGCCTCGGTCTCGTCAACCGCGTGGTCCCGAGGTCGGAGCTGCTCACGCTGGCTGGGGAGTGGGCGGCTCGGCTGGCGTCGGGCCCCACCCGGGCCATCAGCGTGGCCAAGCACCTCACCAACCGTTCGTTCGAGTCCGATCGGGCCACCGCCTTCCGTGAGGAGGCCGTGGCCCAAGAGCTGGTGACCGGGACGGCGGACTGTGCCGAGGGACTGGCCGCCTTCGCCGGCCGCCGGCCGCCGGTGTTCCAGGGCTGGTAGGGGTCCATGTCGATCGGCATCCGTGACGAGCACGAAGAGCTGCGGTCCTCACTGCAGCGGTGGGTCGACGCACGCTGTCCCCCCGAGGTCACCCGCGCCGCACTCGATGCGGACTCTGATGTCCTACCCACCTTCTGGGCCGACCTCGGGGACCAGGGGACGCTCGGGATCCACCTGGACGAGACCCTCGGTGGCCAGGGAGCCGGCCTGGTGGAGCTGGCGGTGACCGCAGAGGTACTCGGCCGGGCCGCCGCCCCCGGGCCGTGGGGCACCACCGCGGTGGTCGCCGCGGTGGTGGCCGAGAGCGGCGATCCGACGTTGGCCAAGGCCGTCGTTGCGCACCTGGTGGACGGGAGCACGCCGGCCACCTTGGTGGTGCCGACAGCCACTCCCGACGGCCAGGCGGTCTGTGCCCCCGGTCTGGTCGGGCGCCCCGGTCCCGATGGTGGGCTGGTGGTCTCGGGTTCGCTCAGCCCCCTCCTCAACGGATCGAGTGCCACCGCCGTGCTCGCTCCGGTGGCCGTCCACGAGGCGCCGGACGGCGATCCCGGTGACGGACCTGGCCCGGTGCGCTGGGCCCTCATCGAGGTGGGTCCCGGCGTGGAGATCGAGCCCTTGGTGAGCTTCGACCCGTCTCGCCGATCGGCCCGATGGGTCCTCGCCGAGGTGACGGTGGGTCCCGACCGTGTGCTCGGACGGACCACGACCGCCCGGATCCGGGACCTGGCCCTCGTGGTCTTCGCCGCGGAGGCGGCCGGTGGGGCGCGCTGGTGCCTCGATACGGCGGCCGAGCACGCCCGGACCCGCCAGCAGTTCGGCAGGCCCATCGGTCAGTTCCAGGGCGTCAAGCACCGACTGGCCGACATGCTGGTCTCGGTGGAACAGGCGGTGGCCGCGGTCTGGGACGCGGCGTCGGTGCTGGACCACGAGGGCGCGCCCGACGACCGGGCCCCGACCGGTGGCGGGTCGGACCGACTGGCCGTGCCCTTGGCCGCGGCCCTGGCCCTCGACGGCTACGTGGAGGCGGCCAAGGGCACCATCCAGCTCCTCGGCGGCATGGGATTCACCTGGGAGCACGACGCCCACATCCACCTACGCCGGTCGACCACCCTGCGACAGCTCGTCGGGGGGACGGCTCCGCTCCGAGCCGAGGCGGCCCGGCTGGCTCTGGACGGCAGCCGCCGGCGGCTGAGCATCGAGCTCCCTCCCGAGGCCGAGCGCCTCCGCCAGGAGCTGACTCCGCTGGTGGCAGCGATCACCGCCCTCGCTGATCCGGCGGAACAACGGCGGGCGTTGGCCGCCGAGGGCCTGCTCACCCCGCACTGGCCATCGCCGTTCGGCCGGGACGCGGGAGCGGTCGAGCAGCTCGTCATCGACCAGGTCTGCGACGAGGCCGGCCTGCGTCGGCCCAACCTGGCCGTGGCCGCCTGGGCCCTCCCCACCATCATGGCCCACGGCACACCCGAGCAGACCGAGCGGTTCGTGGAGCCGACCCTGCGTGGGGACATCATCTGGTGTCAGCTCTTCAGCGAGCCGGGGGCGGGTTCTGATCTCGCCGCCCTCAGCACCCGGGCCACCCGGGTGGAGGGTGGCTGGTCGCTCGACGGCCAGAAGGTGTGGACGTCGGTGGCCACCCGAGCCCACATGGGCATCTGTCTGGCCCGGACCAACCCTGACGTGCCCAAGCACCGGGGCATCACCTACTTCCTCGTCGACATGCACTCGCCGGGGATCGAGGTCCGGCCCCTCCGGGAGATCACCGGGGAGGCGTTGTTCAACGAGGTGTTCTTCGACGGGTGCTTCGTTCCCGACGATTGCGTTGTCGGCGACGTGGACGGGGGCTGGCGCCTGGCCCGCACCACCCTGGCCAATGAGCGTGTCTCCCTCTCGACCGACTCGGCCTTCGGGGGGGCGCTGGAGGGAGTCCTGGAGCGGATCACCGGCGACCCGAACCGTCAGGACCCAGTGACGCTCGACCGGCTCGGTGAGCTGCTGGCCGACGCCCAGTCACTGGCCCAGCTCGGGCTTCGGGCCACCCTGCGGTCGGTCGGTGGCCTCCAACCCGGTCCTGAGTCGAGCGTGCGCAAGCTGCTCGGGGCCGAGTTCGAACAACGCGTGCACGAGTTCGGGCTCGACTGGTCTGGCCCCGATGGCGTGCTCACACTCGGGGACGCCGCCGTCTCGGCCCACGGGGTCCTGCACAGCAAGTGCCTGACCATTGCCGGCGGTACGAGTGAGGTTCAGCGGAACGTGATCGGGGAGCGGCTGCTCGGGCTACCCCGGGATCCCGAACCGGGACGGTGAGCGGCTCCCCGGGTCGCCCGGCGATCAACGGCGGGCGTGCGGCGGCACCGGCGGTGCGAGAGAATGGCGCTGTGGTCCTCGACGGGCTGCAGCACGACAACGGAGGTCGGACCAGTGGGTGACCAGCTGTACTTCGAAGACGTCAGCGAGGGCGATGAGGCTCCGCAACGCTCGCGGGTGCTCAACCGCACCGACCTGGTCATGTATGCGGGCGCCTCGGGGGACTACAACCCCATGCATCACGACGAGGTCAAGGCCCAGGCGGCCGGCCAGCCCAGCGTGTTCGGCCACGGCATGTTCTCGATGGGATTCCTCGGCACCGCCATCACCGACTACGTCGGGGTGGGCAACGTCCGGCGCTACCAGGCCCGCTTCGCCAAGCAGACCTGGCCCGACGAGAAGCTGGTCACCAAGATCGTGGTGACCGGCAAGCGGACCGAGGGTGACGACCATCTGGTCGACCTGGATGTCCGTCTCCACAACGCCGAGGGCGAGGAGAAGGTGGTCGGCGAGGCCACCGCAGTGGTGCCCAGCCGCGGCTGAACCCACCGCCGGGGCGGTGGGCGATGGCCGCCGACCCTCCCGGCTACATGAAGCTGAACTTCGGGACGCCCGAGGAGATGCCCTTGAACAGCTCGCCTTTGGCCTCGGCCAACTCCTTCGGCGTCCACATGGAGTCGCGGTGCAGCTCACCGACCGGGTGGAAGCCGCCCATGGCCCACACGCTGCCCCCGAATACCACGAAGCTCTGACCGGTGACGTCGGCTGCCTCGTCGGTGGCCAGGAAGGTGACCAGCTCGGCGATGTTCTTCGGGTCCCACTGGTCGAAGCCTTCGCCGGCCTGGCCCAGCCCACCGAAGAGGTTCTCGGTCATCCGCGTGCGGGCGCGAGGCGAGATCGAGTTGACGGTGACCCCGTAGCGCTCGAGCTCCCGGGCCAGCACCCAGGTGAGAGAGGCGATGCCGGCCTTGGCCGCCGAGTAGTTGGCCTGACCGGCGTTCCCGAACAGACCCGCCTCCGATGACGTGTTGATGATGCGACCGCTGACGGTCTCGCCCGCCTTGGCCCGATTCCTCCAGTACACCGCGGCGTGCCGGGAGGGGGCGAAGTGCCCCTTCAGGTGGACCCGGATGACGTCGTCCCAGTCCGACTCCTCCATGTTGAAGCTCATCTTGTCCCGCAGGATGCCGGCGTTGTTGACCAGGATGTCGAGCTGGCCGAAGGTCTCCACGGCCTGGTCCACGAGCTCTTTGGCCCCATCCCACGAGCTGACGTCGGATGCGTTGATGGCCGCGTCGCTGCCACCCTCTTTGATCAGCTCGACCACCTGTTCGGCCGGGTTCTTCTCCCCGTCCTCGCTCGGCTGGGTGGCGCCGACGTCGTTGACGATCACCTTGGCGCCCTCGGAAGCAAGCAGGAGTGCCTCCTCACGACCGATACCGCGTCCTGCGCCGGTGACGATGGCCACCTTGCCGTCGAGCATTCCCATGATGTTCTCCTGTGTCTTGTTGGATGTCGCTGTTGGTGTCGTTGATCGCTGTGTCTGACCCCCCGGTGGTTCGCACCACCGGTCGGGGCCGGTCAGCCGCGGCCTCCTCGGCAGGTTCGTTGAGAACCTGGGAGCCCCCGAACTCCGTCCACGGGCACCACAGGCACCCCACCTGACCGGGGCCGAGGCGTTGGACGGACCGGGGAAGCATGGCCGAAACCGGGGCCCCACGGCAAGACCGGAACGCCGCGGTCCTGGCCGCCGGAGCTCCGACGGGGGAGCGCGATGGTACATTCGCTGGGGTCGACAGCAGGTGAACGGAGACAGAGTGAGCGGTCAGGGCCCGTCAACGGACCAGAAGGACGAGCACGGCCGCGTGGAGGAGGGGGCGATGGGCCGAGCGCTCCACCAGGTCACGCCTCAACTCCGGCGGGTCGAGCGAAAAGTGCGCCGGGAGGTCAACCGTCTCGCCGGCCTCTCCTATCAGCAGCTCCCTCCGAGAGAAGCCGTCCGCATGGCCTACAACGTGCTGCTCCGTCGCGAGCCCGACGAGCCGGCGTGGACCGAACAGGCCGATGCCATGGCTGCCGGACTGCTGACCCGTGACGACCTGGTGGACCGCGTGCGTTGCTCGAGCGAGCTGCGGGTACACGTGCCGATCCTCGCGGCCAGCCTCCATGCCTCGCTGCATGCCAGTCGCAGCGAGTTCATCATCGGCCTTCCGCCCGCCCGTCGCATCGTCGACCTGGGCGGGGGCTCGACGTGGGACGCCCGTGGCGCCATGGTGGCCCTGGGCTATCCCTACGACTTCGAGGAGTTGGTCATCGTCGACCTACCTCCTGACGACCGCCACCCCTTGTACCACTCGGAGCGGTACGGGACCAACGAAACCGACCGGGGCCTCGTGCGCTACGAGTACCGCTCCATGGCCGACCTCTCGTTCGCCGACGACGACACCGTGGACCTCATCTACAGCGGGCAGTCCATCGAGCACGTGACCGAAGAGGACGGGGACATCGTGTTGAAGGAGTCGTTCCGGGTGCTGAAACCGGGCGGGATCATGGCCATCGACACGCCCAACGGGGTGGTCTGTCGACTGCAGCAGGAGGGGTTCATCGATCCCGACCACAAAGTCGAGTACACCCTGGACGAGCTGCGGACCAAGGTCACCGCCGTCGGGTTCTCGGTGCTTTCCGAACGGGGGCTCAACTGGGGGGGTGCCGCGGTGGCCGAGGGCCGCTTCGACCCGGCGGCCCTAGCGGGCAACCGGGGCATCTACTACGACGCCAAGGGCTGCTACCTGTTGGCCGTGCTCCTCCAAAAACCCCTCTGAGGGTCAGTCCTTCGCCGGTTCCAGCACGAAGACCGGGATCTCCCGGTCGGTTCCCTTTTGGTACTCGGCGTAATCGGGATAGGCGGCGACCGCCCGGTCCCACCAGAGTGCCTTCTCCTCGCCGGTGACCTCACGGGCCGTCCGGTCAGACTTCGCCGGTCCGTCCTGCACCTCCACGTGGGGGTCGGCCACCAGATTGAAGTACCAGAGGGGGTGCGTGGGAGCGCCCCCCTGGGAGGCGACGACGGCGTAGATGCCGTCGTGCTCGACCCGCATGAGCGGTGTCTTGCGGATCTTGCCCGACGAGGCCCCCTTACTGGTGAGGATCACCACGGGCATGTCGCGCAAGGTCGTTCCCTCGACGCCGCCTGAACTTTCGTACAGGTCGACCTGGTCGCGGACCCACTGGCTGGTGCTCGGTTCGTACTCTCCGACAAGGGGCATGCCACCAGCTAACACCCACCACCCCGTCGTCGCCACCCGGCCGGGTGGCCGCGGCCCACGAGGCGACGAACCAAGCGTGCGGGCGAGAGTGTCTGGTTCCATGAGTTAGTGGACAGCATGTCCCATGACATCGTGGACACCTACTCAGGTGGTGTCCATGGATCGTGCTCGTTATGCAGTCGATGCCGTGCTGGTGGAGGGTCAGTCGCTCCGGTCGGTGGCTTCGTCAATCGGGATGTCGAAATCGTGGGTGGGCAAGCAGGTGGCCAGATTCAGTTCCGGTGGCTACGAGGCGCTGGTTCCGCTGACGACGGCCCCACATCGCCGGCCCACCCAGACACCGATCGATCTCGAGAACGAGATCGTGACCATGCGCAAGCATCTCGACGAGGAGGGCCTGGACGCCGGTCCACTGACGATCCAGTACCACCTTCGCCAGCGCCACGGGAAGGCCCCCGGACGCTCCACCATCCACCGAGTACTGGTCCGGAGGGGATTCGTCACCCCGCGGCCCCAGAAGCGCCCACGGACCTCGTGGACCCGGTTCGAGGCATCCCTTCCGAACGAGACCTGGCAGGCCGACATGACCCACTGGGTGATCGACGACGGGACCGAGGAGGGATGCAAGGTGGAGATCCTCGACTTCGTCGATGACTACTCCCGCATGGTGGTGGCCGCCGTGGTGGTGCCGGTGGCCACGGCGGCCGATGTGGTCGCCGCCTTCTATCAAGCCACGTCCACCTGGGGGTTTCCTGCCTCGATGTTGACCGACATTCAAGCTGAGTCCGTCCTCGAATCCTCGCTTCTTCCGGCCGGAGCGGTGAGGCTTTGAGGTGACCGGTGCCCGCTCGTCACCGCTGAGTTCCGATCGGAGCGTCATGCGACTCCTTACCTGTTGGTCACGGGGCCGAGCGGGAGCACCACCGGGCGGGAACGTCCTGTTGAGAACTCGGTGACCGGCAATGCCGGATCCCTATTGGTGAATGTCCGGCACGACCCTCCCCTCGGTGCTTCACGTCGGTCTTCGACAACGACAAGGAGGAAAGTGTGCAGAAACTTCGATTGGGAATCGATATCGCATGCAGGACGCCCCATCAGGCGAGCTTGGCCGACGAAACCGGCAGGTTCATCTGGAGCGGAAAGCGTTTTCGCACCGATCCGGACGAGCTCGAAGCGCTGTGGGGCTTTCTGCCCACTGATGCGGAGATCACCGTGGTGATCGAACCGACGCGCAACGCCTGGGTCCCGCTCGCCACGTGGTTCCGCCGCAAGGGTGCCGTGGTCGTGATGGTGCCGTCCGAGCAGTCTGCGGATCTCCGGGACTACTACTCCAAGCACACAAAGTCCGACCGGCTGGCCTCAAAGCTGCTGGCCACGCTGCCACTCTTGCACCCAGAAGGTCTCTATTCCCTCGAGCATCTCGGACCGTCGGAACCCCTTCGGCGAGCAACAAGACTGCGTTCGAGTCTCGTGAAACGGCGTTCTACGAGCGTGGCCCGCATCGACTCGCTCCTCGAGATACTCGGTCCTCAGTGGTATTCGGCGATGGACGGCAAACTTGCCCACATCACTCCCTTGCGATTCCTGGCGGCTGGTTATGCCGACCCGCACCTGGTCAGGAGGCTCGGCAAGGCCCGACTCGCCCGATTCCTTCACCGCCACTCGCACGGGAGGTGGAACACCGAGCACGCTGAGGCACTCCTCGCCGCTGCCGCAGACACCTTCGTGCTCTGGGGCGACGAGCTCGACTACGGCGAGCTGGCTGACGATTTGGCGGTGGAGGCGCGCCTTGCCCTTACCGTGACAGCCGAGATCAAAGAGCTTGAGCAGCGGATCGATGTGATGCGCCGTGCTCTCGACCCAGATGACATCCTGCGTTCGGTCCCTGGGGTGGGCTCGATCAATGCTGCGCAGATCCTCGGACGAATTGGCGACCCGCTGAGATTCCGGTCTCTTTCCGGGGCCCGATCGTTCTATGGACTTGTGCCGTCGCTCGACGCTTCGGGACGCAACGGCAGTCACGGCGGCCCGACCAAATCCGGTGATGCGCTATTCCGCGAAGCCCTTTTCACGTCGGCCGACATCGCCCGGAGGATCGATCCGACGCTCGCCCGGCGCTACCACCGGCTCATGACCGAGGCGGGCAAGCACCACAACTCCGCACTCTGCCATATCGCCCCGGCGCTCCTTGGCCGGATTGTGTCATGTTGGCGAGCTGGCGAGCATTACGTCATACGTGACCTCGACGGCACGGTGCTCACACCAGACGAAGGCCGCAAGATCGTTGCTGAGCGCTACACGGTCCGCCCGGAGCTTCGTGCCGTGCGCCGCACGACGAAGCCGACAGAGTGGACGAGCCGGCGAAATAAGGAGTCGCTCAGCGCTCCGTCGACCGGCCCGTCCGAGCTCAAGACTAGAGATCGAATGCACTTGAGTGCTTGACATCGCTTAAGAACTCAATGGCGGAATCTTCACCGCTCAGTTCCGCAACGGACGCTGCGGCTTCGAGACCGAACTCACCACCTTGGGCATCGGCATCAAGCACGGCAAGCCCTACCATCCCCAGACCCAAGGCAAGATCGAGCGTTTCCACAAGACGCTCAAGCGCTGGCTGCGCAAACGAGACCTCGCCACCTCCATCGCCGAGCTCCAGGGCCAGGTCGACTTCTTCGTCCGCTACTACAACGAGGAACGGCCGCACTCGGCTCGGGGCATGGTCCCGCCGAAGAAGGCCTACGAGGCACTCGAAAAAGACGCCCCGGACCCTGACAAGTACCCGATGACCCCCCACACCCGGGTCCGCCACGACAAGGTCGATACGACCGGGGTCTTCACCCTTCGCCACGGCACGAAGCTCCACCACGTGGGCGTCGGCCGGGCCCATACCGGACGCCGGATCATCATTCTGGTCTGTGACCTCGACATCCGGGTGCTGAGCGAGGAGGGCGAGTTGCTCCGGCACCTCACTTTGGATCCCACGAGGGACTACCAGCGCCTGGGCACCAGTCCCTGATCATCTACCCTTCGTGGGTTCGTCTGTCCGCGATGTCATGGGACAGAACAGCGTGCGGGCGAGAGGACTCGAACCTCCATCCCCGAGGGGACCGGGACCTAAACCCGGCGCGTCTGCCAATTCCGCCACGCCCGCGGCTACTGCAGCCTATCGACCGGACCGGGCCTGAACGGTCAGGGCCGGCGCGGCCGACGGTCACCGGGATCCGGTTGCCTCCTGGCTATAGTCGCGAGGTGCCACCAGCGCATTCGTCAACGCCCTCGGTGGTTCCCGGCGGGCCTACGCCGTCAACCGACACCGATCCGGCCGATCCAGCCGGCCGAGTCCGTTACCTGACCCAGGTTATGGCCGAGATCGACGCCGAGGTCAACCGGCGTCGCGTATCCGGCGATCTTCCTGCCGGCCTTGAACAGGAACTCGACGAGCTGTTCCTCGAGTTCTCACCGGTCGGGCTGCACGGCAAGGCACGGCTCCGGGAGACGCTGTCCCTCGTCGACCGTTCGGCCTATGTCGACATCGCCGTCCCGGTGGCATCCCAGAAGCTGATCGGCACGTACGTCAAGCGGCTCATCCGCAAGTCGATGGGTTGGTACATCGGCTTCATCGTCCACCAGATCGTGAAGTTCGCCTGGCCGGTAGCTCGGATGTTCCACGTCGTGGTCGACCACGTAGAGGACCTGGAGGCGGCCGTCGAGGCGCAACGCACCCTCCGCTGCCCCCTTCGGCTGTGCCCAGTTCCGATCCCGGGGCGGCCTGGTGGGCGAAGCCGATGCCGTTGCGGCGCTCATCCGGGGTCGAGGGCCGGGTCCTCCACGCCGACTGCGGGAACGGGACCCTGCTGGACGCTCCTGGTCGGCGCCGGGGTCGATGCCTATGGCGTCGACCCGGCTGGTGCCGTGATCGAGGCCGTCGTCGACCGGGGCCTCGATGTCCGGTGCCGAGTCGATCGTCGGCCACCTGGAGGTGGTGGCCGACGAAGCCCTGTCCGGCCTGGTGCTCACCGGTTCGATCCAGTGGCTTCACCCCAACCAGCGGGACCGCCTGGTGAGCCTGGCCGCTTCCCGGCTGGCAGTCGACGGGGTGCTGGTCATCCATTCGGCCGACCCCGGAGTCGTGGCTGGAGCCCGTCCTCCCACCTCCTCAGCGATCTCGCCCCCGGACGCCCCCTCCATGCCGAGACCTGGAGCCATCTCCTCGCCGACCACGGGTTCGAGGTGGCCCGGCTTGCAAATTCGGGGGCGAGGACAGCCGGTTCGACCACGTGGCGCCGGCCAACCCCGAGGCCGACTGGCTCAATGCCGCCATCGATGCGGTGAACCAAGCCCTGCTCGGGCCGGGCGAGTACCTGCTGGTCGCTGCCCGCGCACGGTGAGGTCACCCGGCTGCGGTCCAATTGGGTCGCGGCGTCGATGCGAGTGGGCGGTGCCCGAGATGAAACTGGCCTTCGTCACGCCCCGTTATGGGACCGAGGTCATCGGCGGGGCCGAGGCGGCGGCCCGCATGCTGGCCGAGCGTCTCTGCCAACGACCGGGATGGCAGGTCGAGGTGCTTACGAGCTGCGCCATGGATCACCTCACCTGGGAGAACACCGAGCCGGCGGGGACCTCCACCGTGAACGGTGTCACCGTGCACCGATTTCCCACCGCCGCCCAGCGCCATGTTGAGTACTTCGACCTCGACGCCAAGATCCGTCTGGCCCCTTCGGCCGTCGGGTTGGCGGAGGCCCGAAGGTGGGTGGCGCTGAACGGCCCCATGTGCCCGGGACTGGTGGATGCGGTGTCCACCACGGATGCCGATGTGGTGGCCTGCTATCCCTACCTCTTTGCCACCACCGTGGACGGGATTGCCGTCTCACCGGCTCCAACGGTGCTCCATCCGGCCGCCCACGACGAGCCCGCCCTCTATCTCTCCGCCTTCCGCCAGACCTTTCGCCACGTGGACGGTTTCGTGTACCACACCCAGGCGGAACGGGACCTGATGGAGTACGCCTTCGGCAACGGCGCCCGCCCCAGATCGTGCTCGGCCTCGGGGTCAATGATCCGGCCGGGGCCGGACGACGGGGTGGGGAGATCCTCGGGCTCGGGGACCGGCCCTACCTCTGCTACCTCGGCCGGGTCGACGAGCACAAGGGCTGCGGGATGTTGGCCGACCTACTTCGCGGAGTACAAGGAGCGTCACCCCGGCCCCCTGGCCCTGGCCCTCGTCGGGCCGGTCTCGGACAAGGCACCCGACCATCCCGACATGGTGGTCACCGGCACGGTCTCGGAGGCAGACAAGTGGGACATCCTCGCCGGGGCCGAGGTCGATGGTGAACCCGTCGGCCTACGAGTCCTTTTCCCTCGTCCTCTTGGAGGCCTGGTCCCTCGAGGTTCCGGTGCTGGTGAATGCGTCGTGCGCAGCCACGATGGAGCACTGCGAGCGCTCGGGTGGTGGCCTGTGGTTCGAGTCCTTCCGATCCTTCGAGGTCACCGTGGAGCGCCTCGTCTCCGACGAGGGGCTCCGACAGAGGCTGGGTCAGGCCGGGCGGTCGTACACCGAGCGCTATTACCGGTGGCCGTCGATCATCGACCGGTACACAGAGTTCCTGGCTGGAGCCGTCGCTCGGGGCCGTCATCGGCCCACCCGGCTGAAACGCCTGGTCCAACCAGATGCCGGGCGCGACTACGTCCGCCACAGCTGATGGGCACCCCCGTACGGTGGGGTTTTGGGATTCGAACGGATCGAGAAATGCCCGCTCCGAGTGACCCCCGTCGACTGTTCTACCCTGCGTCCGCAGCAAGGCCCTAGCCACTAGGCTCTGGCCCCATGGACGACATCCCGTCAGCTTTTCGCGCCTGCCAGCACTCCCGTCTTACTGGGATCGACGACCGAGATGAAGTCAACGGCCGATGTCGGTCCGGGCTCGGACATCTTTCAACGCCTTCTGAAGGAGCGCATCGTCTTCATCGGCTCCGCCATCGATCAGAACACCGCCAACCTGGTCTGTTCGCAGCTGATCCTGTTGGAGGCGGAGAACCAGGAGCGCGACATCTCGGTCTACATCAACTCACCGGGTGGTTCGGTCACCGATGGCCTGGCCATTTACGACACCATGCAGTACGTGCGATGCGATGTGCGCACCATCTGCGTTGGTCTGGCCGCCTCGATGGGCCAGTTCCTGCTCTGTGCGCGGGAACGCCGGGAAAGCGGTTCGCCCTTCCCCATAGTCGGATCCTGATGCACCAGCCCTCGGGCGGCATGCAGGGACAGGCTTCCGACATCGCCATTCAGGCCGAGCAGATCATGTACCTGAAGCGGATGATGGCCGAGCGGATCGCCTTTCATACCGGACAGCCCGTGGAGCGGATTGAAGCCGACTCCGACCGAGATCGCTGGTTCACCGCCGACGAGGCACGAGAGTACGGGTTCATTGACGAGGTGATCCAAAAGGACGCCATGGAAGTACCGACGGCCGGCGCGGGGGCTGCCAGCTAGTGAGCCTGGGTGTCGAGAAGCCCGCTGCTGCGGAGCCCGAGCGCGTTTCTACGTATCGGTGGAAGCACCCGTTTCGTCCCTGGCCAGAGTCACGACCAGATCACCGTCGTCAACGGGAAAGTCCAACTTGGACAGCGGCTGAGGGACCTGTGGAGCAATCGCGAGCTGTTGGTGCTTCTCATCCGGACCGAGCTCAAGGTCAAGTACAAAGACTCGGTGTTGGGTTACGTCTGGTCGATGCTCAACCCGGCCCTGGTGCTGACCATCTACTACGTGGTCTTCAAGATCATCGCCAGGAACCACCAACCAAACTTCGCTATCTGGCTGTTTGCTGGGCTTCTGGTCTGGAACCTGTTCAACGTTGCCGCCATGTCCGCGACCTCGGTGGTGGTGGGCAAGGCCGGCATCGTGAAGAAGGTGGCCTTCCCCCGGGAGCTGCTTGCCCTCTCTGTAGTAGGGGTGTCGATGGTGCTCTTCGCCATCCAGTCCGTCGTGCTGGTGGCTGCGCTCTTACTGTTCGGAATCACACCGGACTTCACCTTCGTTGCCCTGCTTCCGCTGGCCGTCGTGGCGCTGGTGGTGTTCACCAGTGCTATTTCCATCTTCCTGTCGGCGGTAAACGTCTACCTCCGTGACACCCAGCATCTGACCGAGGTGCTGTTGATGGCGTGGTTCTGGGCGACCTCCATCGTGTACACCTACGGCCAGATCTTCCTGTCCGGAGGGCAGAAGAACCATCCGTCGTTGAACTGGCTCCAGTACGTCTTCCTGATCAACCCGATTACCCCGATAGCCATGACCTTCCAGCGAGCCATCTACGGGAGGACGCAGTACACCTACCAGGGAAAGGTGTACCACGTCCTTCCTACGTGGGGGATAGGCACCTATGCAGGACTGGTGGGCATCGTCTTGGCGGTCAGTGTCGGACTCTTCATGCTGGCCCTTATCGTCTTTGGACGGCTCGAGGGAAACTTTGCCGAGGAGCTCTGAGACGTGAGCGTCGCCATCGAGGTCAAGGACATCTCCAAGCAGTTCCGCCTCTACAACGAGAAGCACACTTCCCTGAAGGAACGGGTCATCCACGGGGGGAAGATGCCCTTCACGCCCTTCTGGGCACTCAGCGACGTCAACGTCGATATCAACCAAGGTGAGACCTTCGGCATCCTCGGCCGCAACGGATGTGGGAAGTCCACCCTCTTGAAGTGCATCGCGGGGATCCTCAAGCCGACGACAGGCGAGATCCGGGTCCGTGGCAGTCTGGCGGCCATGTTGGAGCTGGGCGCGGGATTCCAGCCCGATCTGTCCGGACGGGACAACATCTTCCTCAACGGCTCCCTCCTCGGACTGTCGCATGCCGACATCGAGAAACGATTCGACGACATCGTGGCCTTCGCCGAACTCGAGGACTTCATCGACAACCAGGTGAAGTTCTACTCCTCGGGAATGTACGTGAGGCTGGGTTTCGCCGTGGCGGTGAATGTCGAACCCGATGTGCTTTTGGTCGATGAGGTCCTGGCTGTGGGTGATGCCAACTTCCAGCGCAAGTGCCTGGACCACGTGAAGAAGTTCCAGCGGGAGGGTCGCACCATCGTGGTGGTGAGCCACGGCACCGACGTCATTCGTCAGAACTGCTCGAGGGTCATGGTGATGAACCACGGCAAGGTCATCACGGTGGACGAGTCGGGCGAGGGGATCAGGGTCTATCTGGCCGATCTGTTGGGCGTGGGCACTCTCGAAGGCTCCGAATCCGGTGGCATTGCCGGGAACGTCTTCGCCATCGGCACGGTTCAGGCCGAGCACGGTGGCAGTGGCGTTCGCAACCACCTGTTCCCGGGCGAGTCCCTCACCGTTACCGCCGACATCGACAGCCTCGCTGCCGTTCCCAACGCCATGGCCACGATCGCCATCCACGACGACCGGAACGAACTCGTATTTGCCTCAGACCCGGACGACCCGGCGTGTGCCATGGAAATACCCTCGGGTGGGGGGATCGTACGGTTCCTCTTTCCCGAGGTCCCGCTGCTCGACGGTACCTACTCCGTCAGTGTGGGTATTCGCAGTGCCACCGACACCGCCATCTACGACTGGAAGGATCAGGTCACTCAGTTCGAAGTGGCCAACAACAGCCGGGCGACAGGTCGTGTTCGGCTTCCGCTCGACGTCAGCTTCCGGCTTCGGTCGAGTGGACTCACGGGCGAAGTCCCTGTTGTCAGCGGCGCTCAGTTCGCGCCCTTGGCCGGCTGGGAGGAGTCGGCCTCGTGATCGCCGGGTGACAGGTCAACACGTCGACCGGATCGACCAGGTCATTCCCACACTGGCGAGTCGGGACGCCATCGGCGGTCACACCGTGCAGCTGCGCGATCTGCTGCGGGCACGGGGCTACCAGTCGGACATCTTCTACGGAAACGCCTCACCGGACCGTGTCGACTTCGGGCGGCCCGTCAGTCGACTCGGCGACCACTCGAGCAACGGTCGGGTGCTCCTCTACCAGCTCTCGATCGGCAGTGGTGTGGCCGACATCTTCCGGGAGCGGAGCGAACGAAAGTTCGTCAACTACCACAACATCACACCGGCCGATCTGCTCGAGGCATGGATGCCCGAGGTGGGGGAGGAGGTCCGCTGGGGTCGGGCCCAGTTGCGTGATCTAGCCACGGTTACCGAGTTCGCCATTGCCGACTCCGAGTTCAACGAAAGTGAGCTGCGGACCGCCGGGTACCGATCCACGACGACCCTTCCGCTGCTCATCGATCTCGAGAGCTTTGCCGGTGGTCCGGATCCGGCGCTCGCCGAGCGGCTGGCCAAGCAAAAGAGCGCAGGCGGCGCGGACCTCCTTTTTGTGGGCAAGGTGTCGCCACACAAAGGTCAAGACGACCTGATCAAGACGCTCGCCACCTATCGTGAGCTCTACGATCCCGAGGCCCGCCTCCACGTCGTCGGGGGGTCGATCAGCGATGACTACTCGGTCGCCATCGCGCGCTTCGCCGAAGAACTCGGCTTGAGCGAGGCGATCGACATGGCGGGAATGGTGACCCATGAAGAGCTGATCGCCTACTACGCGGCGGCCGACATCTTCTGCTGTCTCTCCAATCACGAAGGCTTCTGTGTTCCGCTCCTGGAGGCGATGTATCACCGGTTGCCCATCGTGGCCTATGCCACTACGGCTGTCCCCGAGACGGTGCAGGCGGCCGGACTCGTACTCCCTGACAAATCTCCGGCACGGGTGGCCGCGGCCATTGATCGGGTGATCACCGACGAGCGTCTCCGGGTGGTTCTCGCCGATGCGGCAGCTGAGCGGGTGGCGAACTTTGCGCTGCCCCGGGTCCAGGCCGGTTTCGTCTCGGCCATCGACGCGGCCTGCGCGGCCTGAGGACCAGGACGTTTCGACAGAGAACCTGGTGGATGCCGGTGATTAGGGCCGCTGGCAAGGTTTCGGTTCAGTTGGCCGGTCATCGGCCCGATACCTAAGGGAGTCCAAGCACCTAAAGGAGCCTGATCCTGCCCTGCCCGAAAGGCCGACAGGGTCGGCCGGGGCCCTTCGGACCAATGGGTGGAGTGCTGCACCAGGTAGGACCAGACCGTATGAGGAGTGATCGAATGCAGGTAGGTCGCAACATCGACGATGGATTCGGGGACGAAATGCAAACGCAGGTCCGAAACGATCGTACCGACGTAGACCCGCATGCTCGCGCCAGGAGGGGTGGTCGCTCCTCCCGGGGAACGACCATCGTGGTCGGTCTGACCACAGCCCTTTTGGTCCTCGGGGCTCCCCTCACCGCCGGACTGTCCTCTCCAGCCGGGGCGGCACCCGTGGCCCATGCCTCGCTCGCCACCTCGCTGCAGTGGCAGCAGATCGTCGCCGACACCGGGAACCCCATCGCCCAGAGCTCACCCACCGAAGCCACTTTGGATGGTGGTGGGCCGTCGGTGGTCGTAGGTGATCGAGCCGGAAACGTCTGGGCCTTTCACCTCGCCAACGGGTCCACCACACCCGGTTGGCCCGCCCACACCGGGGCACCCGTCGACGCCACACCCTCAGCCATGGCCAATGGCTCGGGTACGGACAACGTCTTCGTCGACGCCGGCAACGCCGCCCAGTCGACTGTGGGCGGTTACTACGGCTTCAACAACTCCGGCGGGCAGATCTGGCACGTCGGCGCACCGGACCTGAACGGCCAGCATGGAGTGCAGGCCTCGCCGGCGGTCGGTGTCCTGAACGGGGTGCAGGCTGTAGTGGCTCCCTCGCTCGGGCAGAACCAGTACGCCTTGAACGCAGCCAACGGGGCCACGCTGCCGGGCTGGCCCTTCTTCACGGCGGATAGCAGTTTCTCCACGCCGTCCCTTGCTGACCTCTACGGCAACGGGCAGACCGAGATCGTGGAAGGTGGCGACTCGTCACCGGGGCTGGCCTACGGCGTCAACTACACGGCCGGTGGGCACCTACGGGTACTCGGTGCCGGCGGCAACCTGATCTGCGACCACGACACCAACCAGACGGTGGACTCGTCTCCGGCGGTCGGCAACTTCCTCACCGGTGGGCAGGTCGGCATCGCCTTCGGGACCGGATCGTTCTACTCGGGTGCCTCAGATACCAACACCCTGTTCGCCTCGGACGCCCACTGCAATATCGCATGGCGGACCAACCTCGGGGGCAACACCATCTCGAGCCCGGCCATCGGCGACCTCGAAGGTGACGGCAACGTCCAGGTCGTGGAAGGGGTCGACACCGGATCAGGTGGACTCGTCTACGCGTTGAACGGCTCCAATGGTGCGCCCATGCCCGGATGGCCCCAGGCCACCTCGGGAAGGATCATCGGCGGCGTGGTCACCGCCGATCTGACCGGAGCGGGGTACAACGACGTGTTGGTGCCGACCACCGGCGGCCTGGTCATCTATGACGGCCGCAGCGCTCAGGTGGTGGCCATTCTCGGGTCCGGTGCCAACGGAACCCAGGCAGTGGGCCTCCAGAACTCGCCGCTCGTCACCACCGACCCCAACGGAACCATCGGGATCACCATCGCCGGATACAGCGGCTCCAACGCCGGTGTCATCCAGCACTACGAGGTCAACGGTTCTGCCGGCCACTCACTCGGCCGCAGGTCCTGGCCGCAGTTCCACCAGAACGCCCAGCTGACCGGCACCCTGACCCAGCCGGTACCCGGACACCTGAATCAGCCCGTGGTGGGCATCGCCTCCACCCCGGACGGGGGCGGTTACTGGGAGGTGGCCTCCGACGGGGGCATCTTCACCTTCGGCAATGCCGGCTTCTACGGCTCGATGGGTGGGTCCCATCTCAACCGTCCCATCGTGGGCATCGCCTCGACTCGGGACGGCAAGGGCTACTGGGAGGTGGCCTCCGACGGTGGCGTCTTCTCCTTCGGTGACGCAACCTTCCACGGATCGACCGGGAACATCGCGCTGAACAGGCCCATCGTCGGTATGGCGTCCACCCCAAGCGGTGGCGGCTACTGGATGGTGGCATCCGATGGGGGCATCTTCTCCTTCGGGGACGCCGCCTTCCATGGCTCGACCGGCAATATCCACCTGAACCGACCGGTGGTCGGCATGGCGGCCACCCCCGACGGCGGTGGCTACTGGTTGGTGGCTACCGACGGCGGCATCTTCTCCTTCGGGGACGCCGCCTTCCACGGATCGACCGGCAATATCCATCTCAACCAACCGATCGTAGGGATGGCCTCCAACCACAACGGGGGCTACTGGATGGTGGCGTCCGACGGGGGCATCTTCTCCTTCGGGAATGCGCCCTTCTACGGATCGACCGGCGGCATCCGACTGGCCCAACCGGTGGTCGGCATGACCTCGGTGCCCAACGGAAGCGGCTACTGGATGTCAGCATCAGACGGCGGGATCTTCGCCTTCGGCTCGGCTCAGTTCGACGGGTCGGTGCCCGGGATCTTCGCTGCCCAGCTCGGTACGGACTGAATCCACCGCCGGTGGTCCTAGCGGACCGCCGGCGGCTCCGGGGAGGTTACGCCGATCCGGGCGATTCTGGCGGAATACCTGGATTCGAAGGTGTCAGAAGGAAGGGATCTGTCGAGTGGTGACTGCCGAAAGGCATTCGTGTGGTGACAAGGACCGGGCAGTGGCTCCGGCGCTACTGTGCCAGTCGAGGTGCAGGTGAGACCAGAGCGACCCATAGGGGGCAGACAACAGAGAAGGTCCCCCCGCCGCCAAGGCGGTGGGACACGTATCCGTCCGCTCGTGGTCGCCGTGGTGGCGCTGGCCTTCTCATCGGCGGCAGTGGCGACTCTCTCGTCACCGGCCTCGGCCTACCCGTCCTCGTCGGTGACCATCGTCGGGCACGGGTACGGCCATGGTCACGGGATGGGGCAGTGGGGCGCTCTGGGTTACGCCCTGGCCCAAACCGGTTACCCGTCCATCCTCGGGACCTACTACGGAGGGACGAGTCTGGCTGGTCTGTCCGGCCCCCAGGACGCCTATCCGGTAAAGGTGGACATGACCGAGAACGACGGGAACAACATCATCGTCACTTCCGGATCGGCATTTACCGTGGCAGGGATGGGCTTCCAGGCCGGCCAGTCGGCCGAGCTGACCCAGGAGCCCGGATCGACGTGGCAGGTCTCACTGGGTCCGTCGTGCGCGGGACCCTGGAATCAGGTTGTCATCCCCTCGGTTGCCAATCCGGCCGTCGCCACTGACCCCAACTCGACCCTCATCCTCTGTCTGGGTCCAACCAGTGTCACCGTGCACGGCACCATCACCGCCGAGTACAACTCCAATGGAGCCGCCCGCACCGTTAACACCGTGCCCCTGGAGCAGTACGTCGCCGACGTGGTTCCGAGCGAGTCGTCGGCGGGATGGGGCACACTCGGTGGTGCCGGCCCCCAGGGCCAGCCCTGGGGATTTCAAGAGCTCGAGGCCCAAGCGGTGGCGGTCCGCTCCTACGTGATGGCCAGCCCGGACTCCTACGGCGGCTACGCCGATACCTGTGACCTGGCCTGCCAGACCTACCGGGGCACACTGAACGAGAATGCCATCACCAATTTGGCCGCGGCCGACACGGTCGGGCAGGTCATGGAGTTCCCCGGCGGTGCCATCGCCGCCACCCAGTACTCGGCGTCGACAGGTGGTTACACCAACCCCGGAGCCTTTCCAGGGGTGCCCGACGCCGGCGACTCCGTGTGCGTCCAAGGAGCCTGCAACCCCAATCACAACTGGACGGCCACCGTCCCGGTGTCGACCATCGACGCCACTTGGCCACAGCTCGGTGTGCTGCAGTCGATCAGCATCAGTGGACGCAACGGCGACGGGGACTTCGGGGGACGGGTCACGTCCATGACCCTGATCGGCTCCAACCAGAACGTCTCGCTGACCGGAGACGCCTTCGCCGGAGCGCTCGGGCTCAAGTCGGACTGGTTCACGACGGCGACGACGCTCGGCAGCCCGGCGGTGGCTATGGCCCATACCGCAGACGGTCAGGGCTATTGGCTGGCTGGCGCGAACGGCGCCATCAACGCGTTCGGGGATGCCACGTTCCTCGGGTCGGCGGCGGGCACGGCTCTCAACCGGCCCGTCGTCGGGATGGCGGCGACCCATGACGGAGGCGGCTATTGGATGGTGGCCACCGACGGTGGAATATTCAGCTACGGGGACGCCTCGTTCTACGGGTCGATGGGCGGGTCTCACCTGAACAAGCCCATCGTCGGTCTGGCCGCCACGCCTGACGGCGGAGGGTACTGGGAGGTGGCCTCTGACGGCGGCATCTTCACCTTCGGAGATGCCTCGTTCTATGGCTCAACCGGCAATATCCACCTCAACCAGCCGGTGGTGGGCATGGCGGCCACCCCTGATGGCCATGGCTACTGGTTGGTCGCCTCTGACGGCGGCATCTTCTCGTTCGGTGACGCCTCCTTCTACGGATCGACCGGCAATATGCATCTCAACCGTCCGGTCGTCGGCATGGCAACGTCAGGGGACGGCGGCGGGTACTGGATGGTGGCCTCCGACGGCGGCATCTTCACCTTCGGGGACGCCTCCTTCTACGGGTCGACCGGGAACCTGTCCCTGGTGAAACCGGTGGTCGGCATGACCCCAACCCCGGACGGCCATGGCTACTGGTTGGTCGCCTCTGACGGCGGCATCTTCACCTTTGGGGACGCCCTCTTCGCGGGCTCGGGTGCCGGGTAAGCCCGCAGCGCAAGAGGACCGTTTGGGTCCGGTGGGAGCCGGCATACCGACCTCCCTAGCCGGATCTGACGATGGCCGAAGTGGCCACGACCACCTCCTAGTGTTCTGGATGCAATGAGCCGCGGCCCCGAGGACCAGGATGGGCCCACCCCGGAGGTGGGGGAGGGGAGCGTGGCGGTCGATTCCCCTCAGCCGGGTGACGCACCGGAGGCAGATCGACACCATCGGCACGTCGGGTTCCACGGCCGCGCTGATCCGGCTCTGGCGACCGGAGATGTTCTCACTGGTGACGGAACGGACTATCCGAGGCGAAAGCGGGGGAGCCGCTGGCGGGCCATAGTCTTTGCTCCGGTAGGCGACGGTCAGACCCGTCGGCGCGGCTCCGATGCGGTCAAACTCGGCCTGGCCGTCGTGGCGTTGGCGGTCTGCTGGTTGGCCACCAAGACCAACTCGGGGCTCGAGCACACTGTCGCCACCACCCTCGGGTCGCCCCCCAACGGGGTCCGCTGGTTGATCTCGTCGATCTGGTGGATCGCCTCGGTCGGGGTGATCGCCGTGATCGCGGTGATGACGCTCGTGTCCCGGAAGCTCTCGGCCATCCGGGACATCGCCGTGTCGGGCCTGGCGGCCTGGATGCTCTGCATCATCTCCGCCGTCGTGCTCGGCACCGACGGTGGCCGGCCGCCGGCCTCGGGTTACACCCATGTCGATCTGGCCTTCCCCGTGGCCCGGGTGGCCGCCACGGTGGGGGTGGTCACCGCGGCACTGCCGTACTTCAGCCGATGGCTCCAGCTCTTGTTGGAGGCGGCCATCGGGCTCCTCGCCGTGGCCGCTGTCGTCAACGGCTCGGGGCTTCCGGTCTCGGTCCTGGCCAGTCTGGCCGTGGGCTGGGGGATGACGGCCATCGTCCACCTCATCTTCGGATCGCCCCTCGGGCTCCCCTCTACCGAAGAGGTGGAGCTGCTGCTGGGTGACCTCGGAATGAACCTCGTGGATGTGGCGGCCGCACCCAAACAGGAGTGGGGTGTGGGCCGCTTCGGCGGGACGGTCGACGGAGCCCGGGTCGATGTGTCGGTCTACGGTCGGGACGCCGCCGACGCCCAGTTGTTGGCCAAGACGATGCGGTTCCTCTTCTATCGAGACTCCGGGCCCACGTTGGCCCTCACCCGGCGTCAGCAGGTCGAACACGAGGCCTACCTCACCCTCATGGCCGATCGGGCCGGGGTCCGTGCGCCTGAGGTCATCGCCGCCGGTCCGGCCGGGCCGGCCCGGGACGCGCTCTTCGTCACCCGTCCTCCCACCGGGAGTCCGCTCTCTGCATTCGCCTCGTTTGTCCTGCCGGCACCCACAGCCGAGGGACCGAATGTCAGTGCCGACGATGCCCTCGCCACCGAGGAGGGAACCACACCCGAGGCCGGCACCACTGCGGCGGACGACGGCACCACCGACACCGTCACCGAAGCCGACGAGGCTGGGGATCCCCGACCGATCCTGAGCGACACGGCTCTCGACCAGGTCCTTGGCCAACTACTCATCCTTCGGTCGGCGCGGATCGCTCACGGTGCCCTCTCAGTCGAGACCATCGTGGTCGACGATGATGACGCAGCAGGGTTCGTCGACTTCCGGACCGCCTCGACGGTGGCCTCGGTCGATCAGCTGGACCGGGACACCGCCGCCACCCTGGCCGCGCTGTCGGTCGTGGCAGGGCCCGAACGGGTCGTCGCATCGGCCGTCCGGTGCCTCCCGGCCGAGATGGTGGAGCGGGCGCTTCCCTTTCTACAGCGGTCGGCGCTCGATCCGGTGGCCTCGCGGAGCCTGCGCGGCAAAAAGGTGCTCCTCAAGGAACTGCGCGAGCAGGGTGCCGAAGCCGTCACGGTCGAGGTGCCCAAGCTCATCGAACCCCGTCGGATCAGCTGGGTGACCTTGGCCCTGGTCGCCGGAACGCTGATCGGCGGGTGGGCCCTGATCGGTGTACTCATCAACGTCGGGAAGTCGTGGAGCACCATCACTGGGGCTGCGTGGGGTTGGGTGGCGGTCACCTTCGTGCTGGCCCAGGCCGCCTATCCGGCCATTGCCGTCACCACCGTCGGCTCGGTCACCGACCCCCTGCCCTACGGCCGCACCGTGGCCCTCGAGCTCTCGGACACGTTCGTGGCCCTGGCCGGCGGGTCGATGGCGGTGCTGGGTACCAGGGTTCGGTTCTTCCAGCAGGAGGGGTACACCCCGACGGTGGCGGTGAGCTCGGGCGTGCTGGCCAGTACGGCCAGCTGGATCGTCAAAGGCGTGCTGTTCCTCATCGCACTGCCTCTGGCCATCGGCAACCTGCACTTCGACGACACGCCCCCCAGCGACTCGAGCTCGTCCAGTTCCAATCTGGTCTGGCTCATCGTGATAGCCGTGGTCGTGGTGGGGGTGGCACTCGGACTCGTCTTCGCCGTCCCTCGCTGGCGTCGCCTGGCCGCAGCCAAGCTCCGGCCCAAGGCGTCCGAAGTCTGGGCGCACCTGAAGATCCTGGCCGGCCACCCCCGTAACCTCGTGGAGATCTTCGGGGGCAGTATCGCCGCCCAGATATTCGTGGCCCTGGCCCTCGGTACGGCGCTGCACGCCTTCGGCCAGCGGCTCGACCTCGCCACGCTCATCGTGGTGCTCACCCTCGGATCAATGCTCGGCGGTGTCTCGCCGGTCCCGGGCGGAATGGGCGTGGTCGAGGCAGGCATGATCCTCGGCCTCACCGCGGCAGGCATCAACGAGACCGATGCCGTGGCCGCGGTCTTCGTCCAACGGCTGTTCACGGCCTACCTGCCTCCGATCTGGGGCTGGTTCGTCCTCGTGTGGATGAGGAAGAAGGAGTACCTCTGAACCGGTGGGACCCATGATGCACGGCCATGGCCGGAGCACTCCCGAGCCCGGAGCTGGTGGCTGCTCAGTCCTGGGCCAGACCCGCCGTGTCGAGCAGGGCGAACTCCCGGAGTCGGCCCAACCGTCCCAGCCGTCCCACATTCACCCCGACGTCGGCGGCTCGCAGCATGCGCAGATCGCCGCGGCTGTTGCCGTAGGCCCACAGCCGCTCGGGGTCGGACCCGCTGGCGTCCATCCACGCCCGCAGGCGGCGCACTTTCTCCTCGCCCCTGCAGTTGGCTCCCTCGTAGCCACCGGTGAGCAGGCCGTCGCCGTCCACGGCCAACCGGGTGGCCACGACACCGTCGGCACCGAGGAGGGTCCCGGCCACCCGGACATAGACCTCCGGTGACGCCGACACGATGACCAGACGGTCACCCCGGTCGCGGTGCCAGTCGAATCGGGCCCGCACGTCGGCGCGGAGGTGGCGGGCGAGGTGGTGCCGGACGAAGCGGTCCGAGACCTCGTCCACCCGTGACGCAGCCACCCCACCGAGGGTTCGGCGGAACAGCATCTCTTTGGTCTCGTCGGCCGCGGAGCCACCCACGGCGGCGCCGTGGGCAAGGCGGAGGGACAGCACGGCGGTGGCCTCGACCACCGTGCGCAGTCCACGCAGGGCCACAAGGAAGTTGAGGACGCTTCCCCCGTCGGTCAGGGTCCCGTCGAAATCGAAGGCGGCCACATCAGGCATGGATGCCGACGCCCTCAGTGCTCGGTGCCGATGGCCGAGCCACCACGGCCCGCCCCCGAGGAGAACCGGAGGGCACCCGCGTCCGCGTCCGGTGAACGCAGGCTTGCCAGTCCGTGATGGAACTCGACCCGGAGGGCATCCTCCACGGACAGCCCCCACTGGGCCAGGGTGGCGAGCCGGTCGTTGCGGAGGCAGTCCTGGGGGAGGTCGGCGAGCTCCCGTCCCCACGCCACGGCGGCGTCGCGGGCCCCACCGGCCGGCACCACCCGATTGACGAGTCCCATGGCCAGCGCCTCGCCGGCACCGACCTCCCGCCCGGTCAGGATGAGGTCGAGCGCGCGACCCTGTCCGATCAGGCGGGGGAGGCGAACCGTGCCGCCGTCGATCAGGGGTACCCCGAAGCGACGGCAGAACACGCCGAAGGCCGCCTCCTCAGACGCCACCCTCAGGTCGCACCAGACGGCGAGCTCCAGCCCACCGGCCACGGCGAATCCCTCCACCGCGGCGATCACCGGCTTGCCCAGGGCCAGTCGGGTGGGACCCATGGGCCCAGGGCCGTCCTCGGCCACACGGTGACGACTTCCCTCGGCGAGGGACCGGAGGTCGGCACCGGCACAGAAGGTCCCTCCGTTACCGGTCAGCACGGCGACCGAGGAGCTCTGGTCGGCGTCGAAGCCGGTGAACGCCTCGAGGAGGGCCGTGGCCGTGGCCGGGTCGACGGCGTTGCGCCGCTCCGGACGGTCGATGGTCACCACCGTGACCGGACCCTCGTGTTCCACCATGACGGTTGTGCTCATGGCACCAGCATGGTGGAACCCGACCGGGAGGGCCAGAGGGCCCGTGGCGACCACACCGGCCGGCGGGAAAGACGACCAACTCAGTCGACAATTGGTGCCGGACCGACTAACCTGGCGCCGCGACGAGATCACGGCACCCGCCGGATCCGGTCCGTACTCGATGCACGGCACAAACAAGGAGCAACTCCATGGCAATCCGTCTGGGCGACGAAGCCCCTGATTTCACTGCGGACACGACCGAGGGCACGATCAACTTCCACGAGTACCTCGGGGACAGTTGGGGCGTGCTGTTCTCGCATCCGAAGGACTTCACCCCGATCTGCACCACCGAACTCGGTGCATTCTCCGCAGCCAAGGCTGAGTTCGACAAGCGCGACACCAAGCTGATCGGCCTTTCGGTCGACGACGTGGCCTCCCACGGCAAGTGGGCCGGCGACATCGAAGAGACCCAGGGCACTGCGCTCAACTTCCCCCTCATCGGGGATGAGGACCGCAAGGTGGCCGACCTCTACGACATGATCCACCCCAACGCCAACGACACCGCCACGGTGCGTTCGGTGTTCATCATCGGGCCGGACAAGAAGATCAAGCTGACGCTGACCTACCCGGCCTCCACCGGCCGCAACGTCCAAGAGATCCTTCGGGTCCTCGACTCGCTCCAGCTGACGGCGGACTACAAGGTGGCCACGCCGGTCAACTGGAAGGACGGCGAGGACGTGGTCATCGTTCCGGCTGTCTCCGACGAGGAGGCAAAGGAGCGGTTCCCGAAGGGGTTCAATGCGGTGAAGCCCTACCTCCGGATCACCCCGCAGCCCAACAAGTAGGGCTTAGGGCGGGTAAGTACTGAGTACCGCGTAGCCGCCGACGGAGCGCCGGGGGTCCCCCGACGTTCCGTCGTCCGGCTCGTCGGTCGTGCCGGTCCGAGCCGTCCAGGCACGTTGGGGAGGAAAGTTGGTCGGACGGCCCTGTCGGGGCGCCGTTCCTGCTACCATGGCATTGCTGGCGTGTTGTGTCCGCCCGCCCTTTCCGAATACATCAGAGGTCGAACCCCCCTATGCCAGACAAGCAGGCCACCATCACCGAGTACCGCCTCCATGAGACGGATACGGGGTCACCGGAGGTGCAGATCGCCATCCTGAGCGAGCGCATCGTCCATCTGACCGAACATCTCAAGATTCACAAGGGGGACCACCACACCCGGCGTGGTCTCCTGAAGCTGATCGGACGTCGTCGGCGACTGCTGGACTACGTCCGCAACAATGACGTCGAGCGCTACCGGGACATCATCGGTCGCCTCGGACTCCGCCGCTAGGCGGCAACCAACCGCTCCGCCCGGCCTCGGCCGGGCGGTCGCAATTTCTCCTCCGGCTTGCTGCCGGGGGACCGCAGGCCGACATGGTGTCGGCGTGCAGCAATCGGATCGCCCAACCGGCGAACCGGGACAACACACAACTGGGCTCCCATCGAGGTCAGTCACCAGTTGCCGATCACCAGGCACGCACCCGGAGTGCGGAGCGGCTGGGGTGGTCGACAACTGGGAACTGGCTCGGGGAGTCCCCGAACAGACCAAGGAGCGTCATGTCAGACGCCATAACCGTGTCGGAGCCCATCAGTGGCACCGATCGCACACTTACATTCGAAGCCGGAAAACTGGCCCAGCTGGCCGACGGGGCTGTCGTGGCCCGGATCGGCGACACCGTCCTGTTGGCCACGGCCACGGCATCGCGGTCCGTACGGGAAGGGGCCGACTTCTTCCCGCTGACCGTGGACATCGAGGAGCGGACCTATGCCGCCGGAAAGATCCCCGGATCGTTCTTCCGCCGGGAAGGCAAGTCCTCGGACCAGGCCATCCTGACCTGCCGCCTCATCGACCGGCCGCTGCGCCCGTCCTTCCCCAAGGGCTTCCGCAACGAGGTCCACATCGTCGGGACCATCTTCGGGGCCGACCAGGTCAACCCCCACGACGTCCTGGCCATCAACGCCGCCTCGGCCGCCCTGATGATCTCGGGCATTCCCTTCGAGGGCCCCATCGGCGCTGTCCGGGTGGCGTACTCCACCGACGGCCAGTGGATCCCGCATCCCAGCTTCCAAGAAGGCGACGAGTCCACCTTCGAGCTGGTCGTGGCGGGCCGTGCCCTGTCGGACGCCGCCAATGCCGAGATCGCCATCATGATGGTCGAAGCCGGCGGTTCCGAGCGCTCGTTCCAGTACTACGACGAGGGTGCCCCCCAGGTGACCGAAGAGGTGTTGGCCGACGGTCTCGAGGCGGCCAAGACGTGGATCCGTGAGTCCATCGAGCTGCAGCGCAAACTGGTGGCGGCCTACGTCGCCGAGCGCGGTGCGATCGAGACGATCGCCTACTCCACCTTCGCCGACTACGAGGACGACGTCTTCGAACGGGTGCAGGCCGTTGGCTCGGACGCCATCGCCGAAGCCAACACCGTGGTGTCCAAGGCCGAGCGCAACACCGCACTCGACGCTGCCACCACGTTCATCATCGACACCTTGGCCCCCGAGTTCCCCGAGCGCGGCGGCGAGATCAAAGCCGCCGTCCGTGGACTGACCAAGAAGCTGGTCCGGAGGCGCATCGTGGAGGAGGGACTCCGGGTCGACGGGCGGACCACCACCGATATCCGCCCCCTCTCCGCAGAGGTGGACCTGTTCCCGACAGCCCATGGCTCGGCGCTGTTCCAACGGGGTGAGACCCAGGTGCTCAACGTGACCACCCTCGGCATGCCCCGCATGAACCAGCTGCTCGACACCATCACGCCCGACGAGCACAAGCGCTACATGCACCACTACAACTTCCCGCCCTTCTCGACCGGGGAGACCGGATTCATGCGGGGCCCGAAGCGCCGGGAGATCGGCCACGGCCTGCTGGCCGAGCGGGCGCTCCTACCTGTGGTGCCCTACGAGGAGGACTTCCCCTACACCCTCCGCCTGGTGTCGGACGTCCTCGCCTCCAACGGCTCGACGTCGATGGCCTCGGTCTGCGGCTCGACCCTCTCGTTGATGGCGGCCGGTGTGCCGCTGAAGGCCCCGGTGGCCGGTATCGCCATGGGCCTCGTCTACGACGGGGGCAGCTACGTGACCCTGACTGACATTCTCGGCTCCGAGGATGCCTTCGGGGACATGGACTTCAAGGTGGCCGGGACGAAGGACGTGGTGACGGCCCTCCAGCTCGACACCAAGATCGACGGGCTGCCGCTCGACGTGCTGACCAAGGCGCTGCTCCAAGCCAAAGAAGCCCGCCTCGCCATCCTCGAGGTCATGGCCGGTGCCATCGCCGAGCCCCGTGACGAAGTCGCCGAGTCGGCTCCGAAGATCGTGTCCTTCGAGATTCCGATGGACAAGATCGGTGAGGTCATCGGGCCCAAGGGCAAGGTCATCAACGCCCTCCAACAAGAGACCGGAGCCGACATCGCCGTCGACGACGACGGCATGGTCGGAACCGTGACCATCGGGGCCAAGGACGGCACCGCGGTCTCCGAGGCCAAGCGCCGGATCGAGACGATCCTCGACCCACCGCTGGCCGAAGTGGGCGCCACCTACCAGGGCAAGGTTGTCAACATCACCAAGTTCGGGGCCTTCGTCAACATCCTCCCGGGCCGGGACGGATTGCTGCACATCTCGAAGATCGGCCAGGGCAAGCGGGTCGAGCGGGTAGAGGACGTCCTCGAGCTCGGCCAGCCGGTCGAGGTGAAGGTGGACGACATCGACCCCCAGGGCAAGGTGTCCCTCTCGCTGGCCGGCGAAGCTCCGGCCGGAGCCTCCTCGGGGGGCGAGTCGCGGAACGGGCGCAGCGAAGGTCGCGGTGAGGGCCGTGGCGACAGCGGAGGCCGCAGCCGGCCCCGTGGCGACCACGCCGACCCGGGCGACGCTCCCGACCGGACCCGTCGTCAGAGCGAGTCGAGTGCCCCGGCCGGTGCCGCCTCGTTCGAAGCTGTCTTCGAAGAGGAGCTGGTGCAGGAGTTCGGCAACCTGGGCCCGGCTGTGGCCGAGTCATCCGACCGCCCCAGCGGGGGTGGCGGAGGCGGCCGGGGTGGTCGCCGCCGGCGTTGAGCACGCGTGAACACCGGGTGACGATCCAGCGGGTCGTCACCCGGTGATTCGCACCGAGATCCTCCCGTCGGGTCTGGACCTCGTGACCGAGCGGATGGAAGAGGCCCGCTCGGTGTGCATCGGTTTCTGGGTCGGTACGGGTTCGCGCGACGAAGAGGCCAGTTGGGCCGGATCGTCCCACTTCCTCGAACACCTGCTCTTCAAGGGGACGGCCGACCGTTCGGCCACGGCCATCGCCGAGGCCGTAGACGAGGTGGGCGGTGACTTCAACGCCTTCACCACGAAGGAGTACACCTCGTTCTACATCCGGCTGCTGGCCGAGCACCTCCCCTTGGGACTCGACATTCTGTCGGACATCATGTGGGCGCCGGCCCTCCGCGCCGCCGATCTCGACGCCGAGCGACAGGTCATCTTGGACGAGATCCTGATGCACGCCGACGAACCGTCGGACGAGGCCTCTGAGCAGAGCTCCGCCCTGCTCTTCCCAGACCACCCGCTGGGCCGTGAGGTGCTCGGCACCCAGGAGTCGGTGTCGGCCATGACGGCCGAACGCATCGCCGAGTTCTTCGCCCTGCACTACCGCCCGGGCAACATGGTGGTGGCGGTAGCCGGCCACCTCGACCATCAGGAGGTGGCCGACGGCCTGGAGGCCAGGTTCGCCGGCTCGGGCGGGGGCGTGACCCCCGAACGCACGGCACCCGACGAGAAGGTCGAGGCCCTGGCCGTGTCCCGCCGGGCCACCGAGCAGACCCATCTGGTGCTGGCCTCCCGGTCGGTAAACCGATTGGATCCGCAGCGTTACGCCCTGGCCGTGGTCAACCATGTTCTCGGTGGTGGCCTGTCGAGCCGCCTGTTCCAAGAGATCCGGGAACGCCGAGGGTTGGCCTACTCGGTGTGGTCCGAACGGGTGGCCTACCACGATGCCGGTTCGGTGAGCGTGGGCATGGGGACGGCCCCCGAGCACGTGGCCGAGGTCCTCGACATCGTCTCGTCCGAACTCGACCGGCTCGGTGAGGACGGCATCACCGAGCGAGAACTGGCCATAGCCAAAGGCAACCTGCGGGCCGAGACCCTGTTGGCCTGTGAGGACTCCGGCGCCCGGATGAGTCGGATCGGGGCCGGTCTCCTCCTCCACGGCGAGGTCCTAGAAGTCGACCAGGTGCTCGAGCGGGTGGCTGCCCTCACGCTCGAAGAGGTCCATGCCGCAGCCACCGAGCTGGTAGCTGCACCCCGGACGCTGTCGGTGGTGGGACCCTTCGACGAGGCCGACTTCGACCCGCGCGCGCTCTCCCTCGGCTAGCCGACCGGACCGGCGACGGAGGACCGGACTCGGGCCGGTCACGGTCGCCACCCTCCGGGGATGTCACTTCCTGCGACGGTAGGGTGGCCGCCATGCGAGTGGGAGTGGTGGGAGCCGGGGGCAAGATGGGCCAGGAGGTGTGTCGGACGGTGCTCGGCCACCCTGGTCTTGATCTCGTGGCTGCGGTGGACCCGTTGTTGTCCGACACCGAGCTGGGCTCGCTGATCGGGGCCGACGCGGGCACGCTGCGGGTCTCGGGCGGGCTCGACGTGCTCTCGTCGTCGGGTGTCGAGGTGGTGGTCGACTTCACCCGCATCGACGCCGCCCGGGTCACCCTCGACTACTGCGCCAGGGCCGGTATCCATGCCGTGGTCGGCACCACCGGATTCACCGAGGAGGACTTCGCGGAACTGGGGGAGCGCTTCGCCGGGCCCGAGGCGGGGGCGCCGAACTGCATCGTGGCTGCCAACTTCGCCATCGGAGCGGTGTTGATGATGCGCTTCGCCGAACTGGCCGCTCCCTATTTCAGCGGGGCCGAGATCGTCGAGCTCCACCACGACGGGAAACTCGACGCCCCCTCGGGCACGGCCCTCGTCACCGCCGAGCGCATGGCCGTCGCCCGAACCGCTGAGGGGTTCCGGCCCGATCCCACGGTGACCTCGGTGCTCCAGGGCACCCGGGGTGGGGCTGGGCCGGCCGGCGTGCGCATCCACTCGGTCCGATTGGCCGGCCTGGTGGCCCACCAAGAGGTCATCTTCGGAGGTGCGGGCCAGAGCCTGACCATCCGACATGACTCCTACGACCGCACCTCGTTCATGGACGGCGTCGTCCTCGCTGTCGAGTCGGTGCCGGAGCGCCCGGGCCTGACCCGCGGACTCGAGCCCCTGCTCGGGCTCTGAGCCGATCGGCGGTCCGATGGACGACACCCGCCAGCGGATCATCGAGGCCACGTACGCCTGCGTGGCTCGCCGGGGCCTGGCCAAGACCACGGTAGAGGATGCGGCGAAGGAGGCCGCCGTGTCGCGGGCCACGGTGTACCGAACCTTCCCGGGGGGACGCGAAGAGCTGATCAGTGCCGTCGTGTCCTGGGCCATGCTCGACTTCTTCGCCCGGCTCTACGAGCACGTCCAGGATGCCCAGAGCCTCGAAGAGGTCATGGAGCAGGGCATCATGTTCGCCCATCGGGCCATCCTCGGCCACGACGTCCTGCAACGGGTCATGCAGACCGAGCCGGACAAACTCCTTCCGGCCCTCACCTTCGAGAGCATCCGTATCCGCGAGGGGATCGCCACTTTTCTGGTCCCTTATCTCGCGCAACGTGGGGTGGCCCCGGGCGTCGACCTCGACGAGGCGGCTGACTTCCTCGCCCGGATGATCCTCTCGCACATGTCGGCCCCGGGGCGGTGGGACCTCGACGACCCCGAACAGGTGGCCCGGCTGGTCGAATCCGAGCTCTTGGCCGGCGTGGTCGCCGGGCCGCCAGACCTCCTCTGACCGCTCCGAGTGGGCGCCCGAGCTAGGAGACCGTTGACAATGAGACAAATTCCGACCTAGCGTTTCATCTGTGCACACGCAGGGGGCCACGCTTCGGTTGGTGGAGAGCGGGACGCCCCGCGTCATCCCTGACCGAACAAGCGGCGCTGGGGCCGGGGCGCTAGGGGCCGACGAGGCATCGCCCCACCGGGTACGCATCATCGATGGCACGCTGGCCTGTCTGGCCCGCCACGGCACGGCCAAGACGACCGTCGACGACATCGCCCGGGAGTCCGGGGTCTCCCGGGCCACCGTCTACCGGGTCTTCCCGGGGGGACGCGACCAGATCCTGGCCGCCGTGGTCGACACCGAGATGGCCAGGCTGTTCTCGGCACTCGGCGTCCGACTCGGGGAGGCCCACACCCTGACCGAGGCCCTGGTCGGAGGCATCGTCGAGGCTTCCTCGCGGATCAGGAACCACGCGGCGCTGGCCTACTTGGTGGTGCACGAGCCCGAACTGATCCTCGCCCATCTGGCCTTCGACGAGTCCGACCGGCTCCTGACCGCAGCGTCACAGTTCACCGCACCGTTCCTGGCCCGGTGGATGAGTCCGGCCGAAGCGGAGCGGGTGGCCGAGTGGGCCACCCGGATCGTCTTGTCCTACGCCATCGCGCCGTCGCCGACCGCCGACCTCACCGATCCCGCCGACACCGAGCGCCTGGTCACCACCTTTGTGACCCCGGGAATCGAAGCGCTCCACCGGACCGCAGCGCCGAGCCCCATCGTGATCACACCGTTCAGCACCGGGGTGACCTCCGAGCCGCCGTCGGCCAACGACGGACCGTGGGCCGACACCCAGTCGCCGTATGCCAACCAGTCGATGAACACCGAGCATGACAAGGGAGACAGGCCATGACCACCGAGATGAGCAGTACCGAAGAGATCATCGGAAGAGCCGAGATCGACGACTTCGAGACCATTCTGTCGGTGGTCGGGGTCGAGGAGGCCAACGGACTACACGTGGTCCACTCGGATTACGACTCCATTTTCACCTGGGACTACGAAAAGGGCGCACGTCCGAAGCTCAACAAGCTCTACGAGAAGGCCAAGGGCGCCCAGTGGAACGGCGAGACGGACCTGCCCTGGGAGACCGAGGTGGATCAGGAAAAGCTGGTCGTGGAGCAGGCCGAGGCCACCGGCGGCTTCGGGGCCGGCTTCGACCTGACCGGTACGCCCGTCGAGAAGTGGGGTGAAAAAGAGTGGATCCAGTTCGGGGTGGAGGGCCAGAACTGGACGCTGTCCCAGTTCCTCCACGGTGAGCAGGGTGCACTGATCTGCACGGCCAAGATCGTCGAGTCCGTGCCGTGGATCGACGCCAAGTACTACGCGTCGACCCAGGTCATGGACGAGGCCCGTCACGTCGAGGTGTTCGCCAAGTACCTCGACGACAAGCTCTCGGGCCACTACCCGGTCAACGCCCACTTGCGGATGCTGCTCGACGACATCATCGCCGACTCCCGGTGGGACCTCACCTACCTGGGCATGCAGATCATGGTGGAGGGGCTGGCCCTGGCCGCCTTCGGCCTCATGCACGCTCTCACCGCCGACCCGCTGTTGAAGAAGCTGCTCCGGTACGTGATGGCCGACGAGGCCCGCCACGTGGCCTTCGGTGTGCTGAGCCTCCAGGAGTACTACCAGGACCTGAGTGCCGCCGAGCTGCGGGAGCGCCAGGAGTTCGCCTTCGAGGCGGCGGTGCGCATGCGCGACCGCTTCCTCCAACAAGAGGTCTGGGACCGGATGGGCGTCGACCCGAAGACCGTGGTCCCCCTGGTCCAGCAGGCCCCCGAGCGGACCCAGTTCCAGGCCCTGCTCTTCTCGAAGATCGTCCCCAACTGCAAGAAGCTGGGCCTCCTCGATGCCGCTGACGGCTGGCTGCGGACGAAATTCACCGAACTGGGCGTCATCGAGTTCGAGTCGTGGGTGGACACGGCCGAAGAGGTCGATGCCATGGCTTCGGGCCCGCCCATGGACCGGGTCGACGCCTGAGCGACGAGCCCTCCGGGTCCCGATGGCCGGGCAGCTTCGTCCCCGGTGGGGGTCGAGCCCGTCGGGGCGGGCGTCCCCGGCGTTGCATCAGGGTCGCTGTTGGGTGCTGGTAGCCTGCGGTTTCGTGACGCCTTCCCTGAACGCCGTTCCTGACCGGAGAGGCTGAGCGTCCATGCCTCGGTTCGGTGCGGTGGTCACCGCCATGGTCACGCCCTTCCAGGGTGACGGCTCACTCGACCTCGACACGGCAGGGACCCTGGCCCGGTACCTGGCCGCCTCGGGTAGCGACGCACTGGTCGTGGCCGGGTCCACCGGGGAAGGGTCGGTGCTGACCGACACCGAGCGCATCGACCTGTTCCGGGCTGTCGTCGAGGCCGTGGACATCCCGGTCATCGCCGCTACCGGGACCAACGACACGGCCCACTCGGTCCTCATGACCGAGCGCGCCAGTGACGTAGGCGTCGACGCCATCTTGGCCGTTACCCCGTACTACAACCGCCCGTCACCGGCGGGCCTGGCTGCTCACTTTCGGGCCGTGGCTGCGGCCAGTGACCTGCCCGTGGTCCTCTACGACATTCCCATCCGCTCGGGTCGCAGGATCGGTATCGACCTCACGTTGCAGTTGGCCCGCGAGGTGTCGACCATCGTCGGGGTGAAGGACGCCACCGGTGATGTGGTAGCCGCCGCCGAGGTGGTGGCGGCGTGCCCGGACGGCTTCGACGTGTACTGCGGTGACGATTCGCTGACCCTCCCGTTCGCCTCGATCGGTGCGGCGGGGATCGTGAGCGTGGCCGCCCACTGGGCCGGCCGCCAGTTCGCCGAGATGCTCCGCTGTTACCGCTCCGGCGACGTGGAGAGCGCCACGCGGATCAACCAACACCTGGCCGAGTCCTACCGGTTCGAATCCACCGAGGAGTACCCCAATCCGGTCCCGGCCAAGGCGGCCTGTCGGGCCCTCGGTCTCGACGTGGGCCAGTGCCGGCTACCCAACCCTCCCGCCCCGGCGGTGCTGGAGGAGCGGGCCGAGACGGTCATGGCCAGACTGAACGACAATGAGCCGATGCATCAGTCGGTTGTCTGACCGGGGAAGGTCGGCCGAGGAAGCCGGTCAGACCGACGCAGGAACGCCCGCAGCGGCAGGGAGAAGCCACCAGTGAACCGTGCAGAACCGCGCCGCGCCATCGAAGGTCGCGGTGCTTCGGCGCCCGCCACGAGCACCGGCGCCAAGAAGGCCCCGCGTACGCCGGCCAAACAGTCGGGCAACAAGGCCGCAGGTGCCACTGCTAGCCGACCGCCGAGGAAGCGCCAGTCGGGCGGCAAAGGCGGCGGCGGGGCCGGCGGCGCCGGGTCGCCGGTGCGGATCGTCTTTCTCGGCGGTCTGGGCGAGATCGGCCGCAACTGCGCCTGCATCGAGGTCGAGGGCCGCATTCTCGTTCTCGACGTCGGGATCATGTTCCCCGACCCCGACATGCCCGGTGTCGACCTGGTCCTGCCCGATCTCACCTATCTCCGGGAGAACGCCGACCGCGTCGACGGTGTGATCCTGACCCACGGTCACGAGGACCACACCGGTGGGCTGGCCTATCTGCTGCGGGACTTCCCGGTGGCCGTGTACGGCTCCGAGCTGACCCTCGCCCTGGCCCGGAACCGGGTTGACGAGGCGGGGATGAACGAGCGGGCCCAGTTCATCCCGGTCCGGGACGGCGAGCGCCGACGGATCGGGCCCTGCGACGTCGAGTTCATCCCGGTCACCCACTCGGTGCCCCATGCCTTCGCCACTGCCTTCCACACCAACCAGGGGATCATCCTCCACTCCGGCGACTTCAAGATCGACCTCCATCCCGTCGACGGCCGGCGGACCGACCTCGCCCGTATGGGCGCGCTGGCTTCGGATCCGGGCATCCGCCTGCTGCTCGTCGACTCGACCAACGCCGAGGAGCCCGGCTTCACGCCGTCGGAGTCGACGGTCGGGGCCACACTGCGGAAGGTTTTCCTCGCCCGGCCCGACCGGCGGTTCATCGTGACCTGCTTCGCCAGTCACATTCACCGGGTCCAGCAGGTGGCCGACGCCGCCATCGCCGGAGGCCGGTCGGTCGCCACCCTCGGCCGCTCCATGCAGAAGAACGTGGCCCTGGCCCGCAAGCTCGGCCTCCTCCACATCCCCGATGCCTCGCTCATCGACGTGGAGGACGTGGACCGGCTGGAGGACGGCCAGGTCTGTGTGATCTCCACGGGATCCCAGGGTGAGCCCATGTCGGCCCTCTCCAAGCTGGCCACCGGCGAGAACCGGTTCTTCAAGCTGCGGGACAACGACGTGGTGGTGATCAGCGCCCACCCCATTCCCGGCAACGAGTGGTCGGTAGGTCGGGTCATCGACAGTCTCCACCGCCGCAACGTGGAGGTCATCCACTCCGGCGTGGACTCGGTCCACGTGAGCGGTCACGCCCGCCAGGGTGAGCTGGCCACGCTGATGTCGGTCACCGAGCCCGAGTTCCTCATCCCGGTGCACGGGGAGTACCGCCACATGGCCAACCAGGTGCGGGTGGCCGAGTCCATGGGCATCGTCGGTGACCGGGTGCTCTTGTGCGAGGACGGGGACGCCGTCCGGCTCGACGCCTCAGGCCTCCATCGGGACGGCAACGTTCCCGGCGGCTACCTCTTCGTGGACGGCAGTTCGGTGGGGGACATCGGCCACGGGGTGCTACGGGACCGGATGGTCCTGGCCGAAGAGGGCGTGGTCATGGCCGTGGCCACCGTCGACCTCAAACGGGGCGAGGTGGTCGGCGCGCCCCAGATCGTGACCCGGGGATGGGCCTACGACCACGACACCGAGCTGCTGCTCGACGAGGCCCGGGTCCAGGTGACCAAAGCTCTCGAGAAGGCCCTGGGATCGGGGAGCCATGATCACGAGACCCTCAACCGGGTCGCCCGGAAGGCCCTCGGACAGCTGGTGGGCAACCGGACCCGGCAGCGTCCGATGATCGTGCCGGTCATCGTCACCGTCTGACCCTCCCTCCCGGTGTCCCCGAGATGGTGACCCTGCGGGAGTACGCTGTGACGCACTGTGACGACCGCCACTAAGCGTCCGGCGGGCCGATCCGGGGCATCGCGGTCCAAGAGCCGGTCCGCGTCATCGGCCCGATCGCGCTCGAGGTCAACGACGGCGCGCCGGCAGAGCTCTGCCCGCCGAAGCCGCTATGAGTCGCCCGGGGTCCTCTCGGCCATGGGGGCGGTCGTGGCCAGCCACGCCACCGACCTCTGGGGGGTGGTCCTGGTCACCGTGGGCGTCCTCACCGCTGTGGCCTTCTACGGCGGATCCCATGCCCTCGGGCCCGCCGGCCACGGGGCACGGGTGGCCATGGGGGATCTGCTCGGCTGGGGGCGCTTCCTCGTGCCACTGGTCGCCGTGGCCATGGGGCTGCTGCTCCTCGTCGGTTACCGCGTGGGCGACGAGGAGACGCGGACCACCCCTGAGCCGGCCCGGGCCGTCATCGGTGCGTTCGTGGCCCTCCTGGCCGTGGCCGGCCTGGCCTCCATCGGTGGCGGGTCGCCCCGACTGGGGGCGTCCACCGACCTGCTGTCCTCGGCCGGGGGCTGGATCGGGGCGTTGATCGGCAATCCCCTCCGCTCCGCGCTGGGGGGATTCGGGGCCACGGTCGTGTTGTTGGCTCTCGCCGTCGTGGCCATGGTCCTGTTCACCGGGGTGTCGGTGCGTTCGGCCACCGGGGGCCTGGTCGGCGTCGTGCGCTGGACCGCTGGCGTGGTGCGGGACCGATCGGCCGTCGACGAGGAGGATGACGAGGTCGAAGAGGAGGAGTTCGTGGACGATGAGCCCACCGACCCCTTCGGCCGCCGTGTGCCGCCGGCCACCGCGGAGCTGTCCCTCGAGGAGGCACTCGAAGAGGATGACCTCGTCGAGGAGTACGACGAGGAAGAGGAAGAAGCGTACGACGACGAGGAGCTCGAGGACGAAGAGGAAGAGGAGCTCGAGCCCGAACTGGTCGAAGCCACAGCCCCCAGGGGCTCCCAGCTGGAGATGAAGCTCGGCCCCGCGGTGGGCGACTGGGTCCTGCCGCCCGCCAACCTCTTGAAGCGGGCCAAGGCCCAGATCGTGGACGAACGGGCCGTGGAGGCGGCGGGAGGGTCCCTGGTGGCCGCGCTGGCCGCCCACGGGGTGGAGACCCGGCTGGTCGGGAGGACGGTGGGTCCCTCCATCACCCGCTACGAGCTCGAACTGGGTGCGGGCGTCAAGGTGGCCCGGGTCACTTCGCTGTCGAAGGACATCGCCTACGCCATGGCCTCACCCGACGTCCGCATCCTGGCGCCGATTCCGGGCAAGTCGGCCATCGGGGTCGAGGTCCCCAACCGCAACCGACAGCTGGTTGCCCTCGGGGACATCCTGGCCTCGCCTGAGGCCGACCGGGCCGTGCACCCTCTCGAGGTCGCCCTCGGCCGGGACATCGCCGGGCGGGCCGTCTTGGTCAATCTGGCCGAGATGCCCCACGTCCTCGTGTCGGGGGCCACCGGATCGGGCAAGTCCTCGTGCATCAACTCCGTCCTGACCTCCATCCTGACCAGGGCCACCCCCGATCAGGTGCGCCTCATCCTCGTGGATCCGAAGCGGGTGGAGCTCGGCCAGTACAACGACCTGCCCCATCTGCTGACCCAGGTGGTGGTCGATCCGAAGAAGGCGGCCAACGCCCTCAGCTGGGCCGTCACCGAGATGGAGCGACGCTACGACCTGCTCGCCGAGGTAGGGATGCGCGACATCACCGGCTACAACGCCGCCTTCGACGAAGGGGGCCTGGACGAGTTCGAAGCGGCCTACCGGATGCGGATGCGGGGTACGGAGACCGATGAGGAGTTCGACGCTGACGAGGAAGTGGGCGAAGCCCGTTTCGCCCGGCTCCCGTTTATCCTGATCGTGGTGGACGAGCTGAACGACCTGATGATGGTGGCGGCTCGTGACGTGGAAGAGTCGGTGTGCCGCATCGCCCAGATGGCCAGGGCGGTGGGCATCCACCTGGTACTGGCCACCCAACGCCCCTCGGTCGACGTCATCACCGGTGTCATCAAGGCCAACATCCCCTCCCGGATGGCCTTCTCGGTGTCCTCACTGGCCGACAGCCGGGTGATCCTCGATCAGCCCGGCGCCGAGCGGTTGATCGGCAAGGGGGACATGCTCCTGCTCTCGGCCTCGTCGTCGAACCCGCAGCGGCTCCAGGGGCCCTGGGTGAGCGAGGAAGAGGTCCGGGCGGTGACCTCCCACTGGAAGCGCCAGCGCCCGATGGAGTTGGTGGCCGACATCGAAGAGGTGGTGGGGAGCGAGAGTCCGCGAGCAGGAGGCGAGGACGGCGACGATGAGCTTTTGGACCAAGCCATGGAGCTGGTGGTCCGCTCCCAGCTCGGCTCCACCTCGATGCTCCAGCGCAAGCTCCGGGTCGGATTCGCCCGGGCCGGCCGCCTCATGGACCTCATGGAGCGCAGGGGAGTCGTCGGGCCCTCGGAGGGATCCAAGGCCCGCGCCGTGCTCATGACCCCCGAAGAACTGGACGCCCGCTGACCGACGGCGCTTCCCCCGAATCGGCCCTCCCCCCTCCGACAGCTCCGGACACCGAGCCGAGTCCCGCTGTCGGCGGCGGTCCGCCGACCGTCACCGCTGACCGGATGGGACACGCCGGTGTGGCTGAGGGCTCCGCCAGCGGCTCGGTCCCGTTGCCCGATCCTGAGCTGGTGGACATCACGTCCCCCGTTGACAACACGGGTGCCATCACCTTGCCCCCCCTGACCGGCGGACCGCCGGCCGAAGCCCCGGCCATGCCTCAGCGGTCACGTGTGGCCCCGGCGTCGGCTGGAGCGGCCGCCGCCACCGGGTCCAGCACCGGTACTGCGGCGCTGGCATCCCCGGAGCCGGCCGCTGGGTCCGGGGGTGCGGCACCGGGGACTCCGAGGCGGCACCATCGCAAGAGGTCTCGCCGATGGATCCTCGCCACCATCGCCATCGTGGTCGTGTTGCTCCTGGCCACCGGGGCATGGATCGGCGCCCGCCGCATCAACCGACCCCTGGCTGCGCCCGCCGTACAGCTCGGCGTGGCCACGGCGTTGACGGTGGCCGGAACCAGCCCGGCCCTGCCCTGGCCGGCCAAGGGTCAAGGGGCCGTCGCCATTCCCGCCCTCGGCTACACCGCCCAGTCGGGCCCCGAGTCGTCGGTCCCCATCGCTTCTTTGACCAAGATCACCAACGCCCTCGTCGTACTGCGCGACCATCCCATCCCGGCCGGGCAGAGCGGTCCGTCCATCACTGTCACCACGGCCGATGTGGCGGAGTACGAGAACGAGATCCACAACGACCAGTCCACTGTCCCCATCCGCAACGGCGAGGTGCTCACCGAGCTCCAGATGCTCGAGGCCCTCCTCACCCAGTCGGCCAACGACATGGCCTACAGCCTGGCCATGTGGGATGCCGGCAGCATCCCGGCCTTCGTGGTCAAGATGAACGCCCTGGCCGCTTCGCTCGGTGCGACGTCGTCCCACTACGTCGACGCCAGTGGGTACGACCCCGCATCGGTGTCCACGGCGTCCGACGTGTTGCGCGTCGCCTCGGCGGCCATGCTCGAGCCCACCTTCGCGCAGGTGGCCGGCATGTCCTCGATCACCTTCCCCGGGATCGGCACGGTGCCCAACATCGTGAGCGAGATCGGCAACAACGGGGTCATCGGCATCAAGTCCGGCTACACGTCCAAGGCCGGGGGCTGTCTGGTCCTGGCCGCCGACCAGGTGGTGGGGGGCCACTCGGTCCTGGTGCTGGAGGCCGTCCTCGGACAGCCGACGCCGCCGCCCATCGTGCCTCCCACCACGACCACGACAGCCCCGAAGCCCGCACCCACCACGACCACCGCCCCGTTGGCACCGGGGGCCGTGGCCCCCCCGACGACGGCCGCCCCTCCGACGACGGCACCACCGCCCCCCACCACGACGACCACCATCCCGATCAGCGATCTCCAGGTGCCTGACCCCCTCAAGTACACCCAGCCCGTGGCCGATGCCCTCCTCCGAGCCGCCATGGCCGGCGTAGTGGCCGTACCGGTGGCGACGGCGGGGGCCACGATGGGCACGGCGACTGCCCAGTGGGGGGGCGAACAGCACCGGGTGGCCGTGGTGGCGAAGGAGTCGGCCTCGCTGGTCGGTTGGCCCGGCCAACAGGTCACGGCCACCAGTACCCTCCACGCCGTGGCCCCCGGCGGGAAGCGTGGGAGTCTGGCCGGCACAGCGCGGTTCACCCTCGGTACCCAGACCGAGCTCGTTCCCTTGACCCTCGAGGCCACCGTGCCCGAGCCGTCGTGGTGGTGGCGACTCGTCCACGGATGACCCCGACCGGGAGGGCACCGAATCCGGTCTGCCCGGGGTGAGGTGGGCAGAAACCGCTCGCGTGTGACGGCTCGGACTACCGTGTCCGTGTGCGTGCACGGGTACCAGCGTCGTCGGCCAACCTCGGACCGGGCTTCGACACCTTGGCCATCGCCCTCGACCGGTACGTCGAAGTGGAGGTGGAGCCGGCGTCCCGGCTGATCGTCCGGTCCGAGGGTGAGGGAGCCGGGCTCTCCGACGACCCCTCGCACCTGGCGGCCCGGGTGGCCATCGACGTGGCCGGCACCGACCGGCTGTCGATCACCGTGAAGTCCCAGATACCCATCGCCCGTGGCCTCGGATCGTCGGCCGCATTGGCGGTGGCCGCCGCCGCCGCCGCCGGGGCCAGCGACCCGTTGGCCGTGGCCGCCCAGATGGACGGGCATCCCGACAATGCCGCCGCCTCCATGGTCGGAGGGCTCGTGGCCGCCGCCCGGGTGAAAGGAGGCGTGCACGCCGTTCGGCTCCCACTCGACGTGAGCTTGGCCTTCGTGGTCATCGTCCCCGACGTGACCCTGTCCACGGCCCGGGCCCGCCAGGCGCTCCCGAGCGAGGTGAGCCGGGGCAGTGCGGCGTTCAACCTCTCACGCATGGCGCTGCTCATCGCCGGCCTGGCCGACAGCCGGGTGCTCATCCCCGAGGCCACCGAGGACCGGCTGCACCAGGACTACCGCAGCCCCCTGTTCCCCGCCGCCCCGAAGCTCCTGGCCGAGATGACCGCCGGCGGGGCGCTGGCCGTCTGCTGGTCGGGGGCGGGACCCTCGCTGCTCGGGATCGCTCACGGCACCGACGCCCACAAGGTCCAGGCCGCCGCCATCGCCGCCCTCGACCAGGCCGATCTGCCCGGTCAGGTCCTGATCCTCCATCCCGACATGCACGGACTGATCCTCGACCGGACCGGGGAGCTGTTCGACTTCGCTGACGAGGCGTAGGCGACCCGGTCAGGCCGTCCGGCCCGGTGGTCGTATCCTGGGACGGTGACCACCCCGGATGCCGCGCCACCGCTCGAGGCGCCGGGCGTCGCCGAGCCGCCGGCGCGGACCTTCCACATCCGCACGTTCGGCTGCCAGATGAACGAGCACGACTCGGAGCGCCTGGCCGGGGCGCTCGTGGCCGACGGGATGGTGGCCACCTCGGACCTCGAATCGGCCGACCTCGTGGTGTTCAACACGTGTTGCATCCGTGAGAACGCCGACAACAAGTTCTACGGCCACCTCGGCAACCTGAAGACGCTGCGGGAGAGCCGGCCCGACATGCAGATCGCCGTGGGCGGGTGCCTGGCCCAGATGGACGGCGAACGGATCAGGGAGCGCGCCGCCCACGTCGATGTGGTCTTCGGCACCCATAATCTCGGACGGGCCCCCGAGCTGTTGGCCCGGGCCGCCCGAACGGGTCCTGTGGTCGAGATCCTCGACGGGCCGCTCGAAGGGGACGACCCAACCGGCGGCGACCAACAGGTAGCCGCCCTCAACGCCGTCCGAGACCTGCCCTACGCCGCCTGGGTCACCATTCAGATGGGGTGCGACAACTCGTGTGCCTTTTGCATCGTGCCCTCGGTGCGGGGGGGCGAGGTCTCACGTCCCTTCGACGAACTGGTCGGCGAGGTGCGCTCATTGGCCGCCCGGGGAGTCACCGAAGTCAGCCTGCTGGGCCAGAACGTCAACTCCTACGGCCGGGACCTCACCCGCCGCCGCCCGCTCTTTGCCGACCTGCTCCGAGCGGTTGGCGCGGTTGACGGCATCCGGCGGGTGCGGTTCACCAGTCCCCACCCAAAGGACCTGCGACCCGAGACCATCGCGGCCATGGCCGAAACCGACGAGGTCTGCGATCACCTCCACCTGCCTCTCCAGTCGGGGAGCGACGCGGTACTGGCGGCCATGCGTAGGGGCTACACGGCGGAGCGCTACCTCACGCGGCTGGCCGCAGCCCGGGCCGCCATCCCTGATCTCGCCGTCACCACCGACATCATCGTCGGGTTCCCCGGGGAGACCGACGACGACTTCGAACGGACCCTCGAGGTGGCGGCCGAGGCGTCCTACGACAGCGCCTACACCTTCATCTTCTCGCCCCGCCCCGGGACCCGGGCGGCGGCCATGACGGAGCGGTTCGTCCCCTCCGAGGTGGTGGCCGAGCGCTTCGAGCGGCTTCGGACCGTGGTGGAGCGGTCCGCGGCCCTACACCACCGCAGTCGTATCGGCCGCCGGGAGGAGGTCATCGTCGAGGGCCCCTCGAAGCGCAACCCGTCGGTGATCACCGGGCGGACCGGCCAGAACAAACTGGTCCACTTCGACAGCGCCGGGGTCAGGCCGCCGCGGGAGGGCTCCTACGCCATCGTCGAGGTGGTGGACGCCGCCCGGCACCACCTGTCCGGGGTGCTTCTCGAAGTGACGGCCCCACCCTCGCATCGGACCCGCATCCCGGTTGCCGGCAGCTGACGGGCCGGGCCCCGGGCCCGCGCCGACCGGCTCGTCGGTGGTGAGCCTGGTCGGACCCACGGCGTCGGGCAAGTCAGCCGTGGCCCTGGCCGTCGCGGCCCGGATGAACGACACCACTTACGGGTCCCCGGGGGTGGAGTTGGTCTCGGTCGACTCCATGGCCGTCTACCGGGGTATGGACATCGGAACGGCCAAGCCGACTGCCGAGGTCCGGGCCCGGGTCCCCTACCATCTCGTCGACCTGGTCGAGCCGTCCGATGAGTTCACCGTGCAGCGGTTCCAAGGAGCCGCCCTCCTCGCCCTCGAGGGCATCGCCGGACGCGGCAACGCCGCCCTGCTGGTGGGTGGGACGGGTCTGTACCTACGCTCGGTCGTGGACGACCTCCGGTTCCCGGGTCGCTATTCCGAGGTGGCCGCCACCCTCATCGCCGAGCTCGACCGGACCGGTCCCGAGGGGAGCGCCGAACGCCAGGGTGCCCTCCGCCGGTTCCACGACCGGCTCGCCGCCGCCGACCCGGTGGCTGCCGGTCGCATCGAGGCAACCAACGAACGGCGTCTGGTGCGGGCCCTCGAGGTCACCATGGGCTCAGGCCAGCCGTTCTCCACCTTCGGCCCCGGCCTGGAGACTTATCCGCCCAGCCAGGTCACGCTCGTGGGCCTGGACCCGGGCGCCGACATCCTCGACGTGCGCATCGCCGAGCGCTTCGAGCTGCTGATGGACGCGGGCCTGCTCGACGAGGTCCGTACCCTGGTGGGCCGGCCCGGGGGGATGTCCCGCACGGCCCGCCAGGCCCTCGGCTACCGGGAGCTGCTCGCCCATATCGAGGACGGGGTGGCCCTGGGCGATGCCGTGGAGCTCGCCATCCAGCGGACCCGTACCTTTGCCCGGCGACAGCGAGCGTGGTTCCGACGAGATCCCCGTATCCTCTGGTTGGCGGGCGGTGACGATCCGGTCGATGCCGTCGTGGCCGCCCTGAGGACAGTCCCCGGGGCCGTTCCGGGGGTGCGAGAATGAACCAGCACGAGATGACCCCGACCGATCCGACCTATGAGTCCCTGTCCCTGACCAAGCACCAGGGCGCGGGAAACGACTTCCTCGTCCTCGTGGACCTGGATGATCAGCGGGGCCTCGGGCCCGATGCGGTCCGACTCCTCTGCCACCGCCGCCTCGGCGTGGGCGCCGACGGGCTGATCAGGATCCTGGCCGGCACCGAGGGGGCCGACCTCACGATGGATCTCACCAACGCCGACGGGGGCACGGCCGAGATGAGCGGGAACGGCATGCGCTGTCTGGCCCAGGCCGCTCTGCGGGCCGGCCTGGTGACCGCGCCCACGTTCACGGTGGCCACCCCCGGCGGGGTCCGGTCGGTGGCCTACCGCCGGGCCGTGGACGGCGGACCGGACTGGGCCTCGGTGGACATGGGGATGGTCCGCCTCGGCCCCGAGCAGCCGGCCCGGCCCGATGTGACCCGAGCGGTGCTGGTGGACGTGGGCAACCCCCACCTCGTGCTGGAGGTCGTCGACCCCGTGGCGGTCGACGTGGCCGAGCAGGGCTCGGCCATCCAAGTCGAGTTCCCCGAGGGCGTGAACGTGGAGTTCGTCGCCGTGGGACCCGGAGCGGACACCTTGACCCTGCGGGTGTGGGAACGGGGCGTGGGCGAGACGCTGGCCTGCGGTACCGGGAGTGTCGCCTCGGCCGCCGCGGCCCATCACTGGGGCCAGGTGGGCACCACCGTCGACGTGGGCAATCCCGGCGGCACCCTCGGTGTCGAACTGCGTCCCGACGGGGCCGTGCTGAGCGGCCCGGTGGTCTTTGTGGCCGAGGTCGATGTGCCGACCGAGCTGCTGGCCGCGCTGGCCGGGCGTGCCGCGTGACCCCGAACGACTCGGCGTTCACCGACACCCTGATCTCCCGGACCGTCCGGGAGCGCATCGTCCTGGTCGGGGTCACCTTTCCCCAGTCCACGCTGGCCGCCACCGAGGCCGGCCTCGACGAGCTCGAACTGCTGGTGAACACGGCGGGGGCGGACGTGATGGAGCGGATCGTCCAGCGGCGGACCACACCCGACCCGGCCACCTATCTCGGACGGGGCAAGGCCGACGAGCTGCTGTCGGTGTGCCTGGCCGTGGACGCCGACACGGTCGTGTTCGACGACGACCTCTCGCCCGCCCAGCAACGCAACCTGGAGAAGATTCTGGGCCGGACGGCCATCGACCGCACCGCGGTGATCCTCGACATCTTCGCCCAGAACGCCCGCACCCCCGAGGGCCGGGCCCAAGTCGAGCTGGCCCTCCTCCGCTACCGCCTGCCCCGGCTCCGGGGACGGGGTCGCAGCTTCAGTCAGCAGGCCGGTGGCATCGGCACCCGGGGGCCCGGGGAGACGGCCCTCGAGGTCGACCGTCGGCGATTGGTGCAGCGCATGACCCGACTGGAGGCCGATCTCGGGCGGTTGGCCCGGACCAGGCGCACCCAGCGCAAGGGCCGGGCCCGGTCGCGCCAGCGGACGGTGTCGTTGGTCGGGTACACGAACGCCGGCAAGTCGACCTTGCTCAATCGCGTGTGCGGTTCGGACGTGCTCGTCCAGAACCGGCTGTTCTCGACCCTCGACCCCCGCACCCGCCAGCTCGACCTACCGGGCGGGGAGACCGTGCTCGTCACCGACACGGTGGGATTCGTCCGCAAACTGCCCCACCAGGTGGTGGAGGCGTTTCGCTCCACCCTGGAAGAGGTGGGGGAGTCTGACCTCATCCTCCACGTGGTCGACGGCTCGGCCCCCGACCTCGAGGGCCAGGTTGACGCGGTGCGCACCGTCCTCGCCGAGATCGGTGCCGACGGCCTGCCCGAGCTCCTCGTAGTCAACAAGGTCGACGCCATCCTGGCCGGGGAGCAGCGAGACGGGGGGATCGGTGAGGAGGCGCGCCGGCTGATGGCCGCCCACGAGGGTTCCATCATGGTCTCGGCCCGCACGGGTCGGGGCATTCCCGAGCTGCTCCAGGCCATGGGGGACCGACTCCGGGTCGGCGACCGGGTGGTGGAGCTGCTCATCCCGTGGGCCCGGGGTGACGTACTGGCCGCCGTGCACCGCGAGGGCGAGATCGTGGGCGAAGAGGCCGGCGAGGAGTCCACCCGGATCCAGGTGGTCCTCGACGACGTCGGCAAGTCCCGCTTCGCCGCCTTCCTGGCCTCGTGAGCGCCTCGCCCCCGGGGGCCGGGACGCCCGGCGCGGGGTTCGAGCCACCGCCCTACCCCTACGACCGGTTGAATGCGCTGAAGGCCCGGGCCGAGGAGCGCCTGCACTTGAGCGGCGGCCTGGTCGACTGTTCGATCGGGACCCCGTGCGACGCCCCACCGGCCGCCGTCCTCGCCGCCATGGCCGCCTCGGGGACCGAGCGGGGGTATCCGACGTCCCAGGCGTCACCGGCCTACCGGCGGGCGGCCTCGGGATGGCTGGCTCGTCGCTTCGGGGTGGACGTCGATCCCGGTACCGAAGTGGCAGCCTGCGTGGGCACGAAGGAGTTCGTGGCGTCGACGGCCCAGTACCTGCGGCTGCGGACCCCCGGGCGGGACACGGTGCTCTACCCGGCCGTCTCGTATCCCACCTACGCCATGGGCGCACTCCTCGGGGGCTGCCGGCCGGTTCCGGTGGCCGAGCTCGAGGGTGGGGGCCTCGACCTCGCCTCGGTCGACCCGGGCGACATCGACCGGGCCCTGCTCCTCTGGGCCAACTCCCCGTCGAACCCGACCGGTGCCCTCACCGCCCTCGACGACGTGGCCCGCTGGGGCCGGGCCCACGGGATCCCCGTGTTCTCCGACGAGTGCTATGCCGAGTTCACGTGGAGTGCACCACCGGCCACCGTCCTCAACTCGGGTACCTCGGGTGTGGTGGCCGTCCACTCGCTGTCCAAGCGGTCCAACCTGGCCGGGGTGCGCGCCGGCTTCTACGCCGGCGATCCCGACCTGGTCGGCTATCTGCTCGATGTGCGCAAGCACGCCGGGCTGATGGTCCCGGGCCCGGTCCAAGCCGGTGCCGTAGCCGCCTACGGCGACGACGAGCACGTGGTCGAACAGCGCCGGCGCTACCAGGAGCGGTTGGCGTTCCTCGCTGACGTGCTCACCGGAGCGGGCCTCCCCTCGGGGCTGCCGGCCGGTGGGTTCTACCTCTGGGTTGCCGTTCCCGAGGAGTTCGGCGACGCGGCGGCCGGCGGGGCATGGGCCCTCGCCGAGGCGCTCGCCATGCAGGGTGGCCTCCTGACCAGTCCCGGCGATCTCTACGGTCCCGCCGGGGCCGGGCACGTGCGTGTGGCGGTCGTCCAGCCCATGGAACGGCTCGAGGAGGTAGCCGGGCGTCTACGGGGCCGGGCGCTCGAGCCCCTGTCCACGTCGTGACCGGCGGCGCCGGCTTCCTCGGGGAGCTCGGTGGTCGCGGGCCCCAGCGCTAACGTCACCCCATGGCAGATCTCCAGTCCCAGATCGACGAGCTGTGGTCCCGTGCCTCCGAGTTGGGCCCGGACGACCACGACGCTCTCGCCGTGGTGACCGAGGCTGTGGACCTCCTCGACTCGGGACAGGCCCGGGTGGCCGAGGTGGACCCGGACACCGACGAGGTGGTCGTCCACCAGTGGTTGAAGCAGGCCATCTTGCTGCTGTTCCGGCTGCGGTCCATGGAGACCACCGAGCTCGGCCCCTTCGAGTACGCCGACAAGCTCCCGCTCAAGTCGGGCTACGCGGCCTCGGGGGTGCGGGTGGTGCCCGGGGCCTCGGCCCGCTGGGGTTCGTTCCTGGGCAACGGGGTCATCTGTATGCCCAGCTACGTCAACATCGGTGCCCGGGTGGGGGCGGGATCCATGGTCGACACCTGGGCCACGGTGGGTTCGTGCGCCCAGATCGGGGAGCAGGTCCACCTGTCTGGGGGGGTGGGAATCGGGGGTGTCTTGGAGCCGGCCCAGGCCGCCCCGGTGATCATCGAGGACGAGGTCATGATCGGCAGCCGGTGCATGATCACCCAGGGCGCCCGGGTAGGACGGGGATCGGTGGTGGGGGAGGGGACCATCCTCAACCCGTCCATCCCGGTCATCGACGCCGAGTCGGGTGACGAGCTCAGCCGGGGCCATGTACCGCCGTGGTCGGTGGCCGTTCAGGCGTCGCGACGTCGTGAGTTCCCCGGCGGGGAGTTCTTCCTCCCCTGCGTACTCGTCATCAGGCGGTTGACCGAGGGCGAGCGGCACGACAAGGCCGGGCTGAACGACATTCTGCGCCAGCACGGCGTCTCCACGTGACGGTGGCCGACCCGGTCGACGGGGGTGCGATACCCCGTGGCCTCCTGGGCCTGACCACCGCCCTCGTAGCCATCCCCTCGGTGAGCCACGTCGAGGGCCCCATGGCCGATGCCGTGGAGGCGGCCCTCCGGCTGTGCCCCTGGCTCGAGGTGGAGCGGGTGGACGACAACGTCGTGGCGCGGACAGACCTCGGCCGACCTCACCGGGTGCTGTTGGCCGGCCATCTCGACACCGTGCCCCCGACCGGGGGCAACGAGGAGCCCCGCATCGTCGACGGCACCCTCTACGGGGTGGGTTCGGCCGACATGAAGGGGGGGCTGGCCGTCTTCCTCCATCTGGCCGGGACCATTCCGGAGCCCAGTGTGGACGTGACCTGGTGCTTCTACACCGGCGAGGAGGTGGCCCAGGAGTTCAACGGTCTGCGCCACCTCTGGGAGCACCGACCGGACCTGTTGGCGGCCGACGCCGCCATTCTGGGCGAGCCGACCGACGGGGTGGTCGAGGCCGGCTGCCAGGGCACGTTGCGGGTCCGCGTCTCACTCGCCGGGCGGCGCGCCCATACGGCCCGGCCGTACATGGGTCGCAACGCCATCCACCGGTTGGGCCCGCTGCTCGACACGCTGGCCGCCTATGAGAGCCGGCGACCGGTGCTCGACGGCTGCGAATACGTCGAGCAGATCCAGGCCGTCGAGGTGGGTGGCGGGGTGGCGGGCAACGTGGTGCCCGACGAAGCCTCGGTCCTCATCAACCACCGCTTCGCCCCCGACCGCACGACCGAAGATGCCGAGGCCTCGCTCCGGGACCTGATCGGCCCCCACTTGGAGCCCGGGGATCGCTGGGAGCTCGTCGACGCCGTGGCTGGAGCGCCTCCCTCCCTCAACCACCCCATCCTGGCCGGTCTGGTGTCGGCCACGGGACGTCCCCCCCTGGCCAAACAGGGTTGGACCGACGCCTCCTCACTGTGGGCCCACGGAATACCCGCGGCCAACTTCGGGCCGGGCGATCCGCTCTTGGCCCACACGCCCGACGAACACGTGTCGACCGATCAACTCGAACGGGCCGCATCGGTCCTCGACCAGCTGCTGCGGGCCGGGGGCTAGCCGCCAGGGACCGACGGCAGCCATGGGACGGACCGGTAGGGTCCAGATCATGGCCATGACGACGCGCACACTGGGAACGACCGGGCTCGAGGTCTCTGCTGAGGGCCTCGGTTGTATGGGAATGAGTGAGTTCTACGGCAAGGGGGACGACGACGAGTCGGTCGCCACCATCCACCGGGCACTTGACCTCGGAGTCACGTTCCTCGACACCTCGGACATGTACGGCCCGTACCTCAACGAGCAGCTGGTCGGCAGGGCCATCACGGGCCGGAGGGATGAAGTGGTGCTCGCCACCAAGTTCGGGATCTCGCGGGGCCCGAACCCGACCGACCGGACCGTCCGAGGCGATGCCGCCTACGTCCGTCAGGCCTGTGAGGCGTCACTCGGGCGGTTGGGCGTCGAGCACATCGACCTCTACTACCAGCACCGGACGGATGGCAACGTCCCGATCGAGGAGACGGTCGGGGCCATGGCCGAGCTCGTAGCCGAGGGAAAGGTCCGCTACCTGGGCCTCTCGGAGGCCCTGCCCGACACCATGCGTCGGGCGTGCGCCGTCCATCCCATTGCGGCACTCCAGAGCGAATGGTCGCTTTGGAGCCGGGACCTCGAGGGACCGGTCATCGACACGGCCCGGGAGCTCGGTATCGGGATCGTGGCCTACAGCCCCCTGGGCAGGGGATTCTTGACCGGACAGATCACCTCACCGGACGACTTCCCCGAGGGCGATTTTCGCGCCCACCTGCCCAGGTTCACTGGCGCCAACTTCATCCACAACATCGAGTTGGTGGACAAGGTGCGGGAACTGGCGTCGGCAAAGGGATGCACCCCAGGCCAGTTGGCTCTGGCCTGGGTGCTCTCGAGGGGCCACGATGTGGTCCCCATTCCGGGCACCAAGCGGCGCAGCTACCTCGAGGAGAATGTGGCCGCGGTGGACATCGAGTTGAGCGACGCCGATCTCGAGGCCATCGAAGCGGTGTTCCCGGCTGGGGCGGGAGCTGGCGACCGCTACCCCGACATGAGCACAGTCGGAGTCACGACACCACAGGTCTAGCGAGGATCACCCACTAGAGGCGACGGAGGACCGTGACCACTTTCCCGTAGATGGTCACATCGGACGGATCGAACTCCATCGGGGAGAGCCGCTCGTTGGCCGGGTTGAGGATCACCTTGCCGCCTCGGGTGGTGAAGCGCTTCACCGTTGCCTCACCGTCAGGAATGCCGGCCACGACTACATCGCCCTGTTCGGCTTGGGGCTGCTGACGGACGACGACGAAGTCGCCATCCATGATGCCGGCGTCGATCATCGAGTCTCCCCGCACCGTCACCATGAACAGGGTCCCCGTCCCGGTGAAGTCCTCGGGGAGCGGGTACAGCTCTTCTACGTTCTCCTGGGCCAGCACGCCGGTCCCAGCAGCCACGTCACCGACCAAAGGAACGTGTCGGATAGGGCGGGAATCCATGATGACCTTTGACGACGGGTCGTAACAGACCTCGATGGCCCGCGGCTTGGTCGGATCCCGCCGCAGGTAGCCCTCCCGCTGCAGCACGGCTAGATGGGCGTGGACCGTGGATGACGACGTGAGACCGACTGACTCCCCGATCTCGCGCACAGACGGCGGGTAACCACGCTCCCTCACCGCTTCGGAGATGCAGTCCAGAATCTGCTTGCGCTTGGTGCTCAGTACCTGGGCCATGACTCCCCCTTATTGCATCGAGTACCGCCATCCGGCGAACATCTGTTTGCCAGAAGGTAGTGGGGTGGGGGAACAAAAGCAAACACCCGTTCGACAAATCTCTTGACACCGAACAGGTGTTCGTGCTGACATGGCGGCATGGCGAACACAGGTTCGATCTCGAGCACCCTCCCCGGCGGCCGGACAGGAGCGTCAGCTGACCGGCACCCCGACCTCGCCGGGTCGGTTGATACACCCTCGGCGTACAACTTCCTCATGGATACCGCACGCTTGACCGAGCACCGAGATCTGCTCGGAACTCCCAGCCGGACGGCCACCGCATGCGGGGAGCCGCAGCGATGACCGCCCTCTGGCTGGAGCCCACACCTCGGAGCATCCGGCCACTGCGTTCGGCTGCCGCCCCGGATCTACGGCTGGTGAGCACCGAGCCGGGGAATCGGACCGACGAGCTCGACCTTCCTGAGTGGGAGGAGCCCCATGGGCTCCGGCTGGTCGAGGAGCCCCGGCACGGGGTCCGGACTACGAAGCGCCGGCGCCCCTCAGTTGCTGTCCGCCGCCGCCGCACCCTTCTCGCCGCCATGGGTCTCCTCGTGGTCGGCCTTGCTCTTCCGCTGAGCGGAACCGGTGGTGACTCCCACACCACCGGTTCCGCCTCGGCGGAGATCGGCCACTCGGCCACCTATACGGTGCGACCGGGCGACACGCTGTGGACCATCGCCGAGCGGGTAGATCCGAGTTCCGACCCCCGCCCCTTGGTGGCGAGGATGGCCGCGGAGACTGGCTCGGAGAACGTGCAGCCCGGGGAACGGATCATCGTTCCCTGACCTCGTGTGGGAACGGTGTGGCGAGGTGGCGAACCTCACGCTGAGGACGTGGTGAAGCCGTGGGTCCGGGGGTGGCGCACTAGCCTCGTGACGTGCGATGTCCCTGGTGTCTGGCCGACGATGATCGGGTCGTCGATTCAAGGCTGGCCGAGGACGGGACTGCCATCCGACGGCGGCGTGAGTGCGCCGTGTGTGGACGGCGTTACACCACCTTCGAGCGAATCGACGAGATCCCGCTGATGGTCATCAAGCGTTCCGGACTGCGCCAGCCCTTCGACCGGGGCAAGCTGGTGGACGGCCTGCGATCGGCAACGAAGAACCGCCCGGTGTCCGAGGAACAGCTCGAGGTGTTGGCTCACGAGGTCGAGGACGAACTGCGCGAAGAGGGTTCCGAACCCAGCTCCGAGGAGGTGGGACTAGCCGTGCTCGAGCGCCTGCGGGTACTCGACGAGGTGGCATATCTGCGGTTCGCCAGCGTGTACAAGGGATTCGAGGGGGTGGACGACTTCCGACGCGAGGTCGGCCTGCTGACCAAGACGACCGCCCCCAAGCAGCCGGAGGTCTAGGTCATGGCGGAGCTCCTGGCCGAGATACCGGAGCGGGCCTTAGCCATCTACGGGCACCCAGACGATCCTGACGTCTCTTGTGGTGGGACCCTGGCGGCGTGGGCGAAGGCCGGGTGCAAAGTGCACATACTTCTCTGCACTGACGGCGGCAAGGGATCGGCGGACCCGACAACCAATCCGCTCGACTTGATCGCCCAACGAGCGGCCGAGTCCGCCGAGGCTGCCGCTCTGCTTGGCATCGACGATCTGCGGTGCCTCAACTACCCCGACGGGGAGCTTTCCGACGACATGGGCCTCCGGGAGGCGCTGGTTGCCGAAGTCAGGGCGGTCCGTCCCCAAATCGTCCTGTGCCCCGATCCGACCGCCATCTTCTTCGGTCAGGACTATTTCAACCACCGTGACCACCGGGTCACCGGGATGGCGGCTCTCGACGCCGTGGCCCCGGCTGCGGCGCTACCGCATTACTTCCCGGCTGCTGGCCCGGCACACCAGGTCGGTCTGGTGCTGATGTCCGGAACCCTCGAGCCGGATGTCTGGGTGGACATCTCTTCCACCGTGGACCTGAAGAGTGAGGCCGTGGCCTGTCACCGCAGCCAGTTCCCCGATGGCGTGGAGTGGGCCTCCACCGCCGTGAGGCTCGGGGCCGAGGACGCTGGGAAACAGTCCGGTGTTCCCTTCGCCGAGGGTTTCAGGCGCCTTCGCCTCGGAGGTTGAGGGGTTGGTCGTGACGTCGGAGTCCCCGGGGGAACGGGCGGTAAGGGGCTCGGCCCAGGAGGCCGCCGGGCGGGTCATCCTCCACGTCGACATGGATGCGTTCTTTGCCTCGGTCGAGGTGCTCGACAACCCGGAACTGGTCGGGCTCCCGGTCATCGTGGGAGGGTCGGGTCCCCGAGGGGTGGTGGCTGCCTGTACGTACGAGGCACGCCAGTATGGGGTGCATTCGGCCATGCCCTCCTCGGTGGCCCGTCGCATGTGCCCCGAGGCCGTGTTCGTCGATGGTCGGTTCCACCGGTACGTCGAAGAGAGCGAAAAGCTTCACGCCATCTTCCAGTCGGTCACGCCGCTGGTAGAGGGGATCTCGCTCGATGAGGCGTTCCTCGATGTCACCGGTTCACGGCAGCTGCTGGGAGACGGCAGGACGATCGCCGAGATGATCAGGAAGCGGGTCGCTGACGAGCTGCACCTCACCTGTTCGGTGGGAATGGGCCGCAGCAAACTGATGGCCAAGCTGGCCTCGAAGGCAGCCAAGCCGACCGCCTCGTCGGCTGGGATCGTGCCCGGTCCCGGCGTGGTAGTAGTCGATCCCGGCCGGGAGTTGGAGTTCCTCCACCCACTGCCGGTCCGAGCCCTGTGGGGCGTAGGGCCGGTTACGGGCCGACGGCTGCAGTCGCTCGGGATCCTGACGGTGGGTGACATCGCTTCGTTACCCGAAGGCGCGCTCCAGCGCTACCTCGGAGCAGCCCAAGGCGCCCACCTCGCCGAGTTGGCCCGGGGCCACGATCCCCGTCCTGTCGTGCCCGAACAGGCGGCCAAGTCGATCGGACACGAGGAGACGTTCGCCTCGGACCTGTGGGACCGCGCCACCCTGCTCGGCCACCTGCTGCGCATGGTTGATGCTTCGGCGACTGCTCTCCGCCGTGCCGAACTGGCGGCACGAACCGTCACCATCAAGGTGAGGTTTGCCGATTTCACGATGATCACCCGGTCCCACTCGCTGGCTTCGCCTGTCGATGCGACGCCGGCCGTAGGTGCTGTGGCCACCGCCCTCTTGGAGTCGGTCTCCCTGGCTCAGGGGGTCCGGTTGCTCGGCGTGAGCCTGTCCGGATTCGGGGAGAGTGACGCCGGCCACCAGCTCACGCTCGACCTCGGTCTCGACTCGGGAGAAGGGGGAGTGGAGGGCCGTGGAGCGCCCACCGCCTCCGGCACAGCATCAGACGGTGACCCTGGCGGTTCGAGCTCGGACCGGCTGGTTCGGGCCCAGGAGGAGGCCGAGCGGATCCAGGGTTCGTGGGCCACGGTCACCTCGGCGGTCGATGCCATCCGGGCCCGATATGGCGGTTCCTCGGTCGGTCCAGCGTCACTGGTGGGGGACGAGGGGCTACGTGTACGCCGTCGGGGTGAGGCCCAGTGGGGCCCGACGGCGCCTGGGGGCCGATGAAATGGCGAAGAACGGGCCTCCGCCTTGTAATATGGTTTCGGTGTCTAGTCGACAGTGCAGTCTCCGAAGGTCAAGGGATCGCTCGGATGCGGCATGTTTTCGAGTGGGGGATGCGCGAGGATGAAGGCAGCGATCACCGCTGGACACGGAGTTAGGTGGAGGGGACGAGTTCTTGCCGCTCTCTGAGCACGAACAACGCATACTGCATGAACTGGAGCAGTCCCTCTACCAGGAGGATCCTGGATTCGCGGAGCGGGTTCGTTCCGAGACGGTCTATCGGCACGCAGGCCGCTACTGCATCTGGTCGGCGTTGGTCTTCGTGGCCGCCCTCGTCTTCATGTTCCTCACCTTTTCACGCTCCGTAGTGCTCGGTTTCGTCGGTGTGGTGGTGATGTTCCTCTCGGGCGTGGTGTTCGCCAACAACGCCCGGAGAATGGGCAAGGCGGGGATCGACGACATCTCGCGTTCCCTCCACAGCCGCAATCTGAGCAACTCGGTGCACGACCCGCGGGACTGGATCCGGGGCCGTTTCCACCGCGACGAGTGACGGCGTGGTCTAACCGGTCCCGTAGGGCCGGATGCGCTCACCGGACCTACTGACTACCCCGTTGCCGAAGAACCCTTCCGAGGACGGTGCCCGTCCGGGTGGAGGCCGCTCCGAAGGTTCTGCACCGAAACCGGTGGTGCTCGCCGTGGACATCGGGGGCACCAAGATGGCCGCCGCCGTAGTCGATGGGTCGGGGGCACTCCTGGCCGAGGACCGCACGCCCACACCGCAGTCGTCGGACCCCGAGGTGGTCTTGGGCACACTCACGACCCTGACCGGCCGGGTCCTCGCCGCCGCGCCTGCCGACCCGGTGGTGTGCGGGGTGGGCTGCGGAGGACCGATGACCACCGGTGGCGAGACGGTGAGTCCGCTCAATATCGGCGCCTGGGTCCGCTTCCCTCTCCGACAGCGACTGGCCGACCACCTCGGCCTGGCCGTCGCCATCGACAACGATGCCAAGGCGCTGGCCCTCGGGGAAGGCTGGTTGGGCGCCGCTCGTGATTCGACCAACTACATGGCCATGGTGGTATCGACCGGGGTCGGGGGAGGCATCGTGGTCGATGGCCGACTCCTCGACGGCGAGAACGGCAATGCCGGGCACATCGGACACGTGGTCGTCGAGCCCGACGGCCGCCCCTGCGTATGCGGCGGCCAGGGCTGCCTCGAAGCCGAGGCCTCGGGACTGTCCATCGAGCAGATCACCGGTCGTCCAGCCGCCGAGGCGCCCGAGTCGGTGCGCCGACGGACGGGCATGCTGGTGGGGCGGGCCGTAGCCTCGACCGCCAATCTCCTTGACGTCGAGCTGACCGTGGTGGCGGGTTCGGTGGCCCTCGGCTTCGGTGACTCGTTCTTCGAAGCGGCCCAGCTGGAGCTGTCCCGTCGCTCGCGCCTCGACTTCTCGCGCTCGGCCCGGATCATCCCGGGCGGCTTGGGCGCCCACGGACCCCTCCTGGGAGCAGCGGCGGTGGCCCGGCGGGCCCTCGACGTCTCGCTCACCGTTGAGGACCGCCTCTGATGCCTAGCGAGATGCCCCCATCCCCTTCGATGCGGGCGGTCGTCGCTGTGGTGCTGGCCGTGGCGGTCCGTCCCGGCCTGTGGTGGACAGCTCTGGGTGCGCTCCAGCGGATGGCCGTGCCCGGCTGGTGGCGGTCGAGCCCCTATCTTCCCCTCCCTGACGCCGCCTGGTGGCGGTTCAGGATGGTCACGGCCTACGGCAGGCCCGATGCGGTCCCCGAACGCGCCGACGTGCTCTCGTATCTCGAGTGGAGCCGCTCCACGGCTCCGGCGGGCCCGTTCTCGGCTCGGTCGGTCAGAGGCCGTCGGGACCCGACGCGATCGGGCTAATTTCCGAGGTGATGGATCGACGGTCGAAATACCAGGCCACCACGCCGGCTCCGGGGGGAGCCGCCTCGACCTCCTCGGCCGCCGTCCGCTCGCCCATGTCACCGTCCAGGCGGGCGCTCGTCCTGAACGCCACCTTCGAGCCGCTGGGCATCGTGTCCTCGAGGCGGGCCGTGTTGCTCGTACTCGATACCAAAGCCGAGCTGGTCCATGCCACCGACCGCGTGTTCCGGGCCGAGCGTCTTGCGGTGCCCGAACCCTCGGTGGTCCGACTCGTCCGGTATGTCCAGGTCCCTCGTCACTACCGCGTGGCGGTGAACCGGAGAACGGTGTTCGCTCGGGACGGCTCCCGGTGCCAGTACTGCGGGTCGGCGGCGGAGAATCTCGATCATGTCGTTCCCCGGAGCAAAGGTGGACCGCACACCTGGGAGAACGTGGTGGCGGCGTGTAGGCGCTGCAACACGAGGAAAGAGGACCGGCTGCCCCACGAGGCCGGCATGACACTGCGTTCCACGCCCGTGGCCCCCCGCCACCGCGTTCAGCTGCTGGCTCTCTGCGGAGGGGCCAGCGAGGATTGGAGTACCTATCTCGGCCCGGACCCCCGCCAGCAGCTGACGGCCTGATCCCGCGTCGCGAGTAACCGTGGGAAGGAGGGCGTGACCGGTGCCCGTTTCATGGAGGGTCGAGGAGCGGTGCGAGTCGGCGTCGTCGTTGCACCGCTCGTGGCCGTCCGTGGCCGACGAACCAGGGAGGCGAGCGGTGGCGATCTGCCGCGCCGCCGACACGGCCATTGTCCTCGGATCCACCCAGCCCGAGACGGCGGTCGACCTGCCTCGGGCGGGTGCGGCCGGTGTCTCGATCGTCCGTCGTTCTTCAGGTGGGGGAGCGGTGCTCGTGGGCCCCGGCGATCCCGCCTGGGTGGATGTGTGGATCCCCGCGGACGATCCGCTGTGGCTGCCCCAGGTCGACCGGGCCTTCGATTGGCTGGGCCAGGCCTGGGTGGAGGCCCTTGACCGTCTCGGCATCACCGGTGTGCGGGCCCATACTGAGGGCTTTGTGGCCTGCACCCGGTGGTCCTCCCTGGTGTGCTTCGGCGGGGTCGGGGTGGGCGAGGTCATCACAGGGGACGGCCGCAAGGTGGTCGGGCTGGCGCAGCGCCGCAATCGTCGAGGGGCATGGTTCCACGGTGCCTGCATCCTCCGGTGGGAGCCGGCCCGTCTGGTCGAGCTCCTGGCGTTGGATCCGTCGGAGCGCAGCCATGCCGTGAGTGGGCTCGGGGCTGCAGTGGCGGGTGTCGCCGACCTGGCAGGCGAGTTGGGGATCGCTGCTCCCGACGAGGAGGCGGTCACCGCCTCCCTCGTCGCATCGTTGCCCTAGAGGCGGCGACCAGGCCGGAACCGCCCCACCCGCCCCATCCGTCTCCCCCCCCGCCACTCCGCCCCACCACTCCGCCCCACCGGTGCCCCCCACTCCGCACCACCGTGGCCCCCAGCCGGCTCCGTACTGCGCCCGTGAGGCCGAGAGACCCCTCTGACCAGGTTTTCTGACCTCCGGTGCGGCCATGGGTCCGCCGTTGGCTGATGGTGCTCAGGCTTCGCCACCGAGGGCCCAACCGATTTTTCCCTTGTCGCCAGGCACATTTGGCCCCCCAGGTGGTTGACCAGTGGGGGAGTGGGGCGTAAAGTGGCGCAAAGTGGTGTGAAAGGGAGGAACCTGAACAATCAGGTTTCGGGCACTGCGGGGAGCATTGTGGGAGCAATCACCAGTGGCACGGTTCTTCGGCAGGTACGAGCACTCGCTCGACGACAAGGGAAGGGTGATCCTGCCGTCGAAGTTCCGCGGTCACTTCGAGCACGGGGGCTACCTGACCGAGTTCACGGACGGCTGCTTGTCACTGTGGACGCCCGACCAGTTCGAGCAGCAGATGGAGTCGATGCTGGAACGGGCCTCCACCTCCAAGAGCGAACGGAACCTGGCCAGGTTGTGGGCATCGACGTCGCACGAGATGGAGATCGACCGGCAAGGCCGCATGGCCATACCGCTGCGCCTGCGGGAGTACGCCGGCCTGGTGGGGGACGTCCTGGTGCTCGGGGCGATCGATCGGGTCGAGCTGTGGAATCGCGAATCCTGGGATCAGAAGGTCCTGCCCGAGGAGGAGCGACTCACCCAGGGCGACGACGACTGAGTGCGGCGATGCGCCTTCACGTCGTGCGCCATCCATCCGAGGAGTATCCCGATGCCGCACACACAACGAACGACGGGCAGGCAGCGGACCGCCGTGTCAGCCCCGACCACCCGAGCATCGACCACCCGAGCGACCTCGACATCTCCGCACTGGACGAAGGAACCTTTCGCACCCTCGACGGGAGCGGAACCAACGAGAGGAGGGTCATCACCTCGGCGGCCACCGTCCGGGCGGCGTCACTGTCCGCGGACGCAGTCGGCTGGCACCGCCCCACGCCTTACGAGTCGGGCCTGGCCGCAGTGGCCCGCCACGACGTGCACATCGAACGAGTCTGGCCCATGCGCAGTCCCTCGACCGGATCCCTGGAAGTATCCTCCTCCGCCTACTTCCAGAGAGATCGCCGCGGCACTCCACCCGCAAGCATCATGCCGGTCGAGGGACTGCGGATGAACCAGGCCTTTCCCCACGAACCCGTGATGGCCGAGGAGGTCGTGGGCCTGTTCGCCCCGGTGCCTCCCGGCCTGATCCTTGACACCACCCTCGGCGGTGGGGGGCACTCGGCCGCCCTCTTGGCTGCCCATCCCGGAATCGACATCCTCGGTATCGACCGGGACCCCGCCGCCGTAGCCGCGGCCGCAGATGCCCTGGCCCCCTTCGGGGAGCGGGCCACCATCCGCCGGGCTCGCTTCGACTCGCTCGCCCGTGCCGTGGCTGACGTCCAGGCCGATCTGGGCACGCCCCTCGAGGAGCGGGGCCTGTCGGGTGTGCTCTTCGACCTCGGGGTGAGCTCGCCCCAACTCGACGTGGCCGAGCGGGGCTTCTCCTATCGCCGCGACGCCGTCCTCGACATGCGGATGGATCCCACCTCGGGACGGACAGCCGCCGACGTGGTCAACGAGTACGACGAACACGAGCTGGTCGAGCTGTTCACGGACAATGGTGAGGGCCGGTTCGCCCGTCGCATCGCCCGGGCCATCGTGGCCGCTCGACCCTTCACCACCACCGGCCAGCTGGCCGACGTGGTTCGCACCGCCATCCCCGCCGCCACCCGCCGTACCGGGGGGCACCCGGCCCGACGGGTCTTCCAGGCCATCCGCATCGCCGTCAACGAGGAGCTGGACCAGCTCGAGCGGGCCCTCGACGACGCCCTGGCCCTCCTGCGGCCCGGCGGCCGGTGCGTCGTGATCTCCTACCACTCGGGCGAAGATCGCCTGGTCAAGACCACCTTTAACCGGGCAGCCACCGACAACTGCCAATGCCCACCCGGGCTCCCCTGCGTCTGTGGCGCCGATCCTCAGTTCCGACTGGTCACCCGGGGCGCCCGCCGCCCCAGCGAGGAAGAGGTGGCGAGGAACCGGCGGGCCGAGGCGGCCCGCCTGCGCGTCATCGAACGGCTACCGGCGGCCATTGACCGCACCAACGGTGAGGTGGCCTGATGGCTCCCGCCGGCACCGCTACCGCGTGGCGCGCCCCGGCACGCCCCGCGGCCCGTCCCGCGCCGTCAGCCCCTCGTCGCCCCCCGCTTCGCCTCTTCGAGCCGGCTCCCCGCCGGAGGGCCGGCACTCGCGTCGTCCAGCGCTCCACCATGTGGGTGTCGGGTCTGCTCATCGTGGGCAGTCTGCTGGCCGTGGTGATCGGGGACGCCCTGGTGACCCAGGGCCAGGTGCGGCTGTCTACCACCCAGCGAGCCCTGGCCGCCGCCGTTGCCACCCAGAAGACCCTCCAGGTGGCCGTGGCGTGGAAGGCCGCACCTCCGGTGGTGGTGAGCCAGGCCAGGAGCCAGGGCCTGGTGGCCGCCGACCAGGTCGTCGATCTCCCCGAAGTGCCCCTCAACGTGCCACTGCCCCCGCCCACCATCGTGGCCTCCTCTGTCCCTTCCTCGCCCACGGCCACCCTGCCGCGGGCCAATGACGTACCGCCTCCGGCGGCCATCAATCCCCAGCCGTCCTCCTCCGCGACGGGGTCGTCGACTGCAGCATCCACTACGGCCTCGACCACTCCGTCGACCACGCCTGCGACCAGCTCGCCGTCGACCACAGCCGCCACCGCCTCGGCCACCCCTGCGACGACGGTTCCGGCCGGGCAGTGAGCCCCTCGGTCCTGTTGGGTCGGCGCTCTCGCGCCCTGCGCCTGGCCCTGGTGGTCATCTTCTTGGCCATGGTGGCCCAGCTGGTGAACGTCCAGGAGTTCTCCCACCACCACTACGCCTCACTGTCCACGTCGGAGCTGACCCAGTCGGTCAGCGTGCCCGCCGTCCGTGGCGGCATCTACGACCGCAACGGTGAGGTCCTGGCCGAGTCGGTGACCAAACAGACGGTGGTGGCCGATCCGCTGCTCATCACCCATCCGGGTGCCACTGCTGAGGCCCTGGCCCCGGTCCTCGGTCTGGGCAGGGCCAAACTGCGCGCCGAGCTCACCGAGCACTCGGGTTTCGTCTATCTGGCCCATCGGGTGCCCGACACCGAGGCCGCCAAGGTCACCTCGTTGGCCCTGACCGGTATCAACTTGGTGCCCGAGCCCCAGCGGGTGCAGCCCGACGGCCAGCTGGCCCTGCCCGTGGTGGGTACGGTCAACTGGGCCGGTAACGGCGCTTCGGGCCTCGAGTACCAGTACCAGTCGTTGCTGGCCGGAAAGGCCGGCTCGAAGAGCCTCCTGCAGGCCCCCGACGGAGCCACCATCCCCGGGACGGGCAAAGGCTCGGAGGCCGCCCAACCCGGTGACGGTCTGGAGCTGACCATCGACGAGTCGGTCCAGTACGTCGCCGAGCAGGCGCTGGCTGCGGAGATCTCGGCCTCGCACGCCTACAGCGGCACGGCCGTCGTGATGGACGTGAAGACCGGAGACGTGCTGGCCATGGCCGACCTCCAGTCCACGACGGGTTCGGCGACGACCGGAGGCGGGACGGGATCTTCGGCGGGGGCGGTCACGGTGGCCGACTCGAACAGCTCGGCCGCGCAGTCGACGTCGGGGCCCACCTTGCTCTCCCAGGCCGACACCCTTCCCGCCGGCGTCGAGGAGGCGCCATCCAACACTGCGGTGACCGGCGTCTACGAGCCCGGGTCGGTGTTCAAGCTGGTGACCTTCTCCGCGGCGTTGGCGGCTGGGGTCACCACCCCCACTCAGTCCATCGAGGTCCCGGCGTCCCTGCCCATGGGCACCTACACCTTCCACGACGCCGAGTCCCACGGGACCGAGAAGCTCACCGCCAGCGATGTCCTGGCCCAGTCGTCCAACATCGGGACTATCGAGGTGGCCCAGGCCCTGGGCGAGAACCGACTGCTGGCCCAGATCAGCAACCTCGGATTCGGCAAGACGACCGGGTTGCGCTTCCCCGGCGAGTCCGAGGGACTGGTTCCCGGAGCATCCGCCTGGACCGGAACCTCCATCGGATCGACCCCCATCGGCCAGGACGACGCCGTGACCGCCCAGCAGATCCTCGACGCCTACAACGCCGTGGCCAACGGCGGGGTGTTCGTGGCCCCCCGCTTGGTCCGAGCCACCGTCGACCCCTCGGGGGCGGTGACCGCGGCCAAGGCCTCCTCCACCCACCGGGTCATCGACCCCTCGACCAACGCCGAGCTCGTCCAGATGCTGGAGGGCGTGGTCTCCACGGGGACCGGTACCGAGGCCGCCATCGACGGGTACACCGTGGCCGGCAAGACCGGTACGGCCCAGATTCCCGACCCGAACCACCTGGGTTACATCGACGGGGCCTATGTGGGCTCCTTCGCCGGGTTCGCCCCGGCCGAGAATCCCGTGCTCTCGGCCGTCGTGGTCCTCGACCACCCCACGCCCATCTACGGTGGTGCGGTGGCCGCCCCTGTGTTCTCGACGATCATGGCCTACGCCCTCCACCACTACGGCATCCCCACCACCACGGCCGCCACCACGTCGGCCTCGAACTCGGCGGTAGGGGGCACCGGTACCATCTCGGTGCCCACCGGAGCGACCACGGAAGGGCCCTAGGTGGGCCTCCGCTGGTCACGACCGTACCGACCCACCGACCGGAGCCCCCGGATCCCAGCCCCGTGCAGATGACCAGGTTGCTCGACGACATCGAGGTGGTCGAGGTACGTGGTGACCCCACCTCGACCGAGGTCAGCTCCATCGAGTTCGACAGTCGGCGGGTGCGGCCCGGCTCCCTGTTCTGCTGCGTGCCCGGGGCTCACACCGACGGACACCTCCATGCCGCCGATGCCGTGGACCGTGGGGCCACCTCATTGCTCTGCGGCCACCTGCTCGATCTCGACGTGGTCCAAGCCCGGGTGGCCCAGGCGGCCCTGCGCCCGGCCATGGCCGCGCTGGCCTCGGCCTTCTACGGCCATCCGTCGCGCTCGCTGCGCATGGCGGGCGTCACCGGAACGAACGGCAAGACGACGGTGACCCATCTGGTGTCGTCGATCCTCGATCGGGCTGGTATTCCGACCGGTGTGGTCGGCACGCTGGTGGGGGAGCGGACGACGCCCGAGGCCCCTGAGCTGCAGGGCCGACTGGCCGGGTTTCGGGACGAGGGCCGCCAGGCCGTGGCCATGGAGGTCTCCTCCCACGCCCTCGCCCAGCACCGGGTGGACGCCATCGTCTTCGACGTGGCCGCCTTCACCAACCTGAGTCGTGACCACCTCGACCACCACGGATCGATGGAGGAGTACTTCGGGGCCAAAGCCACGCTCTTCGAGCCGACCCGGGCCAAGACGGCGGTGATCGCCGTCGACGACTCCTGGGGTGCTCGCCTGGCCACCGAGCTGGACCGGCCCGATGTGGTCCGGGTCCGCTGGTCCGAGGCCACCGACATCGTGCCGGCGGTGGGCTCGACGTCGTTCCGCTGGCGAGGCCGCCAGGTCACCTTGCCCCTGTCCGGTCGGTTCAACGTGGCCAACGCCCTGGTGGCCGCGGCCATGGCCACGGTGCTCGGGGTGGACGAGGACGGTGTGGCCGAGGGGCTGGGTGCCGCCACCCCGGTCCCGGGACGGATGGAGGTGGTGGCGGCCGAGAACCCCTTTTCGGTCATCGTCGACTACGCCCACACCCCGGCCGGCCTCGAAGTGGCGCTCAGGGCGGCCCGCCATCTGGCCGGCCCCGCCCGGGTGATCTGCCTGTTCGGGTGCGGAGGCGACCGTGACCTCGGCAAGCGCCCGCAGATGGGGGAGGTGGCCTCGGTCCTGTCCGACCTTGTCGTGATCACCTCGGACAACCCGAGGTCCGAGGACCCTCTCACCATCATCGACCAGATCCGGACCGGTGTGCGGGCCGGCGTCGAGGTGGTGGTCGAGCCCGACCGGGCGGCGGCCATCAGACTCGCGGTCGGGGCCGCCCGCCCGGGCGACGTGGTCCTGTTGGCCGGCAAGGGTCACGAGACGACCCAGAGCACCGCCGGGCAGACCGTGCCCTTCGACGACCGGGTGGAGGCGCGTCGTGCCCTCGCCGCTGGTTCCGGGGCGGTGACGACGTGATCTCGCTCATGACGTCAGGAGGCGTGGCCCTCTGGGTGGCGGTCCTGTCCACGCCGGTACTCATCCGGTGGCTGATCAAGAACAACATCGGTCAGCAGATCCGAGAGGACGGCCCCCAGGTCCACATCGCCAAGGCCGGCACGCCGACCATGGGCGGCATCGGCATCGTGGCCGCCGTGGTCATCGGCTACCTCTGCGCCCACGCCGTGCCCGGGGTCCACTTCTCCCGCTCGGGGGCCCTCATCATGTTGGCGATCCTCGGGGCGGCGTCGATTGGCTTCGCCGACGACTGGATCAAGGTACGGCACCGTCGAAGCCTCGGCCTCAACAAGAGGGCCAAGTTCGGTGCCCAGATCGGGCTGGGCCTGCTCTTCGCCCTACTGGCCGTGTACTGGGCCCATTCGTCCACCACGCTCTCGTTCACCCGGTACGACTCCATCGGGCTGCACATGGGCACGGCCCTGTGGGTGATCTGGGCCACGCTGATCATCGCCGCCGCCGCCAACGCCGTGAACCTCACCGACGGGCTGGACGGCCTGGCCGCCGGGTCCTCCACGTTCTGCTTCGCCTGCCTGGCCATCATCGGGTACTGGCAGTACCGGCACTTCGCCATCTACCAGGTGAACGACGCCCTCGACCTGGCCCTGGCCTCGGTGGCCCTGGCCGGTGCGTGTCTGGGGTTCCTGTGGTGGAACGCCGCCCCGGCCCGGATCTTCATGGGCGACACGGGTTCCCTCTCCATCGGCTCGGGCCTGGCCGCCCTCTGTCTGCTCATGAACCTCGACCTCTTGTTGGTGGTGATCGGAGGCCTGTTCGTGATCATCACCCTCTCGGTGGTGATCCAGGTGATCAGCTTCCGGGTCTTTCACCGCCGGGTGTTCCGCATGGCCCCCCTGCACCATCACTTCGAGCTGATGGGGTGGCCCGAAACCACGGTCATCGTCCGGTTCTGGATTCTGGCCGGGCTGTTCGCCGCCCTCGGCCTCGGCATCTTCTACGGAGATTTCCTCTCGGTGGGCAAGGTCTGATGGTCGGTGGGCAAGGTCTGATGGTCGGTGGGCAAGGTCTGATGGTCGGTGGGGGGAAGGCCCGGTGGGCCTGGACGCTCAACGGATCGTCACTGTCCGGCGTCACCACACCGTGAGCCTCCACCACCTCGACGCCCAGGTGGAGGAGGCTAGGGGCATGTGTCGGAACCGCCTTCGCCCCCGCGTCCACGCCACCGCCTTGTTGCGTCCCGTCGTCGTTTTGTCGAGTGGAGGAGAGCTCCGTGGCTGATCGAACCACCGCACCGCGGACGGCGACCCGGGAGCGCCATCCCTCCCGCCCGACCGGGGTGGTCACCCGCCCACGTCGCCCGATGGAGCGTCGGTCCCCGGGGACCGCCTCAGGGCCCGAAACCCGTCCCGAGGTGCGACACACCCCGGTGGCTGCTCCACCCTCGCGTCGTCGGGCCAGGGCCCTTCGCCGGGGCCGGTCGAAGGCGGCCGCCCCCACCACCACGCGGGCGACCGGGAGTGAGCCCGGACCGACCCCGCTCGTCCGGAACACCCGGCCGACGAGTTGGGTCGATCGGCTGGGTACCGCTCCGGCCATCGCCCTGGTCACCGTGGTCCTCTGCGCCTTCGGCCTCATCATGGTGGGGTCGGCCTCCCCGGTCATCTCGCTCGGCCTCTACGGCTCGCCCTGGGCCATCTTCATCCGCCAGCTCCTCTGGATGGGCCTCGGGACCGCGGCCCTGCTCATCTTCTCCCGGGTCGACTACCGGAAGTGGCGGAGCATCCGCGGCCCCCTCGTGGTGGTGACCATGGGACTGCTGGTGTTGGTGCTCGTACCTCACTTCGGCGTCAGCGCGGGCGGCTCGTCTCGGTGGATCGGCTTCGGCATGTTCCAGCTCCAGCCGTCCGAGGTGATGAAGTTGGCCCTGGCCGTCTTCGCCGCCGACCTGCTCACCCGGCGGGCCGACTCCGCCTCGAGGCCGAAGATGGTCATCGTCCCGGTGCTCGCCGTGCTCGGCATCTCCGGCGTGCTCATCTTGAAGCAGCCGGACATGGGGACGGCCCTCGTCCTCAGCTGCATCGCCTTCGGCATCCTGTTCATGGGCGGGGTCCCGATGGCGCCCATCTTGAAGATCCTCGGCACGTTCGTGGGCCTGGCCATCGTGGTGGGCCTGGCCGACCCCTACCGGCGGGACCGGATCCTCTCGTTCCTCAACCCGGGGGCCAACAAGTCGGGTTCGGGCTACCAGGTCTGGCAGTCGCTCATCGGACTCGGGACCGGGCACGTCTTCGGCCTGGGTCTGGGGGGCGGGCGGTCCAAGTGGGGGTCGTTGCCCAACGCCCACACCGACTTCATCTTCTCGGTGGTCGGCGAAGAGCTCGGCCTCATCGGGGCGGTGGCCCTCCTCGGCCTGTTCTTCGCCCTGGCCTGGTTCGGCCTCCGGGCCGCCACCCGGGCCCCGGATCGGTTCGGCAGCCTCCTGGCCGTGGGCATCACCACCTGGATCACCAGCCAGGCCCTGATCAACGTGGGGGCCGTGATCGGCGTCCTCCCGGTCACGGGCATCCCCCTGCCCTTCATCTCCTTCGGTGGATCCTCGCTCATCATCACCATGGCCGCCGTGGGCATCCTGCTCAATATCGCCTCGCACGAACGGGCGGTGCCCATTCCCCTGAGCCGGCGGCGGCGTTCCTCGACGGCGTGAGTGGGCGACGGTTCGCCCTGGTGGCGGGGGGCGGGACGGCCGGCCACCTCCAGCCGGCCCTGGCCATCGCCGAGGCGCTGGTCGCCGCGGGCCACGAGCGTGGCACCATCGAGTTCGTGGGTTCGACCAGAGGACAGGACCGCACCACGCTCGAGGGCCGGGGGTTCCCCTTCACCCTGCTTCCGGGCCGGGGCATCGTCCGCAGCCTGTCACCCCGATCGTTGGTGGCCAATCTGGGGGCACTGGTTGGCCTGGCCGTCGCCGCGGTGCGCGGGGTGGGTATCGTCACCCGGGCCCGGCCCGAGGTGGTGGTCTCGGTGGGCGGCTACGCCTCCCTCGCCGCCTCCCTCGCCGCCGTGGTCAGGCGGGTGCCGCTGGTCCTGGTCAACGTGGATGCCGTACCCGGGGCGGCCAACCGGCTCCTCGGTCGGTTCGCCACGGCCAGTGCGGTCGGGTGGCCGGGGAGCACCCTGCCCCGGGCCGTGGTCACCGGCACCCCGGTGCGTCCCGAGATCACCTCGGTGGATCGGGCCCCCGCCGGCCGGCAGGCGGCCCGGGAGGGCCTGGGCCTGCCCGTCGACCGTCCGACCGTCGCCGTGTTCGGGGGGTCGCTTGGCGCCCGCCGTATCAACCAGGCCGTGTTCGACCTGGCCGAGCGGTGGAAGGACCGAGACGACCGATCCATCTACCACGTGGTCGGACGACGCCAGTGGGACGAGGGCCTCGCCCGTCGTCCCGGCCCGGACGGACTGGCTCTGGTCAGGGTGGCCTATGAGGACCGCATGGACCAGCTCTACGCGGCCGCCGACGTGGTGGTGAGCCGGGCCGGGGCCATGACCGTGGCCGAACTGGCCGTGGCCGGGCTCCCCGCCATCCTGGTGCCGCTGCCCGGCTCTCCCGGAGACCACCAGACGGCCAACGCCCGGGTCCTCGAGCAGGCGGGGGCGGCGGTCCTGCTCCCCGATGACCGCTGCGACGCCCGCTCCCTCGGTACGGCCCTCGACGGGCTGTTCGCCGAGCCGGACCTGCTCGTCTCGATGGGGAGGGCGGCCGCCGAGCTCGGCCGGCCCGACGCCGCGGCAGCGGGCGCCCGCCTGGTCGAGGCCAGCGTGCGGTCTCGGGCCGACGGGGAGGCCTGATGAGCGCCGCGGGCGATGCCGGCCTGCTCCAGAGGGGCGAGGGGCCGGTGACCGTGCACGTGATCGGCATCGGTGGGGCGGGCATGAGCGCCATCGCCACCGTCCTCGACGCCATGGGCCACACCGTCACCGGTAGCGACCTGAAGGCGTCAGGAGTCACCGAGCGGCTCCAGCGGGCCGGGATCGCCGTGACCATCGGCCATGCCGCCGCCAACGTCGGGGCCGTCGACCTGGTCACGATGTCCTCCGCCGTGTCCGAGGGAAACCCCGAGGTCAGAGAGGCCCGCCAGCGGGGGATCACCGTTCTGTCCCGGGCCGAGTCCCTGGCCGCCATCGCCTCGCTCCGCCGTTGTGTGGCCGTGGCCGGGACCCACGGCAAGACCACCACCTCCTCCATGCTGGCCCTCTTGCTCGTGGAGGCCGGGATCCGGCCCTCGTTCCTGATCGGCGGCGACGTCAACGAGATCGGCACCAACGCCGTGTGGGACGAGGGGGAGTGGCTGGTCGTCGAGGCCGACGAGAGCGACGGGACGTTCCTCGCCCTGGCCCCCGATATCGCCGTGGTCACCAACGTCGAGGCCGACCACCTGGACCACTACGGCACCTTCGAGGCCGTGCGAGGTGCCTTCGAGACGTTCGTGGGTGGCGCCCGGCACCGGGTCGTGGGCGGGGACGATGAGGTGGCCACGGGGATCGGCCGTTCGAGTGGTGCCGACATCGTGGGCCTCGGTCCCGACGCTACGTTTCGGATGACCGATGTCGAACTCAGCCGGAGCGCCCTCGCCTTCGACCTGGCCGGCCCGGACGGGTTGGTCCTCGGACGCCTCTCGGTGCCCGTTCCCGGGCTCCACAACGCCAGGAACGCCGCCGTGGCCGCCGTGGCTGCCCTGGCTGTGGGCATCGAGTTCGACACGGTGGCCCGCGCCCTGGCCCGGTTCGCCGGGGTGGCCCGGAGGTTCGAGTTCCGGGGCACCGTGGACGGGGTCACCTACGTGGACGACTACGCCCACCTGCCGAGTGAGGTGCGGGCCGCCCTGGCTGCGGCCCGCAACGGCGGGTGGCCGCGGGTGGTGGCCGTCTTCCAGCCCCACCGCTACAGCCGCACCGCCGAGCTGTGGGCCGAGTTCGGCCGGTCCTTCGCCGACGCCGACGAGGTCGTGGTGACCGACGTCTACGGGGCCGGTGAGGCCCCGGTGCCCGGGGTAACCGGGCGCCTGGTGGCCGATGCCGTCCGCCGGGAGAACCCGGGTACGCCTGTCCACTACGTGGCCGGCCGCTCGGACCTGCGCGCGGCGGTCCGTTTACTACTCCGACCGGGGGATCTCTGCTGCACCCTCGGGGCCGGAGACCTCACCTCGCTTCCCGACGAGCTGATGTCCGATGCCGAAGCGTGAGGCCACGGTGACGTCGGGGCCTGCGCTGGCCGCCCTGGCCCGCTCCCTCGGGGAGCGGGCCGTCCCCGACCACCCCCTCGGGGCCCTCACCACCTACCGGGTCGGGGGCACGGCGGCCCTCTTCGAGGAGGTGGCCGACGAGGCCCGCCTCGGCGAGGTGGCCCGGTGCGTGGCTGGGAGCGGGGTCCCCGTCCTGGTGCTCGGCCGGGGATCGAACCTCCTCGTGGCCGACCGGGGCTTCGACGGCCTGGTCGTCACCTTGGGCGCGGCCTTCGACTCCCTCGAACTGCACGGCACCGTGGCCCGGGCCGGCGCGGCCCTCAGCCTCCCGGTGCTGGCCCGCCGGACGGCGGCAGCCGGACTGACCGGCCTTGAGTGGGCCGTCGGGGTGCCCGGCTCGGTGGGCGGGGCCATCCGGATGAACGCCGGTGGCCACGGCTCGGACACGGCCGCCACGCTCATCGAGTACCGCTCGGTCGACCTGGCCACCGGCACGGCAGGCACCTATCCCGCCGAGGCGCTCGAGCCCAGCTACCGGCGTACGGCCGTGGCTCCGTCCGAGGTGGTGACCGGGGGTAGCTTCCAGCTCGGGCCCGGTGCGGCCGACGATGGCGCGGCGGTCATCGCCGAGATCGTCCGGTGGCGACGGGCCCACCAACCGGGCGGGAGCAACGCCGGCTCGGTCTTCACCAACCCCGACGGCGACTCGGCCGGCCGACTGATCGAGTCCTGCGGCCTGAAGGGCCTGAGGATGGGCACGGCCGAGGTCTCCACCAAGCACGCCAACTTCATCCAGGCCGACCCCGAGGGCTCGGCCGACGACGTGCTGGCCCTCATCGAGCACGTGCGGTCCGAGGTGGCCCGATCCACCGGTGTCGATCTGCGCACCGAGGTCCGCCTGGTGGGCTTCCCCGCGGTCGGCCAGGTGGCCCGGTGAGCCCGCATGACCCCGACGACCCCCTGGACGAGCCTGGTGGCCCCGGTGCATCCGGCGGCCCCGATGTAGCCGGCACGAGGGGCCCCACCCTCGCCAACAGCCCTGGTGAGGGCGGACGAGACGTCACGGGAGAGCCTGATGACGGCAGACCCGGCGGGCCCGAGGAGCCGGTCGGTGCGCTGGACTCCGAGGGTTCGACGGGGGACGATCCGACGCCCGACCACCCCCAGGAACCCCACGACGGGGAGGACACGGACCCCAGTTCCGACGGAATCGACGGGTTCGGCGCGTTCGACGAGCTCGACGAGTACGACGACCCGGCCGACGGGACCGGGCGACCGGCCATCGACCCCCGGATCCGCCAGCGTCGGGTGGCCATCCGCCGCAGCCAGGGGCGGAGGCGCCTCCGGTGGATCGGGGGAGTGGCGGCGGTTGTGGTCCTCGTCATCGCCGCCCTCGGCCTCGCCCACACCCCCTGGTTCGGCGCCCAGGCCGTGAGCGTGACCGGCACCCACCCCCGGACCCCATCGGCAGCCATCGTGGCTGCCGCCGGGCTCGAGGGCCATCCCCCCCTGATCAGCCTCAATACCGGTGCGGTGGCGAGAAAGGTCGAGTCGTTGCCCTTCATCGCCTCGGCCCGGGTCAAGAAGCACTGGCCCGACGGGGTCCAGATCGCCGTCACCGAGCGGGCTCCGGTCGTCCAGATGGCCGGCCCCGGCTCGTCGTGGTCCCTGCTCGACGGCCACGGGCGCACCCTCCAGGTGGTCCCGGCCCGGGTGCCTGGCCTGGTCGTTTACATCGTCCATACCCCGACGGCGGGGATCCCGCCCGCCCCGGTCGGGAAGACCCTGCCCGCCGTGGCCGCCCCCGGCCTGGCCGTGAGCCGGACCCTCCCTCCGGCCTTCATCGGCCAGGTGGTCTCGGTCACGGTGGCCGCCGACGGCTCCATCTCCATGACCCTTGCCTCGGGGATCAACGTCCTCTTCGGCACGGCGGCCGACCGCACGGCCAAGTACCAGGACATCGCCTCGATCCTTGCCCACGGCACGCTGCACGCCACCTCGGTCATCGATGTGACGGTGCCGGAGTCGCCGACGGTGAGTGGCTGAGCGATACCCGCACGTGGCCAACCGTCGACCAGTGGGGCCACCCGCGGTCCGACGCGTTTGGACAGTGCTTGACCAGGTACTCCGCTGACCGTATCGTGGGCGACAACTCGCCGGTTGGAACGGTTTCAACCTTTGGTCGAGGGTAAGGGATTACATGACCGTTCCGGCGCAGAACAACTATTTCGCCGTCATCAAAGTAGTAGGGGTCGGCGGCGGAGGGGTGAATGCTGTCAACCGGATGATCGAAGCCGGTCTGCGCGGCGTCGAGTTCATCGCCACCAACACCGACGCCCAGGCGCTGCTGATGAGCGATGCCGACCTCAAGTTGGACATCGGGCGCCAACTCACCCGGGGCCTCGGGGCGGGGAGTGATCCCGAGGTGGGTCGTCTGGCCGCCGAGGAGCACCGCTCGGAGATCGAAGAGGCGCTGAAAGGCGCCGACATGGTGTTCATCACCGCCGGCAAGGGCGGGGGCACGGGCACCGGCGCCGCCCCGGTGGTGGCCGAGATCGCCAAGTCACTCGGGGCACTGACCATCGGTGTGGTCACCCGGCCCTTCACCTTCGAGGGTCGCCGGCGGTCCGTCCAGGCCGAGGCCGGGATCCAGAACCTGAAGGAGAAGGTCGACACCCTCATCATCATCCCGAACGACCGGCTGCTCACGGTGTCGAACGAGAAGACCTCGATGGTCAACGCCTTCAAGATGGCCGACGAGGTGCTGATGCAGGGCGTGCTCGGCATCACCAGCCTGATCACCGTGCCCGGGCTCATCAACACCGACTTCGCCGACGTCAAGATGATCATGAGCAACGCCGGCACCGCCATCATGGGCATCGGATCAGCCACCGGTGAGGGCCGTTCGGTCAATGCCGCCCGGGCCGCCATCACGAGCCCGCTCCTCGAGGCCTCCATCGAAGGGGCCCGCGGCATCCTGCTCAACATCGCCGGCGGTCCCGACCTCGGCCTGTTCGAGGTCAACGAAGCCGCAGAGATCATTCACGGGGTGGCCCACCCCGACGCCAACATCATCTTCGGTAGCGTGATCGACGAGAACATGGGCGACGAGGTGCGGGTCACCGTCATCGCTGCCGGCTTCGAGCGGTGGGAGGCCCAGGGCCGTGGGGGTTCCGCCCCGGCCGAGTCGGCCGGGCCCCAAGAGACGCGCAGCCGGGTGCTCGGGGTCGAGACGGCCCACGAGGACATCTTCGCCACACCCACCGATGACGACCTCGACTTGGGCGACGACGACTTCGACGTGCCCTCGTTCCTTCGCTGACCGAGGCTCCCGCACCCCTCAGCATCGTCGGCGGTATCTACGCCGCCTGGAGCGACGCCGCCACCGGCGACCTCCGCCCCAGCGGGGAGGAGGATGATGGGGCGGTCCCGCTGACCTCGTGGGTGGACGACCTGACCCGTCGGGCCGGCTGGCGCCGGGTGGCCAGGGTGCACTGGGTGCGCCAGGTACACGGTCGCACGGTGATCGTGGTGCCGGCGGCCGACGAGTCCGTCCCCGTCGGGGCCGGCCTACCCACCGCGGTGTCCGGGGGCGAGGCCGATGCCCTGGTGTCCGAAGGGCCGGCCGATGCTCTGGCCGTGCTCACGGCCGACTGCGCATCGATCGCCCTCGGTAGTCCCGAAGGGATCTTCGGGGCCGTTCATGCCGGCTGGCGGGGCCTCGTGGAGGGCGTGGTGGAACACGCCGTGGACGTCATGGGGGAGCGCGGTGCCACCGAGGTGGTCGGCGCGCTCGGGCCCTGCATCCATCCCGGTTGCTACGAGTTCTCCGAGTCCGACCTCGACCGGGTGGCGGCCCGCCTCGGCGACGGGGTGCGGGCCCGGAGCAACGTCGGCTCGCCGGCCCTCGACCTCCCCGCCGCGGTGGGAGCGGCCCTCGCCCGGGCGGGTGCCACTGAGCGGGCCACTCCGTCCCGCTGCACCGGCTGCGCCGGCGGGTACTTCTCCCACCGGGCGAGGGGCGACAGTGGCCGACAGGCCCTCGTCGTGTGGTCGACCGGTCCCGGCACCCGATGACCGGCCGACCCCTCCTTCCCGTGGCCGAGGGCTTCGCAGCCCGCCTGGATGGGGTCAAGACCCGGATCGCCGATTCCGTGGCCGACCCGGGGGCGGTCACGGTGGTCGCCGTGACCAAGGGATTCGGCGTCGAGGCGGCCCGGCTGGCGTGTGCCGCGGGCCTGGGCGATCTGGGCGAGAACTACGCCGATGAGCTGGTGGACAAGGCCGCCGGGCTGGATGAGGACCCGGCACCGGCCGGCGGGGCCGTCTGGCACTTCCTCGGCTCGGTGCAACGAAACAAGGTTGCTCGCCTGGCCCCGATCGTCTCGTGGTGGCAGGGCATCCGGCGGGTGGAGGAGGGCCGGGCCATCGCCCACCGCCACCCCGGCTCGCACGTGCTGGTCCAAGTGGACGTGGCCGGACTGCCCGGACGGGGGGGATGCCCGCCCGATCTCGTCCCCGACCTGGTGGCCGCGCTCCGAGACGAGGATCTCGACGTGGCCGGGCTCATGGCCGTGGGCCCACCGGGCCCCCCCGCTGCCGCCCGGCCCGGCTTCGCCCTCGTCTCGTCGATGGCCGATGCGCTCGACCTGCCGGTTCGGTCGATGGGCATGTCCGACGACTTCGACGTGGCCCTGTCGGAGGGAGCCACCATGCTCCGGTTGGGCCGGGTCCTCTTCGGTGCCCGGCCCCCGGCCTCCCGCTGAGGCCCAGCCCCAAATCGGACCGTCCGCGGCCCCGCGGGGAGCCCACCCCCGCACCCTCCCTCCGCACCCGGTGACCGCACCCCGCCACCACCTGCCACCACCCGCCGGTGCGGTGGCCACCCACGCCTGGTCGTGCCTGTCTCGGCCACCGCGGCATCCCCCTCTCCCTGAACCCACGCACTACGCTGTGCCGAGGAGGAATCGATGGCTGCTTCGTTCATGAAAAAGACCATGGCGTACCTGGGTCTTGTCGACGACGACTACGACGACTACGACGACTACGACCAGAGGTCGCCGTTGCCGTCACCGTCTCCGGTCGGCCGGGTGACCCAGCGCCCGGCCGGATCGCTCGACGAGGTGGACGACCCTCCCGTGGCGACCCCCAAACCGCGCATCCGCACCCTGGCCCGTGACGAGACGGCAGCCACCGCGGTCGCCGCCCCCGCACCGTCCATGAGCACCCGTGCCGCGGTGGGCTCCTCCTCGGTGCGCCCCATCACCCCCGAGTCGGCCGGGGCCCGCGTGCACATCGTGGCGCCGGGCCGGTTCGCCGACGCCCAGGAGATCGCCAACCGGCTCATGAACAACCAGCCGGTGATCGTGAACATGCAGAGTGCCGACCGCGACCTGCAGCGTCGGATGATCGACTTCTGCAGCGGCGTGACCTACGCCCTGTCGGGCGGCATGGAACGGGTAGCCGACGAAGTGTTCTTGCTCACCCCCTCCAACGTGAAGGTCTCCGACGAGGAGCGCCAGCGTCTGGCCGACCGCGGATTGGTCAATCCCTGAGCCAGGATGGTGTGGCGCGCCGAACGGCCCGCCACGGGAAAGGGAGTGAGCCGGGATGATTCGCCACCTCATCGGCTGGCTCCTCGAGGTCTTCCTCATCGCCCTGATCGTGTACTCGCTGCTGAGCTGGTACCTGGCCTACGCCCGGGTGTCCTACGACTCGGCGGCCTACAAGCTCAACCGGGTGCTCGCTTCCATCTGTGATCCCGTGCTCAACCCGATCCGCAAGATCGTCCCGCCGGCCCGGATCGGGGGGGTCGGACTCGACCTGTCGGTCCTGATCCTCTTTCTCGTCATCCAGGTCATTCTCATTCCGCTGTTCTTGAACTGAGGGTTCGAAAATTTCTGGATGAATCCCTGGAACGGCGGGAACGCGCCGCTAGCATGGGGGTATGGACGCTTCGCAATCTGCCCTCGATTCGCTCCGTACCGTCGAGTTCCGTGAAACCCTGAAGGGGTACCACCGGGACGACGTCGACGAGTATCTGGAGAAGGCCGCGGTGGAGGCGGAGGGCCTCCAAGAGCAGCTCCGCCAGAGCGGGGAACGCCTGCGTCAGGCGGCCGAGCGCATCTCGCAGTTGGAGACCCAACTCGAACAGCAGCCCGCACCGGTGGCCCAGGCCGACCCGGCCGTGCCCGACGACACCCTCCAGCGCACCCTCCTCTTGGCCCAGAAGTTCGTCGACGAGACGAAGGCCGACTCCGAGGCCCAGGCCGCCCGCGTCCTGGCCGACGCCGATGCCAAGGCCCGCCAGATCACCGAGTCCGCCCAGTCCCAGGCCAGTCGGGCGGCCGCCGAGTCCGAGCAGCGCCTGCGCGAGGAGATCGCCCGGCTGGAGGACTCCCGAGGCCGCCTCTCTCGCGAAGTCGAGACCATGAACCGCCACCTCGAAGGGGAGCGGAGTCGCCTGCGCACCGCCCTCAGCGAGATCCTCCGCTGGGTGGACGAGAACGTCCAGCCCGGCACCTCGCCCGAGCCCGTCCGACCGACACAGGATCAGGTGGGACCGGCGCCGGCCCCTTCGCCTGCCCCGAATCCGGGGGCGGGTCCAGGGCCCGTCGTCCAGTCGGGCAACCACACCGTCCCCACCCCGCAGCCGGCACCGGCTCCCAACCGAGGGACCGGTCCGTCCGGCGAGGTGACCCAGATGCGTCCGGCCGGTGCCACCACCGCGCCGGCCGGGGCCAACGCCCCCATCGCCCACTGACCCGCTGATCGCCACCGGCTGAGCCGGACGGGATCGACCGCCGGTCGGCCGCACCGAGCGCTTCACGCCGTTGCGAGCGACGCACCGCTGTCTGCCCGCCTCGTCCACCGATGCCGGGGTGATGTTCGAAGATCGGGGCCATACCGCTATGGTCCTGGGGCCGGTTAGCTCTCGGGATTGCCGCCGTGAGCCGAGCACGGTATCGTCACCCGCCCGTCAGATGTCGGGAATACTCCTGGACCACTGCGTGCTGAGGATCGTGGCCCGGAGTCGGCGCCACTATTGAAGGAGACCATTGTGACGGCAGCGAAGAAGGCGACAGCGCCCGCGCCGAAGAAGACCTCGGCCCCCAAGAAGTCGGCGGCTACCGCCAAGAAGGGCACGCAGAAGGCGGCCGCACCGGTGGCCAAGAAGCAGGCGGCGCCGGCCACGAAGGCCCCGGCCAAGAAGGCCGCACCGGCGGCTACCAAGGCGGCCCCGGCCGTCAAGAGTGCGGCGCCGGCCAAGAAGGCGGCGCCCGCCCCGGCCAAGCAGGCCCCCGAGGCCAAGAAGGCTCCGGCCAAGAAGGCCGCCCCCCCGGCACCGAAGCGTCCGACCGTCGGCCCCTACGCCAAGGAGCCCAAGTTCCTCGAAGAGCAGCGGGTGCTGCTGCTCGAAGAGCGGGGCATCTACTCGGGTCAGGCCGTCGACCTGCGGGCCGAGGCCGACTCGCTCGCCCTCGAGCGCGAGCCCGGCGACGTCCAGTTCGACGAGGAGTCCGGCGAAGGGGGCACGGTCACCGTCGACCGGGAGCGGAACCTCGCCCTGTCGGCCCAGGCCTCGGCGGCTGTCGAGGAGATCGACGACGCCCTGCGCAAGATCGAGCGGAAGACCTACGGGGGATGCGAGCGGTGCTTCCAGCCCATCCCGAAGGCCCGTCTGCGGGCGCTGCCCTTCGCCCGGTTGTGCGTGGCCTGCAAGAGCGGTGGGTTGTCGCGCCGCTGACCGCTGATGCGGCCGTGACCGAGCACCGCCAGGAGTCACCGGCCGGTGTCCGGCGGCTGGCCGTGGCGCTGTCCGTGGTGGCGGGCGTGGTGGTGGTCGATCAACTGACCAAGTGGTGGGCCGTCTCCCGCCTCTCCGCGGGTTCGATCCATGTGATCGGCACGCTCGACCTCGAGCTGGCCCGCAACACCGGCGCCTCGTTCAGCCTGTTCCAGGGGAAGGCCTTCGTACTCGTCCCGGTGGCCGTGGTCCTGGTGGCCGTGCTGGTCGTGCTGTCGTGGCGCGCCCCGTCGACCGGGCGGGCGGCCATCCTCGGACTCATCCTCGGAGGTGCCCTCGGCAACCTGGCCGACCGCGCCTTCCGGGACGACCACGGTGCGGTGGTCGACTTCGTCGCCCTCCACTTCTGGCCCACCTTCAACGTGGCCGACGCCTCCATCGTGGTCGGGTGCGCGCTGCTCGTCGTCTCCCTCGTACGGGCCCCCCGGCTGCCATGACCGTCGTCTCGGTCACCGTGCCGGCCTCGTTGGACGGGGTGCGGGTGGACAAGGCGGTGGCCCTCGTGGCCGACCTCTCCCGGGCCACGGTCAACAACCTGGTGGCCGAGGGGCGGGTCCGCGTCGACGGGACCACGGTCCGCAGCCGCAGCGCGGCCCTCCGGCTCGGCCAGCAACTCGAGATCGACCACGACGACGAGGGGGGCGCCCCGTTGCCTCCCGAGGGCGACGCCGGTGTCGGCTTCGAGGTGGTGTTCGCCGACGACGATCTCGTCGTGGTGGACAAGCCGGCCGGTCTCGTCGTCCATCCGGGCCCCGGCCATCGCACCGGGACCCTGGTGCACGGCCTTCTGGCCCGGTTCCCCGATATCGGCGGACTACCCGGCCTGGTGGGGTCGGACCCCGAGCGCCCCGGGATCGTGCACCGGCTGGACCGCGGGACGTCGGGCCTCATGGTGGTGGCCCGGACCCCGCTCGCCTACCACGCACTGGTGGACCAGCTCGGTCGACGTGATGTCTCCCGTCACTACCGGGCGCTCGTGCTCGGCACCGTGGAGGGGACCTCGGGCCTGGTCGACGCACCCATCGGTCGCTCGGTCAGCTCACCGACGCGGATGGCCGTCTCCCGCAAGGGCAAAGAGGCCCGCACCCGCTACCACGTGGACGAGCGGTTCACCGAGCCGGCGCCGACCACGCTGCTCACCGCCTCCCTCGAGACGGGTCGCACCCATCAGATCCGGGTCCACCTCACGGCCATCGGCCATCCCGTGGTGGGCGACGACGTGTACGCCCAGCGTCGGTCGCTGCCCGGAGCGGTCATCGCCCGCCCGTTCCTCCACGCCTCGAGCCTGACCTTCATCCATCCGGGCACCGAGGAGCCGATGACCTTCGGCTCCGAGCTGCCCGACGATCTCCGGAACCAACTCGCCGCCCTCACCCCGTGACAGCACCCGGCCCTGACCGGCCCCCGTCCGGGGCCGATGGCCCTCCGGATGCCACCGGGGCCGTGGCCCCGGTGCGTCCAGAGGGACTCAGGCGGCCTCGTGGGCCGCTTCGAGCATCTCGCTGTCCCCGAGTAGCTCGAGGGCCTCGGCCTCGGCCTGGCGCACCTTGCGCACCCCGATGCCCAGACGCTCGGCCGTCGTCTGCAACGAGGCCGGATCGGTGCCGTCGAAGCCGAAGCGGTGCCGGATGACCTGGCGCTGCAGATCGGTGAGCCGATCCACGGCCTGGCGGACGAGATCCAAGGTCAGCTCGGAGGCCACGTCGTCCTCGAAGTCGCTCAGGTCGGTCGAGACGAGGTCCCCGAGCGTGGCCGTCGAGTCCGAGGTGGCCGGCTGATCGAGGCTGGCCACCACCCGGGCCACCTGGGAGAGGTCCGACCGGACCTCGGCGGTGGTGTTGGTGGCGTTGTCCATCTCGTCGTCGGTGGGCGGTCGCTGGAACTGGTGGGTCAGCTCCCACAGGGCCGCGTCGACCTGCTGGTTGCGCTCGGCGACCTCCATGGGCAGCCGGATGGTCCGGCCATGCTGCTGGACGGCCCGCTGCAGGGCCTGGCGGATCCACCACGTGGCGTAGGTGGAGAACCGGAAGCCCCGCTCCCAGTCGAACTTGTCCACGGCGCGCATCAGTCCGAAAGTGCCCTCTTGGATCAGGTCGGGGAGGTCCACGCCCCGGTCCTGGTAGCGCCGGGCCCAGTGGACGACCAGCCGGAGGTTGGCCGCCACCATCTCCCGGCGGGCGGCCTCATCGCCGGCGGCCACCCGCTTGGCCAACTCGGTCTGGGCCTCGTGGTCGGGCAGGGGGTGGTGGTCGAGGTCACGGAGGAACAGGCCGAGGCTGTCGGCGTCCGACCCCCGGCTCCGGGCCCCGGGCGCGACCATCCGGGCCGGGCGCCCCGAGGCGACCGTCCCCTTTGCTGTAGCAGCCGCTCCCGACCTCTGGGAGGACTCCGTTCGAGCCCCTCGTTCCTTATCCCTGCTCACCGTGCGAGTTGTCATCCCTCTCCTCATTCATCGTCATAGGGTCGACAGAACCTTTAACGCCAATCCGCCCCGAGACATTCCATCGGTGTGATTCGGGCTCCGAGAACCCTTCCCACCTGGTCGGGGGAGCCAAACAGCTTGCGTAGTAGGTGTTCGGAGTGGTCCGCTGTCCGGATGACGACCGACGCCCCCCGCTGTGTCCTCATCCGCCACGGCGAGACCGAGTGGAGCCTCGACGGCCGCCACACCGGTCGCACCGACCTCCCCCTCCTCCCCGAGGGTGTGGCCCAGGCCGAGGCGCTGCGCCCGGTCCTGGCCCAACGCCACTTCGCCGCCGTCCTGTGCAGCCCGCTCCTCCGGGCCCGGGCCACGGCCGACCTGGCCGGGCTGGGCGCAACGGCCATGGTCGAGCCCGACCTCGCCGAGTGGGACTACGGGGCCTACGAGGGTGTGACCACCAGCCAGATCCGGGAGGACCGCCCCGGCTGGGAGCTGTTCACCGACGGGGTACCCGACGGGGAGTCGGTCGCCGACGTGGCCGCCCGGGTCGACCGGGTCATCGCCCGGGTGCGAGCCGCCCCCGGCGACGTCGCCCTCGTGGCCCACTCCCACGTCCTCCGGGTGCTGGCGGCCCGGTGGATCGGGCTGGATCCGACCGTCGGGCGGAGCCTGGTCCTCGATCCCGCCGCGGTCAGCGAGCTCGGCTGGGACCGGGACCACCCCGTCGTGCTCTCGTGGAACCGGCACTGAGCCGCTGATCGGGCCCCGTCCTCGACTCAGGGCTCAGGAGGGAGCGGGGGAGTGGGAATGGTCGGGCGGCGGTCGACAGGGCGCACCGGCTCGGGTGCCTCGGTCCCGAACAGGAAGCGGGGTCCCGTCCACCGGGCCGGCGGGGCGTCCACCCGGTCGGCCAGGGCGTAGGCCACCGCCTCGTAGTTGACCCGCCAGCCGCAGAACTGCGGCCAGGCCTCGGCGGCCGAGCGGGCCATCGGGTATCCGGCGTCCTGGAGGCGCCGGTAGGCCTCCATGAACTCCGCCTCGGGCAGGATGACGGGATCGTCGGGCCCCGGGTCGGGATCGAAGGGGATCCGGGCCACCCCAGCGATGTGGCGTAGGCAGGTGAACCCCATCCGGATCAGCATTCGGGCCTCGATGGGCGACCGGTCCGGGTCGACGGCGATGGACAGGGCGGCGGCGTCCAGCACGGCGATGAGGCTCACCACCCAGGAGTTCTGGGCCCGGGGGGACCGCAGGTAGAGGAGGGAGCCGTAGCTGGTGTGGCTCTCGGCCACGTCGGCGGCCCAGCGCTCCCACTCGGCGAACAGGCTGGCCAGGTTGTCGACCGCCCCGACCAGCTGGTGGCGGATGAGGAGCTCGGGACCCCAGGCCGGTGAGCCGGCCCGGCTCTCGAGCAGGGTCACCAGGGTCTCTCGACGGTTGTAGGCGCCATACAGGGTGGGGAGGTAGGCGATTTGGAGGGCCACCAGCACGAGCCCGGTCCCGGCGGCGATGAAGTCGACGGCCCGGGAGCCGCTTCCGTGGCTCAGGGCGAACCCGAGGGTGAAGACCGAGGACCCGGCCTGGGAGAAGGCGGAGACGAGCCCCTGGCTGTCGATGCCGTAGTCGACCAGGGTGAATCCGGCCACGGCCAGTAGGAGCCAGGTGGCGAGCAGCGTGACGAGGGCCACGGGCTCGCTCACGGCCAGGATCCGGTCGGCCGTGGTGTAGGTGCGGGCCAGGCGGGCCACGGCGCGGAACGCCCCCCGGCACAGCTGCATGGGATAGGTGATCCACCGGGATCCGGCCCGGGGGACGATGAGGACCCGGATGACGCTGCCCAGCGTGCCGATGAGGACGACCACTCCGATGACGAGGGCGATGGCCCGCCCGGCGTTCACTACGTGGTCCCGGCTACGGCTACGAAGGCGAGCCGGTGAGGCTCAGACGGCACTCTGGCGCAGGGCGGGGACCCGGCCCTGGGCCCGGGCCACCATGTCGGCCAGATTGAACGAGTCGAGATGGGTTCGCATGTGCTCACCGACGTCGGCCCACACGGTGAGGAGCACGCACTGACCTTCGTGGTCGCAGGCGCCGTTCTCGTGGGGGAGTCCGAAGTCGCCGGCCACGATGGGGCCGTCGACGGCCGAGACGATCTGGGAGAGGGTGATCTCGTCGGGCGGCCGGGCGAGGACGTACCCGCCCCCCACGCCACGCTTGGAGCGGACGAGACCCGCCCCTTTCAGGGCCAGCAGGATCTGCTCCAGGTAGGGCTGGGGCAGGCCGGTGCGCTCGGCGATGTCCCGCACCGCGGTCGGCCCCTCGCCGTCGGTGTGGAGGGCCAGGGACAGCAGCGCTCGGCTGGCGTAATCACCTCGGGTGGAGACCTTCACGTGCCCATGCTATTGCCTGGCCGGGCGGGACGAGCGGTGATCGGGCTGATTTCGGCCACCGGTGGGCCGCAGAGCGGGCTGACGGGGCGTCAGCGCCCTCCGAGCTTGCCGCCGGCCAGATCCTCGGCCATGGCCCATCCGAAGACCACCAGTCGGCCACCGGCCGGGGCGTCGACGTCGGAGAAGAAGGCGCACACATCGTCATCAGGGGAGGCCTTGGGGCTCACGAAGTCGAAGCCACCCGACTCACAGCCGTCGCCGGCCACCACGAACGACCGGTCGTCGATGCGCCCATCGGCTCCGAAACGCTTGGCCAGACGGCGGCCCCAGGCCCGCTCCTCGCCGGTGGCCTTGTGGCCCGGTCCCGGCACCACGTCGGTGAGCCCGGCGAAGGCCTTGAAGCCCTCGGCGGCCAGCAGCCGGGTCCCGACCAGGACGTCCTCGTCGGGAAAGGCGAGCAGGGCCCGACGGTACTTGTCACCCATCATGGCCCGGAGCACCGTGTCGGCCCGCGACGTGCGGTCGACGGTGGCCAGCCCGATGAGCAGCGACGGTGTGCCCCCGATCCGCTCCAACGTGGAGAACGAGTAGCCCCGGAGCTTCGCACCGTCACGGGCCCGGGTGACCAGCACCCACTCCTCCCGCTGTTTCGAGAGGAATCCGATATCGAATCGAGGTTCCCGCTCAGCGCACAGGTCGGCCATTTCGGCCAGCTCGGCGTCACTGATCGATGTGCAGTCCTTGGTCTCCACCTGGATGGACATATGCCGTTCCGTACTCCTCGGTCTTCCTGCGGTGTGCACCGCCGGCCCGGGTCTGGTCTGGATCCCCCTGAACCGCCCGGCCCTACGGGCTGGACGGGTGTGTGGGCCTCCACGCCAGGAGCCGTAGATACGATTTTACGGGATTTGGCGCCGTCTGTCGTATCCGCGGTCCCCAACCCCGATGTCGGTCACCGCCCGAGTGAGGTGAACCGGCACGTCAGAGCCGGTTTCCCCGCCGACGACAGCGCCCGGAAACTTTCGCTGGGACGTCGGTGGGGGCCCGTCGACACCGAGGTCGGATGGGTCCGTCGCATCAGGCGAGCGGGACCCGCGCCGGCGGGACGAGGGAAACTCCAGTCGTCGGGTTACGACCGCTGGATGGCGTCGGGTCCGAGCAGCACCCGCAACTCACCGACCAGTCCGCTCCGGTGGTCCACATTGAACTCGGAGGGCAGGCGGATGACCTTCTCGCCGACCTGGAGGTAGACCGGTGAGTCGCCGGGGTGCTCGCCGAGCAGGCGCTTCAGGCCGTCGACGAGCCCGTCGGTGAGTCGGTTGAGGGGTAGGGAGATCCGCATCTCGGTGGTGCCGTCGGTGGTCAGGGTGGGGCGCTGCACCTCCATGCACACCAGTTTGAGGCGGTCGTCGCGTAGGTCCACCCGGCCCTTCAGGACCACGACGGCGTCATCATCGAGCAGGGCGCCGTAGTCGGCCATCGACTTCGGGAACACGAACACCTCGATCGAGGCGTTCAGATCCTCCAACACGAACGTGGCCATCAGGTCGCCCTTTTTCGTGTAGCGCCGCTTGAGCTCGGTGATCACCCCGCCAACCAGCTTGACCTGGCCCTCCCCGCCCCAGCTCCCGCCGCTTCCCGCGGCCGGATCGGTGTCGGCGTCCCGCAGTTCGGCCAGGGTGCAGTCGGTCAGGCGGCTGAGCGAGCCCTCGAGGCCCATGAGGGGGTGGTCGCTGATGTAGAGGCCCAGCATCTCTTTTTCGAAGGCCAGCCGCTGGCTCTTGTCGAACTCGGTGTCGGGGATGGGCAGCCGGGTGTCGGCGAACCCGGTGGTCTGGCCCTCGGTCTCGGTCTCGAGCGAGGCGAACAGGGATACGACGCCGGCGTCGTGCTCGCGTCGGCGCTCGAGGGTCCGGTCGACGATCTCCTCGAAGGCCAGGCACAGTCCCTGGCGTGGGTGGCCGAGCGAGTCGAAACCCCCCGCTTTGATCAGCGAGTCGAGGGTCCGCTTGTTGAGTACCTGGGGGTCCACCCGCTGGCAGAAGTCGTAGAAGTCGACGAACGGGCCCCGGGCCTCCCGCTCGGCCACGATGAGGCCGACCAGGCCCTCGCCCACGTTGCGCACGGCGGCCAGCCCGAAGGTGATGGCCCCGGGCTTGTCGCCCTGGGCCCCGAGGGTGCCCTCCCCGTCGGAGAAGTCGGCGGAGAACTCGGCCAGCGACCGGTTGACGTCGGGCACGAGGACCTCGATGCCGAGGGTGCGGCACTCGCCGAGGTAGACCGCCGTCTTGTCCTTGTTGTCCTTTACCGAGGTGAGGAGGCTGGCCAGGTACTCGACGGGGAAGTGGGCTTTGAGCCAGGCCGTCTGATAAGCGATGAAGCCGTAGCCGTAGGCGTGGGACTTGTTGAAGGCGTAGTCGGCGAAGGGCTCGATGATGTCGAACAGGTCGGTGCCGAGCGACTCCTCGTAGCCCGTGGCCACACAGCCCTTGATGAACTTCTCGCGCTCGGCCGCGATGAGCACCCGGTTCTTCTTGCCGCACGCCTTGCGCAGGTTGTCCGCCTCGGACAGGTCGTAGCCGGCGATCTTCTGGGCCACCCGCATGACCGACTCCTGGTAGATCATGAGGCCGTAGGTGTCCCCTAACACATCCTCCAAATCCGGGTGGAGGTAGCTCACCTGCTGGCGGCCGTTCTTCCGGTCGGCGTAGTCGCGGTGCATGTTGGCCGCCATCGGCCCGGGCCGGTAGAGGGCGACCAGAGCGGCCACGTCGTCGAAGCTGGTCGGGGCGAGGGAGCGCATGAGCGAGCGCATGGGTCCGCCCTCGAGCTGGAAGACGCCCATGGAGTCGCCCCGGCACAGCATGGCGAAGGTCTCGGCGTCGTCGAGGGGGATGTTGTCGATGTCGGGGCGGTCGCCCGTGGACACGGCGATGAGGTCGAGGGCCCGTTCGATCACCGAGAGGTTCCGGAGCCCGAGGAAGTCCATCTTGAGCAGCCCGAGGTCTTCCACCCCGTGCATCTCGTACTGGGTGACGATCGGGGCGTCGTCGGGGTTGTTGCCGTCCGGCTTGCGCTGGACGGGCACGTACTCGGTCAAGGGCTCGTCGGTGATGACCACGGCGGCGGCGTGGATGCCGTCCTGGCGGCGCAGGCCCTCGAGACCCTTGGCCACGTCGATGACCTTCTTGGCCTCGGTGTCGGTCTCGTACATCACCCGCAGCTCACCGGCGGCGGCGAACCCGTCCTCGTGGCCCTCGGTGCGGTCGAGGCAGGCGGCCAGCGGGGTGTCCCGCCCCATGAGGAGCGGCGGCATGGCCTTGGCGATCTTGTCCCCGACGATGTAGGGGTAGCCGAGCACCCGGGCGGCGTCCCGCACGGCGGCTCGGGCTTTGATGGTCGAGAACGTGACGATCTGGGCCACGTGGTCCGATCCGTAGCGGTCGGCCGCGTACTTGATCATGTCGCCGCGGTAGCGCTCGTCGAAGTCCATGTCGATGTCGGGCATTTGGATCCGGCCCGGGTTGAGGAACCGTTCGAAGAGCAGGTCGTAGCGGATCGGGTCGAGATCGACGATCTGGAGGCAGTAGGCCACACAGCAGCCGGCGGCCGAACCCCGGCCCGGCCCCACCCGGATGCCCTGGGACCGGGCGAAGCGGATCAGGTCCCACACCACGAGGAAGTAGGCGGAGAACCCCATGTCCCCGATCACGCTGAGCTCGTAGTCGAGACGTTGCATGACCTCAGCGGGGATCGGGTGCCCGTAGCGCTCCTTCGCCCCGTCGATGCTGAGCTGGCGTAGGTAGGCGGCCGCCCGCTCCTCGTAGGTCACGCCGACGAACTCGTCGGGGACCGGGAACTTGGGCAGGCTGACCCGGCCGAAGTCGATCTCCACGTTGGCCCGTTCGGCGATCAGCAGCGTGTTGTCGCAGGCCTCGGGCAGTTCGCGGAAGAGGTGGCGCATCTCGGCCGCTGATTTGAGGTAGTGCTCCTCGCCCTCGAACTTGAACCGCTTGGGGTCGTCGATGAGCGCCCCGGTCTGCACGCAGAGGAGGGCGTCGTGGGCCACGTGGTCCTCGCGGTGGGTGTAGTGGCTGTCGTTGGTGGCGAGCAGGGGGGCGCCGATCCGCCGGGCGATCTCCACCAGGGCGGGGTTGGTCTTGTGCTGCTCGGGCAGCCCGTGGTCCTGCAGTTCGACGAAGAGGTTGCCCTTGCCGAAGATGTCCTGGAGCCGGCCGGCCAGGGTCTCTGCTTTGATCCGGTCGTCGGCCAACAGGGCCTGGAGCACGACACCACCCAGGCACCCGGTGGTGGCGATGAGGCCCGAGGCGTGCCGTTCCAGCAGCTCCCAGTCGAGCCGGGGCTTGTAGTAGTAGCCCTCGAGATAGGCGGCCGAGGAGAGCTTGAGGAGGTTCCGGTACCCCTCGGTGGACTCGGCCAACAAGGTGAGGTGGTAGTAGAGCTTCTCCCCCCCGGCCACGTCACCGCCGGTGTCGTCGACCTTGCCGCGGCGCACCGGCCGCTCGTGGCGCGACTCGGCGGCCATGTAGGCCTCGGTGCCGATGACCGGGTTGATACCGGCCTTGCGGCAGGCGGCGTAGAAGTCGAGGACCCCGTACATGTTCCCGTGGTCGGTGATGCCAAGGGCGGGCTGCCCGTCCTCCACCGCCGCCTGCACCAGGTCCTTGACCCGAGCGGCCCCATCGAGCATCGAGAACTCGGTGTGGGTGTGCAGATGGGTGAACGACCGTGTCGCCAACGGTGGGACGCCTTCCTCGGGTACCGGATGGCCGCAACGTCTCCCGACAGGAGTTATCCACAGGGTGTGGATGAGTTACAGCCGTGTGATTCTACGGTAGCGCGCCTCGACAACGTTGCTGAACTCCTGGGGGTCGCACCAGGTCAGCGAGGGTCGCCTCGGCGGCGACCGGCCGGGGGTGGAGGATTCGGGGGATCAGAGGTAGGTGCCGGGTCGGCCGGCATCGGCGGGCGGTCCCTGGGGAAGCGAGCGTTGGCGCATCTCGTCCAACTGGGCCCGGGCCGCCACCTGCTGGGCCACGAGGGTGGCCTGGATGCCGTGGAACAGCCCCTCGAGCCAGCCCACCAGCTGGGCATGGGCGATCCGAAGCTCGGCGTCCGATGGGGTGGGTGAGTCGAAGGGAATGGCTATCCGGTCGAGCTCGGCGACCAGATCAGGGGAGAGGCCCTCGGACAGCTCGCGGATCGACTGCTCGTAGATCTCGCGCAGGCGGCCCCGGCTGGCTTCGTCCAGCGGGGCCAGGCGGACCTCCTCCAAGAGCTGCTTGACCATGGAGCCGATCCGGAGCAGCTTGGCCGGCTGCTCGATGGACTCGGTGGCCTTGCCCTCGTCGGCCTCGGGGTCGGCGGCCACGACCTCGCCGTCGCTTCCCGTGGCCGTGTCGACGACCTCGGGTTGGAGGGGCGCCGAGGCAGCTGTCGGTGGTGCCGGGGTCTCGTGGGTGTCGGGCGTGTCGGGCGTGTCGGAGTCCATGGTCAGATGTTGCCATCCCGGGCCAGGGCTACCAACGGGACCAACAACTCGTCGGCTGTGAGGGAGCCGTGCCGGCTCTGCAGCCGGCTCTCCCCGGTGTCGGCAGGATCGACGAAGGCGATCGGCTCATGGGGCAGGAGGGCCACATCGCCCAGTCGGTCGATCAACTCGTCGCGCAACGGCCCGCCGAACAGACCCTCGTCGATGGTCTGTTCTCGGGACATGACCCAGGTGCTCTCCCCGTACCGCTCGGCGAGCGACGCCTCGAGATCGGCGGCCGCCCCCTGTTTGGCGTGCACCCAGCGGAACCGGCCTTCACCCGACAAGAAGCGGACCGAGGCCATGACGTCGCGACCGAGCAGCTCGACATGGGGTCCGACGTCGACCTGGCCGTGGTCGGCCGTGACGACCAGGGCGGCGCCGGGCGGCAGCTGGTCGACCAGGTCGGCCACCAGCCGGTCGGCGGCCACCAGCTCGGCGTCGTACAGCTCGCCGAGGCCGCTCTTGTGGGCCACGCGATCGACCCCGTCGTAGTAGGCGTAGACGAGGGGCTCGCCGTTCCGCAGGAGTCGGCCCACCTCGACGGGCAATGACGAGAGCACCCCGTAGCCGTGGAGCGGGGAGTTCCCGAGATGGGCGGCCGTGAACCCGGTACCCCCGAAATCGCTCTTCGACACCACCGGCACCGTCCGGGTCGCCCCGGGGAAGCTGGGGTAGGGCTGCATACGGCGGGCCGGTACCTCTCGGCGGACGTCACGCGACCGACCGCTCCCGACGGTCCATCGCAACACGTTGAGGATCTGGTCGTCGAGGGCCAGCCGGTAGCCGAGCAGACCATGCTCGCTCGGTGGGCGACCCGTGGTGATGGAGGTGAGGGCACAGGCCGTCGTGGTCGGGGCCACCGACGTGATGGGGCGCTCCATCCCCTCGGCTCCCGACAGGGTGGGGGCGAGGGCGGCGTGGCTGCGCAGCTGCTCCCAGCCGAGACCGTCGAGGACCAAGAGCACCACCTGGTCGGCGCGCCGTGCCGTGGCCGGCAGCCAGTCGGGGTCAGCTTCTGGGGGATCGTTCCCGGTGATGAGGGTGGGGACCACATTGGCGATGCAGGCCCCCCGGTAGTCGGGGAGGAGCGGGGACGGGGTCACCGGCGCGCTCCGTGGGCATGGCAGCAGCAGCGGAGAGCGGAGGCGAGTTGCGACACAACCGTCGACCTTAGGCGACGTCGCAGGAGTGCTCAGCTCCGGGGGAGCAGGGCGCGCACCGTCTTGTAGCAGTGGCCGTCGCGCGGGGTGGACACCGTGACCAGGACGTAGTGGGGCTTGAACCCCAGGGCGGCAGCAAGGTCCTTGCCCGCCAGGCGGTCCCTCCGGGAGACGTCGAGGGCACGGTCGGCCCGCAGGTCTTCGACCGGCAGCCAGTTGTCACTCCGGCCCCACCCGAAGCGCACCCAGGTGGACCGGTCCTCGATCCGTCGGAAGAGCACCGGTCCCTTGGTCGGAACGGTGAGGGCGAGGGAGGGTCGGAACCCTCGGAACTCCCAGTAGGGGGCCGAGGCGCCGGGGAACCCGAGGACGTGCTCTTCCACCGGGGCCACCAGTTGATGGAGGAGTTTGCGCACCGGCCGTCCGTGAAGGGTGCCGAGGTGTCGAGGGAGGCCGGTGGCCGTGACCGCCTCGGGTTGGGCGAGGTCGTCACGTTCGGGCTCCTCGGCCAGGTGGGCCTCGACGACGTCGAAGGGGGCCAGATCGGGTCCGTGGTCCTCGGGCCAGGTCACCCGCACCCGGACGAGCGTCCCCGACGCCAGGTCCACCCCGGTCGTGTCCTCGTCGTGGCAGGCCAGCACGAGGAGCGTGAGCGAGGTCCCACCGGCCACCTCGATCCGGCCCCGGGGCCGGATGTTGCGGACCAGGTCCCGGGCCGTCGGGGCGCGGGTCTCATCGGTCGGTGGGTCGGTCACCGGTTCCCTCCGGCCGAGCGCGTCCCCTCCAGCTGGGTGGCCAGGGTCGTGGCGTCGTCGGCGGGGAGGAGACAGGTGTAGTTCCGGCACACGAAGGCCTGATTCTCGGAGCGACCCTCCCAGAGGGGCGACGACGTCGGCTCCCCCCAGGCCAGCACGCCGTCGGGCATCCACCGCGCCCGGACCGTGTCGACGAGGTCGGGCCGGTGGCCGGTCACCACCACCTCGGTGAAGCCCTCCACCAGGATCGAGGCGGTGAGCACGGTGTGGGCAAAGGCCGTCGGATGGCGGGTGAGCAGGTCACCGAACATCGAGACCACCTCCTGGGCCACCTCGGTGTACCGAGGCACACCGGTCAGGGCACCCAACCGGGCGAGGGCCAGGGCGGCCACGGCGTTGGCCGACGGGGTGGCTCCGTCGAAGATCTCCTTGGTCCTCACGATGAGCGCCTCGGCATCGTGGCCGGTGGTGAAGAACCCGGCACCCGCCTCGTCGTGGAAGAGCTCGAGGAGGGCATCGGCCGTGGCCACGGCACGTTCGGTCCACACCGCCTGCCCGGTCAGCTCGGCCAGTCGGGTGAAGCAGTCGACCAACCAGGCGTAGTCGCCGGCATAGGCCAGGTGGCGGGCGCCTCCGTCGGCCTGCCAGCTGCGCAGCCAACGACCCTCGGGGCCGGCCAGCCGGTCGACGAGGAACTCACCGATGGCCACGGCCGCGTCGCGCCACTGCGGATTGCGGGTGCCCGCCGCCGCCTCGGCCAGAGCCGACGCGTACATGGCGTTCCACTCGGAGAGCACTTTGTCGTCGAGGCCCGGTCTCACCCGCTCGGTGCGGGCCTCGACGAGCAGAGCGCGGCCCGCCTCAACCGACTCGTCCCCCCCGAGGGGCTGTCCGATCGGCCGGCGCAAGATGGTGGTGCCCTCGAAGTTGCCCGCCGGCGTCACCCCGAAGAACTCGGTGACCGCGCCGACCACCTCGTCGACGGCGGTCACGTCGCGTCCGTCAACGGACCTGTCCACGGCGGTGGCGATCTGGTCGGGGGTCCACACGTAGAACTTGCCCTCCACGCCCTCGGAGTCGGCGTCCTCGGCCGAGCACACGCCGCCGGCCTCGGTGGTGAGCTCCCGCGCCACGTAGGCCACGATGCCTTCCATGACCCGGAGGTACTCCTCGTTGCCCGTGGCCTGCCAGCCGTGCAGATAGGCGCGCAGCAGACCGGCCTGGTCGTAGAGCATCTTCTCGAAGTGGGGGACGAGCCACTCGCCATCGGTGGAGTAGCGGGCGAATCCACCGCCCAGATGGTCGTGGATTCCGCCGGCAGCCATGGCGTCGAGGGTGAGCGTGGCCATCTCGAGTGACCGGCGGCCCTCGGGAGACGACGGGTGGGCCGCGGCGTGGACGAGGGCCAGGTCGATCAGCGTGGGCTGGGGGAACTTGGGCGCACCCCCGAAGCCGCCCCACTCGGGGTCGAAGCGGGCGGCCAGCTCGGTGACGGCCGGGCCGAGTACATCGGGGCGCCCGGCCGCGCCGGGACCGAAGAGCGAGTGCTCTGCTGGCCGGGACGGAATGACCGACCGTGATCGGATGGCGTCGGACAACTCGTCGGCCTGGGCCTCGGCCTCGTCCCGCCGGTTCTGCCAGACGTCGGCGAGGGCGGCCAGCACGGTGCGGAAGGACGGGGAGCCGCCCCGGTCGACCGGAGGGAAGTACGTCCCCCCGAAGAAGGGCCGGCGGTCCGGGGTGAGGAACATGCTCATCGGCCAGCCCCCCGAACCGGTGATCGACTGGACGGCCTCCATGTAGACGGCGTCGACGTCGGGTCGCTCCTCACGGTCCACCTTGACGGCGATGAACGAGGCGTTCAGCTGGGCGGCGGTGTCGGGGTCCTCGAAGGACTCGTGAGCCATCACGTGGCACCAGTGACAGGCCGAGTAGCCGATGGACAAGAAGATGGGTTTGTCCTCGGCTTGGGCCCGGTCGAAGGCCTCCTCGCCCCACGGGTACCAGTCGACGGGGTTGTCGGCGTGCTGGCGCAGGTAGGGCGAGGTCTCGGCGGCCAGGCGGTTGGTGCTCACGCCGGTCAGCGTAGTGACAGCCGGTTCGGCCCGAGGCCGACCCGGGACCGGCCGAGGGTGGCGACCTCCGCGTCCGCCCGCACGAGGTCCACGGCCGGCGCCACCGCCGGCGGCCAGGCTCAGCCGAAGGGACACCGGGCGGGACTTCGAGTCGCCGGGGCCGCTGACCGCCAGCTCAAGGCCCTCCCGCCACATTCCGATACCTAGATGCCGGGCCCGGAGCGGGACCTCAGGTACTGCTCCGGGCTCGGTGCCCGCCGATGGCCGGCACCCCTGGCGCCCTCCCGTTGTTCAGAGCAACGAGGGGATGACCGCCTCCACCACGCTCGGGCCCGGGGTGGCGAGCGCTCGGGCCAACTCGTCGTTGAACTCCCCGGCCGTCTCGGCCCGGGCTGCGTGGAGCCCCATGCCCTGGGCCAGCTGCACGAAGTCGATGGAGGGCCTTCCGAGGTCGAGCATGTCCCGGGCCCGGGGACCGGGAGCGTCGACGCCCACGCGGTCGAGTTCCATATTGAGCACGGCGTACGAGCCGTTGTTGAGGAGGATGGTCGTCACGTCGAGGCTCTCGCGGGCCATGGTCCACCACGACTGCAGGGTGTAGAGGGCACTCCCGTCCGACTCGAGGGCCACGACCCGTCGTCCTGGGGCACCCACCGCGGCGCCCACCGCTACGGGCAGACCCTGTCCGATGGCGCCGCCGGTGAGGCAGAGCCAGTCGTGGGGGGGCGAGCCGGCGGTGGCTCCGGGGGCGAACAGTCCCGACGTGTTCCCCTCGTCGGAGACGATGGCCTCGTCGGGGAGCAGGGCGCCGAGGGCCTGGCACACCGCGCCGGCATCGAGTGGTCCGGTGGGCCGATCCGGGACGGTGGCCGGGGCACGGGCCGCGGCGCCATCCGTGGCCCCCACCAGTTCGGCCAGTGCGTGCACCGCCGCCGCCGCATCGTCGGACGGCCCGGCCACGGGGTGGACCGTGCACCCCTCAGGCACCAGGTCACTGGGCTTACCCGGATAGGCGAAGAACGAGACGGGGGACGCCGCGTCGAGCAGGATCAGATGGCGGACGCCTTCGAGCTGCATGGCCGTGAACTCGGCTAGGTAGGCCAGCCGGTCGACCGGCGGCCGCCCGGCCCCGCGCTCGAGCCGGGACGGGAAGGTCTCGGCGAAGAACCTGGCCCCGGTGGAGGCGGCCACGTCGGCGGCCCGGTCGAGCGATCCGCCGACACAGGCGCGTCCGCCGATGAGGATGGCCGATGGTTCGCCCGAGCGCAGTGCCGCGGCCGCCGCGGCCAGCACGCCCTCGTCGGGCGGCGCGCCCCGGGTGTTCACCGCATCGCCGGCGGCCACCGTGCCGCCGTCGCTCCAGGAGACGTCGGCGGGCAGGATGAGGGTGGCCACGCCGGCCGGAGGACCGCTGGAGGCGCGGCGAGCGGCCACCGCGTCCGCACCCAGTTCCCCGGTCACCTCGCACGTCCGCACGAAGGTCGACACGTTGCGGGCCACCGTCTCGATGTCCGACTGGAGCTGGGCGTCGTAGCGGCGGTGGCTCATGGCGTGGTCCCCGACGATGTTGACGATCGGGCTGCGGGCCCGCCGGGCGTTGTGCAGGTTGGCCAGGCCGTTCCCGAGGCCGGGACCGAGGTGAAGCAGGGTGGCCGCCGGCCGACCGGTCATCCGGGCGTAGCCGTCGGCGGCCCCGGTGGCCACCCCCTCGAACAGGGCCAGGACGCTGTGCATCTCCGGCACGTCGTCGAGGGCGGCCACGAAGTGCATCTCCGAGGTGCCCGGGTTCATGAAGCAGGTGTCCACCCCGAGACCGACGAGGGTCCCGATGAGGGACTGGGCCCCGTTCACCGCGGTGACCCCCCGACCAGGGTCGGCGTGGCGGACCCAATGGGGTCGAAGATGGTGCCGGGGTTGAGGATCCCGTGCGGGTCGAAGGCCACCTTGATGCGGCGCATCAAGTCGAGCTTGACCGGGTCCTCCAACTCGGCCAGGTAGCCCGACTTGAGCGTGCCGATCCCGTGCTCCCCGGAGATGGCGCCACCGAGGGCCAGGCCCGCGGTCATCAGGTCGTGAAGCAGGGAATGGCGGACCTCGGGATCGGGCTGCCACACCGAGAGGTGCACGTTGCCGTCTCCGGCATGCCCACAGCCGATGACGAGGGACGAGGTGGCTGAGGCCAGTGCGCCCACCGCATCGAGGAACGTGGGGATGGAGGCCCGGGGCACCACCACGTCGACGATGTCGTCGGCCCCGTTGGCCTTCGAGGCCCAAAAGGCCCGCTCCCGGGCGGCGACGAGCTGGGCCCCGGCCTGGTCGGGCAACACGTAGACATCGAGGGCACCCAGCCCGGCGATCTGCTCGGCCAGGGCTGTGGTGTCCTCTTCCAGGCGGGAGGCGTGATGGTTCTCCAACACGATCACCAGGTAGGCGAGGGCTTGGGATTTGATGCCATCGGGGATCCCGAGGTCGATGCCGGCGTTGGCGGTGATGCCGGCCATCGACACCAGATCGATGTACTCGACCATCAAGGGGCCCACGCCGCTGGCCGCGATGGCCGGCACCGACGTGGCGATGGCCTCGATGGTGGGGAAGGGGGCGAGCAGGGTGGTGTGGAACTCCGGACGGGGGTGGAGCCGGAGGATGGCCCGGGTGACGAGGGCCAGGGTCCCCTCCGAACCGATGACCAGTTGGGTGAGGTCGTAGCCACTGGTCGACTTCACGAACTTGCCCCCGGCGGTGATCACCTCGCCCGTGCCGAGCACGGCTTCGATGCCGAGGACGTGGTGGCGGGTCACGCCGTATTTGACGGCCCGCATCCCTCCGGCGTTGGTGGCCACGTTCCCGCCGAGACTGGCCGACTGCTCGCCGGGGAAGACGGGATAGATGAGGTGGTGGGGAGCCAGGGCCGCATCCAGTTCGGCCAGGGTGAGGCCGGGCTCGACCACGGCCACATGGTTGTCGGTGTCGATCTCGAGGATGCGGTTCATCCGCTCGAAGGAGACCACGATCCCTCCGGGCACCGGGGTGCAGGCCCCGGAGAGCCCGGTGCCCGACCCCCGGGGCGTGAGCGGTATCCCCTCGGCCATCGCCGCGGCCACGATGGCGGCCACGTCGTCGGTGGAGCCGGGGCGCGCCACCGCCCGGGGCTGCACCGGGGCGCCGTCGAGCGCCTCGTCGTGGGTGGCGTCCTCGCTGATGCGCTCACCGACGTCGACGTGGTCGGCCCCGAGCAGGGCGATCAGCGTCTCCTCGATCACGAAGTCGCCCTCAGCCCCGGCCCAGCCCGAGGGCCGCACCCACCGCAGCGATGCCGGCCTGGTCGGCGAAGGCGAAGCTGAAGATCACCTGGTCGGCCCCGGCAGCGATCGGGTCGGCGACCAGGCCCGGGACCTCGGCGGGCTGACCCACGATGAACGCCGCCACCTCCTCGGGCGAGGCACTGGCCCCCAGGACGGCTTTCATCTCGGCGGTGTGCTCGTCCGAGCTGGTCAGGATCAACGGGGCCATCCAGGTCACTTCGATGTCGGCTGGGTCCCGGCCCACCTCGGCACAGTGGCGGTGGAGCACGTCGATCTTGTGGGCCAGTACGGCAGCGTCACCGGTCACGTTGCACTGGTCCGCGTACTGGGCCACCAACCGGAGCGTGCGCTTCTCCCCGCCACCACCGATCATGATCTTGGGCCCGCCGCTCTGCACCGGGCGGGGGAGGCTGCGGGCGTGGTCCAAGGTGAAGTGGGTTCCCGTGAAGCTGACGTCGTCGCCGGTGAACATGGCCCGGCACACCTGGACCGCCTCTTCCAGCATGTCCAGGCGGACCCGGTCGCTCGGGTAGTCGACGCCAAGACCGTGGTGCTCGACGTCGTACCACGCCCCACCGATGCCGAGGATGGCCCGGCCCTTGGAGATCACGTCGAGCGTGGTCACGATCTTGGCCAACAGGGCGGGGTTGCGGTAGGTGACCCCGGTGACGAGGGTCCCGAGCTGGACCCGTTCGGTGCGGGCGGCGAGGGCCCCGAGGAGTGTGTATGCCTCGAGCATGGGCTCGTCGGGCCCGCCGAGGGCAGGGAGCTGGAAGAAGTGGTCCATCACCCACACCGAGTCGAACCCGGCGGCCTCCGCCGTCGTGGCCAGGCCGGCCACGTGGTCGAACAACTCGCCGGGTGCGAATCCGGAGAAGTTGGGTAGCTGGACTCCGAACGAGGTCACAGAGGCACGGTACCCCCAGAACGGGTACCGGGGGGGTGGTGCGGTCCGGTCAGGGCGTCCGGATGGTGAGGGCGCGACCGTTGTCGCGCATGACCTGTCGGATCTCGTCCTCGTCGAAGTCGTGACGTCGGAGGTCGAGGGCGAAGTCGGTGGGCTCGGTGAGCCCCTCGGCGTGGGGCCAGTCCGAGCCGAAGAGGAGCTGGTCGATCCCGAGCACGTCTTTCAGGCCGCCCATGTCGTCCTCGTAGAACGGGGCCACCCAGATGTGCTCTCGGAACGTGTCCACCGGATCGGCGGCGAAGGCCGAAGGCATCTGGCCGTAGGCCTTCTTGAACTTCTTGACCAGGGCGGGCACCCACTCGGCCCCGGCCTCGATGCTGGCCACCCGGACGTTGGGGAACCGTTCGAAGAGGCCCTGGCACACCAGTGCCGCCATGGTCTCGAAGGGCGGACGGTCCGAGCTGATGACCGAGCGCAGCGGGGAGTGGCGGAAGGCCTCGAGGCTCCCGTAGGGCTCCCAGTCGTTGATGTAGCGCCCGTACCCGGCGTCGCCCGAGTGGATCCCGACGGTGACTCCGGACTCGTTGACCAGTCCCCAGAACCGGTCGTAGCGCCGGTCCGCCGGCGAGGTGAACCCTTCGGGGGTGTGGGCCGGGCCACCTTTGACACAGACGATCCGGGCGTCGGCCGCCAGGACCCGGGCGAGCTCGTCGACGGCGGCATCGGCATTGACGAGGGTGATCATCGGGGCGGCGAAGATGCGCTCGTGGTAGGCGTAGCCCCAATCGTCCTCCAGCCACCGGTTGAAGGCGCTGAAGGCGGCCACGCAGGCGTCGGGGTCGTTGGCCAAGGCCTCTTCCATCCCGACGCCGAGCGTGGGGAAGAGAAAGCACCCCTCGAGCCCCTGGGCGTCCATGACCGCCAGCCGAGCGTCCCGGTCGCGGTACTCGGGACGGATCGGCTCCAACTCGCCGAAGAGGGCGCGGATGTCCTGGTTGGCCGGGTTACGACCCCGGAAGTACTCGTCCAGGCTGCCCGGCTTGGCCACGGGGTCGAAGGTGGGGTTGGGGATGAACCGGTTGATCTTGCCCCCGACGAGCAGCCGTTGGCGTCCGTCGATCACGGCCCACTGCATGGCCCGCTTGGCCATGGCCGGATCGATGTGGCGGGTATAGGCGTCGGTGGCCTCGTAGTAGTGGTTGTCGGCGTCGAAGGTGACGTAGTCCACGGCCCTCGAGCCGGGGGCCCGCTCGTCGGCCCGTTGGTCGGTCGTGATGGTGGTCATCAGTCCAGTCCGAGGACCCGGAGGGCGTTGGTGCGGAGGAACTTGGGCCACACCTCGTCTTTGAACCCGACGTTGGGAAGCTCGGTCATGACCCGCTCGATGGAGAGCCCCATCGGGAAGTAGCCGGCGAAGATGATCTTGTCGGCCCCTCTGGTGTTGGCGTAGTTCACGATGTCCTTCGGGTAGTACTTGGGGGCGAAGGCGCTGGTCGAGTAGTGCAGTCCCGGCCACTTGAGCATGAGTTTCACGGCCAACTCGGTCCAGGGCTCGCAACCGTGGCGGGTGACGAAGACCAGGTCCGGGAAGTCGAACATCACCTCGTCGATGAGCTCCACGTGCTGACACGCGGCCTTCAGGCGCGGACCGGGGATCCCGGCACAGCAGAACACCGGGATGCCCAGCTCGACCGCCTTGGCGTAGAGGGGGTACATCTTCTTGTCGTTGATCGGGACCTGGGGGAAGGCGCCCGCCGGGAACACGCCCACGGCACGCACGCCGTAGGTCTCGTACTCCTCCACCAACTTGCGGATCCCCTTCATGCCGTCGTTGGGATCGAATGAGGAGGAGGGAATGAACCGGTCGGGATGGCGCTTCAGCGCCTCATCGCTGGCGCCGGTGGGATCGCCCACCCCGATGAGCCCCTTGTCGATGCCCCACGTGTCCATCTCCCGGAGGGTGACACCCACGGGGTCGGCGGAGCCCTCCACGGACTTGCCCGTGCCGTCTTTGAACATGTACTCCACGGGGAAGTCGAACTTCTCTTGGGACTCGGTGTCCTTGGTCTGTCGGGTGATGAACCGGTAGACCTCTTTCATGTCGGGATGAGGGAAACCCACCATGGTGTCGATGACCCCCACGTCCGTCGGCATTGCCATTGTCGGTGCTCCTCCCCTGGGCGCACGGTCGCGCTGGAGCGCACCTTATGCGGGGGGCGGACCATCTGCGAGCACGAGCTCGGTCTCGCCGACCCGGGTGAGCGGGTGCCCGCCGAGGCGGCTCCGCTGAACACCTCGAGGCACGGAGCCGCCCGTTCCCCTCCCATTAGGGTTGGCGGCCATGGAACTGCGACTGGACGGCAAGACGGCCTTGATCACCGGAGCCTCGAGAGGCATCGGCCAGGCCATGGCGTCGACATTCGCCTCCGCCGGGGCCTCGGTGATGCTGTCGTCCCGCAAGTCCGACGCCCTCGCCCAGGCCAAAGCCGAGATCGACGAGGTGACGGGCGGCCGGGCCGGCGAGGTGGCCTGGCATGTGGCCAACGCCGGTGACCCGGCCCAGGCCGAGGCATGTATGGCGGCCACGGTGGAGCGCTTCGGATCGGTCGACATCCTGGTCAACAACGCCGCCACCAATCCGTACTACGGGCCGATCATCGAGATCGACACGCCGCGGGCCGACAAGACGGTCCGGGTCAACCAGAGCGGCTACCTCGAATGGGCCCAAGCGGCCTGGCGGGCCGGCATGTCCGAGCGGGGCGGGACGATCCTCAACTTGGCCTCCATCGGCGGACTCAGCGTGGAGGGAGGCATCGGTTGGTACAACGTGACCAAGGCCGCAGTGATCCACCTGACCAGCCAGTTGGCCGGTGAGCTCGGACCGAAGGTGCGGGTCAACGCCCTGGCCCCCGGCCTGGTGAAGACGGAGTTCGCGCGGGCGCTGTGGGAGTCGGCCGAGGAGTCCATCGCGGCACGGATGCCGTTGCGGCGATTGGGCGAGGCCGAGGACATCGCCAACGCCGCACTGTTCCTCTGCTCGGACGCCGCTTCGTGGATCACCGGGCACACCCTCGTGATCGACGGTGGGGCGATGTGCATCGCCAGCGGTGGCCTCTCCTAGACGAGTTCGCTTCGGCGCACCTTGCCACTCGCCGTGCGGGGGAGCACCTCGACCACCACCAGCTGGCGGGGGGCGTCCCAGGGGGAGAGTTCGGCGGCGACCACCTCTCGCAGCTCGTCGAGGTCTGGGGGTTGGGCTGGATCGGCGGCAACGATCCACGCCACCACCCGTTCGCCCCACTCGGGGTCGGGGCGCTTCCAGACGGCCGCCTGGTCGACACCGGGATGGCCCGCCAAGACCTGTTCGACCGGCGTCGGCCATACCTTCTCGCCCCCGGTCACAATCACCTCGGCGATCCGACCGAAGACCTCGAGCAGGCCGTCGGACCCCAGCCTCCCGGCGTCGCCGGTCGGAAGCCACCCGTCGGCCAGCCGCGGATCACTTCCGTCCCGGTAGCGCTGGAGCACCATGGGGCCACGGACGAGAATCTCCCCGTCGTCGCCGGTGGTTCCGTCCCCGATGCGCAGCTCCACCCCGTCGAGGGCCACGCCGTCGTAGACGACCCCCGAGCCCGTCTCGGTCATCCCGTAGGTGGTGACCACGTTGGCGGGCAGTGACTCGGGCGGCGCCGCCCCGCCCAGCAGCACCGACCGGTAGCCCGAGACGTCGGTCCGGCCGAGGGCGGTGGCCACCAAGGAGACCAAGGTGGCGCCTTCGGTCACCAGGCGTTCCACCTCGGTGGCATCGAACCCGGGGAGCACCGTGCACGGCGTCCCGGTGATGAGGGACCGGGTCACCACCGAGAGGCCGCCGATGTGGGCCAGGGGGAGACAGGCCACCCAGTGGTCCGTGGCCGGGTCGACACCGAGCCGTCCCGAGCTGGCTCGGGCCGAGGCCTCCACCGCCGCATGGTCGAGGACGACCCCTTTGGGCTGGCCCGTGGTCCCACTGGTGGCCACGACCAGGGCGTCACCCCGCTCGGTGGGGTGACCGCCGGGTCGGGCGTGACGACCTGAACCGTCGACCACCACCGAGGGCGCCAGTTCGCCGAGCAGTCGGTCGACGGCCGGTGCGGGCAGGCGGGGGTCGAGGGGGAGGACGGCATCGCCCTGTTCCCATGCGGCTCGGAGGGCGTCGACGAAGGCGGGGCCGCCGGGCAGATCGAGCGCTACCAGCTCCGGCATGGGGCTAGCCTAGGCGACCGTACGAGTAGTGACTCTAGGAGTGAATGGTCGAATGGTTGCACCCGATCCGGAGGAGTTTGTGAGACCGGTGGCCACCGCCCCCGTGGAGACCGTGATCACCGGGCCACCCCTCGACCCGGTGGAGCAGTTCCGCGGCCTGCCTCTGCCGGCCTGGGACCGTCGGGGCGACTACCAGGACATCACCTTCGACGTGGCCGAGGGCATCGCCAAGCTGACTATTGCCCGGCCCGAAGTTCGCAACGCCTTCCGACCCCAGACCCTGTTCGAGCTGGCCGATGCCTTCAACGTGGCCCGTGACGACCCGTCCGTCGGCGTGGTCGTCCTCACCGGCGAGGGCCCGGACGCCTTTTGCTCGGGGGGAGACCAGAAGATCCGGGGGGACGACGGCTACATCGGGGACGATGCCGTGGCCCAACAGGGCATCGGTCGCCTCAACGTGCTCGATCTGCAGATCCAGATCCGACGGCTGCCCAAGCCGGTGGTGGCCATGGTGGCCGGCTACGCCATCGGGGGTGGCCACATCCTCCACCTGGTCTGTGACCTGTCCATTGCTGCTGACAACGCCCGCTTCGGCCAAACCGGCCCCAAGGTGGGCAGTTTCGACGGTGGTTACGGGGCCAGCCTGTTGGCCCGCACCATCGGGTTGAAGCGGGCCAAGGAGGTGTGGTTCCTCTGTCGCCAGTACGACGCGGCCACCGCCCTCCAGTGGGGCCTGGTCAACGAAGTGGTCCCGCTGGCCGACCTCGAGCACGAGACCGTGGCCTGGTGCCGCCAGATGCTCTCCCTCTCGCCCATTGCCCTGCGCATGCTCAAAGGCGGGCTGCACGCCGCCGACGACGGGTTGGCCGGACTGCAGCAGTTCGCCGGCGACGCCACCATGCTCTTCTATATGAGCGAAGAGGGACAAGAGGGACGTAACGCCTTCCAAGAACACCGGGCTCCGGACTTCGGTCGCTTCCCCCGTCGCCCGTGAGCCGGCTGCCGGCGCGGCCTCTGGGGGCCTGATGGTGGCGAACATGCCGACCGACCCCCCGGCGGCGTCCGCGGTGCCGGGTCCGGTCAAGCGGTGGGTGCTCGGCGCCCGCCCCCGGACGCTCCCGGCCGCCGTGGTGCCGGTGATGGTGGGTACGGCCGCCGCCCACGCCCGGGTCTTCGCCACGGTGACGGTGAGCCATCACGCGGCGGCCGCCTACTCGTCCACGGTCGTGTTGCACCTGACGGGATCCGGTGGGTTCTGGTGGCGGGCACTCGGCGCCTTGGTGGTGTCCTTGGCCGTGCAGATCGGGACCAACTATGCCAACGACTACTCCGACGGCATCCGGGGTACCGACGACGCCCGGGTGGGCCCCCTCCGCCTGGTCGCGAGTGGGCTGGCCTCGCCCTCCGCGGTCCGACGGGCCGCTTTCGCATCCTTCGGGGTCGCCGCTGTCGTGGGCCTGGCCCTGGCGTGGGCGTCGTCGTGGTGGGTGCTGGTGGTCGGCGCGGCATGCCTGGCGGCGGGGTGGTTCTATACCGGGGGGCCCCGCCCCTACGGCTATGCCGGGTTCGGCGAGCTCTTCGTCTTCGTCTTCTTCGGACTGGTGGCCACCGTCGGGACCTTCTATGTGGAGTCGCTGCGCCTCGATGCCTGGGTGGTCTGGTTCGCCGCTGTGGCCGTCGGTCTTCTGGCCACGGCTTTGTTATTGGCCAACAACCTGCGGGACATCGGCACCGATGCCGTGAGCGGCAAGCGGACCCTGGCCGTCCGGGTGGGACGGCGGGCGGGGGGCTGGTGCTACGTGGCCTGCGTCGTCCTGCCCTTCGTCGGTGTGGTCGTCTGGGCGGTGCTGTCGGTCACCGGTGCCGTGCACGCCTCACGCCCGGCCATCGCCCTCCTGCCGCTGGCCGCCGCGGTGGTGGCCGTCGCCCCAGCCAAGCTGGTGCTGAGTGAGGCCGAGGGCCGCGCCCTGCTGCCCGTGCTCCCCGCCACCGGCCGGCTCCAGCTGGCCTTCGGGGTGCTGTTGTCGGTGGCGCTGTGGTTCTGGGTGCCCTACGTGTGGCCTTGGTGACCCGTTGAGTCGGCCTTCGCCGGTGCGCCCGGCGACTCAGGAGGCCAGGTGCGACCGCACCAGTTCGGCGACGACGTCGGGTGCGTGGAGGTGCGGTGCATGACCGGCACCCTCCACGACGGCCACGGTGGCGTTGGCCCCGACGGACTCGGCCAGGCGACGGCCGAGGGCGGTGAACTTGACGTCCCGTTCGCCGCTGACCACCAGGACCGGCATGGTCAGGCGCCCGAGCTTCTCCCACAGCGGCAGCTGGGTACCGGTCCCGGCCCGACGGAGGCTGGAGGCCAGGCCCGGGCCGGTGTTGGTCAGCCGCTCGGCCAGCCCGTCGGCATCGGGCCGAAGGCCGTCGAACATCGGGTTGGCCATCCAGCCGGCCAGGAACTCGCTCACCGGCTGGGCCGCCTGCCCGGGCGTGGTCGGATCGAGCCGGTCGGCCATGGCCCCGTCCGACCGGCACCGGTCGGTGCGCTCGGATTCGTCGTCGATCCCGGCGGTGCCCGAGATGAGGACGAGCGAGTCGACCAGCTGGGGCCGGGCCAGGGCCAGATGCAGACAGAACCGCGCTCCCATCGAGTACCCGAGGTAGGCGGCGGGGCCGCCGGCCCGGCCGAGCAGCAGGGCGCCGTCGACCAGCGTGGCCTGCACGCCGGCCGACCTTCCGTGCCCGGGCATGTCGACCGTCACCACCTCGTGGTCGCGGGCCAGCTCGTCGTCCATCCCCGCCCACACCCGACCGGTCTGGGTGAATCCGTGGGCCAGCACCACGCGCCGGCCGGTTCCCCTCCGCTCAGCGTGGAGCGTCGGGGTCATCCTGGCGGCCGATGTGGTCGGTGGGTCCGGAGTGGTCGACATAGGCGGTCGTGGTGAGCGTACCGAGCACGGGTGGGCGCGCCGGTCATGCCGACCTCCAGGCCGCCTTCGCCGCCACGTTGGCCGACGAGTGGGTACGACACGGCATCCGCCATGCCGTGGTCTGCCCCGGTTCCCGGTCGACGCCCCTGGCCCTGGCCCTGGCAGCCCAGCCCGGCATCTCGGTCCATGTCCGGCTCGACGAACGCTCGGCCGGATTCACCGGGGTCGGGATCGGGCTGGCCACTGGTACGCCGGCGGTCATCTTGACCACCAGCGGCACGGCGGCCGCCGAGATGCACGCCGCCGTGGTGGAGGCGGACCTCGCCCGGGTACCCCTCGTGGTCTGCACGGCGGACCGACCTCCCGAACTCCGGGACGTGGGCGCACCCCAGACCATCGACCAGACCCACCTCTACGGACGCTCGGTCCGGTGGTTCGCTGACCCCGGCGTCCCCGTTGACGCCACCCGATCGACGTGGCGGTCGCTGGCCGCCCGTGTGGCCGCCGAGTCCCTCCATGCGCCCGACGGCCCCGGACCGGTCCACCTCAATCTCCCCTTCCGCGAACCCCTCCTCGGCAATGCCGATGCTGCGGGCGGGGTGGCCCCGGGCCGACCCGACGGTGAACCGTGGCACGGCGTGGCCAACGGCCGGCAAGCGTGTGACGAGACGTGGCTGTCGGCCCGGACGGCGTCGGGTCCCCTCCGTTCGGGGACCCGGGGGCTGATCGTGGCCGGTGCCGGCTGTGGCGACCCGGCGTCCGTGTCGGCCCTGGGCGCGGCCCTCGGCTGGCCGATTCTCGCCGATCCCCGGTCCGGACTGGCGAGAGGGGGACCCGGCGTCATCGGCGGGGCCGACGGCATCCTGCGGTCCGAGCGGTTTGCCGACGGCCACCTTCCCGAGTGCATCGTGATGCTGGGTGAGCGGTGGGTGTCGAAGGTGGTGAACGGATTCCTCTCCCGGGCCCTCCGGGCGGGAGCGCACGGCATGGTGGTCGATCCCTGGGGCCGGTGGTCCGACCCCGAGGGGTTGGCCACGGAGTTCGTCCGTGCCGATCCGACCCTGGCGGCCCACAGGATGGCGAGCCTGGTCAACGAACAGGCGTCGGGTAGCTCACCCACGCCGGCGACGGACAACCCGTGGCTGGCCCGATGGCAGGAGGCCGAGGAGCGCACCCAAAAGGCCATCGACGCGGCCTTCGCCGCGACCGACGACATGACCGAGCCGGTCCTGGCCCGGCGGCTGTTCGCCAGTCTGCCTGACGACGCCACGCTGGTGGTCTCGTCGTCCATGCCGATCCGGGACCTCGAGGCCTTCGCCGGGCGGCGGGAGCACCCGGCGCGGGTGGTGGCCAACCGTGGGGCCAACGGCATCGACGGGGTCGTGTCGACGGCCGTCGGGGTGGCGCTGGCCACACCCGGTCCCACCGTGGCCCTGGTGGGCGACCTCGCCTTCCTCCACGACGCCTCGGCGCTGGTCGGTTCCGCCGGTGGCGATGTGGGCCTCACCGTCGTCGTGGCCGACAACGGCGGTGGGGGGATCTTCTCGTTCCTCGAGCCGGCCTCGGTGCTCGACGCCACCACGTTCGACACCCTCTTCGGGACGCCTCAGGGCCCGGACCCGGCCGAGGTGGCCTCCGGGTTCGGCTGGCCGGTCGACGATCTGGGGGCGCGGTCGGGAGCCGAGGGCCTGGACGAGGCCGTGGCCCGCCGCGTGGCCACCGGCTCGCGAGGGGTGATCCGGGTGAACCTTCCCGGACGGGACGTCAATGTCGCTCACCACCGAGCCGTCAACGCCGCCATCGTCGCCGCGGTGGACGCGCCGTCAGCGATCGACGCCCACTGAGCATCCGGATCCGGGCTGGCCCCGGTGGTCAGCAGGGATGCGGGTCGTAGGAGGGGATGTCCGACGCCGGCGGGGCCGTGGTCGTCGGGGCCTGCTTCGAGGCGGGGGCAGCCGTAGTCACCGGGGCCGGCGTCGTGGGCACCGTGGTGGGTACCGACAAGGTGAGGTCGTCGCCGTAGGCGTTGATGGGCGGGGTGGTGATGGTCCCGAAGGGTCCCCCGAGGAACTGGGTGATCATCTGGGATGCCTCGTCGGGTTGCACCACCTCGACGGCTGAACCGCCGGTGGTATAGGCGGGAGCGGTGGGCAGCGTGTACGACTGCAGCTGCGACCCCGAGAACGCGTGGTACCGCTCGGCCAGGGCGAACAGGTCGTTGGGCGACAGGCCATCGTCCTTGCTGAAGTCGTGGACCACTCCCGTGAGCAGGCCGTTGAGGCGCAAGGGGTTGTAGGTCGATTTGGCCTTGTTCAGGGCGGCCGAGATGATGAGGTTCTGTCGGGTGATCCGTCCGATGTCCGAGCTCTGGTCGTAGGTCCACTCCCCGTTGGCGTAGTACTCGTAGAACCGGGACCGGGAGAGGGCGAGTGCCTGCTGGCCGTTCAGCACCTGGCAGCCCGCCGTCGTGATGTTGAGGCCCGAGTTGTTGTAACAGACCCCGGTCTGGCAGTCGTGGTCGCGGGCCGGGTAGGGGAAGTCGAGCGAGATGCCCCCGAGGGCGTTGACGGCGTCCTGGAGGCCGAAGAAGTTGATCACGATGTAGTGGCTGATGGGGATCCCGAAGGTGTTCTGGATGGTCTGGATGAGGGCATCGGGCCCACCGGAGAAGGCGGCGTTGATCTTGTTCTGCGCCGAGAGCTGGGTCGAGGCGGGCAGGCCCGACAGGGTGACGTAGGTGTCCCGGGGGATGGACAGGGTGGAGGCGGTGCCGGTCGACGGGTCGACATGGACGATCTTGATGGTGTCGCTCCGTTGCCCGCCGGCGTCGCTGGCCGTGCCGAACTGCTGGGCCTCGGCCGCCGTCTCCCCGACGCGACTGTCCGAGCCGATCAACAACAGGTTGTAGGGAGCCCCGTTGGCCGCGGCCACACACGTCGAGCACGGGGCCGACGAGACCTTGCTCCACTGGTAGCGGAAGTAGCCGTAGCCCAGTGCGGCGATCAGGACGATCACGGCCACCACACCCACCAGCCCCCGGAGGACCCGCTCGGCCGGACGCCGACGCTTCTTCGTGGCCCGCCGACGCTCCCGTCGGGAGGGGATGGCCACCTGTCCACTCAGGATGGGTCCGGGGAACTCGGGCGCGGACCGGCTCGATCGGGTGGGCGGCGGGCCCGAGGCCCTCGGCTGTCCGGTCGGTCGACCTGACGACCGACCGGTCGGACGGGAGCTGCTCGATCTTGGTGGGTCGTTGGAGGGCACGGTGGGTGGGGTCAGACCTGAGGGGCAGGCAGCCGGGGCATCGGCCCCGCATGCACCCCGCGCTGGGGCGTCTCAGTTTCCCACGGGGGGACCCCTGACTGGTGGCACCCTCGGCTCCGGCTGCCGGCCAGCGCGGCCCGGTCGCCGTCCTTAGGAGTCCACCGGGAGCCACGACCCGTGGAATCCGAAGGGGACCCGGGCGGGAAGGTGCACGGTGGCGACCGGAGGGCCGGCGAAGGCGGTGGCGTCGAGAATCACCAGGTCACTGGAGTCGGTGGTGGCGTCGTAGACGACCGAGAGCACCCAGCCCTCGTTCTCGGCGTTGCCGTCGGCCGCCCGGACGAAGATCGGCTCGCCCGGAGACCGGTGCTGGCCGGGGTCGAACCGGGTCGACTCGTCCCGGACCAGGTCGTACTGCATCAGTCCATGGTGGCTGGGTTCATCGGCCCGGTCGCCCAGACGGACGCAGTAGCCGTAGCGGTGGGGCAGCCCGGCCACGGCATCGTCGATCCTCGGAAACTCGACGGGCACATCGTCGAGGCGGCGCTCGGCGATCCGACCGGCCACCGGGTCGATGATCCAGCGGGCCAGGACCGGCAGGTCCGAGCTGATCGGCTGGCCGGGCCCGGTGTCGAAGGCCCGGTCGTAACGGATGACGTCCATCACCACGTTCTCCCCGTCGTCGTAGGCGTTGAGGACGTGGAAGACATACAGCGGGTCGATCCCGATCCAGCGGATGTCCCGGTTGCCTCCGCTGCGCGGCATCACCCCGATCCTGGCCCCGGCCTCGGGCACCCACCGGTAGGGCAGCTTGCCGCCGAGGGTCGCCATGTCCAGGTCGAAGACGATCGGGAGGTCCAAGAAGACGACCCGGGTGGCGGTCACCCCGAAGTCGTGGATCATGGTGGCCCGCGGAATGTCGATGGCCTCGGTCCGGACGAGCCCGCCCGCCGCGTCGACCACGTGGTAGCGGAGGAAGGGGGGCCCGAACACGTCACAGCCGAAGAAGAGGAGCTCGCCCGTGTCGGGGTCGACCTTCGGGTGTGCCGTCATCGGCGAGGCCAGCCCGCCATCGAAGTCGTGGACCCGGGCCCGGCCTAGATCGTCGGATAGGGCGTGGGGGAAGCCCGACTCCACGAGGGCCAGCGTCGTACCGGCGTGCCGGATCACGTGGGTGTTGGCCGGCCCGTTGATGGGTTCGGTGGGGCCGCTCGGCGGTGGGGTCTCCAACTCGGTGGCCAGGGCCCGGGTACGTACCCAGCGGTTCCGGTAGCCCTCGGCCCGCCCCGCCGAGAGGGTGATGCCGTGGATCATGCCGTCGCCCACGAACCAGTGGTAGTCGGTCTCGTCGGTCGGGACGACGGCGGGGTTGGGCCCGTTGCGCAGGAGCCGGCCGGTCAGGTCGGGTGGGATGACCCCGGTGACAGGCAGGGGGTGATCGTCACTGCGCTCCTCCATGACCGGAGCGAAGTTGCCGTGGAGATAGGGATTGAGCATCGCGGGCTCCTGGGCGGGTGGACGAGCTGATGGGTCCGGCGAGTGCCGGTGACGAGGAGGCCGATCGTAGCGTCGGTGGCGATCGGCGCCGCCGCTGATGGAGCGGTCGTGTGGCCAGCCGATCGAACCACCCGGGTGTGGCGGCGTGAGAGGCTGAGCCCATGGCCCACTTCGCCGAGGATCTGCGCTTCCGGGGGCTGATCCATCAGATGACCGACCCCGGACTCGAACAGCGCCTGGACCACGATCACCTGACCGCGTACAGCGGATTCGACCCCACGGCGGACAGCCTTCATGTCGGCCATCTCCTCCAGGTCTGCAATCTCCGCCGCCTGCAACTGGCCGGCCACCGTCCCATCGCGCTCGGCCGGCGGGGGAACCGGGTTCGTCGGGGACCCGGGCGGCAAGTCCGAGGAGCGGTCGCTGCTCACCCCCGAGGAGCTGGCGTCCAACCTGGACGGCATTCGCGCCCAGCTCGAGCGGTTCCTCGACTTCTCGGGTGCGGGCGAGTCCCGGGCCGTCCTCGTGAACAACGCCGACTGGCTGGAGCCCATGACCCTCTTCGGGTTCCTGCGAGACGTGGGCAAACACTTCACGGTCAACCAGATGGTGGCGAAGGACTCGGTCAAGTCCCGTCTGGCCCGGGCCGACCAAGGCATCTCCTACACCGAGTTCAGCTACATGCTGCTCCAGGCCTATGACTTCCTCCATCTCTTCGAGGCCTACGACTGCCGCCTCCAACTCGGCGGCAGCGACCAGTGGGGGAACATCACCATGGGCATCGATCTGGTCCGTCGGGTGCGCCAGGAGGAGGTCTGGGGTCTGACCACCCCGCTGGTCCTCAAGTCGGACGGCACGAAGTTCGGGAAGACCGAGTCGGGCACGGTGTGGCTCGATGCCGAACGAACCAGCGCCTACCAGCTCTTCCAGTTCCTGTTGGGTAGTGAGGACGTCGTGGTCGGCACCTACCTCCGCTACTTCACGTTCCTCGAGCGGGAAGCCATCCTGGCTCTGGATGAAGCCACAGCCGACCATCCCGAACGCCGGGAAGCACAGCGGGAGCTGGCCCGCCAGGTGTGCACGATGGTGCACGGAGCCGGCGACACCGAACGGGCCGAGCGCGCCGCGGCCGCCCTGTTCAGCGAGGACATCACCCACCTGGACGAGCGGTCGATCCTCGACGTCTTCGCCGACGCGCCGTCGACCTCGCTACCCCGCGCCCGCCTCGACGGGGACGGGGCGGAGCTGATCGAGCTGCTGGTGGAGACGGAACTGGCACCGTCCCGGGGGCGGGCCCGAGCCACCGTCGAACAGGGGGGCGCGTACCTCAACAACTCACGGGTGTCCGATGCCACCCGGACCGTGGTGGTCGACGACCTGGTCGCCGGTCGTTACCTCGTCCTCCGCAGTGGGAAGAAGAACTACCACCTGGTGCGATTCGAGTGACCCGGCGGCGCCGCCCGACGGGGAGGGCGCGTCGCGCCGTCATACACTGACCACCATGAGCCACCCTGGAGGACCTTCGTCGGAGTTCTCGCCTGTCCGTCTGACCTCGGGCCTGCCCGAGACCGTGCTGCCCGCGGAGTCCGAGGCGGTCAGCACCGGCTTGGAGGCGGCCCTGGCCCAGCCGGCCGACCGGCGTCGGGACGCGGTGGCCGACGTGGTTCGCTCCGCCCCCCGCTCCCAGGCGGCCTGGGCCGCGCTTGGCTCGCTGGCCCGCGACGACGTGGAGGCCTATGCCTGCTTCCGGGTCGGCTACCACCGTGGCCTCGATGCTCTGCGCGGCGCGGGGTGGAAGGGTTCGGGTCTTGTGCTCTGGGCCCACGAGACGAATCGGGGATTCCTGCGCTGTCTCGACGGGCTCCGGTCCTCGGCAGGAGCTATCGGGGAGCGCGACGAAGAGGAGCGGTGCGCACGGTTCCTCCGGCAGCTGGACCCATCGTGGAAACCTGACTGGACGGGCATACCAGCCTGATGTCATGGAGGCCCGGTCGCTGCCCGAGTGGGCGAGCCTGTCGGTGACCGTCGAGACCACCACCGGCACTCGACGACGGCGGCCGCTGGCCGGAACGGCCATCGTGGTGATCGTCATGGCGATCGGGGTCGCGGTGGTGGCGGGGTGTGCCGGACCCGAGGAGTCGGGCCCGGCGTCAGCCCGCGTCTCGGCGTGGGTGTCGGGATCGGGCGGAGGTGCGGCCATCGGCACCCTCAAGGTCGACAGTGCCAACATCGACCATGCACTGGCCCAGCATCAGTCGGACGCGGCCATCAAGACGGTGTGTGCCCTCTTGACCAACGACGCCGAGACGGCCATCGGCAATCTGCCCACGCCGGACTCCCGGCTCACCGACGAGCTCAATGCGGCCTACGAGAAGGCAGCAGCCGCCGGCGACGACTGTTACAAGGGCGCCGAGGGGACGGCGTCGTTGCTCCGCCGGTCGGCCACCGAGCGCTCCCAGCTGGTCCCCTTGCTGACCACCGCAGTCGATCGCATCCAGTCCATCACCGGCCATACGCCGTCGACTTCGACAACCCAGCCCGACGGGGCGTGTGACGACCCCTTCAGCGGGTGCAACTGAGCCGTGAGCGTGATCTCCCCGAGGGCCCGGCCGTGCCGGTAGGCGACGACGACAAGGGACCCGTCCCCGCCGGGCAGGACCCCGATGCCTACGACCGTCTGAGACGCCGGGTGCTCTGGTCGCTGCCCACGGGGTTGTTCGTGGTCGGGAGCCGGGCCGGGGACCGGCGCAACCTGATGACCTGCAACTGGGTGATGCAGGTGTCCATCACCCCCAAGCTGGTGGCGGTGGCGGTGGAACGGGGGTCGGTGACGCGGGCCCTCATCGACGAGGGCGGTGGCTTCTCGGTCAGCGTGCTGTCCCGGGCCGACCGGGCAGTAGTGCGCCGCTTCGTCAAGCCGGTCGAGGCCGTCGAGACCGACGCCTCCGATGTGGCCCTCTCGCTACAGGGTGAGCCGGTGTTCGAGGTGGGCGACGGCCTACCCTGCCTGGCGTCGGCGGTGGCGTGGCTCTCGTGCCGTGTGCGCCATACCGCCGAATGGGGTGACGAAGCGGGTCGGCCGGCCAGCCACGTCCTGTTCGTCGGGGAGGTGATGGGTGCCGGGGAACGCCACCCCGACGACGGGTCCGGCGCCCGTCCCGAGGTCCTGCGCATGGAGGACACCCGGATGAACTACGGGGGCTGACCCCGTACCGCCGTCCCGGGGTCAAGCAGTAGGTTCAGCCCGGGGCCGGCGGATCCTGGGGGCGCAGGTCGATCCGGAGGGTCAACACCCCGTCATCGAGCTCGGCCACGGCGTCGCCGAGCATGGCGAAGTCCATGAAATCGGCCCTGGCCTGCTCTTTGAATCGCTCGCGATCGGGTCCCTCGACGGGGGGGAGCCCACGGTTCCTGACGGCGTCAGCCCTGGCCCGGAAGCGCTCGACCATGGCCTGAGGATCGAATTCTTCGGGCATGACTCGATGGTACCGGGGCCCGAAGGTGTGCCACGACTGGGGAGACGTCGCACTACACTGGTTTCCGATCGGTGATCGTCATCACCCGGGTTCGCCGTGTCGGGGGAATACCACCGCAGGTGGGGCAAGGAGTTGTTTCCGTGAAGAAGGGACGCCATCGCCGCTTCGAAGAAGCGCGCAGCCTGAAGCGTTCGGTCGCGACCGCCAACCGGCGCTGTCCCGAGTGCGGCGCCGAGCCCGATGACAAGCACGCGTCGTGGTGCCTGGCTACCGAGGACGACTACGACGAGATTCTCGGCACGGCTCCGAAGGACCCGTCCTTCGCCGAGGATGACCCCCTGGCCGAGTAGGCGGGCCGTTGCCGGTCGTCATTCCGCCGCGATACTGACCCGAACGCGTCTCGCTCGGGTCGCCACTGCCGGGATCAGCGTCGGACCGTCGGATGGGGGAGCAGGGTGACCGGAACGCTCGCTTGCGTCCTGCCGTCGAGATAGGCGGCCAGTCTCTTGTACACCTTCTTGCCGGCCATGGTCTCGAGCTCGGTCCTCATCGAGACGTAGACCGGGTCGTGTCCGACAAACGCCTCGGGGGCCTCGGTGCACCACCAGTGGAACTCCTCGCCGCCTTCGCCCCAGTGCCGACGATCCCACTGTCGAACGACTGAGGTCACCCGCCCGTCCGCGGCCGTTTCGTCCTCGCGTCGGAGGGGCAGCTGCCAGCAGACCTCGGGCTTGTACTCGACGTGGCTGCGGCCCTTGGCCTCGGCCAACTTGTGGAGGGCGCAGCCGGCACCGGCAGGAAACCCCGGCCGGTTGAGGAAGATGCAGGCTCCGTCGACCAGGCGGGTTCCGAGGTCACCGTCGGCCAACTTCTTGACCACTCCTTTTTGGCCCTGCTTGTGGAACTGCCACAGGTCCGGTCCCAGTTCGAGGGCGGCCTTTTCGACAGCCCGGGCATCCTTCTTGCCCGTGAAGTGGGCCCCGTAGGAGCAACAGCCCTGGACGAGTTCGGGTGCCGGCCCGGTGAGAACCCCCTGGCATCCCTGTCCGAAGATGCACGTCCACGCGCTGGCGAGGAAGGTCACGTCGAAGAGCCAGGTGCGCTCCTCGTCGGGATCGTCGAAGCTCACCCACTCATGGGATTCGGGCGGCACGTGCTTGTCTGATGGCGACACGCCCTTATGATGACAGGCATGAGCGAAGCCCGTGAGGACATCAGGCCCGTGTTGGCGATCACCCCCGATGCCCGGGCCACCGTGCTCGAGGTGTTGGCCAGCGAGGCGGACGCCGGTGCGTTGGCGCTGTGGCTCGAGATCAACGGTGAGAGCAACGGGGCGTACGCCTACGACATGTACTTCCAGGCTCTGGCCGATGCCGGCGTCGGCGACGTCGTCCAGCACGACGACGACCTGCCCGTGGTCGTACCCCAGACCAGCGTGGAGCGCCTCCAGGGTGCCACGCTCGACTTCGTGACCGATGAGGCGGGCGAGGGCGGGTTGGTCATCGTGAACCCGAATACGCCCCCGGCGCCGACTCTCCAGGGCCTCGGCTCGAGCCCCGAGGTCGATCTGTCCGATCCGTTGGCCCTCCAGGTGGTCTCGGTCCTCGACGAGCAGGTCAATCCGAGCATCGCCTCCCACGGCGGTCGGGCCGACCTCGTGGCCGTCAAGGACAAGTCGATCTACCTTCGCCTGAGCGGCGGTTGTCAGGGGTGCGGTATGGCCAAGGCCACGCTGACCCAGGGGATCGAAGTGATCCTGCGCGAGGCCATCCCCGAGATCGTCAACATCGTGGACGTCACCGACCACGCTGACGGCACGAATCCGTACTACGAGCCGTCCCACAGCTGAGCCGAGGCCAGATCTCGGGTCCGGTAGCGCATCGCCCCGAGTAGGGCGCCCGGAGGGTCGAGCGGTCAGATCGGCCCGGATGATGCCCGTTTCGCGCAGGTCCGTCCTGTACGTTTCGTGTGGTGGACACACTCCTGGTCGCCGGGACCACCGTGGCCGGCCTCATCATCGGTGCGGTACTCGACCCGCTCGGCCAGCGGGAGGCTGAGCGGAGCCACGTCGTAGACGAACAGCGTCGGGCCGAGCGCATCGTCGCCGAGGAGGAGGCCGCCGAGGTCGCCCACCGGGCCGACGCCGGCGACACCAGCGCACCGCACCAGTCGACCGTCGAGCACGTAGAAGTGGCGATCGAGGGCGCCCTCGACGCCGCCGATGCCGACGACTCCGACGATCCTGCACCCGAGGACCGCACGGTGCCGAACCTCCTACCCAAGGACCTCTCGCCACCACGCACGGTCGGTGCCGCCGTCGTCACCGCCGTCCTCTTCGGCGGTGCGGCCGCCCACTTCGGCCGTGATCTGGTGCTGGCCCCGTACTGCGTGTTCTTCGCCATGCTGGTGACGATCTCGATCACCGATCTCTCCCACCGCCTGGTGCCGAGACGACTGATCTACGGCGCCCTGGCCCTCATCGTGCCCCTCTTGGTGGCCACGTCCGCCGTCGATCACACCTGGCACAGCCTGGACGGTGCGCTCATCGGTGCTGCGGTGGCCTTCGGGCTCTTCTTCGCCGTCTGGTGGTTCATCCCCCGGGGCATGGGCTTCGGCGACGTGCGCCTGGCCGGCGCCATCGGGTTCACCACGGGCTGGTTGAGTCTGCTCCATGCCTACGTGGCCTTCCTCGCCGGGTTCCTCGTCGGGATGGTGTTCGGTCTCGTCCTCATGGTGGTCTCGTCGGCCGGTCGCAAGACCCGCATCCCGTTCGCCCCCTCCCTGTCGGTGGGTGCGGTGATCGCCGTCTTCTGGGGCGCCTCGATCGCCCAGAGCCTCTTCCACGCCAACTCATGAGCCGGGTCATGAGCGAAGCCGCGGTCGGTGGGCAGGGACGCACGGCCGGGGACGCCCCGACCCCCGAGTAGATTTGCCGGGATGCTCCGCTACCTGACTGCCGGCGAATCGCACGGACGCGCCCTCGTGGTCATCGTGGAGGGCATGCCATCGGGCCTGCTGGTGACGGCCGAGGACATCCAACGGGGCCTGGCCCGACGGCGGCTGGGCTTCGGCCGGGGACCGCGCATGCGATTCGAGGCCGACGAGGTCACCCTGGTCGGGGGCATCCGCCACGGCCGGACGCTGGGATCACCCGTGGCCATCGAGATCGCCAACACCGAGTGGCCGAAGTGGGAGACCGAGATGGCGCCGGGGCCCGGCCTCCCTTCCAAGGTCCTGACCCAACCCCGGCCCGGTCACGCCGACCTGTCGGGCATGTTGAAGTACGGCCTCGATGACGCCCGAGACGTGCTTGAGCGGGCGTCGGCCCGGGAGACGGCGGCCCGGGTGGCGGCGGGGACCCTGGCCAAACTGCTCTTGGCCCAGATCGGGATCGACGTCCTCAGTCACATCGTGCAGCTGGGGCCGGAGCGGGCCGAGCCCGGACCACTCCCCACCATCGACCAGCTGTTGAAGGTGGACGAATCCCAAGTCCGCTGCACCGATCCCGATGCCGAGAAGCGGATGGTGGCGGCGGTCAAGGCGGCCGCCAAAGTGGGTGACTCGCTCGGCGGCGTGGCCGAGGTCATCGCCTACGGGGTGCCGGTGGGCTTGGGCAGCCATGTGCACTGGGACCGAAAACTCGATGCCCTGGTGGCTCAGGCGCTCATGAGCATCCAGGCCGTCAAGGCCGTCGAGTTCGGGGACGGCTTCGAGCTGGCCGGCCGGCGCGGTTCGGAGGCCCACGACGCCATCCGGATGGCTGGCCCAGGTGGGGGAGGCACCCCGGGCGATGTCGAAGGGCTCCTCGGCGGTGGGTACGCGCGGGACACCCACCATGCCGGGGGCATCGAAGGGGGGATCTCGACCGGCTCGCCCATCGTGGCCCGCGCCGCCATGAAGCCGTTGGCCACCCTCAACCGACCGACGCTCGGGACCGTCGACGTGGTCACGAAGGAGTCGACGGTCTCCTTCAAGGAGCGCACCGACGTGACGGCCGTGCCGGCCATGGGCGTGGTGGCCGAGACCATGGTCTCGCTGGTGCTGGCCTCCGAGGCCCTGCGCAAGTTCGGGGGTGACTCGGTGGCCGAGTTCCGGCGCAACCGGCTGGGCTACCTGGCCGCCCTCGGGGACACCCCCTCGGCTGCGCTTCCGCCCCCGACCGATGGTTGACCGGCTGATCCTCGTCGGGATGATGGGGGCGGGGAAGACCACGGTGGGTCGGCTGCTGGCCGACCGGTTGGGCTGGCGGTCGTTCGACTCGGACGTCCAAATCATGGAAGAGACCGGCCACACCGTGCCCGAGCTGTTCGCCGAGCGGGGTGAGGCTGCGTTTCGGGCCGAGGAGGAGCGGGTGCTCAACGATGCCCTCTCGGGGGACGAGCCAGTTGTGGTGTCGGCGGCCGGCGGCGTGGTGCTGTCGGCGGCCAACCGTGCGTTGCTCACCCGGTCGGGCACGGTGGTGTGGCTGCGGGCCGACCCCCGGGTGCTGGCCGACCGGGTGGGTGACGGAACCGGCCGTCCGCTGCTGGACGACGACCCGTCGACGGCCCTGGTGGCCTTGGACGAGGTGCGCCGACCCCTCTACGAGTCGGTGGCCGCCTTCACCGTCGACGTCGATGCGTTGACGCCAGGAGAAGTGGTGGAGCGGATTCTGGCCGGAACGGGACTGTCGGGGCGCACCCGAGGTGAAATTGCGTGAGAGTCGTTCCGGTCGATCTGGGCGAGCGTGGCTATGACGTCGTGGTGGGCGCGGGGCGCGCCATCAGCTGGCCGACCTGGTGGCCCGTGAGGTCCCGGGTGCGGCCCGGGCGGCCATCGTCACCCAGGACGGGATCGGGGTGCACGTGGATCCGGGCCTGGCCAGTGAGCGGTTCACGGTGCCCGACGGCGAGGAGGCCAAGTCCCTGGCCGTGGTGGAAGAGCTGTGCCGTGGGTTCGCCCGGTGGGGCCTCAGCCGTGCCGACGTCGTCGTGGCCGTCGGTGGGGGCGTGGTCACCGACCTGGCCGGGTTCGCCGCCGCCTCGTTCCACCGGGGGACGGCCTATGTCAACGTGGCCACCACGCTGCTCGGCCAGGTCGACGCGGCGATCGGCGGCAAGACGGGTGTCAACCTGCCCGAGGGCAAGAATCTGGTGGGGGCGTTCTGGCAACCCCGGGCGGTGGTCTGCGACACCGAGGTGCTGGGCACGCTGCCCCCGAGGGAGTGGGCCTCGGGCCGCGGCGAGATGGCCAAGTACGCCTTCCTCGGGGGCCTGACCGGAAACGACACCGAGCCCGATGCCTCGCTGCTCGATCTGCCGCTCGACGAGCAGGTGGCCCGGTGCGTCGCCATCAAGGCCGGTGTGGTGACGGCCGACGAGCGGGAGGGCGATCTGCGCATGCTGCTCAACTACGGGCACACTCTCGCCCACGCCCTGGAGGCCACCGCGTTCGACCCCGACGCCGGCTGGGACCTGCGGCACGGGGAGGCGGTGGCCGTCGGCCTTGTCTTCGCCGGCCAGCTCGCCCTCCGGATGGGGAGGATCGACGAACAGGCCGAACGGCGCCACCGTGCCGTCGTGGGCGGATTCGACCTCTCGCCCCTGCTGCCCCACGATGCCGACCCCGAGCGGCTTACCTCGTTCATGGAACGGGACAAGAAGGCCCACCACGACCTCACCTTCGTCCTCGACGGACCCGATGGGGTCGAAGTGGTGCATGGCGTCGACCGGTCCACGGTGATCGCTACCCTGGCTGCCATGGAGCGGTCACAACCAGGAGGACGACCATGAGCCCGGACCGGCTGATCACGCTCCTGTCGGGACCCAACCTCAATCTCCTGGGTGAGCGGGAGCCGTCCATCTACGGGACGGGCAGGTTGGAGGACCACGTGGCGACGGCGACGGCGACCGCCAAGGGCCTCGGCTACTCCCTCGAACACCACCAGACCAATCACGAAGGCGAGCTGGTCGAGCTGGTCCATGCCGCCCGCAACCGGTCGGTGGCCATCGTGATCAACGCCGGCGCCCTGTCCCACACCTCCTGGTCGCTCCACGACGCGCTGGCCGCATTCGACGGGGTGGTGGTCGAGCTGCACCTGTCCAACCCGGCCGCACGTGAGCCCTTCCGCCACACCTCGGTGATCGCCCCGGTGGCGAACGGGTGCATCGCCGGATTCGGGGGGATCGGCTACGGACTGGCCATCGATGCCGCCCACCGGCTCCTCGCCGCGGAGGAGTCCTGATGTCACGTCTCGACGGCGAACTGGCCCCGCTCGAGGTGGCCGGTCGCCTGGAGCGCCTCCGTGCCGTGCTGGCCGAGGCGGGCGAGGGCGGCGCCCCCGTCGGCGCCCTGGTGGTGACCACCCCGGCCAACATCCGCTGGCTCACCGGCTTCAGTGGCTCGGCCGGCCTCTTGTTGGTGACCCCGACGCGGGCCCTGCTGACCTCGGACGGCAGGTACCGGACCCAGTCCAGCGAGCAGCTGTCCGAAGCGGGGGTGGCCGGCGACGTCGAGGTGGCCATCGGTGGGGTGCAGGTCCAACGCGAGGCGCTCAGACAGGGCGCGGCCGGTGTGGCCGACATCGGCCTCGAGGCCGACCATGTCACTTGGTCGGGCCAGCGCTCGTGGACCGAGGTCTTCGAGCCCTCGCCGCTGGTCCCGACCCGCGGCCTGGTGGAAGGGCTGCGGGTGGTGAAGGATGCCGGCGAAGTGGCGCGCATGGAGCGGGCCGCCGCCATCGCCGACGAGGCCCTGGCCACCGTGCTTCCCCTGTTGGCCGAGGCGGGATCCCAGGGCCGCTCGACGGGCGGAGCCGGCCTCACCGAATCCCGGTTCGCTGCTGCCTTGGATCACGCCATGCGGGAGTTAGGGGCCGAGGACCGGGCCTTTGAGACCATCGTTGCCTCGGGCGAGAACTCGGCCAAGCCCCACGCCCGCCCCGGCGGTCGGATCATCGGGGCCGGGGATCCGGTCGTCGTGGACTTCGGGGCCATGTTCGAGGGTTACCGCTCTGACATGACCCGTACCTTCTGTGTGGGCGGGGAGCCGACGGGTCAACTGGCCACCGTCTTCGCCGTGGTGGCGGAGTCCCAGCGGCTGGGCGTGGCCCAGGTGGAGCCGGGGGTGAGTGCCGGATCGGTGGACCGAGTCTGTCGAGAGGCCATCGCCGGGTCCGGCTGGGCCGACCGCTTCGAGCACGGCACCGGACACGGTGTCGGGCTCGACATCCACGAGGGGCCATCGGTCGGCCCAGGGTCGACTGCTATCCTCGAACCTGGCACCGTGGTCACCGTGGAACCCGGCGTGTACCTGCCCGGGACCGGCGGGGTCCGCATCGAGGACACGCTGGTGGTGACCGAACACGGCAGCCGTCCACTCACCCTGTTCCCGAAGGAAGTTGCTGTCTGATGGCTGTCTCCACCAACGATCTGCGTAACGGCATGACGCTCAACCTCCCCGAGGGGTTGTTCGCCGTGGTCGAGTTCCAGCACGTGAAGCCGGGCAAGGGTGGTGCCTTCGTCCGTACCAAGCTGAAGAACTCTCGTACCGGCGCGGTCATCGAACGGACCTACCGTGCCGACGAGAAGCTCGAACAGGCCATCATCGACAAGCGCGAGATGCAGTTCCTCTACCGGGACGGTTCCGACTACGTGTTCATGGACACGTCCTCCTATGAGCAGCTGCAGGTCAACACCAGCCTCCTCGGGGACTCGGCCAACTACCTGAAGGAAGGGGACGACGCCGTCCTGCAGTTCTTCGGGACCGAGATCGTCGGTGTCGACCTGCCGGCATCGGTCGAGCTCACGGTGGCCGACACCGAGCCGGGACTCCAGGGGGACCGGGTCTCGGGTGCCCGCAAACCGGCCACCTTGGAGACGGGCCTCGTCCTCCAAGTGCCGCTGTTCGTCAACCCAGGCGAGAAGATCAAAGTCGACACCCGCACCGGGGAGTACCTGACCCGGGCCTAGCCCCGACGCCCATCGAGTCCCTCGACGATCGTCGCCACCGCCACCGCCACCGGAACCGGAACCGGCACCGGCCGCCAGGGTCACGGTCCCCCCGAATCCCTCATCCCGTATGGAATCCTCCCCACGCCACCAAGCCCGTGAACGGGCCCTGACCCTCCTCTACGAAGCGGAGCTGAAGGATTCCACACCGACAGCGGTGGTGGGGGAGCTGCTCATGGCTCCCGACGAGTACGCCACCGGCCTGGTGGAGACGGTCGAGTCCCGGGGGCCCGAGATCGACGCCATGATCGGGGACGCCGCCATCGGCTGGGATCTCGAACGGATGGCGGTCGTCGACCGGAACGTGCTCCGACTAGCGGTGGCCGAACTGTTGGACCGGCCCGAGGTCCCCACCGCGGTGATCCTCAACGAAGCCGTTGAGCTGGCCACGGCCTACTCGACCGACGACTCCGGACGGTTCGTGAACGGCGTGCTCGCCACTCTGGCCACGCGCATCCGTTCGTGACGGGGGCTCACCCAACCGGCCCTCGGGCCGCGCCGTTGGGTCACCCCGGGCCGATCGCGGCGCTCCCACACCGGGTATAGTCGGAGCCTGACCGTGAAGTGGGTCCTGTGAGGCCCGTACGGACAGGAGGAAGTGTGGCCGAACGTGAGCGCAGTCATACCCGACCGCGGGGTGCTGTGTTCGTTCCCCGGGCCCAGGTCATGTCGGCATCCGACGTGCATCGGGCCATCACCCGGATGGCCCACGAGATCGCCGAGCGCAACCGGGGCCTCGAGCGGGTCGTACTGGTAGGCCTCCAGACCGGGGGCGTGGCCATCGCCGAGCAGCTCTCCGCCGCCCTGGCCGAGGTGGAGGGGGCGAGCCTCGAGGTGGGCACCCTGGACGTGGCCTTCTACCGCGACGACATCGGGCTCAGGCCCGTGCTACCCGAGGCGGCCACCGACATCAGCTTCGATCTGACCGGTACCACCGTCGTTCTGGTCGATGACGTGCTCTTCACCGGACGTACCATCCGGGCCGCCCTCAACGCCCTCGGGGAGTACGGACGGGCCCAGCGCGTCGAGCTCGCCGTCATGGTCGACCGGGGCCACCGTGAGCTCCCCATCCGGCCCGACTACGTGGGCAAGAACCTGCCCACCCGGCGCGACGAGATGGTCGACGTCTCGACCGATGGCGTGTCCCTCGGGGAGCTGGTGAACCGATGAGTCCGTTCCCGGCCCATCTGCTCAGCATGGACGATCTCGGCCCCGAGGCCATCGCCGAGGTGTTGGCGGTGGCCGACTCCTTCGTCGAGGTGGGGCGCCGGGCCAACCCCAAGGTGCCGGCCCTGCGGGGGCGGACCGTGGCCACCCTCTTTTTCGAAGACTCCACGCGGACGCGCATGTCCTTCGAGACGGCGGCCAAGCGGATGTCGGCCGACGTGCTCTCCTTTGCCGCGGGCTCCTCGTCGCTGAAGAAGGGCGAGTCGCTGCGCGACACGGTCGAGACGATCGATGCCATCGGGATCGACGCGGTGATCATCCGGCACGCCTCGTCGGGCGTGCCCGCACGCGTGGCCACGTGGATCGACCACTGCGCGGTCATCAACGCCGGTGACGGGTGGCACCAGCACCCCACCCAGGCGCTGCTCGATCTGTACACGGTGCGACAGGCGTTGGGCGGAGGCGAGACGGGACTCAACCGGTTCGTCGGGCTGCAGGTGCTCATCGTGGGCGACATCCGACACAGTCGCGTGGCCCGGTCCCAGGTGACCGCGTACAGCGCCCTCGGGGCAGAAGTGACGCTGGTCGCCCCGGCCACCTTGTTGCCCCCCTCGCTCGACGGATGGCCCATCGCCGGGGTCAGCCACCACCTCGACGACGTACTGGAGAAGGCCGACGTGGTTTCCTTGCTGCGCATGCAGTCCGAGCGGGGGAGCGGTGCGTACGTACCCAGCCTCCGTGAGTACACCGCCGGATTCGGGCTGACCGGACGACGAGCCGCCATGCTCGGCCCCGACGCGGTCATCCTCCATCCCGGGCCCATCCTGCGTGGGGTGGAGATCGCCTCGGATGTGGCCGAGCTCCCCGCTGCGCTCATCACCGAGCAGGTAAGCAACGGGGTGGCCGTTCGGATGGCCGTCCTCTTCCTCATGCTGGGCCAGGGCCCCCTCGAAGGAGCACACCGTGGTTGACCCCCGACGAGAAGACACCGCGCGCACGGGGTCGGTGGTCCTGCGCGGCGGCACCGTGGTCGACCGGTCCGGCCCACGGTCGGCCGACGTGCTCATCGTCGGAGACCGGGTGGTCGAGGTCGGTACGGTCGAGGCACCCCCGGGGGCATCGGTCCTCGACGCCGCCGGATGTGTGGTCTCGCCCGGACTGGTCGATCTGCACACCCACCTCCGCCAACCGGGTCGGGAGGAGGCCGAGACGGTGGCGACCGGGGCTAGGGCCGCCTCGCTCGGCGGGTTCACCGCGGTGGTGGCCATGCCCAACACCGAGCCCACCTTGGACTCGGCCGAAGCGGTCCGGGCCGTCTACGACCTGGCCGCTGACGCCACCGCCGAGGTGGCGGTGGCCGGGGCCATCACGGTCGGCCGGGCCGGCGAGTGCCTGGCTCCCATGGCCGAGCTCGCCGCCCTCGGGGTGCGCCTGTTCACCGACGACGGATCCGGCGTGCAGTCGGCGGGCCTCATGCGCCGGGCCCTCGAGTACGCCACCGGCCTCGGGGTCACACTGGCCCAGCACTGCGAAGAGGCCACCCTGGCCGGCGGTGGGGCCATGCACGAAGGCGCATGGTCCAGCCGCCTCGGGATCCCGGGGATGCCCTCGGTGGCCGAAGAGGTCATGGTGGCCCGGGACCTGGCCCTCGTCCGAGCCACCGGCGCCCGTATGCACTTTCTCCATCTGTCCACGGCCGGCTCCATCGAGCTGGTGCGTCAGGCCAAGTCCGAGGGGCTGGCGGTGACCGCCGAGGCCGCACCCCACCACTTCACACTGACCGATGAGTGTGCTGCCGGCTACGACCCGGTCTTCAAGGTGAACCCGCCGCTCCGTCCCGGAGCCGACGTGGAGGCGGTGAAGGCGGGACTGGCCGACGGCACCATCGACGCCATCGCCACCGACCACGCCCCCCACGCCCCCGAGACGAAGGACCTGCCCTTCGACCAGGCGCCGCCGGGCATGCTCGGGCTCCAGACCGCCCTGTCCTTGGCCCTGACCGAACTGGACCTGCCGCTCGAGCGAGTGCTCGCCCTGCTCAGCTGGCAGCCGGCGGCCATCTGCGGGCTGGACCCCGACCACGGGGGGGACCAGGGTGGACCCGTAGCGCCGGGATCGGCGGCCAACCTCTGCGTGATCGACCCCTCGGCCACCTGGATCGTCGACCCGGCCCTGCTGGCCAGTCGCAGCCGCAACACCCCCTACGCCGGTCGGACGCTGACCGGTCGGGTCCGCCACACCGTGTTCCGCGGCGAGCCGGTGGTCATCGAGGGCGAGGCGCAGCGGTGAGCGGGCGCAGCGGGCCCCTGCACCGGGACGAGGCATGGCTGGTACTGGCCGACGGCACCCGCTTCGAGGGGGAGGCCATCGGGGCCGAACCCGACAGCGGGGTAACCACCGGGGAAGCGGTGTTCAACACCGTGCTCTCGGGGTACCAAGAGGTGATCACCGATCCCTCCTACGCCGGGCAGGTGGTGGCGTTCACCTATCCCCACATCGGCAACTACGGCGTGAACCCCACCGACGACGAGGCTCCACGGCCCCACTGTGCCGGCGTCGTGGTGCGCCACCTCACCGACCGGCCGAGCAGTTGGCGGTCGACCGAGTCGCTGGAGGCGTATCTCCGGCGGTTCGGCGTGGCCGGCATCTCGGGCGTCGACACCCGCCGGCTGACCCGGCACCTGCGCGACCGGGGATCGATGCCGTGCGCCTTCGGGACCGCCGGCCCCTCGGAGCTGCTGGCCGCGGCCGAAGCGGCGCCTCCGACCGACGGGCGGGACCTCGTGTCCACGGTCACGACCTCATCGGTCTACACCCGGGGGAGCGGACCCTACCGGGTGGTGGCCTACGACTTCGGGATCAAAGAGGCCATGCTCCGCCAGTTGGGTGAGCTCGCCACGGTGACCGTGGTCCCGGCCATGACGCCGGCCGCCGAGGTGCTCGCCCTCGAGCCCGACGGCGTCTTCTTGTCGAACGGTCCCGGGGACCCGGCGGCCCTCCCCGCCGTGGTGGCCGAGATCCGTGCCCTGGCCGAGGAGGGGTCCACCCCCGTCTTCGGGATCTGCCTCGGCCACCAGCTGCTGGCCACCGCCCTCGGGGCCACCACCTTCAAGCTGCCCTTCGGTCATCACGGTGGGAACCATCCGGTCAAGCGCATCGCCACCGGCCGGGTCGAGATCACCTCGCAGAACCACAACTACGCAGTGGCCGACGACTCCCTCGCCTCCTCGGAGATCACCCACGTGAACCTCAACGATGGCGTCATCGAGGGGATCCGCAGCACCGAGGTCCCGGTGTTCAGCGTGCAGTACCACCCCGAAGCCGGCCCCGGCCCCCACGACGCCCGCTACCTGTTCGAGGAGTTCCGATCCCTGATGGACACCACCGGGGCCCAGCCCCCCCGCCAACGGAGCGTGCGCTGATGCCGCGGCGCCACGACATCGAATCGATCCTGGTCATCGGGTCCGGTCCCATCGTCATCGGCCAGGCCTGCGAGTTCGACTACTCGGGGACCCAGGCCTGCCGGGTGCTGGCCGAGGAGAAGTTCCGGGTCATCCTGGCCAACTCCAACCCGGCCACGATCATGACCGACCCGGCCATGGCCGACCGCACCTATGTCGAGCCCCTCGATCCCGACGTGCTCACCGCCATCATCGAGCGGGAACGACCCGACGCGCTGCTGCCCACCCTCGGAGGCCAGACCGCCCTCAACTTGACCATGGCCCTGGCCGAGCGAGGCGTCCTCGACGCCTTCTCGGTGGAGGTCATCGGGGCCAATGCCGAGGCCATCGCCACGGCCGAGGACCGCGAGCGCTTCAAGGCGGCCATGGAGGAGATTGGCCTCGCCGTGCCGCCTTCGGGCTTCGCCCACTCGCTCGACGAGGCTCTGGCCATCGGGGAGACCATCGGCTTCCCCATCATGGTGCGGCCGAGCTACATCCTCGGCGGGGCGGGGACCGGCATCGCCGTCGACCGCGAGCGGTTGGTCCGACTGGCCGCCGAAGGCCTGGAGGCCTCGCCGGTCACCGAGGTGCTCATCGAGCGGTCGATCGCCGGTCAAAAGGAGTTCGAGCTGGAGGTGATGCGGGACAACGCCGACAACTGCGTGGTCATCTGCTCCATCGAGAACCTCGACCCCATGGGGGTGCACACCGGCGACTCCATCACCGTGGCGCCGGCCCAGACCCTCACCGATGTCGAGTACCAAGAGATGCGGGACGCCGCCTTCGCCTGCATCCGCCGGGTGGGGGTGGAGACCGGTGGCTCCAATGTGCAGTTCGCCGTGGATCCCACCGACGGTCGCCAGGTGGTCATCGAGATGAACCCCCGGGTGTCGAGATCGTCGGCGCTGGCCTCCAAGGCCACGGGCTTCCCCATCGCCAAGATCGCCGCCCGCCTGGCCGTCGGCTACCGCCTCGACGAGATCACCAACGACATCACCGGGGCCACACCGGCGTCGTTCGAGCCGACCATCGACTACGTGGTCACCAAGATCCCCCGGTGGGCCTTCGAGAAGCTGCCCGGGGCCACCGACGTGCTCGGCACCCGCATGCAGTCCGTCGGCGAGGTCATGGGCATCGGCCGGACCTTCCCCGAGTCGCTGCAGAAGGCCGTGCGCTCACTCGAGCAGGGCCGGTCCGGCCTCAACGCCGATCCGGCCGAGGCGGCCCTCGACCCGCTGTCCACCGACGAATTGCTCGAGGCGGTGGCCGTCGCCACCCCCGAGCGCATCTTCCAACTCGAGGCCCTGCTGCGCCGGGGCATCTCGGTCGACCGCCTGGCCGAGGTGACCGGCATCGACCCGTGGTTCCTCTCGGCCATGGCCGAGGTGACCGACGCCCGCATGGCCCTCGACTTGCAGGTGACTCTGGGCGTGACGGTCGGGGACCTCGATCGTCGGGCCTGGCGGCGGCTCAAGCAGTACGGCTTCTCCGACCAGCAGCTGGCCTACCTCTTCGGCGACCCGGTCACCGTCGAGGACATCCGCCGGGCGCGTACCGCCCTCGGGGTGGGGGTGACCTACAAGACCGTGGACACCTGCGGTGCGGAGTTCGAGGCCCACACGCCCTACCACTACTCGACCACCGAGGACGAGGACGAGATCGGGACCTCGGACCGTCCGCGGGTGGTGATCCTCGGCTCGGGCCCGAACCGGATCGGCCAGGGGATCGAGTTCGACTACTGCTGCGTGCACGCCTCGTTCGCCCTGCAGGCCGCCGGCTTCGAGACGGTGATGGTCAACTGCAACCCCGAGACGGTCTCCACCGACTACGACACCTCGGACCGGCTGTACTTCGAGCCGCTCACCCCCGAGGACCTGGCCAATGTGCTCGAGGCCGAGCAGCGCGCTTCGGTGGACGGGGGCCGACTGGTCGGGGTCATCGTCTCCCTCGGAGGCCAGACGCCCCTCAAGCTGGCCGCTGGGATCCCGCCCGAGCTCGTGCTCGGGACCCCGCCGGCCTCCATCGACCTGGCCGAGGACCGTGAGCAGTGGAACGAGCTGTGCTCGCGGCTCGGCATCGCCCAACCTCCGGGGGGAACGGCTACCACCGCCGCCGAGGCGGTGGCCGTGGCCGCCACCATCGGCTATCCGGTGCTGGTGCGCCCGTCCTACGTGCTCGGTGGTCGGGCCATGGAGATCGTCTACGACGACGAGCGCCTGGTGGAGGCGGTCGAGGCCATGTCCGGAGTCGGTGGCTCGCTCGGCCGCGAGGGCGGGGTGACCGCCGAACGGCCCGTACTGGTGGACCGGTTCCTCGAGGATGCAGTGGAAGTGGACGTGGACGCCGTGCGCGACGCCACGGGCGACGTCGTCATCTGCGGGGTGATGGAGCACGTAGAAGAGGCCGGCGTGCACTCGGGGGACTCGGCCTGTGCCCTCCCGCCCCAGACCCTGTCCGCCTCGGTCGTGGCCAGCCTCGAAGAGACCGTGCGCACCATCGCCGAGTCACTCGGCGTGCAGGGTCTGATCAACGTGCAGTTCGCCGTGAAGGACGACCAGGCCTACGTACTCGAGGCCAATCCCCGGGCCAGCCGGACGGTGCCGTTCGTGGCCAAGGCCACCGGCGTCCCGGTGGCCATGGTGGCGGCTCGGGTCATGGTGGGCGCCACCCTGGCCGAGCTGCGGGCCGAGGGTCTGCTGACCGCCCCGGTGACCGGACACGTCTCGGTGAAAGAGGCGGTGCTGCCCTTCAACCGGTTCCCCGGGGTGGACACGCTGCTCGGTCCCGAGATGCGCTCCACCGGTGAGGTCATGGGGATCGGCTCGACGTTCGGACTGGCCTTCGCCAAGAGCCAGATCGCCGCAGGCAACCGCCTGCCCACCGAGGGGACGGTCTTCCTCTCCCTGGCCGACCGGGACAAGGCGGTCGGCCTCGATGCGGCCCGACAGTTCGTCAGCCTCGGATTCGACTTGGCCGCCACCTCGGGCACCGCGGCCATGCTCGAGGCCGAGGGGATCAGTGTGGGAACGGTAGTGGCCAAGGTCGGCGAGTCCCACCCCGGCGTGGTCGACGCCGTGGATCTCATCGCCGGGGGCAAGGTGCAGCTGGTGGTCAACACGCCGAGGGGCCGGGGCCCGAGGGCCGACGGCGTCCATATCCGGTCCACCGCGCTCGCGCACCTCGTGCCCTGCCTGACCACGGTGGCCGCGGCCCGGGCCGCCGCAGCAGGCATCGCTGACTGGATCAGCCACCCCTTGTCGGTGCGCTCGCTCCAGGAGTACCACGAACGGTGATCCCTACCCCGACAGTGGGTCGATCCGGGGGGACGGTGGCCCGGTGACCCCGTCGGCCCGGGGCGTCCGGACCGAGCGGGTGCGCCGTGCCTGGCGGGCAGTGCGGGCCGGAGACGTCGACCTCTCCGTGTCCGTCGGGAGCCTGGCGTTGGCCAATCCGGTGATGACGGCATCGGGAACGGCCGGTCACGCCGACGAGCTCGGTGCCTACTTCGACCTCGCCGACCTCGGCGCCGTGGTGGTCAAGTCGCTCTCGGTCGGGCCGTGGGCCGGCAACCCCGCCCCCCGGGTCCACCAGACCCCCTCGGGGATGCTCAACAGCGTAGGCCTCCAGGGCCCCGGCCTCGAGGCCTGGATCGACGACGACCTCCCGCGGCTGGCCGCCGCGGGTTCCCGCACCGTGGTCAGCATCTGGGGTCAACGGGTCGAGGACTTCGCCAAGGCGGCCTCGATGCTGGCCGGCGTGGACGGCCTCACGGCGGTGGAGGTCAACGTGAGCTGCCCGAACGTCGAAGACCGGCGACGCATGTTCGCCCACTCGCCCACGGCCACCGCCGAGGTGGTGGCGGCCGTGGGGGAGCACTGCCCCGGACTGCCCCGTTGGGCCAAGCTGAGCCCCACGGTCGCCGACCTGGCCGAGGTGGCTGGCGCCGCCCTCGGGGCGGGTGCCGAAGCGGTGACCCTTATCAATACCGTGCTCGGCATGGCCATCGACATCGACGGGCGTCGACCGGTACTCGGCTCGGGGCCCGGGGGCGGTGGACTCTCCGGCCCTGCCGTGCACCCCGTGGCGGTGCGGGCGGTGTTCGATGTGCGCGCCGCCCATCCCGACGCCGCCATCATCGGGGTGGGCGGGGTCATGTCCGGGCGCGACGCCATCGAACTCGTCATGGCCGGGGCCGACGCCGTCCAGGTGGGTACGGCCACCTTCCGCGACCCGAGGGCACCGGTCCGGATCGTGAACGAGATCGAGACCTGGTGTGCCGACCACGGCGTCCGCCGTGTGCGAGAAGTGAGAGGAGCAGCCCATGGCTGAGTCGAAAAGCATCGCCGAGCCGGGAGCCGGGTTCACCTCCCGGGTGGTGGCGGCGGTGGACCGGACCGGGCCGCTGTGCGCCGGGATCGACCCGTCGTCCGAGCTCCTCACCGCCTGGGGCCTGAGCGACGACGGAGCCGGACTCCGTCAGTTCGGACTGCGCTGTGTGGAGGCATTCGCCGGGGTGGTGCCGGTCATCAAGCCGCAGGTGGCCTTCTTCGAGCGGTGCGGGTCGGCCGGCATCGCTGCCCTGGAGGCGGTGCTCGCAGAAGCCCGCGACGCCGGCATTCTGGTCATCGCCGATGCCAAGCGCGGGGACATCGGGAGCACCATGGAGGCCTACGCCCGGACCTGGCTGGACCCCGACTCACCGTTACGGGCCGACGCCGTCACCGCCTCGCCGTATTTGGGGTTGGGCGCCCTCCAACCCATGGTCGACCTGGCCGGGGCCGGGGGCCGGGGTGTCATCGTGGTGGCCCGGAGCTCCAACCCTGAGGGCCGATCCCTCCAGCAGGCCCGAACCGACAACGGCCGCGGGCAGGCCGTCGAGGACATGCTGCTGTCGGGTATCGCCGAGCTCAACGGGAGCGGACGCATCCCGGCCGGGACGGTGGGTGCGGTGGTGGGGGCGACCCTCGGTCCCTCCGGATTCCGCCTGGCCGACCTCGGTGGCGTGATCCTGGCCCCCGGGGTCGGCGCCCAGGGTGGCACGGCCGCCGGGGTGGGGGCCCTGTTCGGCGAGTGTCCCGTCGGCACGGTGCTGGCCAGCTCGTCCCGGTCGCTCCTCACCACCGGGCCTGAGGTGACCGCGCTCGCCGAGGCGGCCCGCAAACTCCGAGACGAGATGGCCGGGGTGCTGGGCTGATCAGCGGTCGGCGGTCGGGAGGTCCCGGGCGAACTCGATGAAGGGGGAGGGCGGAAGGTACTCGGCCGGGATCTCGTCGGCGTGCTGGTAGTAGTCCACGTCGAAGATGTTGGATACCCCAGGATCCTCGACGGTCCCGCTCAAGCCGGCTTCGGCTGCCGACAAGAAGGCCTGCCTCCCGTCGATCGAACCGTCGGCCAGCGACTCGTAGACGGACTTCGGGACGCGGGCGATGAGGCTGTAGACGCACCCGTCGAGGGTGGCCCCTACCCGGCGCCCGATCATGCAGTGACGGGTCCCGTCGTCGATGGCGTAGACAGCGGCGTCCCCGTCCCCGATGCGCTGGCGTATCCGATGGGGATGACCGAACAGGTGCAGGAGCTGCTCGTGGCGGCGCTCCTTCATGGCCCACAGGGGACTGGGCGGGATCACGCCCTCGGGTTCGTCCTCTTCGAGAGGCGTGGCGTTCTCCGGTGCGGTGACCGGGAAGGCCAGGTCCTCGGTGCCGGGCAGGAAGTGGAGCTGGCCGTCCTTCCGGGACTGGATCAGGCCGTCGTCGTCGCCGGGTCGTTCTCCGTCGGTCACAACAGTTCCTCTCGTCGGGCGCCCAGTCTGGCCGCGGGCGTTCTCGGGGGCCGTCCCCCGCGTCCCACTCTTCCAGATCCACGGGGTGGACCGGGCCGACGGCCGGGAGCAGACTCACTCGGTGCGGTCGTCCCCACCATCCCTCCGGGCCACGCGCCCCTCCGAGCCGCCCGCCCTCCGGGCCATCGAGGCGGCCGCCGGACAGCTGTTCATCGAGGTGGGCCTGGCCGAGGTGGCCGGGCATCCGCCCTGTTCGCTCGGGGACCACGAGCGGTATCTCGAGGCCGGGAGGTCGTGGGTCGCCGTGGATGCCGCGGACCGACCGGTGGCTTTCCTTGTGGCCGGTGTCGTGGATGGTAACGCCCATGTTGACGAGGTCTCCGTGCACCCGGAGCACTCCCGGCGCGGTCTCGGGGCGGCCCTGGTCGACCACCTCGGGGCCTGGGCCGGCACCGGCGGCCTCCCGGTGGTCACCCTCACCACCTTCGCCGACGTCCCCTGGAACGCGCCCTACTACGAGCGGTGCGGGTTCGTCCGGCTGGACGACGACGGCCTCGGCCCCGAGCTGGCCGCCATCTGTCGTTCCGAGCGCCGCATCTTCGGTGGGGACCGACCGAGGGTGGCCATGAGCCGTCCGACCACCCGCTGAGCACACCGTTCAGGTGGCGGCTGCCGTCGGGAACCAACCCGAGACCCGCTGGTCGAGGGCGCGCTCGGCCCGCTCCCAGGCCCGACGGGCCTCGTCGGGCTCCACCGTGGTGAGGCGGATGGTGTCGCCGGGCCCGAGCTGTCCGAGAACGGGGAGGTCGGCCGAGATCACACAGCAGGCCACCGGGTAGCCCCCGACGGTGGCGTGGTCGGGCATGAGGACGATGGGGTTGCCGTCGGGAGGGACCTGGACGGCACCGGTGACCATGCCGGTGGAGGGGATGGCCGGTGCTGTGCCCTCGAGGTCGACGCCTGAACCGGACTCGGGAACGAGCCGGATGCCGATCCGGTTGGACGCCTCACCGACCATCCAGGTCGCCGCGCCCAGCCTGGCGTACGACGCCGGGTCCAGCCGGTGGGGCCCGGCGAGGACGCGCACCGAGCGGGGGGATCCCAGCTGGTCGGTCCGTGGTCCCGACGACAGCTGGCCGCGGGGGCGCCCCGGGGGACCGATGTCGAGACGGTCACCGGGCCGCAGGGGTGGCGGACCGAGACCGCAGAGGACGTCAGTCGACCGTGAGCCGACCTCGAGGGGGGAGTCGAACCCGCCCGCCACGGCGAGGTAGGCCCGCAGACCGGACCTCACCCGGCCGACGGCCACCACCTGGCCGGCTCGGACCGGTACCACCGAGCCCGATCCCACCTGATGTCCCTCGACGGAGACGTCGACGGCGTCGGTGGCTGCGCCTACCACGGTGACGTGGGCATCGGCGTCGAACCGGAGTGTCGGGCCGAGGGCGGTCATCTCGATGGCCGCCGATCCGTCCGGATTGCCCACGAGACGGTTGGCCAACCGCAGCGCCTCGGGATCGGCCGGCCCGGCCCGGGGGACGCCCAGGGCCGCCACCGAGTGACGGCCGGCGTCCTCCACCAGACTGAGCAGGCCGGGCTCCACGACTTCGACGCTGCGTCGTCCCCGACTGACGAGGAGCGGACGTCTCCCCGGTGGTGTCGGGCCCTCGGGGGTCGGGCCGGACGGCGCATCGGACACCTCGGCGAAGCGGACGGTGTCCCCGGGGCGGAGGAGGGCATAGGGCGGGCGCGTCCGGTCGAACAGCGGGAGCGAGGTCCGCCCGATCAGCATCCAGCCCCCAGGGGTCTCTTGGGGATAGACCGAGGCGAACCCGCCGGCTACCGCCACCGACCCGGCGGGGACCGAGGGCCGCGGGGTCAGGCGCCGGGTCACTGCGGCGAGTTCGGCAGGCAGACCGGTCAGGTAGGGGAAGCCGGGGGCGAAGCCCACGAAGGCCACCTCGAGATCTGACCCACACAGCGATGCGATCACCGATCGCCGCGTGGTTCCGAGGGCGCCGGCCACGCCGGTGAGGTCCGGCCCGTCGAAGGTGGTCGCCACGACCACCAACCGTGGCCCTCGGGCCGACCGGTCCTCGACGGGCGGGCTCGGGCCGTCGAGGGCCAGGGTCGACAGCCACGAGACGATCTCCTCGACGTGGGTCCGGTGGGGATCGAGATGGATCACGAGGTTCCCGAAGCCCACCACGGCCTCGACCACGCCGGCCGGGCCACCCCCGGCGTCTCGCCCCGCTTCGATGTAGGCCCCCAGCCGGTGGGCCGCGGCCAGGTCGTCCAGTCCGACGAGCACGGCGGTGTCACCGAACGGCTCGACGGACCGGATCACCTTCCCGGCCCGCCGGGTCGCCCCGATGCTGCGATGAACGACCGGATCGCCACCCCCTCGTCGACCAGCGCGGCCCGGACGGCCCGGGCCGTGGTGGCGGCTCCCTCGGTGTCGCCGTGGATGCACAGCGTCTCGGCCCCGACCTCGGTCCAGGTGCCGTCCACGGCCTCGATGCCGCCCCGCCGGACGATAGAAAGGGCTCGACGTCCCGCCTCCATGGGGTCGTCGACCAGCGCACCGGGTTCGGCCCTCGGTGCGAGGCGTCCGTCGGCCAGGTAGCCCCGGTCGGGAAATCCCTCGGCCACCAACCGGACGCCGGCCTCGCGTGCCGATCGGGCCACCACCGTGTCGTCCTGGGCCACGAGCGGGACGCCGCCCACCTCCACGACGAAGGAGATCACGGCGTCGGCCACCGACGGGTCGGTCCCCATCTGGTTGTAGAGGGCACCGTGGGGTTTGACGAACGAGATCCGCCCGCCGACGGCGTCCACCGCGGCGGTCAGTGTCGTCCACTGCTCCACCAGATCCGCTACCAGCACCGCGGCCATCACCGACATGGCCCGGCGGCCGAAGCCCGCTCGGTCGCGGTACGAGACGTGGGCCCCGATGGCCACACCCCGGTCCACACAGGCCCGGGCGGTGTCGGCCATGACGGTGGGACCCCCGGCGTGGAACCCGCAGGCGAGACTGGCACTGGTGACGGCATCGAGCACCCCGAGGTCGCCGGCGGTGAGCCGGTCGCCCTCGGCCAGGTCGGCGTTGAGGTCGACGGCCGCCACCTCCCCAGTATCGGGCACCTCCCCAGTATCGGGCATCCGAGAGGTGTCCGAGAGGAGGGTGGACGTCGGGGTCCATCGGCACAGGCCGCACCCTCCCGAGGAGGTCACGACATCGTTCGAGCTGAAGAGGCATGACCCGGGCCCCCAGAGGCGCTATCGTCTCGACCATGCCGCAACCGCCCGCACTCACGCCCGAACAGCGCCAGGCCGCACTGGCCAAGGCCGCCAAGGTCCGCCGGGAGCGGGCCGAGGTAAAAGAGAAGCTCAAACTCGGTTCGATCTCGTTGTCCGAGCTGCTCGTCATGGCCGACTCCAACGAGACCGTCGGCAAGATGAAGGTCCTCTCGGTCCTCGAGTCACTGCCCGGCCTCGGCAAGGTGAAGGCCCGGCGGCTGATGGACACGGTCGGTATCAGCGAGAGCCGACGACTGCAGGGCCTGGGCAGCAATCAGCGCGAGTCGCTGCTGCGCGAGACCGCCCGCTAGCACGGGGAGTCCCCGTCGGCCGGCCGTCGGGCACCCGTTGATCTTCGTGCTGTTCGGCCCCGGAGGGGCCGGGAAGGGCACGATCGCCGATCGCCTCGTCTCCGGCGATCCCACCCTCTGGCTGAGCCGCTCGTGGACGACGCGAGCCCGCCGGGCCGGGGAGCGCGACGACGCCTACGTCTTCGTCGACCGTCAAACGTTCGAGGACCGGATCCAATCGGGCGGATTCTTCGAATGGGCCGAGTTCCTCGGCAACCTCTACGGGACCCCGGTTCCCGATCCTCCCGAGGGCCACGACGTGCTCTTGGAGATCGACCTCCAAGGGGCCCAACAAGTCCGTCGGCTGCACCCTGAGGCCACCTTGATCCTGCTCCTGCCGCCCTCGGCCGAGATCCAAGAAGAACGGCTCCGCGCCCGGGGCGACGACGAGGCCCACATCGCCAAACGGCTGCAGGCTGGGCAGCTCGAAGAGCGGGAGGGACGAGCCATCGCCGACGCCGTGGTGATAAATCGGGACATTCCGCAGGCCACCGCCGACGTGGCCGGTATAGTGGAGGGATACCGGTCCGCGTCCTGAACGCGTGACGGGCCCTTTCAGAGGGGCGGTCGCCCAGGCAGAACGGCCAACGCCGCACCCGACGACGACCGCTCCACCCGCACCCGGCCAACCAGAAGGATCGTGATGGCTCAGCCTCAGACCACGCTCATGGACCCACCCATCGAGGACCTCCTCGACAAGGTGGACTCGAAGTTCACCCTGGTGGCCCTGGCCTCGCGGCGGGCGCGCCAGGTGAACAGCTACTACAACTCCCTGGGCGAGGGCCTCGGCGTCGTGGTGCCGCCTCAGGTCGCCTCGGCCTCGGGCAAGCCGCTGTCGATCGCCTTCGAAGAGGTGGCCGCGGCCAAAGCGACGTACACCCGTCCCGACCCTGAGGAGGTGGCGCTGGCCGAGGCCGCCGCCCTGGCCCTGCTCGAGGGTGAGGGCGATGCCGAGTCCGCCGCCGAGGTCACTGCGGCCGACGAGAGCACCGAGTAGCGAGTCCCGGCCAGGCCCGTGTCGGGGGCGGTCGACGGTGGGGGAAGGGGTAGGGCTCCGGTGACCGAGACCGATGCGCCCTTCGTCGTGCTCGGCGTGTCCGCCGGCATCGCCGCCTACAAGGCCGTCGAGGTCTGCCGGCGGCTGGTCGACCAAGGTGTCCATGTAGCCCCGGTGCTGACCGAGCGGGCCACCCGCTTCGTGGGTAAGGCCACCTTCGATGCGCTCGGCTCCGAGCCGGCCCAACTCACCTTGTGGGACGAGGCGACCGTCATCCCCCACACCCGGCTCGGGCAGCGAGCCGACCTCGTCGTGGTCGTGCCGGCCACCGCCGATCTTTTGGCCCGCTACGCCGGGGGGTTCGCCGACGACCTCCTCACCACCACGCTGGTGGCGACGGCCGCACCGGTCGTGGTGTGTCCGGCCATGCACACCGAGATGTGGGAGCACCCCGCCGTCCAGGACAACCTGGCCGTGCTGCGTGCCCGGGGGGTCACGGTCATCCCCCCCGAGGACGGCCACCTGGCCGGCGGGGATTCGGGATCGGGACGGCTGGCCGACCCCGCCGTCATCGTCGACACCGTGTTGGCCATGCTGGCGGGCGCCCGACCCGGCGCCACCGGCGACCTGTCGGGAGTGCGTCTCGTCGTCTCGGCCGGCGGCACGAGAGAGCCCATCGACCCGGTCCGGTTCATCACGAACCGCTCGTCGGGCAAGCAGGGTCACGCCGTGGCCGCCGCCGCCCTCCGCCGAGGGGCCGAGGTGATCCTCGTCACCACCAGTGGTCAGCCCGTGCCCCGGGGGGCCACCGTCGACCGGGTGGAGACGGCGGCCGAGATGGAGTCGGCCGTACTCGCCCGGGCGGCCGACGCCGACGTGGTGGTCATGGCGGCTGCAGTGGCCGATTTCCGACCCAAGGTGGCCACTGACACCAAGCTCCACAAGGCCGACGGGGTGCCCGACCTCGTACTCGAGACGACGGCTGACATCCTCGCTGAGCTGGGGAGAAGGCGCCGAAGCGGTCAGATCCTGGTCGGGTTCGCGGCCGAGACCGACGCGGTGGCCGAGCGGGCCGGGGCCAAGCTGGCAGCCAAGGGGGTAGACCTCATGGTGGCCAACGACGTCAGCGCTCCGGGGGTCGGGTTCGACCACGACACCAACGCCGTGACCATCCTCGGGGCCGACGGGTCCTCTGAGCCGGTGGCCCTCTGCTCGAAGGATGCGGTCGCCGACGCCATATTGGATAGGGTGTGCGCGCTGTTGGCGCCGCAATGAAACCGTCGCCGCCAGAGGGGCACGGCTGCTCCGGTGCTACACGCCCGGCGCACCTGTCTGTCGCCAAGGGCTCCCGCCCCCGACCAGAATGGAACCACCCGTGAGTACCCGATACACGTTCACCTCCGAGTCGGTCACCGAGGGCCACCCCGACAAGATGGCCGACCAGATCTCCGACGCCGTGCTCGACGCCCTCCTGACCGACGACCCCGACAGCCGGGTGGCCTGTGAGACGCTCCTGACCACGGGACTGGTCCTCGTGGCCGGCGAGATCACCACCTCGACCTACGTCGACATCCCCAAGCTGGTCCGCAAGACGGTGCTCGATATCGGCTACGACGACGACGCCTACGGGATCGACGGCCGCACCTGTGGGGTCATCGTCTCGCTCGACGAACAGTCGCCCGACATCGGACAGGGCGTGGACAACGCCTTCGAGGTCCGGGCCGGGACCGGCGGCGAGGACCTCCTCAACGCCCAGGGGGCCGGCGACCAGGGGATGATGTTCGGCTACGCCTGCGACGAGACCCCCGACCTCATGCCGCTACCCGTCTGGCTGGCCCACCGGCTGGCCCAGCGGCTGGCCCAGGTCCGTCGGGTGGGAGTGCTTCCCTACCTGCGGCCGGACGGCAAGACCCAGGTCAGTGTGACCTACGAGGACGGCAAGCCGGTAGCCCTCGAGACCGTGCTCATCTCCACCCAGCACGATCCCGGCGTGGACCTCGAGACCCTCCTCCTTCCCGACCTGCGGGACAACGTGATCACCCCGCTGCTGCCCCCCGAGCTCGACTCCTCCAACCTCCGCATCCTGGCCAATCCGACCGGTGTCTTCGAACTGGGTGGGCCCCACGCCGACACCGGGCTCACCGGCCGCAAGATCATCGTGGACACCTACGGCGGCATGGCCCGCCACGGCGGGGGCGCGTTCTCGGGCAAGGACCCCTCCAAGGTCGACCGGTCGGCGGCTTATGCAGCCCGTTGGGTGGCGAAGAACCTGGTGGCCGCCGGGGCCGCCACCCGCTGCGAGGTCCAGGTGGCCTACGCCATCGGCGTGGCCCGGCCGGTCTCGGTGCTGGTGGAGACGTTCGGCACCGAGCGGGTCGATCCCGCACGGATCGCCGCGGTGGTCGACGAGGTCTTCGACCTCCGCCCCGCCGCCATCGTCCGTGACCTCGACCTCAAGCGTCCCATCTACCAAAAGACGGCCGCCTATGGTCACTTCGGACGCTCGGACAAGGAGTTCACCTGGGAGGACACCTCGCGGGCGCACGACGTAAAGCAGGCGCTCGGACTCTGAACGCAGCCGGGGTACCGGACGACGTCCCCGTCCGGGTGGTCCGGGTGGTGCCGGACGTGCCGGCCATCCACCGACGGTTCGACTACGCCGTCCCGGCTTCCATCGATGCCGAGCTTCGCGTAGGCAGCCGGGTCCGGATCGAGCTTCACGGGCGGCGGGTGGGGGCCTGGGTGGTCGAGGACCACGTGGTGAGCCCTCCCGGGGTGGCGCTCAAGCCCCTGGCCGCTTCGAGCGGCGACGGTCCGCCTCCCGAACTGGTGAGTCTGGCCGAGTGGGCGGCATGGCGGTGGGCCGGTCCTCTGTCCTCGTTCCTCGGGACGGCCTCGCCACCGCGAGTCGTGCGCGGGGCCTGGCGGGACCGGGACCGACCCCCGATGTCGACGGCTCCCGCCTCTTCTGGAGGTGGCTCGGTGGCGTTGGTCGACGATGTGTTGGAGGAGGCGGAGACCAACACCGGCCACGACCCCTCCGTCGTACGCCTCGCCCCCTCCCTCGATGCCACCCTCGTGGTCAACGAACTCCTGCACCGGGTGGGGCCCTCCGGTGTCCTCGTACTGGTGCCGTCGGTGGAACGGGCCGCCCAACTGGCCTCCCGCCTGCGGCGATCGGGCTGCGAGGTGGCCCTGATGCCCGACGGGTGGGAGCGGGCCGCCTCGGGGGTGCCCGTAGTGATCGGCACCCGGGCGGCGGCATGGGCGCCGATCCCGCACCTGCGAGCCGCCCTCGTCCTCGACGCCCACGACGAGGCCTATCGCGAAGAGCGCTCACCGACGTGGTCGGCGGTCGACGTCGTGGTGGAGCGAGGGCGGAGGGACCGGGCACCCGTTGCCCTCCTCAGCCCCTGCCCGCCGGTGGTCATGACCGAGGGGAGGCGACTGGTCACGACGTCCCGGTCCGTCGAGCGCCGGGGCTGGCCCGTCGTCGAGGTGGTCGATCGCAGCGGTGACGATCCCCGCACCGGCCTGTTCTCCGAGCGGTTGGCCCGACTACTCCACTCGGTCCTCGACCGTCCCGACGGCCGCGTCGTGTGCATACTCAACCGGACCGGTCGGGCCCGCCTCCTGGCCTGTGTCCAGTGTGGCGCCCTGGCCCGCTGCACGCGGTGCGGGGGAGCCATGGCCCAGGAGATCGACGGGAACGGGTTGGCTTGTCGACGGTGCGGGGAGCACCGTCCGCCCGTGTGCGCCGAGTGTGACGGCACCCGGTTCAAGGCACTCCGCATCGGGGTGACCCGGGCCACCGAGGAGTTGACGGCGCTCACCGGCGTCGAGGCCCTGGAGGTCTCCGGATCGTCGGACCCGGACCAGTTGGCCGCGGCGTCCGAGGCGCGGCTGGTGGCCGGGACCGAGGCCGCCCTCCATCGGGTGGCCCGCGCCGACGTGGTCGCCTTCCTCGACATCGACCAGCACCTGTTGGCCACCCGCTTCGGTGCCGGTGAGGAGACGCTCTCACTCCTGGCCCGGGCGGCCCGCCTGGTCGGCACGCGCGACCTGGCCGGCCGGGTGCTGGTCCAGACGCGCATCCCCGACCACGAGGTCCTCCAGGCCGTCGTCCACGCCGACCCGGGTCTGGCCTCGGAGCCCGAACGCGAAATCCGACAGGTCCTCGGACTGCCGCCGTTCGAGGCCCTGGCCGTTCTTCGGGGGGCCGGCGCCCCGGCCTACGCCGACGGCCTGTCCGCCGTGGCCGGCCTCATCGTCTCGCCTGATGGCGACCGCTGGCTGGTTCGGGCCTCGGACCACACCACCTTGTGCGACGGTCTGGCCTCGGTGCCGCGCCCCACCGGGAGGCTGCGGGTGGAGGTCGACCCGGCCGACGCCTGACCCGGTCCGAGGTGCATCCGCCCTGATCCGGGCGGGTGCTGAGCACACCCACACGACCGGCGCCGTACAATGGAACCATGTCCGCATACGCCGTCCGGGTCTACGGCGACCCCGTGTTGAAGCAGGTGGCCCGCGAGGTCGATCAGTTGGACGGCTCGTTGGCCCGCCTGGTGGAGGACATGGTCGAGACCATGTACGACTCGGAGGGCGCGGGGCTCGCCGCCCCCCAGGTGGGCGTGCAGAAGCGATTGTTCGTCTACGACGTGGGCGAGGGACCGCAGGCCGTCGTCAACCCGGTCATCGTGGAGACCGACGGCGAGTGGTACCACGACGAGGGTTGTCTCTCCATTCCCGGGCTGCGCCTCGGCATCGTCCGTCCCGACCGCGTCCACCTGCGCGGCCACGACATCGACGGCAACGAGGTCTCCATCGAGGCCGACGAGTTCCTGGGTCGGGTGTTCTTGCACGAGGTGGACCATCTGGACGGCGTGCTCATGGTCGAGCGCCTGGAGGACGACATGCGCAAGCAGGCGTTGCGGGTCCTCCGGGACCGGGCCCTCGGCCTCGACACCTCGGCCATGGAGGCCAAGCTGGTCTCGGCCGGGAGCGAGCGCGAGGTCTGACCCGGTCGCCCTGGCGACCACGACGACCCGATAGCGTCATCGCATGGCCCGCCTGGTGTTCCTCGGGACCCCCGAGGCGGCGGTCGAGCCTCTGCACACCTTGGTGCGGGCCGGCCACGACATCGCCCTCGTGGTGACCCGGGCTGACAAGCGCCGTGGGCGGGGGTCCGCCCTCGTCCCGAGCCCGGTGAAGGCGGCAGCCACCGAACTGGGCCTGCCGGTCACCTCCTCACTCGACGACGCCGTCGTCGCCGACGCGGAGCTCGGGGTGGTCGTGGCCTACGGCCGCATCATTCCGGTGTCCGTGCTCGAGCGCCTGCCCATGGTCAACCTCCACTTCTCGCTCCTGCCGCGCTGGCGGGGGGCGGCCCCGGTGGAGCGGGCCATCCTCGAAGACGACGCCGAGACCGGGGTGTGTCTCATGGCCGTGGAGGCCGGTCTCGACACGGGCGGGATCTACGCCGAAGTGGCCACCACCATCGACGACAACGAGACGGCCGAGGAACTCCGGGCCCGCCTGGTGGGACTCGGGTGCGGGCTCTTGGAGGAGCATCTGGCCCATGGCCGCGCCGGCTTGCCCCTTCCGCGCGACCAGGCGGGCACCCCCTCCTACGCCGAGAAAATCCTGCCCGCCGAACGCGAGCTCCACTGGGACCAGCCGGGCGCCCAGCTCCGACGGGTGGTCCGGGTGGGTCGGGCCTGGACCACCTTCCGCCACCACCGCCTCGGGATCGTGGCCGCGGGCGGGGTCCCCCAAACCGAGGGGCCGGCGACCCCACCCGGGGCACCGGGAGCTCTCGTCGGCACCGATGTCTGGGCCGGTGACGGGTCGCGGGTGCGACTGGTCTCGGTCCATCCCGAGGGGAAGCGGCCCATGGCCGCCGACGAGTGGATCCGGGGCGTGCGTCCGGGTCCGGACGAGCGCCTCGGACCCTGGACTTCGTCCAGCCACCGGTAGGCTCCCGCCGATGGCCACGACCCCACCGCCGAGCAGCCCGCGTCCCGAGATCGCGCGTGGCCCCGTCGATCCTCTCGGCCGACTTCGGCAGCCTGTCGGCGGCCGTCGACGTGGTGGCGCCGGGGACCACGTGGCTCCATGTCGATGTCATGGACGGTCACTTCGTCCCCAATCTCACCGTGGGCCCGCCCGTCGTGTCGTCGCTGCGCGACCACACCGACCTGTTCTTCGACACCCACCTCATGATCACCGACCCCGAGCAGTTCCTCGAGGCGTTCCGCGACGCCGGCTCGGACGGATGCACGGTCCACGTGGAGGTCGGGAACACGGCCGAGCACATCGCCCAGATGCGCGAGCTCGGCCTGCGGGTGGGGCTGGCCGCCAATCCGGATACCCCCTTCGAGGCCCTCGAGCCCTACCTCGACCAGGTCGACCTGGTCTTGTGCATGACCGTGTTCCCCGGGTTCGGCGGGCAGTCGTTCATCGCCGATGTCATGCCCAAGGTCCGCCAGGTGCGCGAGGCGGCCACCCGGGCCGGCCTCTCCCTCGACGTCGAGGTGGACGGCGGCATCGACACCGAGACGGTGGTGGACGCGGCCCGCTCGGGGGCCAACGTGTTCGTGGCCGGTTCCGCCGTCTTCGGTCGGGCCCATCCGCTGGAGGCGGCCGAGGAGATCCTCGCCGCCGCCCTCGGCGCCGTGCCGGGCGAGTGGTCCTGAGCCCGCCGGCCGATCCACCCGACGCCCCCGTACCCGGCGGGCCGGATGCGCGTTGGATGGCCCGCGCCGTGGAGGTGGCCGAATCGGCCCGGGGCCGCACCGCGCCCAACCCCTGGGTGGGCGCGGTAGTGGTGCCTGGCGGCGAGGAGGGCGCCACACACTTCGTCGGCGCCACCGCACCGCCCGGTGGCCCCCATGCCGAGGTTGCCGCCCTGCGGGCCGCCGGCGAGGACGCCCGCCACGGGACCCTGTACGTGACACTCGAGCCCTGTTCGCATCAGGGCCGCACCCCGCCGTGCACCGAAGCCATCGTGGCGGCAGGGGTGGAGCGGGTGGTGGTGGGGATCAGCGATCCCGACCCGTTGGTCAACGGATCAGGGATCGCTGCCCTTCGCGCCGCGGGCGTCGAGGTCGAGGTCGGGGTGGCCAGGGATACCGTCGTCGAGCAGCTTGCTCCCTACGTGAAGCACCGCCGCACGGGTAGGCCGTGGGTGGTCCTCAAACTGGCCGCCACCCTCGACGGGGGCACGGCTGCACCCGATGGGACCAGTCAGTGGATCACCGGGCCCGAGGCCCGCAAGGACGCCCACCGGCTCCGGGCCCGATCCGACGCCATCGTCGTCGGGGCGGGCACGGTGCGGACCGACGACCCTTCGCTCACCGTCCGGCTGCCGGCCGGCGACCCGTTGTTCCGCGGCCAAGACGACCAACCGCTCCGGGTGGTGCTGGGCACGGTGCCCGCGGGTGCAGCCGTGGCCCCGGCCCTCGAGCTCGGTGGCGACCCGGGCGAGGTCCTCGACCAGCTGGGCCATCGGGGGGTCCTGTCGGTCCTGGTCGAGGGGGGCGCCACGGTGGCCCACACCTTCCACGCCGCCGGCCTGGTCGATCGCTATGTGCTCTACCTGGCCCCGGCCCTGTTCGGCGGGGCCGACGCCCGACCCCTGTTCGACGGGCCAGGCACCCCCACTATCGACGGTCTATGGCGGGGAACACTGCACTCGGTGACTACTCTGGGGGGCGATCTCCGGGTCGAATTGCGTGGCGATTCTGCCTGAGGACCAGCCAAGACAGTCGAGAAAATGCCTAAGGCCAGCCCGATGCAGGCCGACAGTACAAGAGAGTCGGTGTCAGGGTCCGTGCCGATACCGACCGCATCGGACATGATGAGCGCGCCGAACGCCCGGACCGGGCACGAGGCGCCGAAGAACAGAGGGAGACCAGGGGTCGATGCCCTTTTCAGCAGTTGAGGATGCCATCGCCGCGGTGGGTCGCGGCGAGATCGTGGTCGTGGTCGACGACGAAGACCGCGAGAACGAGGGCGACCTGATCATGGCGGCCGACGCCGTCACCCCCGAGAAGATCGCCTTCTTCCTCGACCACACCTCCGGGCTGATCTGCGTGCCCCTCACCCCCGAGCGGGTGGAGCACCTCGACCTCCCGTTGATGGTGACCTCCAACACCGAGGCCCAGCGGACCGCCTTCACCGTGAGCGTGGACTACCGCCACGGGACCACGACCGGGATCTCGGCCGAGGATCGGGCCGCCACCATCAAGGCCCTGGCCGACCCCCACATCCGCCCCGCCGACCTCAACCGCCCCGGCCACGTCTTCCCGCTGCGCTACCGCCCCGGAGGCGTGCTGAAGCGGGCCGGCCACACCGAGGCCGCAGTGGATCTGGCCCGGGCCGCCGGGATGTCCCCGGCCGGCGTGCTGTGCGAGGTGGTCACCGAGGACAAGACGGGCATGGCCCGCCTCCCCGAGCTCACCGAGTTCGCCAAGAAGCACGGGCTGCACCTCATCTCCATCGCCGACCTCATCCGCTACCGGCGCCACAAGGACAAGCTGGTCCGCCGGATCGCCGATGCCCGTGTGCCCACCGACTACGGGGAGTTCACCGTCTACGCCTACGAGTCGGTACTGGACGGCGAGCACCACGTGGCTCTGGTCAAAGGGGAGGTGGCCGGGAGGGAGAACACGCTCGTGCGGGTGCACAGCGAGTGCCTCACCGGTGACGTGTTCGGCTCGGTGCGGTGCGACTGCGGGCCCCAGCTCCACGGGGCCATGTCGGCCATCAACGACAACGGCAGCGGGGTCATCGTCTACCTGCGGGGCCATGAGGGCCGGGGCATCGGCCTCGCCCACAAGCTCCGGGCTTACAACCTCCAAGAGGAGGGCTTCGACACGGTCGACGCCAACCTCGAGCTGGGGCTGCCCGCCGACTCCCGGGAGTACGGGATCGGGGCGCAGATCCTGGTCGACCTGGGTGTGACCACCATGCGGTTGATGACCAACAACCCCACCAAGTACGGGGGGCTCGAGGGATTCGGACTGGACATCGTGGAGCGGGTGAACATCCAGTCCACGCCGACCCCGGAGAACATCGAGTACCTGCGGACCAAGCGCGAGCGGATGGGCCACCTGCTCGAAGGCCTCGATGACGTCCTCTGATCTCACCGTGCTGCCCGCCGGGGCGAAGGATCGGGCCGCCGCCCGGGTGGGTACGGCCATCGACGGGACACCGGCCCTCGGGAGCCGGGCGCGCACCGAGGTCCGGGTGGGCCTGGCCTGCGCCGAGTTCAACGGGGGCATCACCGACCGCCTGCTCACCGGAGCGCTCGACGCGCTGGAGGAGGCCGGCTGCGATCTGAGCCGGACCGTGGTGGTCTGGGCGCCGGGGGCCTTCGAACTGCCGGTGGTGGCCCAGAAGCTGGCCCTCTCCGAGGCGGTCGACGCCGTGGTGTGCCTCGGTGCGGTGATCCGCGGCGACACCGGGCACTACGACTTCGTGGCCGGCGAGTGCGCGGCAGGACTCCAACGGGTGCAACTCGACACCGGCATCCCCGTGGTGTTCGGCGTCCTCACCACCGACACCGTCGACCAGGCCCTGGTTCGGTCGGCGGACGATGAGTCGAACAAGGGCCGCGAGGCGGCCGACACCGCCCTCGCCACCATCGAGGCCCTCTCGTCGGTCGGGTCCTTGTCGGCCGGTTCCCGGGTCGGGTTCTCGGTCGGGAGGCGCTGATGCTTCGGCTGGTCCTCCCCAAGGGCTCGCTCGAAAAGGCGACCCTCGAACTCTTCGCCGCTGCCGACCTCACCGTCACCCGCTCCTCGGAGGTGGACTACCGGGCCACCATCGACGATCCCCGCGTGGACGAGGTCCGGATCCTCCGTCCCCAGGAGATCCCCCTGTACGTGGCGGACGGACTCTTCGACATCGGTATCACCGGCCGGGACTGGATCGAGGAGCGGGGGAGTGCGGTGACCTCGCTCGGCGTCCTGGCGTACTCCAAAGCCACGGCCAATCCCATCCGCGTCGTCCTGGCCGTGCCGATCGAGTCGACGGTGACCTCGGTGGCCGATCTCGCCCATGCCGGCACCGGTCCCGGTGGATCGGTGCGGGTGTCGACCGAGTACCCCGAGCTCACCGGGCGGTATCTGGAGGATCACGGGGTGAAGGCCGAAGTGAGCCTGTCCTACGGGGCCACCGAGGCCAAGGTGCCCGACATCGCCGACTGCGTGGTCGAGATCACCGAGACCGGCAGGGCGTTGCGGGCCGCCGGGCTGAAGATCGTCGAGACCCTGCTCGTCTCGCACACCGAGCTCATCGCCAACCCGGCGGCCGCGGCCGACGCTGACAAGCGTCACGCCATGGAGCAGCTGTTGACCCTGTTGCAGGGAGCCCTCGAAGCGCGCGACAAGGTCCTGGTCAAACTCAACGTGCCTGCCGAACAACTCCCCGGGGTGATCGAGGTCCTTCCCTCGCTGCGTTCCCCGACCGTCTCGGAACTCTTCGGCGGCGGAGGCTTCGCGGTCGAGACGGTGGTGCCCAAGGCGGAGATCAACGTGCTCATCCCCGCGCTGAAGGACCGGGGGGCCACCGACATCATCGAACTGGCGCTGTCCAAGATCGTGCACTGAATCATGACGGCCGAGTCGACCAGCACGAGCATTTGGAGCGGACCCTCGGACCGGGTGCCTGCGGGCCATAACCCGCTCGTCGGCGACGTGGCCGAGTTCGACGACCCGCGGGGCGTGGGGGTCATCGAGTTCGGACGAGGGCACCGGATCGATTTCCACTGCACCGCTATTACCGACGGTTCCCGCTCCATAGCGGTCGGGACGGTGGTGGCTTTCGAGGTATCGGCCGGGCGCCTCGGTCGGCTGGAGGCCCACTCGGTGCGGCCCCTTCCCGGTGTGCCCCAACCGGGGTCGACGTTGGCCGGCACCGAGGACGGGGCGACGTCCGCCGCCCGAGCCGCGCCGCCGACTCCTGTGGCTGAGGACGAGTCGTCGTCAGACCAGCCAGCTCGAGCCGGCCTCGACGGCCACCGTCGACGAGGACGAGTTGGTCGGCGAGGCCTCCGCCTATGAGGAGTACGACCTCGAGACCCCGATTGAACTGCCGGGCCGAGAGGCGCTCCGCCAGGAGCTGGAGCGACACGCAAAGCGTGCCGCTCCCGCGGCCGGAGCAGCGGCTGGCGCGGGCCTTTCCCGTGACGCCGGCCGGGATCCCGAGGTACCGAAGCCCGAGGCGTCGGTCGGCCTTGCGCCCCCCTCTACTGGTCCGGAGGCGCCGGGATCGGGTCCGTGGGCTGTCCGCGCCACGCCGGAGGGCCCGCCGGCGGTAGTCACCCCGCTGAGTGCACACTTCGAGCCGGTCGGACCGACACCGGTCGGTGAGCCAGTTGCGCCGCGATGGGAGCCGGTGGCCTCTGACGCTGCCGCGGCCGGCGCCGATCCCGGTCACTCCTCGTTGGTCCCGCCGGTGAGCCCGTGGGGGACACCCGTCGCCGACGACACGGTGGCCGCCCGACACTGGCCTCTCGGGGCCGGGGAGGCGATTCCTCCGGCCTTCGCGGTGTCCGGTGAGCCTGGGTCCGGTTCGGTCTTCGCTCCGGGTTATGTCGGATCGACGCCGGTCTCTGCTTCGGGTTCGCCGGGAGCGGCCTCCTCGCTCGTCTCCGGGGGTGAGCCGGTCGAGTCGGACGGTGCCGCGTCCTGGGTGGAAGCACCCGAGCCGTCCGTACGGTCCGAGGAGTCCGACAGTGGCGAACGGGGTGACGTCACCCCGCCCATGGGCACGGCACCCGCACCGGTGGCCGTCTCGCCGCCAACTCCACCGGCCTCCGAATCCCCGGCCCCGTCCGAGGCACCGTCGCCGGCGTCGACACCGGTCGGATCCCCCCATCCCAACTTCTGGTCGCCCATGGCCAGGCCGTCGTCGGGACCGCCCCCAACCTGGCGCACACCGGTCACGCCCCGGACGCCCCCACCCGACGGCGACTGACCGTCGGTTTCGCTGCCCGCCTCGTCCCCCTCGTCATCGTCCCCCTCGTCATCGTCGCCCTCGTCGTCGCCGTAGGGGTTGCCGAGGATGTTGCGCGCCATGTCGATGACCACGGCGCTGTCAGCGTCCTCTTTGGTGACCACGCCGAGCAGCGGTGCCGCGAGCAGCCCGGTCAGTAGGCCGGTCTCGGCCATGGACTCGGCCTGGACCACGCTCCACTCCCAGAGCCGTCCGACCATGTCGGGGCTGGAAGCCCGCCGCGGCGGGTACTTGAGCCAACAGTTGACGATGGCGTGGGCCAGACCCGTGGCCGCGGGGAACAGCCAGATGAGCCGGTAGTTCCCGGTGGCGTCGATCACGACCGCGGCGATGTAGGCCAGGATCACGCTGCACAGGTTGAACGGGGCCAACAGCACCCCCAGGCGCTCGCCGAGCCCGCCGGCCCGGGGGAGGAGCTGGAGCAACAGCGGCGCCATGACGATGATGTAGGCGCCGATGAACGGGGCACCGATGTAACTGAGTACCACCGCCTGCCAGAGGTGGGTGTCGAAGTACTGCACCCCGGCCAGGATGGCCCCGATGAGCGGGGCCCCGACCGCCAGTTGCATGGGCGACAGCTTGCGGCTGAGCGGGACGCCGAGGGCGATCCCGATGAGGAAGACGGGCAGGCCGGTGGCCAGCCCGGCGATGGTCTGGGCACTGGCACCGGCGTGGAGCACCCGCTGGAAGAACAAGATGGCCACATACGCCGTCGATCCCACGCCGGACCAGAAGAGGAGCGAGCCGGCCACGAGCACCTTGGCGTTGGGCCCCGAGAGGATGTCCCGCAGCTCGTCCCGGGTGGGTCGGGCCCGTTGCTTTCGGTCGGCCTCGGCCCCGTAGGTGGCGTTCGGCGCCTCCCGGACGAGCAGGAGGACCAGCACGCCGACGACCACCATGATGACCGCGGCCACCTGGAAGGGGAGGTTCCAGGTAGACGGATCGCTCTGCTTCCACGAGGCGATGACCGTGCCCTTGATGGTCAGGCTGGCCAGCGTGCCGAGCACCGTCGTGAGCAAGAGGGCCTTGATCCAGCGGCTGCGGCCGAACACCTCGGGCACCACGGCCACGTTGGTCAGGGTGAAGATGGCCGACGCCTGCCCGGCGATGAGGATCATCAAAACGAGCAGCCAGTACCCGCTCACGACGGTGAACATCCACGTGGAGATGCCCATCACGATGAGGCTTCCGGCCATGTACGGGGTGCGACGTCCCACCCGCGACTGGGTCCGGTCGCTCAGGCGGCCGGCCACGGGATAGGTCAGCCAGCTGACCAGGCGGTCGGCGGTGAGGGCGAAGGTCACGGCCAGGGCGCCCGAGGCGCGCTGTTGGACGTACAGGGTGATGAGGACGCCCGAGACGGCCAGGTTGGCCCTCGGGCCGACGAGGCCGATCGACAGTCCGATGAAGCTACGGACCCGGGAGGCGTCGATGGGCCCGGTCGGTGTGCCCTTCCCACCCGGACCGCTCGGGCCGGGTGGGACCGGTCCGTTGGGTGTCGGGGGCGTCGGGATGGCTCCAGGGCCGCCGGGCAGCTCGGGAACCGACGACGGCCCGGGCAGGGGCGGTTCTCCGATGCCTCCGCTCACCCGTCCCCGTCGGTCGGTGTGGTCGCCTCGGTGGCCGCCTCGTCCCGGGCTTCGCCGTTGACCCCGACCGCCGAGGCCGCCTCGGCTCCGGCCCGCTGGGCCCCGTCGATCTGGACGTAGGCCATGCGAAGTTGGCTCAGACCGTCCTTCAGCGGCTCCTCGGCCTCACCCAGCCGGCCCTCGAGGCCGGTGACCAGGGCACCCAGCGCATCGATGGCCACCCGTGCCTGGCTGAGCAGGGGCGGCTGCTGGGAGAGGTACACCGCGGCCAGCTCGAACAGCCCGTAACAGTGGTTGGCCACGACCACCTCGACCGGCGAGTCGGCCAGCTCGGCCCGCATGGCCGCCACCTGGTCGGCCAGCTCCTCCTCGGTGAAATCGTCTGGGCCGCCACCCCCGCCCGAAGGTCCGCCGGACGGGTCGGGCGAACCGACACCGCCGGTCCCCGAAGGCCTGTTGACCGGTCGTTCGCCATCAGGTGTCCATAGTGAGCTCACGACTGGTAGCCTAAAGCACTGATAGACGAGGAAGCGGGGTCTCGATGTTGAAACCCCCACCCGGCCACGATGCAGTCCTCACGATGCAGGCAGTTTGGTGTGCGCCGGGTCCATGGGACCGGTGGGCGACTGTTGTCGCCTCGGTCGGAGGTGGCTCCGCTCCTTTCTCATCGGCCACGGGAAGTCCGTGACCCGAAGACAGGGAGTGAAGTCGAATAGCAGCCACCGTCACCACCAATGAACCTCGCATCAACGACCGCATCCGCGCCCGGGAGGTACGACTCGTCGACCCCGACGGGGAACAGCTCGGTATCAAGCTGTTGCCCGAGGCGCTCGCCATTGCCCGAGACCTCGACCTCGATCTGGTCGAGGTGGCGCCCGGCGCCAACCCGCCCGTCTGCCGCATCATGGACTACGGGAAGTTCAAGTTCGACGCAGCCCAGCGGGCCAAGGAATCGAGACGCAAGGCGGTCCACGTAGGGATCAAGGAGATGAAGTACCGGCCGAAGATCGGCGACGGCGACTTCGACACCAAGACCCGGCAGGTCGCCAAGTTCCTCGAAGAGGGCCACAAGGTCAAGATCACCATCATGTTCCGGGGCCGTGAGGTCTTCCATCCCGAGCTGGGCAAGAAGATCCTCGACCGGATCGCCGACCAGATGGACGGGATGGGCAAGTCCGAGTCGGTACCCCGCCTGGACGGCCGCAACATGGTCATGGTCCTGGCCCCCGACAAGCGGGCCAAGCAGTCAGCAGCGTCGAGGGAGCCCGGCCACAACGGGAACGGATCGGAGCCCAAGCAGGCCCAGGGAGGAGCCGAGGCGGCTGCTCCAGCGGCTCAGGCGGGCGAGGTGGCGGCCACAGCAACACCGGCCACAGCAGCACCACAGACGCCGGCGGTTCCGGCGGCACCGGCCAACGGTGCCCCGGCCGCAGCCGCACCAGCAGAGGAGGCGGGGGAGGGATCCCCGGCCCAGAAGTCGAGTGAAGGAGAGGGTTGACGCCATGCCGAAGATGAAGACCGACAGTGGGGCACGCAAACGGATCAAGGTGACCGGGTCCGGTCGACTCCGTCGGCGCAAGGCGTTCCGCTCGCATCTGCTCGAGAACAAGTCGAGCGTAAGGAAGCGCCGCCTCGGTCGTGAGACCGACCTGGCCAAGGGCGATGCCCGCCAGGTCAAGCGGATGCTCGGGATGTAGTCCGAGCGGCCGCTGCGCAACTGCAGCGGCCACGCCCGCCCTCGACCCCTGACGCGCCGCCCGGACCTCTCGGTGCGGTAACCCGGGTCCGGTCGTTGCGGGCAACGCGGACGTGGACCCATCCGGTCTCCGTTCGTTCCCGGTGTTCAGTACCCGTCCTACCGTTCGATCCTCCAGTTGGATCCGGCCCACATACAAAGGAGTTCCCCATGGCCCGAGTCAAGCGCGCAGTACACGCCAAGAAGCACCACCGCGCCGTCCTCGAGCAGGCGCAGGGCTACTACGGCAACAAGAGCCGTTCGTTCCGTGCCGCCAACGAGCAGGTAATGCACTCGATGCAGTACGCCTACCGGGACCGTCGGGCCCGCAAGGGCGACTTCCGCCAGCTCTGGATCCAGCGGATCAACGCCGCCGCCCGGCTCAACGGCACCAGCTACAGCCGCTTCATCGCCGGCCTGCACCGGGCGGACGTGGAGGTCGACCGCAAGGTGCTGGCCGATCTGGCCGTGACCGAGCCCGAGGCCTTCGCCACCCTGGTACGGGTGGCCAACGAGGCGCTGGCCACCGCGCCGGCGGGTGCCGAGGCCGGTTCCTGAGTCAGATCGGACTGGCCTACAGCCACCAGCGCGTCCGACGGGTCCGCCAGCTCCTCCGCAAGCGGAGCCTGCGTGCCGCCGAGGCCGCCCTGGTCGTCGAAGGCCCCGAGCTGCTGTCGGTGGCTCTCGATGCAGGAGCCACCGTCGAGGCGGTCTATGTGGCTCCCGAGGGTCGGGCCAACGACGGGGTGGGATCGGTCGTCGACCGTGCATTTTCCGCCGGTGTCCGAGTCTTCGACCTCGGCCCCGGCGTCATCGAGCGGGTGTCGGACACCGTGCACCCCCAGCCCGTCCTGGCCGTCGTCGGCTTCACCCCCGCCCCCCTCGAGGCAGTGCGGGCCCACACCAGTGTCCTGGTCCTGGTCGACGTGCGCGACCCGGGCAACGCCGGCACCATCATCCGCACGGCCGACGCCTCGGGTGTCGGCGTGGTCATCCACTGCGACGGATCGGTCGATCCCACCAACCCGAAGGTCGTTCGGGCTTCGGCCGGCTCGATCTTCCATGTGCCCGTCGTCCTCGGGGGCGATCCGGTGGCCGTGGTCGACGCCCTGGGTGACTGGGAGTTCGAGACGGTCGGTACCGCGGTCCGGGGCGGCACCGACTACGCCGACTTCGACTGGCGGCAAAAGGTGGCCCTGGTCTTCGGGAACGAGGCGACCGGGTTGGACGAGGCGCTCATCAGCCGGCTCGGCGCCCGGGTGTCAGTGCCCATGGTGGGTAGGGCCGAATCGCTGAACGTCGCCGTGTCCGCCTCGGTGCTGTGCTTCGAGGCCCTCCGCCAGCGGCGCGCCGGAGGAGTGCCCGGCCCTGTCGCCGGTGGCCCGGTGGACGGGCCAACCACGGCACCCACCGCCCTGGCCTCTACGATCTCGGGCATGCAGACGGCACCGCAGGCCCCGGCGGGACAGACAGGTCCCGAGGCCGATCATGGGTGAGGCCGACACCACCCTCCCTGACCTCGACGCCTTGGTCGACCAGGCCCGGCGAGCCCTGGCCGACGCCTCCACCTCGGAGGACGTCCGCCAGGTGGCCGCCTCGGTGGCCGGTAAGAAGTCGGCCCTGGCTATGGCGGGACGGGCCCTTGGTGCCCTCGGTCCCGACGAGCGCAAAGAGCTCGGGCGCCGCCTGCACCATGCCCGGGCCACCATCGAAGGGCTCATCGAGGACCGACGGACCGCAGTGGCCGAGTCCGAGCTGGCGAGCGAGATGGCCGAGAGCCGGATCGACCTCACCGAGTTCATCCCGGGCACGGCCTCGCTGCCGGCCGCCCGGGGACATACCAGTCTCGTCACCCAGACCCAGGCCTCCTTGGAGGACGTCTTTGTGGGCATGGGCTTCGAGGTCGAAGAGGGACCCGAGATCGAGACCGACTGGTACAACTTCGGCGCCCTCAACATTCCGCCGGCCCATCCGGCCCGCGGCATGTGGGACACCTTCTACCTCGACCTCGGGGCCCCGGAGTCGACCCTGCTCCGCACCCACACGTCGCCGGTCCAGATCCATCTCATGGAGCGGGCGGTGGCCGACGACCTCTTGCCCATCCATGCGGTGATGCCGGGGCGCTGCTACCGACGGGACACCCCCGACGCCCGGCACCTCCCCGTCTTCCACCAGATCGAGGGCCTGGTGGTGGACAAGGGCATCAGCTTTGCTGACCTGGCCGGCACCATCGAGGTGTTCACCGCCGCCTACTTCGGACCCGACATCCACTCCCGTCTCCGCCCGGCTTACTTCCCCTTCACCGAGCCGTCCGCCGAGTTCGAGGTCACCTGCACCATCTGTCTCGGGTCGGGCTGTCAGACGTGCTCCCACACCGGCTGGATCGAGCTGGGTGGCTGCGGGATGGTCGATCCCGCCGTCTTCGGCGCCGTCGGCATCGACCCCGACCTGTGGTCCGGTTTCGCCTTCGGCTTCGGCATCGACCGGTGTGCGCAGATGCGCCACCAGATCGCCGACATGCGGGTCCTGACCGACAACGACATCCGCTTCCTGCGCCAGTTCTGATGCTCACCCCGGTGTGGACACCGCTGTCGCCCTGGCTACGGAAACTCTGAGAGGACCGTCGTGCGCGTACCACTCTCCTGGCTTTGCGACTTCGCCCCCTTCGAGGGGGACCCGGCCGACCTGGCCGCCACCTTGGACGACCTCGGCCTCGTCGTGGAGGGCACCGAGGTGATCGGGGAGGGACTGGCCGACGTGGTGGTGGCCCGGGTCGACGAGATCACCGCCATCGAGGGGGCCGACAAGATCCGCCGGGTGCTGGTCGACGACGGGTCCGGGCCCGTCGAGGTGGTGTGCGGGGCATGGAACTTCGAGGTGGGCGATCTGGTGCCCCTGGCCCCGGTGGGAAGCGTGCTGCCCGGAGGGTTCGCCATCGGCAAGCGCAAGATGCGAGGCGTCACGTCCAACGGCATGCTCTGTTCGGGCCGGGAGTTGCGCATCTCCGACGACCACGAGGGCATCCTCCGGCTCAACGACGTAGCGGGGGCGGCGCCCGGCGTGCCGCTCGTGACCGCACTGGGGCTCCAGCCCGACGTGGTCTTCGACGTGGCCGTGGAGGCCAACCGCCCCGATGCCTGGAGCATGGTCGGGGTGGCACGCGACCTGGCGGCGCGTCTGGACCTGCCCTTCACCCTTCCCGAGCCGCCGACGCCGGGTGGCGAGGGTGGAGGCGCCACCGCGTCGGTCGCCGACCTGGCCACGGTGCGGGTCGACGACCTCGAGCTCTGCCCGCGGTTCACGGCCCGGGTCATCACCGGTGTCCGGGTGGGGCCGTCACCGGAGTGGTTGGCCCGCCGCCTGGTGCTGGCGGGTATGCGCCCCATCAACAACGTGGTGGACGCCTCGAACTACGTCATGGTGGAGCTGGGCCAGCCCACCCACCCCTACGACCTCGACCGGCTCCCCGGTGGTGGTCTGCTCGTCCGGCGGGCCGAACCCGGCGAGACGGTGACCACGCTCGACGGCGTCGTTCGTACGCTCGGTCGTCCCGGCCCCGGCCTCGGCGACACCGGCCAGGACTGCCTCATCTGCGATGCCGAGGGGACACCGGTAGCCATTGGTGGGGTGATGGGGGGAGCCTCCTCGGAGATCGACGACACGACCACCACGGTGCTGCTCGAAGCGGCGTACTTCGTGCCCATGGCCATCGCCCGGACCTCCAAGCGGCTGGCCCTGCGCACCGAGGCCTCGGCGCGGTTCGAGCGGGGCTGTGATCCCGCCGGCATCGACCGGGCCGCAGCGAGGTTCTGCGAGCTGTTGTCACTCACCGCCGGCGACACCATGCGGGTGGTCGAAGGCGTCATCGACGTGGTCGGCGACGTCCCCGAGCCCGTGGTCGTCTCCGTCCGCCCCTCTCGCATCAACACGCTCCTCGGGACGGCGTTCACCGTCGCCGAGGTGGTGGCGTTGCTCGAGCCGCTCGGCATCACCACCACCGAGCCGTCCTCGGATTCCGAGGACGATGTCCTCGAGGTCACCGTCCCGACCTACCGTCCCGACATCCGGCCCGGACCGATGGGCGAGGCGGACATCGCCGAGGAGGTGGCCCGGACCTACGGGTACGTGCGCATCGCCCGGCACACGCCGTCGTGGCCCCAGCCCGGACGGCTCTCGGACCGTCAGCGCGACCGCCGGCTCCTAAAAGAGGTGTTGTGCGGGATCGGTTGCAGCGAGGCCTGGACGGCCACCTTCGTCTCGGAGGCCGATCAGGTCGCCTCGGGCGCGGTGGCGCCCTACGTGGAGGTGACCAACCCGCTGGTGGACTCGGAGCGCTACCTGCGCACCTCGATGATCCCGGGCCTCGTCCGATCGGTGCTCCGCAACGCCGAGCGGCGCCAGAACGACATCCGGTTCTTCGAGGTGGGCTCGGTGTTCCGGCGTGACCAGGGGCAGCCCAGTGCCAGCGCGGAGGGCGTCGACGCCCCCGAGCGGGTGTCGGTCGTCTTCGCCGCCGACGGCGACGACGCCTTCACCGCCGTGGCCGCCTGGCGCAACGTCGCCGACGCACTGGGCCTGGCCTCGTGGGCTCTGGGCGATCTCGCCGCGGTCGGCCCGCTCGGCACCCCGGTCCACCCCTACCGGTCCTCGGCCATCGTGGCCGCCGACGATCCCGGGGACGACTCGGGCGCGGTCCTCGGCGTGGTCGGCGAGCTGCACCCGACCGTCGTCGGCCACTTCGGCCTGGTGGGACCCGACGGCCGGCCCCGCCGGGTCGGGTGGCTCGACCTCGACCTCGACGTACTGTTCGACCGCCACCGGGTGCCTCGCCGTCCCGAGCGGTCACGCCCCCTCAGCCGGTACCCGTCCTCAGACATCGACCTGGCCTTCGTCGTCCCCGACGCCATCGCTGCCGCGTCGGTCGAACGGACGGTGCGCCGGACCGGTGGCGATCTGTTGGAGTCCGTGGAGCTGTTCGATGTCTACCGGGGTCCTTCCCTCCCGACCGGAGCCCGGAGCCTGGCCTTCCGCCTGCGCTTCTGTGCCCTCGACCGGACCCTCACCGATGACGAGATCGGCACGCTGCGCGCCGACTGCATCGGGGCCGTCGAGCGGGACCACCAGGCCTCGCTCCGCTAGCCGGAGGGTGTCTGTCCCGGGCCCCCGATCCATCCGTGGGTGGGCGATGGACCACTCGGTCCGTCGGATCGCTCAGGAGTCGAAGCCCATGCCGAAGCGGTCGAGCGTCCGAAGCCACAGATTGCGGCGGCCGCCGCGGGCGTCGGCGCGGGCCATCGACCACCGGGTCAGTTCGATTCCGGCATAGCGCAGAGGCTCGGGGGGGAAGGGGAGCGGTTTCGTCGTGACGAACTCCAGGCGGGTCCGTTCGGTCTCCGCTCCCGAGAGCAGGTCCACCATCACCTGGGCCCCGAATCGGGAGGCCCCGACGCCGAGGCCGGTGTAGCCGGCGGCAGACACCACCCGCCCGTCGTGGGAGCGGTCGAAGAACGCGCAGAAGCGCGAGCAGGTGTCGATGGCGCCCGACCAGGAGTGGGTGAAACGAACGTCCTCCAGCTGCGGGAACGTCTCGACGAAGAGCCGGGCCAGGGTGTGGAAGGTGGTCCGGCGCTGCTCGAGTGACGGACGCAGGCCGTTGGCGAAGTGGTAGACGGCGTCGTAGCCGCCGAAGAGGATCCGGTTGTCGGCGGTGAGGCGGTAGTAGAGGAACTGGTTCCCCGATCCGCCGAGTCCCTGCCGTCGGGACCAGCCCACCGCGGCGCGCTCGGCCGGGCTGAGGGGCTCGGTCATCAGCACGTAGTCGTAGACCGGGACCACGTACTTGCGCAGCCGGCGGACCAGCGACGGGTAGGCGTTGGTGGCGAGGGCCACCGTCGCCGTGCGGACCGTCCCGTGTCCGGTGGTGAGGACCAGGGTGGGTGAAGCACCGTCGGGCTCGGAGTCCAGACGGTCGACGGGCGTGTGCTCGTAGATCCTGACCCCGGCCTCCTCACAGGCCCGCCGGAGACCCCAGGCCAGGCGGGCCGGGTTGACCAGGGCGCACCCGGTCCGGTCCCACAGGCCGGCCAGATACGTGGGCGAGTGCACCTCAGCCCGCATCTCGTCCCGGTCGAGGTAGGTGAGGTGCTGGCCGTGTCGGCGTCCCTGTTCGGCCGCCTCGGCCAGGTCCGCCACCTGGTGGGGCTCGGTGGCCACCGACAGTTCGCCGGTGCGCTCGAAGTCGCAGTCGATCGACCATCGGACGAGCGCGGCCTCGATGGCGTCCAGGTTCTCGTGCCCAAGGCGCTCCAAGGTGTCGACCTCGTGGGGAAACCGCTCGACGCCGTTGCCCAGCCCGTGGGTCAGGCTGGCCGCACAGAAGCCGCCGTTGCGTCCCGATGCGGCCCACCCGCAGCGGTCGGCTTCGAGCAGCACCACGTCCCGCCCCGGTTCGGCCTCCTTGGCCAGGAGCGCGGTCCACAGGCCCGTGTACCCGCCACCCACCACCGTCACGTCGGCGGTCGTCGCGCCCACCAGCGGGTCCCCACTCGGGGGCGCTCCGGGATCGTCGAGCCAGAAGGACACCGGTGCGGCGTCCGCCAGGGCGGCGTCTCGGTTCACCCCACCGACCCTACTGCCCGGCGCACAACGGGCCCGTGGACGCCGCAGGCAGTCCGACCGGAACGGGAGCTTGCATAACAATGCAGAAATATGCATATACTTGCAATCCGGGACGCACCCGGAGCCAAGCCCACCTGACGGAGCGCGACGTGAGCGAGCAACCATGAAGATCGGCGTCGTCGGGGCTTCCGGCTACGCCGGGGTCGAGCTCCTCCGGCTCTGTGCCGGTCATCCCGAGTTCGAGGTGGTCGTGGCCACGGCCGGCGGCCACCGGGGCGAGCACATCGCCACCCACACCCCGTCGCTGGCCGCCGCCTATCCAACCCTCGACTACGTCGCCACCGAGCCATCGGCCCTGGAGGGACTGGACCTGGTCTTCGTGGCCCTGCCCCACGGGCAGTCCCAGACGTTGATGCCCGACCTCATCTCGAGAGTGGCGACGGTCGTGGACCTGGCCGCCGACTTCCGGCTTTCGGACCCCGCGCTCTACCCGCAGTGGTACGGCGAGCCCCATGTCGCCCCCCAGCTGCTCGAGCGGTTCGTCTATGGCCTGCCCGAGCTCCACCGGGACGAGCTGGCTGGTGCCCCGCTGATCGCCGCGCCGGGCTGTTACCCGACGGCGGCCCTGTTGGCCCTGGCCCCCCTGGTGCGGGCCGGCGTGCTGGCCCGGCCCGGAGACGGGCCCGACGGCATGCCCGCCCTCATCGTCGATGCGGCTAGTGGGGTGTCGGGGGCGGGACGGGCGCCGAAGGACAACCTCCACTTCGGGGCGGTGGACGAGGACTTCGTGGCCTACGGGCTCCTCGACCACCGCCACACCGCCGAGATGGAGCAGGGCCTCGGCGCCCCGGTCCTGTTCACCCCGCACCTCGCCCCGATGGTGCGGGGGATCCTGGCCACCTGTTACGGACGCCCCTCGGGCACCCGAGCCGACGGGCGGGACGGACCGCTCACCACCACCGACGTGCTCGACATCCTCCACGCGGCCTATGACGACGAGCCCTTCGTCGTCGTCACCGACGGTCCACCCTCCACCAAGGCCACCAGCGGATCGAACTGCGCCCACGTGACCGCCCGGGTCGATCCCCGCACGGGGTGGGTGCTGGCTCTCTGCGCCATCGACAACCTGGTCAAGGGGGCGTCCGGCCAGGCCGTCCAGTGCGCCAACCTCTCCCTCGGCCTTCCGGAGGGGACCGGCCTGCCGACCGCGGGGCTGTACCCATGAGCATCACCACCCCGAAAGGTTTCGTGGCCGCCGGACTGGCCTCGGGCATCAAGGCCAGCGGAGCCATGGACCTCGCCCTGCTGGCCACCGAGGACGGACACCCGGTCCCGACGGCTGCCACCTTCACCACCAATCTGGCCGCCGCGCCGCCGGTCCAGGTCAGCCGGGACCACCTGGCCGCCAGCGGGGGATCGGCCTCGGCGGTGATCATCAGCAGTGGGAACGCCAATGCGGCCACCGGTGCCCAGGGCCGGGCCGACGCCGAACTGATGTGTGAGCTCGTGGCCTCGGGTCTCGGGGTGGATCGATCGGGGGTCCTCGTCTGCTCGACCGGTCTGATCGGCATCCCCCTGCCCATGGCCCCCATCACCTCGGGGATCCCCACGTTGGTCTCGGCTCGCTCCGGGTCGGCCGAGGCCGCCGCCGACGCCGCCCAGGGGATCCTGACCACCGACTCGGGCCGGAAGGAGATCCTCATCGAGCACCACGGGTTCACCGTGGCCGGCATGGCCAAAGGTGCGGGGATGCTCGCCCCCAACATGGCCACCATGCTGGCCTTCGTGACCACGGACGCGGCCGTCGAACCGGCCACCCTCGCCGACCTGTTGGGAATCGCCGTGCGGGACTCGTTCAACTCGATGTCCGTCGACGGGTGCACCTCCACCAACGACACGGTGGTGCTGATGGCCTCGGGCCGGGCCGGGCCGGCCGATCCCAACGTGGTGGTCGATGCGGTGACCGAGGCCTGCGCCGACCTGGCCAGCCAGATGATGGCCGACGCCGAAGGCGCGTCCCGGATCTTCCAGGTCCGGGTGACCGGGGCCGCCTCGGACGGTGAGGCCCACCAGGCGGCCCGCAAGGTGGCCGACTCCCTGCTCGTCAAGTGTTCGATCAACGGCGAGGACGCCTACTGGGGCCGGGTGGCGAGCGATCTCGGTTCGGCCGGCGTCGCCTTCGACATGGACCGCCTGGCCATCGCCTACGGCGGCGTCACCGTGTGCCGCGACGGCCTGGCCGTCGACCACGACGCCGAGGCGTTGGCCACCCACATGGCCGCGCCTCTGGTCGACATCCACTGCCAGTTGGGTCTGGCCGACGGCGACGGCGTGGTCATGGGGGTCGACCTCGGCTACGGCTACATCGACGAGAACCGGACCACCTCGTGAGTGCCGTGTCCGCCACAGGACTCACCGGGGCCGCCGGGGCGGAGGGCGAGGACGCGCCGGGGGACAAGGCCGCCGTGCTGGTCGAGTCCCTGCCCTACATCCGCCGGTTCTGGGGCAAGGTCGTCGTGGTCAAGTACGGGGGCAACGTGCTGAGCGCCAAACCCGGGGAGCCGGTGGTCGACGAGGCCCAGGCCCTGGCCTCCTTCGCCGAGGACATCGTGCTCATGCGTTCGGTCGGCATGCTGCCGGTCGTGGTGCACGGGGGAGGGCCCCAGATCGGTGCCCTGATGGAGCGGGTGGGCAAGGTCCCCGAGTTCCAGGACGGCTTCCGGGTGACCGACGCCGACACCATCGACCTGGTGCGCATGGTGCTGGTGGGGAAGGTCAATCGTGACATCGTGAGCTCGATCAACGTCCACGGGGCGTTGGCCGTCGGACTGTCGGGTGAGGACGCCAACCTCATCACCGCCGAGGCCCGCTCCGAGGCGCTCGGCTACGTGGGTGACGTGGTGCACGTCGACCCGGTCATCGTCCACCAGCTGTTGGCCCAGGGCCTGATCCCGGTGGTGGCCACCATCGGGACCGACCAGTCGGGCCAGGCCTTCAACATCAACGCCGACACCGCGGCCGGAGCCCTGGCCGCCGCCCTCGAGGCCGAGAAGCTGGTCTTTTTGACCGACGTGTCGGGTCTGCGGTCGGTGCCCGACGACCCGGCCACCCTGATCCACCAGGCCACCGCAGACGACCTCGACGACCTCGTGGCCTCGGGCGCGGCCAACGGCGGCATGATCCCGAAGGTGGAGTCGTGTGCCCGTGCTGTCCGGGCCGGAGTGGCACGCGCCCACATCCTGGACGGACGGACCCCCCATGCCCTGCTGCTCGAGGTCTTCACCGACGAGGGTGTGGGCACCATGGTGGTGGCATCGTGAGCCAGGTGGTGACCGACGGGACGGCGAGCCCCACACCCATCGACCGCTCGGCCCTGATGCACAACTACGCCGAGCCGCCCGTCACCTTCGTGCGGGGCGAGGGGAGCCGGCTCTACGACACGGCGGGACGGGAGTACCTCGACTTCCTCTCCGGCCTGGCCGTGACCTCGCTCGGTCACGCCCACCCGGCCGTGGCCGAGGCCATCGCCGAGCAGGCCCGGACGCTCTCCCACGTCTCCAACCTCTTCGGGAACGACGTGGGCCCCGAGGTGGCCGTGACCCTCGACCGGCTCATCGGAGGTGGGACCGAGCGGGCCGGCGGCCAGGTGTTCTTCGGGAACTCGGGGGCCGAGGCCAACGAGTGCGCCATCAAGCTCGCCCGCCGGTGGGCCGGCCCGGAGCGCTTCGGCGTGGTCAGCACCTGGGACGCCTTCCACGGCCGGACCCTCGCCACCCTGGCCGCCACCGGCCAGCCCGAGAAGCAGTCCGCCTTCGTGCCCATGCCCGAGGGCTTTGACCATGTGCCCTACGACGACCTCGACGCCATGGAGGCGGCCTGTGACCCGGCCCGGGTGGCCGCCGTGCTGGTCGAGCCGATCATGGGGGAGGCCGGTGTGGTGGTGCCCTCGTCGGACTACCTGGTGGGTCTGCGCCAGCTGTGCACGGACCGCAACATCTTGCTGATGGTGGACGAGGTCCAGACCGGCCTCGGCCGCACCGGGAGGTGGTTCGGCTTCCAGCACCTGGGGATCGAACCCGACGTGGTCACCGTGGCCAAGGCCCTGGGCAACGGAATGCCGGTGGGGGCGTGCTGGGCGCGCGCCGAAGTGGCGGCGGCGTTCGTCCCCGGGGACCACGGGAGCACCTTCGGTGGCCAGCCCCTGGCCATGTCGGCGGCCCGGGCCACCTTGTCGGTGATGGAGGCCGAGGATGCACCGGCCCGGGCCCGGGCCGGTGGCGCCCGGCTGCGTGCCGGCCTGGCGCAGCTGGCCGGCGTGCGGTCGGTGCGGGGAGAGGGATTGCTCGTGGCAGCGGTGCTGGGCGGCGAGTTCGCCGGTGCCGTTGTTCGTGAGGCGCTGGACGAGGGACTGGTCATCAACGCACCCCGGACCGATGTACTCCGTTTCGCCCCGTCACTGCTCGTCTCCGACGCCGACATCGACCAGGCCGTGGCCACGGTCGGACGCATCGTCGGCCGTCACCACGCACGAGGAGGCAGTGATGACAGCTGAATCGACGGTGACCGTGCAACCGCCGGTGTGGACGCGCCACGTCCTCGACGTCGACGATCTGGGGCCCGAGGGTCTGAGCGACGTCCTGGCCCTGGCCGACGCCGAACCGGGCTCGCTCCCACCGGTGCTGTCCGGCCGGGGAGTAGCCATGGTGTTCGAGAAGCCCTCCAACCGGACCCGCAACAGCACGGAGATGGCCACGGTCGCCCTCGGTGGGCACCCCATCTACATCCAGGGCCACGAGGTGGGCATCGACACCCGGGAGACGGCGGCGGACGTGGCCCGCACATTGGCCTGCTACCACGGTGTCATCTGTGCCAGGGTCGTCGATCACGGCACCCTGGCCCGGATGAGTGACGCGCTCGATGCCGCCGGTGTGGCCGTCCCCGTCATCAACCTGCTCTCCGACCGGGCCCACCCGTGTCAGGCGGTCGCCGATCTGCTCACCCTGCGCCAGGCGTTCGGGGCCGGCTCCCTGCACGACCGGACCCTCGCCTACGTGGGTGACGCCAACAACGTGTGGCGGTCCCTCGCCCTGGCCGCCTCGATGGCCGGGGTGGCCACCCGGATCGCCGCGCCCGCGGGGTTCGGCCCCAGCGACGCCGATCTCGAACTGGTGCGGTCCTTCGGCGGCAAGGTGACCGTAACCACCGATCCCTTCGAGGCCGTGGCCGGCGTCGACGCCCTGTACACCGACGTGTGGACGTCGATGGGCCAAGAAGCGGAGTCCGAGGCCCGTCGGGCCGCCTTCGCCGGCTTCGAGGTCGACGAGACGTTGCTCGGGGCCGCCTCCGCCGACGCCATCGTGATGCACTGCCTGCCCGCCCACCGGGGTGAGGAGATCAGTGCCGCGGTGGTCGACGGGGTCCAAAGCGTGGTCTGGCAGCAGGCCGCCAACCGCATGCACGCCATGCGTGGACTGCTGGCCTGGGTCAGTGGGGTGCATCCGTGAGCGTCACCAAGCACCAGCGCCAGCACCGCATCACCAAGCTGCTCGAGTCGAAGGCCGTCGGGAGCCAGTCCCACCTGGTCGACCTGCTGGCCGCCGACGGCGTCGACGCCACCCAGACGACGGTCTCACGCGATCTCGAGGAACTCGGTGCTGTCAAGGTCCGCCTTCCCGGCGGGGACACGGCCTACGCCCTTCCCGAACTGCCCTCCCAGCAGGTCGCCCCCGAGGACCACCTGCGTCGGGTGCTCGGGGAGTGGGTCGTCGAGGCCGACTACTCGGGAAATCTCATCGTGCTCCGCACGCCACCGGGTTCGGCCCACGTGGTGGGGTCCGCCCTCGACCGGAGCGGCTTCCCCGGGGTGATCGGGACGGTGGCCGGGGACGACACGGTGCTGGTGGTGGCCTCCGAGGTGGCCGGCGGCGCCGCGGTGGCCGAGCGGCTGGCCGCGGTGGCCGGGATCGAGTCGGCCTGGTCGGCGCGCCGGGGTCGATCATGATCATGGTGACCGCACGGGCGGGCCACCCGCCCACATCCGCCCCCACATCTGCCGACGCGTCGGGATACCACCCGACGCCTTCTCACACGCTACGCACCCGAGGAAGGGGTTGACCATGCCGCAACGAGTGATCCTGGCCTACAGCGGGGGATTGGACACGTCCATCGCCGTCCGTTGGTTGATGGAGAACAAGGGGGTCGAGGTCGTGGCCGTGGCCGTCGACGTGGGCCAGGCCTCCGAGTCCGGCGGCGAGGACTGGGAGGCCATCCGTCAGCGGGCTTTCGCCGCCGGCGCCGTGGAGGCCATCGTGGTGGATGCCCGGGCCGAGATGGCCGAGGAGTTCTGCATGCCCGCCCTCCTCGCCAACGCCAAGTACGAGGGGAAGTACCCCCTCGTCTCGGCCCTGTCCCGGCCGGTCATCGTGAAGCACCTGGTGGCCGAGGCCCGCAAGCACGGTGCCACCGCCGTGGCCCACGGCTGCACCGGCAAGGGCAACGACCAGGTCCGCTTCGAGGTGGGCACCCGGGCCCTGGCCCCGGACCTCGAGGTCATCGCGCCCGCCCGTCTGTGGGGCCTGTCGCGTGAAGACTCCATCGAGTACGCGGCCAAGTGGGACATCCCGCTGTCGGTGACGAAGGAGAAGCTCTACTCCATCGACGAGAACCTCTGGGGCAAGGCCATCGAGTGCGGGGTCATCGAGGACCCCTGGAACCGACCGCCCGAGGACGTCTACACCATGACCCGCCCGACGGCGACCGAGCCCGCCGAGGTGGTCGTGGGGTTCGAGTCGGGTATTCCGGTGTCGGTGGACGGCCGGGCGCTGGCACCCGAACCGCTCATCGCCGAGATGAACCGGATCGTCGGCTCCTTCGGTTACGGGCGCCTCGACATGGTGGAGAACCGACGGGTCGGGATCAAGAGCCGCGAGACCTATGAATGCCCGGGCGCCCTCGCTCTCCTCCTCGCCCACGCCGACCTGGAGGACCTCACCTTGGAGCGGGATCTCCACCACGAAAAACTCCGCCTGGAGCCCCGCTGGTCCGAGCTCGTCTACGACGGCCTGTGGTTCTCACCGCTCAAGCAGGCTCTCGACGCCTTCTTCGTCGAGTCCCAACGCCACGTAACCGGTGAGGTCAGACTCCGCCTGGACGCCGGGCAGTGCTGGGTGGTGGGCCGGCGCAGCCCGGTCAGCCTCTACGACCACGGCCTCGCCACCTACGACGCCACCGACACCTTCCGACACGAGGACGCCGAGGGCTTCGTGCGTCTGTGGGGACTCGGGGTGGCCACCTGGTCGGCCGTGCAGGAGGGCCGCGGATCACGCGGACCGGCCGGGAGCACGAGCCCGTGACCCTGTGGCACGGCCGCCTCAGCGGGGGCACGGCCGACGTGGTCATGGACTACTCGGTCAGCCTCCACTACGACCGCCTCCTCGCCGGCGACGACCTGGCCGGCTCCCGCGCCCACGTGCGGGGTCTCGGCCGGGGCGACCTGCTGGATGACGAGGAGGTGGCCACGCTGTTGGCCGCCCTCGACCGGGTGGAAGAGGAGCTCGAGTCGGACACGTTCGCCTTCCACCCCGACGACGAGGACATCCACACCGCGGTGGAGCGTCGAGTCACCGAGATCGCCGGTGACGTCGGGGCCAAGCTCCACACCGGTCGCAGCCGCAACGACCAGATCGCCACCGACCTGCGGTTGTACGCCAAGCGGGAGCTGGCCGAAGTGGCTCGTGAGATCGTGGGCCTCCAAGGGGTGCTCTTGTCCAGGGCCGTCGAGGCCGGCGACGCCTACCTGCCCGGCTACACCCACCTCCAGCGGGCCCAGCCGGTCCTGTTGGCCCACCACCTCTTGGCCCACGGATGGGCATTGGCCCGGGATGTCGACCGGCTGGTGGCCACCGTCGACCGACTCGACGTCTCGCCGCTCGGGGCCGGGGCCCTCGCCGGCTCGTCACTGCCCCTCGATCCCGACGGGGTGGCCGAAGACCTCGGATTCGCCGGCCGGTTCGAGAACTCCCTCGACGCCGTGTCCGACCGTGACTTCGTGGCCGAGGCCCTCTTCGACCTGGCCCTGCTCGGGGTGCACCTCTCCCGCATCGGGGAGGAACTCGTCCTGTGGTCGACCGAGGAGTTCGGGTTCGCCGTGTTCGACGACGCCTTCGCCACCGGGAGCTCGATGCTCCCCCAGAAGAAGAACCCCGACGTGGCCGAGCTGGCCCGGGGGAAGTCCGGTCGGCTCATCGGCAACCTGACCGGCCTGCTCGTCACCCTGAAGGGCCTGCCCCTGGCCTACAACCGGGACCTGCAGGAGGACAAAGAGCCCCTCTTCGACTCGGTAACCCAGTCCCACCTGGCCCTGGCCGCCCTGTCAGGGGTGCTGTCAACCCTGCGGTTCGTCACCGACCGGATGGAAGCGGCGGCGAACGGTGCCTCGGTCGCCGCCGTCGACCTGGCCGAGTGGCTGGTCCAGCAAGGGATGCCCTTCCGCCAGGCCCACGCCGTGGTCGGTGGCCTCGTCGGCCAGTCGCTGGAGCGCCAGCTGCCACTGTCCGAGCTGGTCGAGGCCCACCCGGACCTCGGTCCCGAGGCGGTAGGCCTGCTCGAGCCGGGCGTAGCCGTGACCCGGCGGACCACACCGGGCGGGGCGGGACCCGGCCCCGTCGCCGAGCAGATGGATCGATTCCGTGCCCGCATCGCCACCGACGGAGGCCGTCTGGGCCCGGTGTAACGCCTCCCGGTCCGGTGGGACTGCACTACATGGAACTCCCTGTCCTCGTGCGCGTGCTCGTCTTGTTGGTTGCTAGCGATGCCAACGCCTCGGGCTCCCATGGGAGGCTGAGCCGGTGATCGTACTGATCCTGATCGGATTCCTCGGCGGGCTGGTCACCGGGATCTCCCCGTGCATCCTCCCGGTGCTCCCGGTCATTTTCGCCGCCGGGGCGGCCAGTGGCCTAGAGGACGGGACCCTGGAGCCGGGTGTGCCCGCCGAATCCTCATCCGGATCTGTCGCCGCCGGTACCGCTACCGCCGGATCCGCCGAGGTCGACGAACCCGACCAGATTGACGTCACCGGGGCGGGCGTGGTCGCCGCCGGCACGGCGGTGGGCGCCACGGCCGTGGCCACCCGGGTCCCGACGACCACCGCCACAGTTTCGACATCGACGAAGGCCGGTGGTCCCGGCGGCCCGGTGTCGGCCGTGGACCTGCGTCGAGCCGAGATCCGGCGGCGCCGTAGGCCCTTCGCCGTGGTCGGTGGCCTCGTGCTCAGCTTCGCCGTGTTCACGCTCATCGGTTCGTGGCTGCTCAGCCTGCTCGGGCTGCCCCAGGACCTTCTGCGTTGGATCGGCCTCGTCGTGCTGGGCCTGGTCGGCCTGGGCCTCATCGTGCCGGTCGTGGGGGAGTGGTTGGAGCGCCCCTTCTCCCGGCTGGCCCGCGGCCACCAACAGTCCAATGCCGGAGGGTTCGTGCTCGGTCTCAGCCTGGGCCTCGTCTTCGTACCCTGCGCCGGACCGGTGCTCACGGCCATCGCCGTGGTCAGCGCCAACCACCGCTACAACGCCTCGTCGATCCTCCTGACCGCGGCCTTCGCCGTCGGAGTGGCGGTCCCGCTCCTCGTCTTCGCCGTGCTCGGCCAGCGCCTGGCCGAACGGATGCGGTTGGTCCGCACCCGGGCCGTCATCGCCCGGCAGGTCATCGGGGCCGTGCTGGTGGTCACCGCCCTCGTCATCGGACTCAACCTGACCAGCGGTCTGCAGCGGACCGTGCCCGGCTACACCAACGCCCTCCAGAACCACA
>CAWJSI010000016.1:0-148893 GCA_963845485.1 uncultured Acidimicrobiaceae bacterium | reverse complement strand
CACCAATGGCCGTTCACGAAAGTGACGGCGTAGCAGTGACGGAAATCCCGGGTTCCCTTAGGGGAGCCGGGATTTTCCGTGTGGTGGGGGCGTTCTCGACCCTGCCGGTGCCAGGCCGACTGCGACGGGGCTGGGCCTGGTGCTGACTCTGGATGGGGCAGCCTGCACGCACAGGCTCTTCACGTGACGCCCTCAGGGGCGCGTCGATTGGTCCTCGGGCACTCCGGTGGACGTCGTGCTTAGTCAGCCGGCGCAGCATGTGGCGCGACAGCGTCGGCGAGCTCGGCGCCGGCCTCACGCAGGTGAGCGGCCAGGTCATGACCGTCGGGGTTGTCGACCCATCGGCCAAAGCCGGTTCTAAAGATGGCAACCCCCACGTCTGCGAGCAGCATGGCGCTCGCCGGCTCGCTACCCCTCCGAACCAACTCGTATTCGAGCGCCTGGGCAACGGCGGCGAACTTGGTCCGCCCACGCTCCTGCAGCTCGGGGCTTCGAGCGATGACCTCACGGCGCTGGGCGGCGAGCGGGGCTACCCGTGCACCCAGCAGTGTGCCGACGTCGGCGAGCGCGGTGACTAACGCCTCGAACGGGGTGAGCTCAGAGGCGGCCCGGCTGAGCGCCTCGGCCAGTAGGTCCGGCAGACGTTCGGAGCCGGCAAAGAGCACGTCGCGCTTGTCGGTGAAGTACCGGGAGAACGTGCGCCGAGCCAGCCCGGCGCGGGCGGCGATCTGGGCGACGGTGACGTTCTCGTATCCGAGTTCGAAGAAGAGCTCGATGGCTGCGGTCCGCAGTCGTTCTTCAGCCTGAGCGTCCCATCGGGGCATGCAGGCAGCCTACCGTTGATGTCTCAGTGAGACATGACTCGTGCTACGGTTGATGACGCACTGAGACATCAACGATCTGGAGACACCCATGAGCCTGGACGGTCAGAAAATCGTCGTCATCGGAGGCAGTTCCGGCATGGGCCTGGCGACAGCGCGGGCCGCGGCACTCGAGGGTGCCGAGGTCACCATTGCCTCGAGCCAACAGGTCCGGGTCGACGCAGCGCTGAGCGAACTTCCGGACGGCTGCGTGGGTACAGCCCTCGACGTGCGAGATGAGGCAGCCGTCGCCGCCTTGTTCGAGCGTGTGGGTGAGTTCGATCACCTGGCGTTCACCGCCGGCGACGCATTCGCGCCGCGTCCACTTGCCGACCTCGCCCTGGGCGAGGCGCGGGCGGTCCTCGACGTCCGCTTCTGGGGTGCGGTGGCCGTCATCAAGTACGCGGCGCTCCGGATCAGGCCGGGGGGATCGATCGCACTGACCACCGGCACCATCGGCCAGCGACCACGCCCCGGCGCAGCGCTCGCCGCCGCCGGAGCGGGAGCCACCGAGGGCCTCGTCCGGGGACTGGCGGTCGAACTCGCCCCCGTCCGGGTCAACGCGGTCAGAGCCGGTGCGTTTCGCACGCCGCTGTGGGATGGCATCCCCGATTCGCAACGTGAGGTGCTCTTTGCCCACCTGGCCCAGGGCACCTTGACCGGGACGGTCGGTGAGCCGGACCAGATAGCCGCCGCTCACCTCTATCTCATGCAGAACAGCTACGTCACCGGGACGGTGCAAACTGTCGATGGTGGTTTGCTGCTCGCCGGGAGCTAATCGCCGTAGCCCGTGGGATACGCCATCAGACAGGTGTTCGGGTCCAAGCGTCGAACATCGTCCAGCGGGCGACCGGAGAGCGAGTGATGGGGCCGGCCACTCGGGGAACGAGATCGAACGTGACCACCATGGGAAGCAGCGAAAGCTACGACCCCCCCTCGGGTTTCCTGGAACAGCTGGCCTACGTCGTCTGTCGGCGGGCGTTCTCGTCTCCGGAGGCCTTGGCCTACGAGCTCACCATCGCTCCTGCGTTGGCGGCAGTCGTCCTTCCGGCCATTACTCCTCACGTCATCGGCTGCCACGTCCTCGACGTCGGATGCGGGGGCGGTCGGGTAGCGGCCGGATTGGTGGCTGGGCAACCGGTGAGCGTTGTGGGGGTCGACCCGTCGACATCACAGATCAGACGGCTGGCCCGGATGAAGGCCACTGCGGTGCACGGGGCGCAGGCGCGCGGGGAGGCACTTCCCTTTGTCCCGGGTTCGTTTGACACAGTCGTATCGTCGTGCGCCTGGAAGCACTGGTCAGACCCCGGCGTGGGTATCGCCGAGTGTCTGCGAGTGCTGCGGACCGGTGGTTCATTGGTGATCATCGAGATCGATGGCTCGAGCACCAGGGCCGACTTCTGGCGGTTCGCCCACAACAGTCGAGTGCCGTTCGGGATGAAGAAGGCGTATCTACGCTTCGCCATGCGCACGGTGGTGGGAGTCGCTCCGGACCGGACGGCGCTTGAGCAGAGCTTCTTGAGCGCCGGTGCGGAGGTTCCGGAGATCTGGCACATCACCGGGATGCCGTTCTGGATCGCCGCCATCTCGAAGCGCGACCAGGCTCCGAGCGGCCCGCTGCACACCTGAGGTGAGCAGAGCGGTGGCGCTTGTAGCGTCGGCTCCAGGAAAGGGCCGGTCTCACGCGGTAAAGGGCGTAGTGGCCAGCCAGATGGTTCGGGCGCCGCGAACCCGGAGATCGTGACGGCGCAAGACGCCGTGAGGGCCGTCATCGTCAAGGAGTGCATCGAGGGTGCGCAGGTCATCGGCGCCGATGGTGCCAATGAGTTGTGAGCGGACGCGCTGGAGGAACAACCGGGCGTAGGGCCCGGCGGCCGGAGGGAGGGGCGGTTCGGCGTCGAGGGTGAAGTCCCGCGCCGTCACGCTGACGAACCCGGCTTCGGCCAGCCGAGCACCCCAGTCCGAGCCGAGGGCCGGTAGCTGACGCCTGGCCCGGTCGGTGAGCGTGGCGTGAACGCGCTCTTCGAGACCCGGTCGCCCGATGCCGAGATCGTCAGGCAGGAAGCGAGGAAGCACATCCATCTCGGCCACGGCGATCAACCCTTCGGGACGCAGTGCAGTGACCAGGTCGGTGAGTACCCGGTCCGGGTCGGAGAGGTGATGGAGCGACAGGGACGCCCAGGCGACATCCACTGTCCCGTCGATGGGCCACGGGTCGTCCAGGTCGGACTGAACAGTGGCGATCCGATCGGTCGCACCCGCGGCTTGCGCCTTGGCCGTGACCCGGGCGAGATGGTTGTCTGAGCTGTCGACAGCCAGCACAGTGGCCGACGGGAAGGCGGTGGCCAGCTCGATGGTCGCCGTCCCCGTGCCGCAGCCGAGATCGACGACCCGGTGAACGGGAAGGTCACCGGTACGACCGGCCACCCACGTGATGGCTGCGGTCAAGTAGTTGCGGTGCACTAGGCCGTCGAGATCCAACATCTCAGCCAGGTCGTCCTCCTGGCCCGGGTCGTCGGCATGGTGATCGTGGCGGTGAGGTGCGGTCATGTCCGCACCCTACGGGCCAGATGCGCGAAGGACATAGGATCTTGCCAATGAAGCAAGATCCGACCGTCGCCGAGAAGGCCGCCCCCGATTTCGACACCCTGGTGCGACAGCGGATCAGGGGGCTGCGGGTCGCCCGGGGCTGGTCCCTCGACGAACTGGCCCGTCGTTGCCACTTGAGCCCTTCCAACCTGAGTCGCATCGAGACCGGTCACCGGCGGATCGCCCTGGATCAGCTGGCCCCGATTGCCCGGGCCCTCGACACCACGCTCGACCAGCTCGTCGAGTCCGACGAGGATGCCGACGTTGTCATCCGACCCCACCGGGATGAGGCAGGTGGGGTGACCACTTGGGTGCTGACCCCCCGCCAGCGTGCCCCCCACGGGGTCTCGGTAACCAAGATGCGCCTCGAAGGACCTGGAGTGACCGGTGGTTCGGACGACCTGAGGGTCCATCCGGGCAGGGACTGGTTCACGGTCCTCTCCGGCACGGCCCGCCTGCAGCTCGGTGAGCGGACGGTGCTGGTGGAGGCGGGCCAGGCTGCGGAGTTCTCGACCATGATCCCCCACGCCTTCGGTGCCCACGGGGGACCAGTCGAGATCCTCTGCATCTTCGACCACGACGGCGAACGGGCCCACCGCCCACTGTCGGGGTGAGCTGGTCCCGGCTGCCTGCTTCCTCGCCCACACCCGAAGCTCCCGTCCACCCGACGTCGCACGGCCCCGCTGGGTTGCGTCGACCCAGGTCGGAGTGGTCTTCTTGGAGCCGGACGAGGGAGTCCCACGACGCCCACATGACGAAGCGGAGCACGCTTGCCTGACTCGACCATCATCTACACGCACACCGACGAGGCCCCCGCCCTGGCGACCTATTCGTTCCTCCCGGTGATCCAGGCCTATGCCTCGACTGCCGGCGTCACGGTGGAGACGCGGGACATCTCGTTGGCCGGGCGGATCATCGCCGGCTTTCCCGAGTACCTCGAGGAGGGGCAGCGGATCGGTGACGCCCTGGCCGAGCTCGGCGCCCTCACAGCCACCCCGGAGGCCAACATCATCAAGCTTCCCAACGTCTCGGCGTCCAGCCCCCAGCTGAAGGCGGCCATCGTCGAGCTGCAGAGCCACGGGTACGCCCTCCCGGACTTCCCCGACGACCCGAAGTCTGACGAGGAACGGGACATCCGGTCCCGCTACGACCGGGTGATGGGGAGCGCGGTCAACCCGGTGCTCCGCCAGGGGAACTCCGATCGGCGGGCCCCGGACTCGGTCAAGGGATACGCACGCGCCCATCCCCACCGGATGGGCGCCTGGAGCCCGGACTCCCGTACCAACGTGGCCCACATGGAGCATGGCGACTTCCGGTCCACCGAGCGGTCCGCGGTCATTGACGACCCCGGTGCACTCCGCATCGAACTGGTCGGCGACGACGGCACGACCACCGTGCTGCGGGAGTCCGTCCCGGTGTTGGCCGGAGAGGTGGTGGACGCGTCGGTCATGCGCGTCTCGGCCCTCGACCACTTCCTCACCTCCCAGATCGACCGGGCGCGAGAGGAAGGCGTCCTCTTTTCGATCCACCTCAAGGCCACCATGATGAAGATCTCCGATCCCATCATCTTCGGCCACGCCGTGCGGACGTTCTTCCCTACTACCTTCGCCCGGTACGGCGGGTTGCTCGAGGCGGCGGGCCTCAGCCCCAACAACGGCCTTGGCGGCATCTTCGCCGGTCTCGAGTCACTCCCCGAGGGTGCCGAGATCCGGGCCTCGTTCGACCGCGAGCTGGCCGAGCGGCCTCCCCTTGCCATGGTCGACTCCGACCGCGGCATCACCAATCTGCATGTCCCCAGTGACGTGATCGTCGACGCCTCCATGCCGGCCATGATCCGGACCTCGGGTCACATGTGGGGTCCCGACGGTGACGAGGCGGACACGCTGGCCGTGATCCCCGATAGCAGCTACGCCGGCGTCTACCAGGTGGTCATCGACGACTGCCGGGCCCACGGGGCCTTCGATCCGGCCACCATGGGATCGGTGCCCAACGTCGGTCTGATGGCGCAGGCGGCCGAGGAGTACGGCAGCCACGACAAGACCTTCGAGATCCCGGTGGCTGGCACCGTCCGGGTGGTCGAGGCGGCCGGCTCCGTCCTCCTCGAACAGGCGGTGGCCGTCGGCGACATCTTCCGCATGTGTCAGACCAAGGACGTACCCATCCGGGACTGGGTCAGGCTGGCTGTCACGCGAGCCCGGGCCACCGGCACCCCGGCGGTGTTCTGGCTCGATGAGGGTCGCGCTCACGACGCCAACGTGATCGACAAGGTCCGTGCCTACCTGCCCGACTTCGACACCGAGGGCCTCCAGATCGAGATCATGGCCCCCGAGCAGGCGACCGCCTTCTCGCTGGAGCGCATCCGTCGGGGACTCGACACGATCTCGGTGACCGGCAACGTGCTGCGCGACTACCTGACCGACCTGTTCCCCATCCTCGAGCTCGGCACCAGCGCCAAGATGCTGTCCGTCGTCCCGCTCATCCACGGGGGTGGACTGTTCGAGACCGGCGCCGGGGGTTCCGCCCCCAAGCATGTCCAGCAGCTGGTCAAAGAGGACTACCTGCGGTGGGACAGCCTGGGCGAGTTCCTGGCCCTGGCCGTCAGCTTCGAACAGCTGGCCCAGAGCACGGGCAACGCCCGGGCCCAGGTCCTGGCGGACACCCTCGACCGGGCCACGGGGACCTTTCTCAACGAAGACCGTTCACCCACCCGGAAGGTGGGCGGCATCGACAATCGGGGCAGCCACTTCTATCTGGCCCTCTACTGGGCCCAAGAGCTGGCGGCCCAGTCCGACGACTCCGAGTTGGCACGAGCGTTCGCACCCCTTGCCACGACCCTGGCCGAGGAGGAGGAGACGATCGTGGCGGAACTGATCGCCGTCCAGGGCTCGCCCGTCGACATCGGCGGCTACTACCAGCCCGATCCCGCACTGGCCGAGGTGGTCATGCGGCCGTCGGCCACCTTCAACCAGGCCATCGCCACCCTGGGTTGACGGCACCCGGAGCCCCCGGGCCCTCTCACCGTGCGGGACCATAGGATCGGCGCGTGAACGAGGCGTCCTCGGACCGACAGGGCCTGGGGTCCCTGATGACCGTCCTGTCCCGTGCCGGCTCGACCGAGGAACCCAACGAGGAGGTGGTGGGACTGACCATTCTCCATCACGGCCTGCAGTGCGCCGCCCTCCTGGCCGCCTCGGACCCCGACGACATCGAGCTCCAGGTGGCCGGCCTGCTCCATGACATCGGCCACGTGCTCGTCCCCGGAGCCGAAGACGAGCACGGCGCCATAGGTGCCGCCGCCGTCCGCCCCACCCTCGGCGGACGGGTGGCCACGCTCATCGAGGACCACGTGGCAGCCAAGCGCTACCTTGTGGCCGTCGACGCCACCTATCGCCATGTCCTCTCCGAGGGCAGCCGGCGGACGCTGGCCCTCCAGGGCGAGGCCATGACCCCAGCAGAGGCCACCGCCTTTACCCGGCGGGTCTACTTCGAGGACACCGTGCGTCTCCGGCGCGCCGACGAGGGGGCCAAGGACCCAGCCGCTCGTGTGCCTCCCCTCGACCACTGGGTCCCGATGATCGATCACCTGGCCGACCGGTTGTCGGGCACGGCAACGTGAGCCGGTAAGGGGCCGGACCCGGGACCGCGGGCCCAAAGGTCCTGTTCATGGTCCTCGACGGCGACTCGCCGCGTCACGTGAACGACGAGGTGATGCCCGAGCTGACCGGCCGGGCCCGAGCGGGCGGGTGGTGCCCGGCGGGAATCCCGGGGGTCATGCCCACCTCCACCTATCCCAATCACGCCACCTTCGTGACCGGCGTGGTCCCCGCCGAGCACGGGGTCGTGGCCAACGAGATCCCGGTCCCGGGGGCGACGGCCGCCGCCTCGGAGCTCGGACCCTCGGTGCCCACCTTGTTCGATGCCATGCGGGACGCCGGCCGGCCGTCGGCCGCCGTATTCGGAGACGATCATCTGGTCGGCGTGACCGGTGCGACCGCGGTCGACTACCTGTGGCCTGACGGCGTCTTCGGCGACGGGGTGGCCGTCGACGTCTTGGGCTATGCCAGAGACGGTGAGACCGCAGTCCGGATCCGGGAGGCCGTGACCTCCGGCGCCGAACTGGTCGTCGCCCAGTTGAGCGAGACGGACACCGCCGGGCACCTGTTCGGGCCGGACAGTCCCGAGGCCCTCCATCGGTACGGCCGGGCCGATGCCCACCTGGCGGAGCTGTTCGAATGGTTGGCCGCTGGGTGGGGGGAGTGGGTGGTCGTAGTGGTGAGCGACCACAGTCAGGAGGCGGTCACGGTGCCCGCTCCCATCGACCTGCATGAGGCCATCGGGATGGGTGGCGAGGGGGTCGTGGTCGACGACGGTGCCGTCGCCGTGGTGGGTGGGCCGATGGCGAGGGACGTGTCGTGGCTCACCCACACCCCCGGGGTCGAGGGGGTGGCCCGCATCGACGATGAGACCGTCCTCACCTGGGCCACGGGCGGCCGGTGGCTCTCGTCCATCGAGTTCCCGGTACGTGGGGTCCACGGCAGCCCACGGACGGCGCCCCAGGTGGCAGTGGCCACCGGAGGACACCCCGCTGTGGCCCGGCTGGCCACCGCATTGGTGGGGTCCCCGACCTCGTCGACCTGGTGGGCGCCCACCCTCGCCGGCCTGCTCGGAATCGCCAGTCCTGCCGACTCGGCCCGCCGGGTGCCGACCCCGACTGGGCGGGCCAGCCCGCCTGAGGCACCCGCTCGGTAGCATCACGGTGTGGCCATCCGTGAGGCACCTCCGGCACCGCCGGACCTGGAGCCGTTCCGCCGGGAGCTCACCGGCTACTGCTACCGCATGCTCGGCTCGGGGTTCGAAGCCGAAGACGCCGTGCAAGAGACGATGGTGCGGGCCTGGCGCAACACCGACAGGTTCGAAGGGCGTTCCAGCCTGCGGTCCTGGCTCTATCGCATCGCCACCAACGTCTGTATCGACATGCTCCGGAGCGTCCAACGCCGGGCCCGGCCGATGGACATGGGTCCGGACTCGCCCCCGCGAGAGTCCCTCCTCGGACCGATGCTCCCCGAAGCCACCTGGGTGACCCCGGTGGCCGACGGTCGCATTCTTCCCGACCACGCCGATCCCGCCGATGTCGCCGAGCACCGGGAGTCGGTCCGTCTGGCCTTCATCACCGCTCTCCAGCACCTCCCGGCCCGGCAGCGTGCGGCCCTGATCCTGGCGGACGTGCTCCGGTGGAGCGCCGTCGAGGTGGCCCAACTCCTCGACACCTCGGTGCCGGCAGTCAACAGTGCCCTCCAGCGGGCCAGGGCCACACTGCGTTCTGCCGGGGTGGACGGACCTCTCGAAGTCCTGGACGGTCCCGACTCCGCCCTGCTCGAGCGTTATGTGGACGCCTTCGAGCGCTACGACATCGACGAGCTGGTGGCCCTGCTCCACGCGGACGCGGTGCAGTCGATGCCGCCCTTCGCCCTGTGGATCAAAGGGGCGGCGCGCATCGGTGAGTGGATGGTCGAGCCGGGACCGAGCGCCTGTCGGGGATCGCGGCTGCTGTCGGCGGCGGCCAACGGGTGTCCGGCCTTCGGGCAGTACCGGCGCGACCCGGCCGGAGGCTATGCCCCCTGGGCGCTGCAGGTGCTCGAGATCTCGGGAGGCCGGATCGTGTCCATGAACTTCTTCCTGGCCGCCTTGGACCCCGAGCGCCTGTTCGCCGAGTTCGGGCTCCCGGGCCATCTCGACGAGTAGCACAGGGCTTGGACGTCGAGGGTTTGTTTCACCGATGAGTTCGGCGCCCGCCGTCCGTCGGAGCAGTTGCACAATCCCAACCCATAAGGAGCGGCCATGACCACGCGAGACCACGCACCCATCGGAGCGCCCTGTTGGGCCGATCTGTGGACGTCGGACATACCCGCTAGCCGCACGTTCTATGGCGAGGTGTTCGGGTGGGAGTCGGGTGACCCCGACCCCGAGTTCGGGGGCTACTTCATCTTCACCCGTAACGGTGTGGACATCGCAGGATGCATGGGCGACATGGGCGAAGGGATGGCGGCCAACGACACGTGGAAGATCTACCTCGCCACCGACGACATCACGAAGACCGTCGGTGCAGCCGAGGAGGCCGGCGCCGAGATCGTCGCCCCGGCCATGCCGGTCGCCGAACTCGGCATCCAGTCCGTGCTCGTCGATCCGACCGGCGCAAATCTCGGGGCGTGGGAGGCCGGCACGTTCCCCGGCTTCACGGTGCTCGACGAGCACGGTGCCCCGAGCTGGTTCGAGCTGCACACGCGTGGCTTCGACCAGGCGCTCGACTTCTACCGCACCGTGTTCCACTGGCAGACCACGATGGTGGGGGACACCGACGAGTTTCGCTACGCCACCATGCAGGATCCGGCCACCGACGAGCCGCTCGCCGGGATCATGGATTCGAGTGGCTTTCTCCCCGAGGGGACCCCGCCCTACTGGGCCCTGTACTGGGAGGTCGATGACGTCGATGCGGCGCTCACCTCGGTCGAGCGCCTTGGGGGTGCCGTCGTCCAGGCGGCCGAGGACACGCCCTACGGACGCATGGCGACGGTGGCCGACCCGGCTGGCGCCCAGTTCCGGTTGCGCACCGGCCCGCAGTGAGTGGGCCCGTCGTCCGGCGGGCCATGCGAAAACCGGTGGCTGTAGACGGTGTGGTTCAGCCTTCGGGCCGGTCGCTGTCGCCCAGACGACGGATGAACCCCGGAGGGACCGCCAGGTCGGCCGGGGAGAGGTCGTGGATGGATGAGTGGCCGAGCCCGAGGACGCCCGAGTCGATGCCGCCGCGGAGAAGGTCGAGGACGTTCTCCACCCCGGCTTGACCGTTGGCCGCCAGTCCCCAGAGGTAGGCGCGTCCGATCATGACGGCCCGGGCTCCGAGGGCCAGGGCCTTGACCACGTCGCTTCCCCGTCGGATCCCACCGTCGAGGAGCACCTCGACCTGGTCACCGACGGTCTCGGCGATGACCGGGAGCATGCGGATGGTCGCCGGCGTGCCGTCGAGGTTGTTGCCACCGTGGTTCGACACCGAGATGGCCGTGACCCCGGCGTCGACGGCACGCTTGGCATCGTCGACCCGCACGACACCTTTCAACATGAACGGGCCGCCCCACTCTTCGCGTAGCCATGCCACGTCGTCCCACCCCGGATTGGGCGTCTGCATCCACTTCCCGTAGGCCCCGAAGAACGTGGGGGCATCCTGGCCGGGACGGGCCAGGTTCGGAACAGTTAGGTCCGGGATCGCCCCGGATCGGGCGAAGTCCGCCAGCCATCGCGGTCGCACGAGCACCTCGGGTGCGAATCGCAACGCGGCCTTCATGTCGATCTGCTCGGGGATCACCGGGCTGCCCCAGTCCCGCCCGATGGCGAAGGACCAGTCGAAGGTGGCGATGAGGCCCACCGCGCCGGCGGCCCGGGCCCGCTCCAGGCGCTCGGACATCTCGTCTTTGTCTCCGACCCAGTAGGTCTGGAAGAAGGTCTGGGGGTTGGCCTCGACCACCTCTTCGATGGGCTTGCTGGCGAAACAGCTGAGTCCCATCACCGTGCCGCGGGCCGCGGCGGCTCGGGCCACGGCCACCTCGCCGTCGGGATGGACGGCCTGGACACCGGTAGGCGAGATGATCACCGGCATGGAGACCGGCTGGCCCATGACCGTCGTGGCCAGGTCGCGCTCGTCGCTGAGGCCGGCCACGTGGGGAGCCAGGCCCAACTCGCCGAAGGCGGCCACGTTGTCGTCCGCGGTCAGACCCTTCTCCGACCCGGCCACCAACGCCGCGTACACCGAGGCGGGGAGGCGACGTTTGGCCCGCCGCTGGGCCTCGGCCACCGTTTCGAACCAAGGATTGCTCATGGGCGGGTCGTTTCCCTTCTTGCCGTCCTGACTCCGGCGCCCGTGGCGCGCTCGTCCCCGGCGCTCATCGAATGGTCTGGCCGGCGTCGATGGTGAACTCGAGACCCGTGACGTACCGTGACTCGTCCGAGGCCAGGAAGAGCACCGCTTCGCTCACGTCCCGGGCCTGGAGCACGGTGACGGGCAGGGCGTTCTGAAAGATGCCGTTGAGGTGGGGGTCGGTCTCGAGCAGCGGGGCCAACGACCCCAGCCCGACCAGCATCGGGGTGTCGACCCCGGTCGGGTGCACCGTGTTCACCCGGATGTGGTGGCGGGCCAACTCGTTGGCCAGCGAGCGGGCGATCCCGGTGACCCCGTGCTTGGCCGCCACGTAGGGGGACAGGAAGGGGATGCCCTTGATGCCCGAGGTCGAGCTGGTGGCGATGATGGATCCGCCGCCACCATCGATGAGATGGGGCACCGCGGTGACCATGGTGTTCCAGACCCCGGTGAGATTGGTGTCGAGGGTGTCCTGCCAGATCTCGGGGGTCACCTGGTCCCACGTCTGCACGCTGCAGATTCCCGCGTTGGCACAGACGATGTCCAGCCGCCCGAACACCGCCATGCCCTCATCGAGACGCTGCGCCAGCGCCCCCGCGTTCCGCACGTCGGCCTGTCCGGCCACGATGCGCTGGCCCTGTGCCTCGACGAGCCGCACCGTCTCGGCCAGGTCGTCGGCGCCGGACATGGGGTATCCCACCCACGGGTAGTCCTCGAGGACGTCGACGGCGATGATGTCCGCGCCCTCCTCGGCCAGCCGGACGGCGTGGCTGCGGCCCTGGCCCCGACCGGCCCCGGTGATGAACGCCACTTTGCCCTCGACCCGGCCGGCCATGCCCGCTAGGCCTCCCGATCTGGCGTGCCACCATGGATTTCCACCCCGGGGATAGTAATGGCACTCAGTGCCATTTACAAGGGTGGCCGCTCCGGTGGGGGGGCGGTGAGGCGGCCCACCACCCCTTCGGGATCGGGCGTCGTGATGATCAACCGGGAGAAGTCCTGGCCGACGAGCTCGACCACGACGCCGCGGCCCTTCCCGTGGACGGCGGCAAAATCCTTACCGAACGAGCCTCGCCGGGTGCCCACGGCGATGACCCCGGGTAACCCTGTCCCGGGGGCCCGGATGCCACGGAGCTCGGACCAGACGTCCTCGGTGACCCGGATGACGGCCACTGCCGACCTCGGGACGACCACGTCCCGGTGCATGCCCTCGAGGTGCTCCTCGGAGGTGAGCCGGAGGGCCAACTGGTCGCCGTCGACCTCGAAGTGGGCCATGGGCAAAAGCGTAGCGACGGCGCGCCCGATGGGGACGATTCTCGAGGGCCGAGTACGTGACGACCAGGACTTAAGGTTCATAACCCCCGCGCCGATACTCGCATATGGCCCTGTCGTCCGAGCAACTCGGTCTGGATTCGGACAGCCCGTTCGCGGTCCGGCGCGCCATCCAGTTCCTCTGCGAGCCCGGTGTGGTCGAGGCCTTCGTCCAGCCGGTGGTGCGTCCGGCCGACCAACTCATCGTGGGCTACGAGGCGTTGGCCCGTATGCCTCTCGATCCGGTGCGCTCTCCCGACTGGTGGTTGGCCAAGTCCGAGGAGGTCGGACTGCGCACCGCCCTCGAGATCGCCTGCCTCGCCGCGGCCACCGACCTCGGTGCCCCGCCCGACGATCGCCTCCTCTTCGTCAACCTGAGCCCCTCGTTGCTGGCCGAGCCCGCCGCCCTGGCTCTGCTCGACCGGCTCCCCGAGCGGGTGGTGGTGGAGCTGACCGAGCAGGAGGCGGTGGAGGACTACGACAGCCTTCGCCGGGACCTGGCGCCGTGGCTGGCCCGTGGGGTGAGGATCGCCATCGACGACGCCGGGGCGGGCTACTCGAGCCTGCGCCACGTGATCGAGCTCACCCCCGACTTCTTGAAGCTCGACCGTGAACTCGTACGCGACCTCGACCGGGACCGCAACCGACGCGCCCTCGTGGGGGCCATGGCCGCCTTCGCCGCCGAGGTCGGAACCAGCGTCATCGCCGAGGGGGTGGAGACCGCCGAGGAGCTCGAGGTCCTGCGGGATGCCGAGGTCGACCTCGTTCAGGGATACCTGTTGGCCCGTCCTGCCACCAAGTGGCCGGTCGTCAACGACCTCTCCCGAGCCAACACCGCCCGGGTGAGCCGCCAGCCGGGCCAATGGTCGGCGGCCGAGGAGCGCATGATCGAGGCCCTCGACCGCGCCCCGGACTCCCGTCGGGCCTGTGCGGCCGTCGTCGAGCATCTCTTCCGGCAGGGCCAGGTCATGCCGAGCGCCTACCTCGAGCGGCACGGCGAGCTCCGGTGCACAGCTCAGCGGGGCCTGTGGCAGATCTTGGACGGCATGTCCGGGTCCTCGGGCATCACCGGCCGGACCTGGAAGACCGGCAAGCCCATCGTCGTCCCCGACGTGTCCAAGAACCCGGCGTATCTCGAGGCCATCCCGGGCGTGGTGTCGGAGATCTGCGTCCCCATCGTCATCGGGGGGAACACCGTGGGTGCGCTCAACATCGAGTCCCTCACCCCGCTGCCGGGCGGGATGCTGGCCCAGATGGAACGGTACGCCGCCTGGTTGGCCGAGCGTCTCCAGGTGATCGGGGATCACCTGGAGGAGTCGTCATGGGACCGCACGGTCCGGGCATCGGTGGTCATCTCCGGGATTGCCGACAACCCCCAGATGCCCGACCGGCTGTTGCGCTGCCTCCGGGACGCGTCGAGGCTGGACTCGGCGGCGCTGATCATGAACGGCCCCGATCGCCCGTCGGTCGAGGTTGCGGTGGGCCCACTGGGTGAGGCCCTGATGGCGCTGTCCCCCTCCGAGCTCCAATCCCTGTCATCGCTCGTGAACGACATCCGCTCGTGTTACACGGGCGGTGACGCACTCGGCCGGGGCTTCGTCGGCACCGACAGCTTGCGGGACGCCGGCGCCCGGGTGGTGATGGTCCTGCCCCTCTGGGCCCAGCGGGCCAGGCTGGGCAGTGTGGTGCTGGCCCACTCACGCCCCCTCCAGTTGGACGGGGCCGAGGTGCGGCCGCTCGAAACCCTGACCGACCACGTGGCCTCGGCGCTGGCCTCCCGCCGACGGGTAGCGCTCCCGGAATCCCCGGTCCGCTGGGAGCGGCGGGCCCCGCGACAGGGCGGCCCCTTGCCTACCCGATGGGAGCGCCGTACCGCGAACTCCGCGAGTCCGCTGCCACCAGCCCCGCCACTACCAGGGCCATCAGCGGGACCACCACGGCCAGACTGACCACACCCCCCGCGAAGGCCAGGGCCAGGAGGGCGACGACGGCGAGCGGGGTGCACCACCGGGGCAGGGCCCAGTCCGGGTGGAAGACAGTGTGCAGGGCCGCTGTCACCACCAAAAAGACGGATACTGGGACGGCCACGGCCAGCGCGGCGGTAGTGCTGGAGGCGGACCCGTGATGTTCCACCGTGTGCACTGCCACCTCGAGGCCGGCGCCGAAGGCGGCCACCGAGGCGAAAACGAAGTAGTGCGCGTAGCCCCAGAGATAGGACAGGCTCCGGGAGAGCCGCAGCGCCTCTTCGGCGGGGTGCTCGAAGTACCACCACCAGAGCCCGAACACGAGGGCCAGGCCGCCCACGGCCAACCCGGCGAGCGTGGCCGAGATCGAATCGGCGGATACCGCCTCTTGGATGGCGATGGTGGCGGCGGCCACACTCTCGCCGAGGACGATGAGCGTGAAGAGCCCATAGCGCTCATTGATGTGTCCGGGATGCCAGGTGGTGGGCCGGCCCCCCCGCTCGCCCCACCAGGGCAGGGCCATCTCGCCTGCCGCCAGCACGCAGAAGGTGACGTTGTCCCACGAACGAGGTAGGAAGAGTCGCACCACCCAACCGATCTGGAGGATGGTGATCCCGAGGGCGTAGCGGTGGGCCACCGGACGACCTGCAGGATCCGAGGCCGCCGCCCGCATCCACTGAGCCACCATGGCCACCCGCATGACCACGTAGCCCACGGTGATGGTGGCGAAGTCGCCCGAGCTGAAGGCGGAGGCGACGCCGGCGGCCAGGATGAGGGCCCCGGCGATCTGGACGAACGTCAGGAGCCGGTAGGGAACGTCGTCGATGTCGTAGGCCGAGGCGAACCAGGTGAAGTTCATCCAGGCCCACCAGATGGCGAAGAACACCATGAGGTAGCCGACCACACTGGACCCGACCCGACCGGCCGAGATGCCGTGGTTGAGCTGGGCCGCTGCCTGCGAGACGGCTACGACGAAGCACAGGTCGAAGAGGAGCTCGAGCGGGGTCGAGGCCCGATGGTCCTCGTCTGTGGACCGTGGACCCATGGCCCGAAGCCACCCGGTTGCCGTCACTGGGCCACCTCGGTTCCCGATGTCATGGGTGCGGTCGTCGCGGCACGCTCGGGGACCGGCACGATCAAGGCGGCGACACTCCTCGGGGTCAGGACAGGTGGACGAGACGACCGGCCGGGGCCGGTTCGTGCCGGACGGGAGGTGCCCGCTCGGCGTGGCGAATGCTAACGGGATCGAGCACCTCGGATCGGTGAGGGTGGCCGGGTCCGGCACCGGCCAGCACTGATGCCCGCCGGGCACCGAGATCGGGTCGGACCCCTTGGCGGCGGGGAGTACCACCAGCCCGTTGCCGGCCGCGCTCCGAGCGTGCCACCCGGGGAGACGACCGGTACCATCGGGGCAGTCGGGCGAGCCGCGGGTGCCGGTGCCGGTGCCGCGCCACCGGAGAAGCAGTGGAGGAGTCACCATGACCGATGCCGAGGAGTTCTGCCACCACCTCGATCAGGTGCAGGAGGTGAGACCCTCGGCCGACGGATGCGAGGACTGCCTCCGCGAAGGCGGCACCTGGGTCCACCTGCGGATGTGCATGATCTGCGGCCACGTGGGCTGTTGTGACAACTCGCCGGGACGGCACGCCACCGCTCACTTCGACGAGGGGGGCCATCCCCTCATCCAGTCCTTCGAGCCCGGTGAGGCGTGGTGGTGGTGCTACGTCGACGAGTTCGCCTTCGAGGTGGACGGCGTGCCCCAGTTTCAGCACTCCTGAACGCTCCGGGCCGACGGGCCGTGGACCCTGGGGCCGATCCCGCCACGGGACGGTGCCCCAGCAAGGGGGGTCGGCGTAACTAGGGTCGTGCCACGCATGACTCCGATCCGAACACCCCCGTGCAGCCGGGGCTCCGGCCCGGTCCTTGCCGTCTCGTTGGGCCTGGCCTCCGTGCTCCTGTCCGGCTGCGGCCTCTTTGCCCAACCGCACCCCGCTCCGGTGGGAGGGTCATCTCTCGCTCCGGCCGGATCGATGGGCTATGTGGTGTGCTCCAACGCCGTCACACCGATCGAACTCGCCACCCAGACCGCCGAGGCACCGATCCCGCTTCCCATCTCGGGCACCCCTGACCTCGGTGACTTCGCCGTCTCTGTCTCCGCCGACGGACAGGAGGCCTACGTGGTGACAGCCGATGGTGCCGCCACCGGCCCGGCGTCGTCGACCCCGAGCTCCGCTCCGGTGGGTACCACGACGGTCACCCCACCCCCGCCCAGCACGACATCGACGCCCACCTCCTCGGTCGGGACCCAGAACGTGGTCATCCCCATCGACCTGGTCACCCAGCGGGCCGGGCGGCCCATCGACATCCCCGGACAGGGGGCCACCCACGCCATCGTGGTCCTTCCCGGCGGCCACACCGTGCTGGCGGCCAGCGGGAGCACGGTCGTCCCGGTCGACGTGGCCCACCGAGAAGTGGGCAAGCCGGTCGACCTCGGTGCGGGCCGGACCATCTACGGGTTGGCGCTCGACCCTGCAGCGCCCACCGTCTACGCGTTGGTGGCCGGGGGTGTGGTGCCCGTCAATACGGCCGACGACTCGGTGGGTGCGACCATCCCGACCGGTCTGAGCGTCTCGTCGGTCTACTCGCCCCACGGGATTGCCGTCACCGCCGACGGTGCCACGGTCTATGTCGTAGGCCAGGGGACACCGGACTTCGGGGGCCGGGTGCTTCCCATCGCCACCGCCACGGCGTCGGTCGGCGCCGCGGCCAGCTTCGACAACTACGGCATCGCCGCCCCGGCGGCGGTGGCCGTGGAGCACGACGGCAGCTCGCTGCTGGTGGCGGACTCGGCCAACAACTGGATCAACCCCGTCCCCATCACCAGCTTCACCAATCCTCCCGCCCCGGTCCGTCTGCCGGGCCAGTCCGCCGGCGAGCCCAGTTCGGGGACCCAACACCCCACCGACATCGTCCTCGACGCTTCGGGATCCGACGCCTATGTGGTCGAGGGATTCGACTCGGTCCTGCCCTACGAACCCGTCTCCCAGACCTTCGGCCGGGCCATTCCGGTGTGCACGGGAGCCTCGTCGATGGCCATCGCACCCTCCCCCTGACCGGGTCCGTGGGTCGGTGGCCCGCCCCCCGGGTCCCTACGACGCCCTCGTCGGTCGCCTCGGAGTCCCCATCGCGCCGATGTCGACGCCCGAAGCCCGGACGGCGGTGGCAGCGTCTTCGGACCGGTAGACGGCCGGCCCTTCGCCGGCAGCCAGGAGTAGCTCGTCCAGCGCCAGCGGTACGGCAGCGGTGAGGCTCCACAGGCGGGGGATGGTGTCAGGGCTGGCGTGGATGCCCCAGTAGAGGATGCCCTGGTAGCTCATGATGGTGATGTTTATGCCCATCCCGTCCATGACCGGTCCGAGCGGGAACCCGGACTGGAGCTCGGCCCCGGCCAGATAGAGAGGAAAGTCGGGGCCGGGGACGTTGGAGATGACCAGGTTGGCGATGGGGCGGTGGCGGTCGGCCAACCGCATCCGGGAGTAGAACCGGGCCGCACTGGCGAAGAAGTTGGGCGTGCCGTGCTCGGCCCAGGTGATCAGGGTGTCCGGTCCGAGGGCCTCGTGCTCCTCTTTGGCCCCGAGCGTGCCGTCGTGGATGGCCTGGAGCCGCTCGAGGGGGTTGTGCAGTTCGACGGGGAGCTGGACGAACATGGTGGAGAGCTGGTTGGAGCCGCGGGGGTCGTCGACGTCGGAGCGGACCGAGACGGGCACCACCGCCACCAGGGGTTTGATCGGGAGCTCGTCCCCCTCGAGGAGGAAGCCCCGCAGCGCACTCGTGCACACCGCCAACACCACGTCGTTCACCGTCGTCCCGGTGGCGTTCTTCAACCGCTTCACATCCTCCAGGCCGATGGCGGTCAAGGCCACGCTGCGGCGCCAGGTGATGGCCCCGTTGAACGAGGTCCGCGGGGCCGACAGGGGAAGGGCGGCCTTGGCCTGGGGGGCGCGGTTGTGGGGCTCCTGGCGGACACGTCGTACGTCCAGAACCCGTTGTCCGGTGCGTATCAGGTCGCGGGTCATTTCGAGGGGACGGAGGGTGCGGGCCACCACGGCCTGGGTCATCAGCTCGAGGCCCGAGGGCACCCGCCCGTCCACGGGCTGCTCGGGAGGCAGGCTCTCGACGGCGGGCTCGGGGCTCAGATCGAAGAGGACCGAGAGGAGTGCCGCCCCCGAGACCCCGTCCACCGTCGAGTGGTGCATCTTGGCCACGAACCCGATACGACCGTCAGTCAGGCCCTCGACGATCCACATCTCCCACAGGGGCCTCGACCGGTCCAAGGGACGTCCGGTGATGTCCCCGGCCAGGTCGGCGAGTTGGCGGAGCCCACCGGGGTGGGGCACCGCCGCCAGGCGTACGTGATAGTCGATATCGAACTCGGCGTCGTCGATCCATACCGGGTGCCCGAGCCGGAACGGCACCTCCATCAGACGTCGGCGGAACACGGGGGCAGCGGGCAGGCGGGCCTCGATCGAGCCCTTCATGCGGTCGAAGGAGTAGCCGCCGGGCACCGTCGAGGGGTCGAAGATCAGGCATAGAGCCACCTGCATGTGCAGGCTCGGGGTCTCGAGGTAGAGGAAGCTTGCGTCGAGCCCGCTCAGTCGTTCCATGCCCGTATTCCCTCCTTAGTCCGATGCCCACCCCCCGGGACCTGCCGCCGATTGGTTTCACTCCGCCGTGCGGAGCGTGTTGTATGGAGGGGTGGCTTGGGTGTTCCTCGCAGTCAGCTTGGTCTTCGCGATCCTGGCGGTCAACGCCTACTTCCCGGTCCGCCGTGAGCCCTTCACCGTGACCAGTTTCGCCATGGGTTGGATTCCGGGCGAGCTCCCGGTCCATATGGCGGTGCTGTTGGTGGCCGGTTCGGTGGCTCTGGGCCTGAACCGGGCCCTCTCGGAGTGGCCCGGGTGGGTGGGGCTGGCCGTCGCCGTCCTCACCACCGTGGCCTATATCAACCTGGCCCGGGTGGCGTCGGGGGCTGCCGACCTGGTCGACGAGGCTCTGGAACGGGCCACCGGCGGCGCCATCGCCGCTCTGGCCCGTGACCCGCTCCCGGCCTGGAACCATCGCTGGCGGCTGGTCATCGCCATCCCGTTCCGCTTCCGGGGCATCCGCAGGGCGAAGAACATCGACTACTGGGGCGACGGTAACTACCGGCACAAGCTGGACGTGCTGACCCGACGGGGTGTGGTCCCGGTGGACGCCCCGGTGCTGGTGTACATCCACGGCGGGGCGTGGGTCATCGGGGACAAGCGGGAGCAGGGCATCCCGATGATGCACGAGCTGGTCCAGCGGGGTTGGGTGTGTGTGGCCGTCAACTACCGGCTCAGTCCCCGGGCCACCTGGCCGGCCCACGTCGTGGACTGCAAGCGGGCCGTGGCCTGGGTCCGAGAGCACATCGCCGGGTACGGCGGGGACCCCGGATTCATCGCCGTGGCGGGGGGGTCGGCCGGAGGCCATCTCTCGGCGCTCCTCGCCCTGACCCCCGGCGAGGCGGCATGGCAGCCCGGGTTCGAGGACCTGGACGCCTCGGTCGATGCCTGCGTGCCCTTCTACGGCGTCTACGACACCACCGGCGACCCGGAGCGATCCGGCGCCTACGGGAATGGGAGCCTCGACCTGCTGGAGCGCCTGGTCATGAAGACGTCGAGTGTCGACAACCCCCAGCTCTTCGAGGAGGCCTCGCCCGACCGCCGGGTCACCTCGGATGCGCCGCCCATGATGGTGTTCCACGGCGTCAACGACACCCTCGTCCCGGTGGCGGTGGCCAGGTATTTCGTCGCCCAGTTGCGGCTGGCGTCCCAAGCGCCGGTGGCCGCCGTCGAGCTGCCCCGGGCCCAGCACGCCTTCGATGTCCTGGCTTCCATCCGCTCCCGGCACACCACCATGGGGGCCGTTCGCTTCCTCGAGGCCATGCGGGTACGGGCCGACGACCGGGCCCCGCTGCCCGGAGTCGACGCCTGAGCAATACGGCCCGCGACCTGCGGTGCTAGACAGTCGGGCGAGTTTCTGACGTAGAGTCACATATTCGTGGCCGTCCGGTTCTGTGTGGCCGCCACTGAGGTCAGGTGAGCAGTGCACGGGTCGACATGGCAAGGGGGAACCTTGGTTTCAACAACGTGGAGAACGCGCCTGGCCGCGCTGGCACTGGTGATGGTGGTGGCTACCACCGCGGTCGCCTGCAGCTCGACCAAGTCGTCGTCCTCGACCACTACGGCCTCGGGTTCGGGATCTGGGAGTTCGAAGATCCCCTCGGGTGCGTTCAGCGACCACACCGGCATCACCTCCACGTCGGTCCGGGTGGCGAACGTCTCGACCCTGGCCATCGGCGGCCTGTTCAAAGGGGCCCTCGTCGGGACCGAGGCCTACGCCGACTACGTGAACTCGACCGGGGGGGTGAACGGCCGCAAGATCGTCGTGGACTCCGCCGATGACAACTTCAGTGGCGCGGGGAACAAACAGGCTACTCAGAACGCCCTGACCAACGACTTCGCTCTGGTGGGCGGGTTCTCCCTGCAGGACAACTTCGGCGGCCAGCTCCTGGCGGCCAACCCAGGGATGCCCAATGTGTCGGTGGTGCTCGACGGCACCACCAACCAGCTGCCCAATGTCTTTTCTGCCGTTCCCCTGAACGGGGGATGGGAGGAGGGCTCGCTCCAGTACTTCAAGAAGAAGTTCCCGAAGGACATCGGCTCGGTGGGAACCGTCGTGTCCGACCAAGCCTCAGCGGAAAAGGACTGGTCGGGCCAGAAGTACGCCATGGAGCAGGTCGGCTACAAGATCGTCTATGACCCCACCGTGCCGGTCACCCAGACCGACTACACCCCGAACGTGATCGCCATGAAGAACGCCGGGGTCAAGATCCTCTTCCTCTCCCAACTGCCTCAGAACTACGCCTCGGCCATGCTGAAGGACCTCCAGCAGCAGAACTTCCACCCCCAGGTGATCCTCGGCTCGGCCAACTACAGCAACGACCTGGTGTCGGCGGCCGGCGGTCCCGCCGCAGTCGACGGGGCCCTGTTCGACTCGAACACGTCGCTGTTCCTGGGCCAGGACGCCGCGGCCATCCCTGCCGTCGCCACCTTCAACAAGTGGGTGCAAAAGGCGTCGCCGGGATTCAAGACCGACTTGTTCACCCTGTACGGGTGGCTCTCGGGCGAACTGTTCTCCCAGGCCCTGAAGAACGCCGGGTCCAATCCCAGCCGGGGCTCCCTGCTCCAGGCGCTGTCCAAGATCACCACATTCAGCGGTGACAACATCATCGCCCCCAACGATCCGGCGGCCAAGACCGTGGGGAACTGCTATCTGATCGGCCAGGTGGCGAACGGGAACTACCAGCGCCTGGACGACCCACCCATCAACAGCAGCACCAACGGGTATCGATGCGACTACAAGTACATAACGCCGCCGGCCTCCTGACCGGCCCGGACCCGACGCGGAGGGTATGACGTGAAGCGACGGGGGACGAGGGTGGCGCAGTGAGCGACTTCCTGCAGTACACCGTGTTCGGGGTCATGCTCGGCGCTGGCTACGCCATCGCGGCCACCGGCCTGGTGGTCACCTACACCACCTCGGGCGTCTTCAACTTCGCCCAGGGTGCGGTGGGCATGGTGGCGGCATTTTGCTACTGGGAGCTGGTCTCGGCCCACAACGTGCCCGTCTTGTTGTCGCTACTCATCATCTTGGTCATCGGGGCGTCGATCGCCGGCGCCCTAGTGGAGCGGGTCCTGATGCGCCGGCTCCACGGCGCGTCGGCTGAGCGACCGGTCATGGTCACTCTCGGCCTTATGGTCATCTTGACCGGGATGGCCACGCTCATCTGGAGCCCGACCACCGAGCGCCAGGTCAACAACCTGGTATCGGGCCAGTTCCGCTTCGTCGGCATCAACATCCAGTACCAAGAGGTGCTGATCATCGGCGTGGCCCTGGCCGTGGCCATTGCTCTGCGCGCCCTCTTCTATTCCACCCGCACCGGCTTCGCCCTCCGGGCCGTGGTCGACGACCCCGAGCTGTTGGCCATGTCGGGGGTCTCACCCAACCGGATGAGCCAGTACGGCTGGATCCTCGGGTTCATGATGGCCGCCCTGGCCGGCGTCCTCCTCGCCCCGACCCAGACCACTGGGATCAGCATCGAGGCCATGACCCTGCTGGTGGTCAACGGCTACGCGGCGGCGATCGTCGGACGGCTGAAGAACATCCCGGTCACCTTCGCTGCCGCCATCGTCATCGGCCTGGCCGAGAACTACGTCATCAACTACATCCTTCCCCACGTGCCGGAGAACCTCGTCCCCGACATCACCTACGCCCTCCCCATGGCCTTCTTGTTCATCGCCCTGGTGACGCTGCCGTCGGTTCGGCTGCGGGCCGTCGGCCGCCTGACCACCATGCGGGCGCCGCGGGTGGCCGGAGGGCGTGAGTCCTTGGTGGCCGCCGCCGTCTTCTTCGTGCTCGCCGTCGTCGCCGCCCTGGTCTTTTCCAACACCGAGGTCAAAGGGACCACGCTGCTGACCCTCGGCGGCATGGTCATGACGCTCGGCATGGTGGGGCTGTCCCTCGTCCTGCTCACCGGGTACTCGGGCCAGGTCTCGCTGTGCCAGTTCTCCTTCATGGGGATCGGTGCGTTCGTCATGGGCAAGATCGCCGGCGGCGGTTCGGTGCTCGGGCTGCTGGCCGCCACCGGGGTGTGCGCCGGCCTCGGGGCGCTCATCGCCCTGCCCACCATCCGCCTGCGGGACCTGTATTTGGCCCTCGCCACCTTCGCCTTCGCCGACGCCGTGGCCACGGGCTTCTTCCCCGACAGCCACATCTACGGGAGCGGTGGGGTGTCCATCGGACGGATCGTGGTCCCCGGGATCAATTTCGGCAGCGACAGCGCCGAGTTCCTCTTGGTCTCGGGATTCTTCGTGCTCGCCGCCCTCGTGGTCCTGAGCATCCGTCGCAGCCTGTTCGGCCGTCGACTGGTGGCCCTCAACGACTCGCCGGCCGCCTACGCCACGGTGGGCCTCAACATCGGGTTCACGAAGGTGGCGGTCTTTGCCATCGCCGCGGCCATGGCCGGTTTGGCCGGGGCCCTCTACGGCACGGTGCAGGGCGTGGTGGGCACCACCGACTTCGACGTGTTCCCGGGCATCATCTTCGTGCTCTTCGTCACCATCTGGAGCATCCGCACCGTGTCGGGGGCTTTCCTCGCCGCCCTCACCTACGTGGTGCTCAACCAGCTGTGGCCGAACGGGGTGGGGCTGTTCGCCGGGGTGGGGATCATCCTCATCGGCAGGGCCGCCGGCGGGCTCCTCGGGATGGAGTTCCTCCAGTTCCGCCTGCCGTGGGTACGCCGGCCGGCGGGGACGCCGCCGGCAGTCACCGGCGAGCCGGTGAGTGCGGCCGCAGCACTGAGGAAGACCCGTGCCGCCGGTTGACCCGAACGGCGCCCGGAGCGCCGCACTGACCGTCTCGGAGGTTGCCGTCCGCTTCGGCGGCGTGTCGGCCCTGAACGACGTCACCCTGACCGTGGAGCCGGGCACGGTGACCGGCCTCATCGGCCCGAACGGGGCCGGTAAGACCACGCTGTTCAACGTGATCAGCGGCCTCCAGGTACCCGACCGTGGTTCGGTGCACCTGTTCGATGTCGACGTCACCACCATGAAGCCCCATCGCCGGGCCCGGTTGGGACTGGCCCGCACGTTCCAGCGCCTCGAGATCTTCGGCACCCTCTCGGCCAGTGAGAACGTCCAGGTGGGTATCGAGTCCTCGGTCAAGTGGTGGCAGTGGCAACGGCTCCGGCGTGCCCTGCCGTGGAAGCGGCGCGGCGCCAACGACCAGGGATCCGGTGCGGGGTCCGCGTCCGGCACCGATGACACGCTGACGTCGGCCCGCTGCGACCGCCTGCTCGAGGGGGTGGGCTTGGCCGGTTTGGGGGACAGACAGTCGGCCACCATGTCCACCGGGCTGGCCCGGATGGTCGAGCTGGCCCGTGCCCTCGCCATCGGCCCCAACCTCCTCCTCCTCGACGAGCCCGGCTCCGGGCTGGACGAGTCCGAGTCCAAAGCGCTCGGTGACCTGTTGGCCAAGCTGGCCGCCGAAGGCATGGCCGTGCTGCTCGTGGAGCACGACATGGAGCTGGTCATGCGGATCTGTGACCACATCTACGTGCTGGACTTCGGGGACATCATCGCCTCGGGGTCCCCGGACTCCATCCGCACCGACGCGGTGGTCCAGGCCGCCTATCTCGGCGAGGTGAGCCCCGATTCGGCGGCTACCACCTCATCGGGCGTGAGTGGAGATAGCGCTACCGGGCCCACCGGTGCGAAGCCGGGGGGTGACGGGTGAGCGACGTGGCCCCCGAGGTGTCCGGCGGCGACCCCGCCCCGCCCCGCCAGCTGCCCCCGAGCATCGTCATCGACGACGTCCGGGCGGCCTACGGTCGGATCGAGGTGCTGCACGGTGTCAATCTGGTCGTGCCCCCCGGCAGCGTCTTCGCGCTGCTCGGACCCAACGGGGCCGGCAAGTCGACACTGCTCAAAGTCATCAACGGCCGCATGCGCCCCACCTCGGGTCAGGTGCTGGTGGGCGACGTTGCCGTCGGCAAGAGCCCGACCGAGAAGCTGGTCCGCAGCGGGCTCTGTGCCATCCCCGAGGGCCGGGGCATCTTCCCCAATCTGACCGTACGCGAGAACTTGCGCATCTGGACCTACCGGGGCGGGATCACAGCGAAGGAGGTGGAGGAGCAGACCTACGACACGTTCCCCCGCCTAAAGGAGCGGCGCCGGCAGATGGCCGGCACCCTGTCCGGCGGTGAGCAGCAGATGCTGGCCATCTCCCGGGCCCTCGTCACTTCGCCCAAGGCGCTTCTCCTCGACGAGCTGTCCATGGGGCTCGCGCCCCTGATCGTCGGTGAGCTCTACGAGCTGGTCGGGACGCTGGCCGCACGGGGCATGACCATCCTGCTCGTCGAGCAGTTCGTGACGACCGCCCTGTCCGTGGCCACCCGGGCCGCCATCATGGTGCACGGCCGCATCGAGCAGGAGGGGACCCCCCAAGAGATGGCCGACGCCGCCCTCGGTGTATATCTCGCCTGAGTGACGGCTTGCAGGCGCGTGGGCAGCGACGCGCTCACTCGTCGTCGGCCAGCACCACTTCGACGTTGGCCTGGTCGGACTCGACGGTGATCAACGAGGCCACCACGCCGGCGTCGGCCAGGTCGCTCTCGGCAGCCAGGAGGGCGGTGATCCGGTCGGGGGAGTCCGACACCGTGAGTGTGGTCACCTGCCACCGCATGGAGCGCTTGGCGGTGGTCTTGGCCCGTCGCACCTGTCCGAGTGCTTCGGCCGCCGCCTCGAGCACGAGCCCCGAACCGTCGGGGTGGGCGTCGGCCAGCTCGGACCGGGTGGGCCAGGGCGCGGTGTGGATGGAGCCGGTGCGCCACCACGACCACACCTCCTCGGTGACGAAGGGGACGATGGGGGCGAGCAGTCGCAGCAGGGCCGAGAGGGCGAGGGCGAGGGCGGCCCGGGCCGAGGCCGGGCCGGCCTCGGTGGCATCGCCGTAGGCCCGGGTCTTCACCAACTCGAGGTAGTCGTCGCAGAACGACCAGAAGAACGTCTCGGTGCGCTCGAGGGCCCGGGCGTAGTCGTAGGACTCGAAGGCGGTGGTGGCCTCGTCGATCACCTCGGCCAGTCGGCCCAGCATGGCCCGGTCGATGGGTGAGGTGACCGAGTCGGGCCCGGGGACGACCACGGTGCCGTCGTCGCCGGCCAGGCGGCCGAGGGCGAACCGTGAGGCGTTCAGCACCTTGATGGCCAGGCGCCTTCCCACCTTCATCTGACCTTCGTCGAACGCCGTGTCGGTGCCGGGCCGCCCGCCCGCGGCCCAGTAGCGCACGGCGTCGGCCCCGTGCTTCTCGACCAGGGGGAGCGGGGTGACCACGTCGCCTTTGGACTTGGACATCTTCTTGCGGTCGGGGTCGAGGACCCAACCCGAGATGGCAGCGTCGGTCCACGGCAGGGTGCCGAACTCGAGCTCGGAACGGACCACGGTCGAGAAGAGCCAGGTCCGGATGATCTCGTGGGCCTGAGGGCGGACGTCCATCGGGAAGACCCGGGCGAAGAGGTCCGGGTCGTCCTCCCAGCCCCCGGCGATCTGGGGGGTGAGCGAGGAGGTGGCCCACGTGTCCATGACGTCGGGATCCCCGACGAATCCGCCGGGTCGTCCGCGTTGGTCCTCGGTGTAGCCGTCGGGCACGTCGGTCGACGGGTCGACGGGGAGGCGGTCCTCACCGGCTAGCAGTGGTCGGTCGAACTCCGTCTCGCCGGCCGCGTCGACCGGGTACCAGACCGGGAAGGGGACCCCGAAGAAGCGCTGGCGGCTGATGTTCCAGTCGCCGTTGAGGCCCTCCACCCAGGCCCGGTAGCGGTGGGCCATGTAGGGCGGATGCCAGTGCAGCTCCTCGCCCCGGGCCAGCAGCCGGTCCCGGAGGGGGAGCGTGAGGACGAACCACTGGCGGGACGAGACGATCTCGAGGGGGCGCTCCCCTTTCTCGTAGAACTTGACCGGGTGGGTGATGGCGGTGGGCTCGCCGATGAGGGCGCCCGAACCGGCGAGGAGCTCGACGATGCGGTTCTGGGCCTGCTTGACAGTGCGGCCGGCGAGTTCGGCGTAGGCCACGCCGGCCGCACCTGGATCGTCGGACTCCCAGCCCTCGGTGCCCCACTCGACGGGGAGGAGGCGGCCGTCGCGGCCCACGACGGTCCGGGTGGGGAGGGACAGCTCGCGCCACCACACCACGTCGGTGGTGTCGCCGAAGGTACAGATCATGGCGATCCCCGAACCCTTCTCGGGATCGGCCAGCTCGTGGGCCAGGACCGGCACGCGCACGCCGAAGAGGGGGGTCGTGACCTCGGTGCCGAACAACGGGCGATACCGCTCGTCATCGGGGTGGGCTACGAGGGCCACGCAAGCGGGCAGCAGCTCGGGACGGGTGGTTTCGATGTCCACCCCACCGTCGTGGTCGACCCGGGGGAAGCGCAGCCGGTGGTAGGCGCCGGGTCGCTCGCGGTCCTCTAGCTCAGCCTGGGAGACGGCAGTGCGGAAGTCCACATCCCAGAGGGTGGGGGCCGTCCGCTGCACCACCTGGCCCCGGTGCACCAGGCGCAGAAAGCCCCGCTGGGAGACCCGTTGGGCTCGGTCCGACACCGTGGCGTAGCTGTGGGACCAGTCGACGGAGAGGCCGAGCAGGCGCCACAGCTGCTCGAAGACCTGCTCGTCCTCCTCGGTGAGCTGGTGGCACAAGGCCACGAAGTTGGGCCGTGAGACCGAGATCGGGTCCTTGCCCGGTTGGGCCGGCGGGACGAAGGTGGGGTCGAACGGGAGGCTGGGGTCACAGCGGACCCCGAAGTAGTTCTGGACCCGTCGCTCGGTGGGCAGGCCGTTGTCGTCCCATCCCATCGGGTAGAAGACGGCCCGGCCGCGCATCCGGTGGAAGCGGGCCACGGCATCGGTGTGGGTGTACGAGAAGACGTGCCCGATGTGCAGTGAACCCGACACCGTGGGGGGTGGCGTGTCGATGGAGAAAACGCGCTCACGGGTCGCCGAGCGGTCGAAGGCGTAGGTGCCATCCGCCTCCCACCGGGAAGACCAGGTGGCCTCGAGACCCTCCAAGCCGGGCTTCTCGGGGATTCCGGTGGGTCCGGTGGCCGGGCTGGACGGACCGGTCGCGTGCACGCTCATGATCGGGTTACCGTACCCTGCGTGCTGGAACTCCACGACACCGCCACCGGCCAGGTGGCGCCGCTCCACCTGCGAGATCCGGGACGGGTGTCCATGTACGTGTGCGGCCCGACGGTGGACGGAGTACCGCATCTGGGGCACGGCCGGTTCTCCCTGGTGTTCGACGTGCTCCGCCGGTACCTGCTTTTCTCGGGTCTCGACGTCACCTACGTGTCCAACATCACCGACATCGAGGACAAGATCATCGCCCGGGCCAACGCCCAGGGTGTGCCCATCGCCGAGTTCACCGCGGCCAACGAGGCCCTGTGGTGGGAGGTCATGGACGCGCTCGGCGTGCTGCGGCCGGACGAGGCCCCCCACGCCACCGCTTATGTGGCCCACATGATCGATCTGGTGAAGGAGCTGGTGGCTCGGGGGACGGCCTACGAGACGGGCGACGGCGTCTACCTGTCGGTGATGGACGTTCCCGGCTACGGCCTCCTGGCTCACCAGCCCCTCGACTCCCTACGGTCCGGGGCCCGGGTGGAGGCCGACGAGGAGAAGCGCTCTCCGCTCGACTTCGTCCTCTGGAAGAAGGCCAAGGAGGGCGAACCCTCGTGGGAGTCGCCGTGGGGCAAGGGCCGGCCCGGATGGCACACCGAGTGCGTGGTGATGTCCCTCGACTTGCTGGGTGACGGGTTCGACCTGCACGGCGGGGCCGTCGACCTGATCTTCCCGCACCACGAGAACGAACGGGCCCAGGCCGTCGCCGTGGACCGGGAGTTCACCCGTCACTGGGTCCACAACGGCTGGGTGACGGTGGACGGCGAGAAGATGTCCAAGTCACTGGGCAACTTCACATCCCTCACCGACCTGCTGGAGCGGAGCGACGCCCGTGCCTACCGGGTCCTCGTGCTCCGATCCCACTACCGGTCGCCCATCGAGGTCACCCCGAAGACCATCGCCGACGCCGAGTCCGCCCTCGCCCGTCTGGAGGGCACGGCCCGGCGCTTCGGTGTGGGCGACCTGCTGGCGGACGGTCCGGTCGTCGACCCCGTGGTCCGTCCGCTCCCGACCGGTGACCCACCGGTGGACGCCGAGGCCGTGTCCCGCTTCCGGACCCGCATGGACGACGACCTCGACACGCCCGGTGCCCTGGCCATCGTGTTCGACCTCGTGCGGCAGGCCAATGGCACAGCCGACGCCGGCGATGCCGCGGGGGCCCGACGGGTCGCGCATACGGCCCTGGTGCTCGCTGCGGCCCTCGGTCTCGCCTTCGGTTCGGGAGGGGCCACCGAGATCGACCCGGACACCGCTGAGCTGGTCCGGCGCCGGGACGACGCCCGGTCGGCACGCCGGTGGGACGAGGCCGACACTCTCCGTGGCGAGCTGGAAGCGTCGGGCTGGGTGGTCGAGGACGGCCCCGAGGGGACGCAGATCCGCCGTCAATGAACGGCGTGTGAACACCGGTCCAGAAGGCCCCTCACCAGTTGATTCTGGAAATGAGACTGCTAGCGTTTTCCTTCTCAGGGGACCGCCCTGGGCCGGTGGTCGGAGACCCATAGGCAGGTGCGGGTCGGGCCGGTGGTCCTCAGGCGAACCTCTGTGCACGAAGCGTGTGGAGGAAAGGGGAATGCCACCGTGGCTTCCGGAACAGTCAAGTGGTTCAACGCTGAGAAGGGCTTCGGCTTCATCTCACAACCGGATGGCGGGGCCGATGTATTCGTGCATCACACCGCGATCCAGATGAACGGATTCCGCTCCCTCGAGGAGGGCCAGGCCGTGGAGTTCGACCTCCAGGAAGGACCGAAGGGCCTCCAGGCGGTGGATGTGCGCCTGGCCCAGCCTGCCTGAACCCGCTCCCCTGAGCCTCCCCGGGTAGCCCGGGGCCTTGCGCCCGATATCGGACCGCTGCGTTCCGCGTCGGGGCATGAGCTGCGCCCGGCTCCGTGCCCCGGTGGCCGCTTGACGCCCGTTGGCGTCCAGGGCGGCGTCGGTTGCCGCCCTGGGGTCGCGGAACTGTGCGTGGCCCGTCTCCTGCGGCCCTCACTCGCGCCGGAGGGCAGTGCCGACCGCTCCGGACCACCCCGGGTGGCCGTGTGGTGGCGTAAGGGCCGAGATGTGGTTACCATTGAGTAACTACCAGCGATCCACCGGCACACTCCCGGAGGACGGAGCACCCGGTACCCGACCACCACGAACGGCGGTCCGGTGCGCACGGGGCAGGAACGGAGCAGGCACCATGGCCGAATTCTCATTGGACCTCAACGAAGACCAGCTGCAGATCCAGAAGTGGGTCCACGACTTCGCCGAGAACGTCGTTCGACCGGCGGGGCACGAGTGGGACGAGCGGGAGGAGACTCCCTGGCCCATCATCAAAGAGGCCGCCGAGATCGGTCTCTACTCTTTTGACTTCATCAGCCAGGCCTACTTCGACGAGAGTGGCCTGCTGATGCCCATCGCCAGCGAGGAGATGTCGTGGGGGGACGCCGGAATCGCCCTGTCCATCTTCGGCAGCACCCTCGGACTGGCCGGCATCGCCGCCAACGGCACCCCCGAGCAGCTGCTCGAGTGGGGGCCCCAGTGCTTCGGCACACCGGAGAAGATCCAGCTGGCCGCCTTCGCCGTGTCCGAGCCCGATGCCGGATCCGATGTGTCCTCCCTCCGCACGAGGGCCGTCTACGACGAGGCCAAGGACGAGTGGGTCCTCAACGGTACGAAGACGTGGATCACCAACGGTGGGATCGCCGACATCCACGTGGTTGTGGCCTCGGTAGACCCTGAACTCGGCTCACGAGGTCAAGCCAGCTTCATCGTGCCCCCCAACACCCCGGGGATCTCGCAAGGTCAGAAGTTCCAGAAGATGGGCATCCGTGCCTCGCACACCGCCGAGGTTGTCTTGGACGACTGCCGGGTGCCGGGCCACTGCCTGCTCGGCGGCAAAGACAAGCTCGACGAGAAGCTGGCTCGGGCCAAAGAAGGGAAGCGGTCCACCAGCCAGGCGGCCATGAAGACCTTCGAGGCCTCCCGCCCCACCGTCGGGGCGCAGGCGCTCGGCATTGCTCGGGCCGCCTATGAATACTCGCTGGAGTACGCCAAGGAGCGTAAGGCCTTCGGACGGGCCATTATCGAGAACCAGGCCATCGCCTTCAAGCTCGCCGACATGAAGACCCGAATCGACGCCTCCCGCATGCTCGTGTGGCGTGCTTCGTGGATGGGGCGCAACGGTAAGGAGTTCACCTCGGGCGAGGGTTCGATGTCCAAGCTCTACGCCGGCGAGACCGCCGTCTACGTGACGGAGGAGGCCATCCAGATCATGGGTGGCTACGGCTACATTCGTGAGCATCCGGTGGAGCGCTGGCACCGGGACTCAAAGATCTACACCATCTTCGAGGGCACCTCCGAGATCCAGCGGCTGATCATCGCCCGGGCCATATCCGGGGTCCACATTAAGTAGCCGAGCTGGGATATCTGCACAATCCCCCCCCAAGATTCGTCACCGTTGGCATCTTGAACAGATGCGCTTGGAGCTCCTGTCCTACCTTCACGACGGTAAGCCACCCGGCATCCATCCGAGCATGGGCACAGGGTTCTAGCCGTTCGGGTGTTCAACGATCGTGTCGACATCGGTTGTCCCACCAAGACGCAATCATCGTGCGTGGTGGCACACAGACGTGTTGCGAGTAGTTGGCTTCGGGGTCTGGCTGTGGCCGACGAGACACCTGGATCCCGTGGAAACGTGCGTATCGGTGTACTGGCGTTGGACGCAACGCCGGTAGTTCAGGCGATCGATCGAGGCGGGATTCCCGCTTCGTCGGTGGCACTCTGTCGGCGCCAAGGTGGTACAACCAGGAAACTCGCGATCAAGGCCAGGAGCACCACCGTTGCGAAAATAGCGGTGAGATGGGTGTTGAGGGGCCCACCGTCATACATGGTGTATCCGACTGCGGCCAACCCGATCGCTGCTGCGATCTGAGCGACCAGGTGCTGGCTATGTAGTCCGAAGATGATTGCGGCAGCTCCGATGGCATACCAGAGAATGCTGGACGTTCCGAGCGGGTCGACCAAGCTGATCACCTCCCGGCCACCCGGCAGTGCCCTGATCTGGCTCGGGAAGAACATGGCCCAGCAGTGGAGGGCCAGTCCGGCGCATCCCACGCTGAACAGGAGCGCCTCGCTACCGGTCATCGGGGCGGCCCACTGGGTCAAGGGGAGGGATGCGATGATGAAGCGGCTGACCAGCACCAGGCCCACCACCACGGCCAGCGCGGTGACGTAGCGATCGGACACGGTCGCAGTGTAGGGGCCGATCCCTCGGATGCAGCCGGGGATACAACGGGTGTCGGAGGCGACGGTTGAATGTGAGTCGCTCCTCGTAGGGTGGATTGATGTGGGCCTCGTCGAACGATCACCGGTCGGGCCCAGCGGGGTCAGAGCACATCGGGTGGTAGCACCGTCGTCGGCTTCGGGCGTCTTCGCCTCCATCGCCCGCGGATCGCTGCGATGGCGGTGGCTGGTGATCGGTGGCTGGCTGGCGGCCACCATCCTGGCCGTGGTCTTCCTACCGACGCTGGGCGATGTGGTTCACAACGACACCACCACCTTCCTGCCGGCATCGTCGCCCAGTCTGCAGGCAGCTGCCCTTGCGTCGCCCTTCATCCACCAGGGCGACCAGTCGGGCGTCCTGGTGGCGGTAAAGAATGGGGGCTCCATCGATGCCGCTGACCAGGAGGCCCTGCAACGGTTGGAGCAGGCCATCCGTCGAGTCCCGAACGTCAGCGGGCTCTCCTCAGGGGCGGTGGCGGCTGATGGTCGGGCGGTCAGCGTGCAGGTGCTGTTCTCCACCGCTACGGCCGGAGGTGGGGCCACCGGCTCCGCCGCGGTAGCCGCCGTCCGCGAACTGATGGTCGCCGAGACGCCCGCGGACCTGCAGGCCTATCTCACCGGCTCACTGCCCATCCTGGTCGACCAACAGCACGCGGCCAACCACACCGAAGACTACGCGGCGGTACTGTCCGTCCTACTCATCCTGGTGGTTCTGGCCGTCGCCTTCCGGGCGGTCCTCGGCCCGCTGGTGGCGCTGGCCCCCGCCGGCCTGGCCCTCATGCTGGCCGAGCCCCTCATTGCCGAGTCGACCCACCTCGGGGTGCAGATCTCGTCACTGCTCGAACTGCTGCTCACAGCGCTCATGCTCGGTGCCGGAACGGACTACGGCCTGTTCATCTTGTTCCGCTACCGGGAGAACCTGGGTAGGGGTCTTGACCAGGAGTCCGCCATCGTGGAGGCCATGTCCCGGGTGGGTGGTGCGGTCGGCCTCTCGGCCCTCACCGTGATCGTGGCGCTCTCCAGCCTGGTGATCGCCCAATTCGGCCTGTACCGGGGGGTGGGGCCTGGTCTGGCCATCGGCATCTTCATCGTCCTGGCTGTCGAGGTGACGCTCCTTCCTGCCCTCCTCTCGCTCGTGGGTGGCGTGGCCTTCTGGCCCAGCCGTGCTGGGCCCGGGTGGTCGGAGCCCGGAGCCTGGGGCCGCGTGGCGGCCCGGGTGACCCGTCGCCCGGTCAGCGCCCTGGTCGCCGGTGTCCTGGTGTTCGGCACCTTGTCCCTAGTGGTCCTGGCCTACGCCCCGTCCGGCTTCAACCCCGGCGGGACCATCCCCGGGAGCAACTCGGCGGCCGGAGCCCGAGTGCTGAGCACCTACTTCGGGATCAGCTCAGATGGCCCAACCGATGTGGTGCTCCGCTTCCCAGCCTCGGTCTGGACGCACCCCCAAGTGGTGGCCGAGGCCGAACAGCAGCTCTACTTCAGCCGGGAGTTCTCCTCGATCCTCGGTTCCCTCGATCCCAACGGTACCTTCCAGGATCCCGAGGAGCTGTCCCGGCTCGAGGCCCGCCTGGGCCCTCCGCAGGACGCACCGCCCGTCGAGCCCGCCCATCTCCAGGTGCGTCCATCCGCCTATGCGGCCTTCCGGTCGACGGCCCAGTACATCTCGCGGGACGGCCGCACGGTCCTGATCGCCACCACCCTGAGGGCCGGATCCGCCGGCAGCACCGGCGCCCTCCAGGCCATCCCACACGTGCGCACCCTGGTGGCCGATGTGGCCGATCAGGTGGGGGCCGGCCAGTACGGCGTGACTGGTGAGGCGGCCGGCGCTGCCGACGTCAGCGCGGTGTCCGGACGGGATGTGCTTCGAGTGGTGCCGGTGGTCCTGGTGTTGCTGACCCTCCTGCTGGCCTTGGGTCTCCGGAGCCTCGTCGCCCCGCTCTACCTGGTGGCCAGCGTCGCCCTCTCCTACCTTGGCTCCCTGGGACTGGCCATTCTCATCTTCCAGGTGGTGGCTGGTGAGCCCGGGGTCAACTTCGCCCTGCCGTTTTTCCTGTTCGTTTTCGTCATGGCCCTGGGGGAGGACTACAACATCCTGGTCATGGGGCGGATCCGCGAGGAAGCGGCCCAGCTGCCCCCGCGTGAGGCCGTCCGTCAGGCCATTCTGGCCACCGGGGGCACCATCACGGCCGCCGGCCTAGTCCTGGCCGGGACCTTCGGCGTCCTCGCCGTGGTCACCTCGGGTCAGATCCGCCAGATCGGTGCCGGCCTGGCCCTCGGGATCCTGTTGGACACCTTCGTCGTCCGCACCTTGCTCGTCCCGTCGATGGCCGTCCTGCTCGGGCGGTCCAACTGGTGGCCCTCCTCGCTGTGGCGCACCCAGCCCGTCGAGGCACAGCCACCGGCGCCCCCCATCGGCGAGCCGTCCATGAGCGGTTCGGGTCAGCTGGGACCGCCGATGGCGTAAACCGTCCCCGCCTGGTCCCCCACGATCAAGGTCCCTCGGGCGGTCAGAGCTGGATAGCTGTCGACCGCGCCGCTCACCGCGATCCGGAAGAGTTGCTGGCCACTGGGCCCGTAGCCCTCGATGGCCTTGCCCTGGGTCCCCACGTAGACATCACCGCGTCCGTCGAGCACCTGGGCCGCCCACAGTCCGGAATCGCCCGTGTGCAGTATCCGCACCGGTGAGCCGGTGGCCGAACGCACGACGTTCAGATCGCCGCTGTTGTCGCCTATGTAGAGGAGCCCTTCGGGTGTGACCGAGGACGAGGAGTAGGACTCGTGGCCCACGGGCCGGTGCCAGCGCGGCGCGCCGGAGCGGCTGAAGGAGTAGGCCACGCCGTGGTTGTCCGTGACGAACACGTCGCCTGAGCCGTCGACGGATGCCGACACCTCGATGGGGGCGCCCAGAAGGTGGCGCCAGGCGATGGAACCGTGCGTGCCGCGATCCCGGACAGCGACGAGGCTCGATCCCGCGGTGGTGACGACCAGGCCGGACCCGACCAGTGCCGGGCTGCCGAAGGACGGGTGTCCCAGTGCCATCGACCAGGCGATGGTCGGCGGCCCGGTGCCGAGCCTCAAGGCGGAGAGCGTGCCGTCGACGGTGACAACGAAGGCGGTCGATCCGGCCAGTACGGGTGACAGGACCTGACCCGAGAATCGGTGGGTCCACTGGACCGTGCCGTCCGAGGAGATCTCGAAGAGCGTCTGTTGTGGTCCCGGCCACAACAGTGATCCGTCGGGCAGCACCAGGGGACTGGTGGACAGGTCGGTCTCGCCGGTAGCGGGCCCGCCTCCGTCGACCGTCCAGAGGTCTGCTCCCGTGACCGGGTCGAGGGCGTGGAGTACGCCGGCGTTGGAGGCCAGGTAGATCGTGCCGCTCGCTCCCACCACCGGACCCGGTGTCACATTGCCTTCGAGCTGTCGTGACCACAGGACGTGCCCGGTCCGCGGTCCGACCACGGTGGTGGTGGCGGAGTGCGACGAATCGTGGAGTGCCGTTGGCCACGGGGCTCCGGGCTCCGTCGCTCCAGCTCGTGGAGCGCTGGCCAACCCGAGTCCGGCACCGGCCGCGACGACGGACAGGCCGACGGCGGCGATGGCCCGTCTCCGAGGTCGGCGGTGGGAGTCCCGGCGCCGTGCGGTCCAGCCGGTGGCCCGGTGGCTCCGGGTTGGGTGAAGTCCGACGACGGGCGCAGACGAGATCGATGGTGTGGGCACTACCCTCAGTCTCAGAGTTGCCGCCATCCGTTACGTTGGCACGGTTTCGGTGCCGCCTTCCGACCGGCCGTGGCGGCCCCGGACGGAGGTTGGCCATGTGGTCTCGAGGAGTTATCGGTGTCGTGCTGTGCCTGGCCGGTCTCGTGTGGATAGGCCAGGGCACCGACGTGCTCTCGAACTCGAAGCTGATGAGTGGGCATGGTCAATACACCCTATTGGGCGTGGTCGCCCTGGTGGCCGGGCTGATCCTGGTGGCCTGGGCGGTGCGAATCCGCAGGCGCACCACCGAAGAGCAGCCGGAGCGTTAGGACGGAGTCGGAAGCGGTTCCTCGGCCACGGGGGGACCCGACCCGGCGTCCTCCTCGTCTAGCCAGTCGGAGGCATGGCGGCGCGCCCATGCCTCGGTGACCCACCCCCGGACCATCGAGCGCAGTGCCTCCCGGTGCGTGAGGGCGAACGCCACGTGGCCGCTCACCACTAGGAAGATCCCGAGCGCCAGCACGTCGTGGACGAAGGTGGCCCCCGTGCGCCAGCCCAGCGGGAAGTGCTGATACCACTTGAGGATGGATCCGGTGACCAGCATGACCACGATGGCCCCCGCCGTGAATAGCGCGTTGAGTTTCTGACCGGCATTGAACTTGTCGGTATGGGGGAGCCTCCTCACTCCCAGGCTACGAAGCCACCGCACCTCGTCGGCGGTCCACAGGTTGACCCGTCGGATGTCCCGGCGAAGTTGTCCACCCCAAGGTCCGGCCAACGAAATGATCAGGGGGATCGGCAGCGCGACCCCCGCCCAGGTGTGGATCGCTGCGATCAGCTCCCGCCGACCCACGAAGCTCTCCACCTGGACGAAGTAGAGGGGGAGGGCGGTGGCCATCAAGATGGCGAAGAGCATGGCGGTACACCAGTGTGCGGCGCGCTCGACCCGGTCGAAGCGGAGGATCCGGCGCCGGCCCGATTCGGCCGCGCCGCTGCGGAGGTCGATGGGCTGCCTCCTCTGTCTAGTCAACAGGTTGGTCCGTTCGGCCGTTGGAGCTGCCGATCCAGGCATCGGTGGAGTAGCCGTTCTGTTCCCAGTAGCCCGGCGTGGCCACCTCGACCACCCGGATGGCCGACAGCCACTTGAGCGATTTGTAGCCGTACATCGGGGCAACGTAGAGCCGGACCGGGCCACCATGTTCGGTGGTGATGGGAGCGCCGAGCATCCGGTAGGCCACGATGACGTCGGACCGCCGCGCCTGATCCAGGGTGAGGCTCTCGGTGTCCAGGCCGTCATACGAATCGAACTCGAGCGCCCGGGCTTCGGGATGCATACCGACCCTGTCGAGCAGGTCCGCCAGTCGCACTCCCTCCCAGGGGACGTCGGGCACCCGCCAACCGGTCACGCACTGGAAGTCCTTGACCAGGCGGGTCCGCGGCATGTCGTGGAGGTCGTCCAGGGTGAAGACGGTCGGGCGGTCGACCAGGCCGGTTACCTTCAGGCGGTAATGGGGGTCGCTGATGAACGGGAAGGAGTCGGTGACCGTGTAGATGCGAAAGCGGTCGCCTCCGGGAAGCAGCCCACCGAGCCCTGATCCGAGCGCACTGCCCACCACACTCTGGACCTTGGCGCCGAAGGCGATCCCCAGTGCCCCGGCACCGACCATGCCGAGAAACACCCGCCGCCCCATGCGCTTCCTGCCTTCGGGACCGCCGGGTGATCGGGTAGTCACATGGCGATGTTACGGGCGTTGGGGTCCCAGGTGGCTGCAGGTGGAGGAGTTGCCTCAGGAGCGGGAGAGTCAGAGGGCCAAGAGGACATGGCGGATGATCCCCCCGATGTCCGCAGCACGTTGTTCGGCCACATCAAGGATGGCGGCGGGAGCGACCCCTCCCGGGACCAGCCCGGCTGCCATGTTGGTGACCAACGACAGCCCGAGGATCTCGGCCCCCAGCTGCCGTGCGGCGATGGCTTCGAGCACGCTCGACATGCCCACCAGATCGGCCCCCATGGTCCGGAGCATGCGGATCTCTGCCGGCGTTTCGAAGTGGGGTCCGATCACCTGGGCATAGACGCCCTCGGCCAGGGTGTCGCCGGCCTGGTGCGCCAGTGCCCGAAGTCGTGGCGACCAGGCTCCGACCAGATCGACGAAGGGGCTCGGGCGTCCATCGCTGGTCGGGACCCCGGTGAGCGGCGATACACCGGTGAGGTTGAGGTGGTCGGTGATGACCACCAGATCACCGGGGGTAAGGTCGGGATCGAGCGCACCCGAGGCGTTGGTGATGACCACCGTCCCGCATCCCGTGGCCACTGCGGTGCGAACCAGGTGGGCCACTTCGACTCCGGAGTACCCCTCGTAGAGGTGGAGTCGACCGAGAAAGGCCAGTACCCGGAGACCGCCGACCTCGATGCTCCACACCTCGGATCGCTGGTGGGGGACGAACGCGCCGGGCAGCCCGGCCAGTGAGCCCAGATCGTGCCGTGAAGCCCGGCCGCCCAAGGCGCCGGCCGCGTCGGCCAGCCCGGTGCCGAGAATGACGGCCACGTCATGGGCGGGAACGGCGCTGACCACCGCGATCGAGGCAGCGGACTGTTCGGCTAGGGAAAAGGGGTCAAGGGATGCGGGCATGACATTGACGATACCGAGGCCACGACGCCTACCATCGTGGCGGTGAGCTACCGATGCGAGAGGGCCGGAATGCGGTGAGGGTGCTGCTCACCGGTGCAGCCGGCTTCATCGGCACCCAGGTCGGCCTGGCCCTCGGCCGTCGTGGACACGAGGTGGTCGCAGTCGACCTGCTGCTCGCCTCGGCCCACGGTGCCTCCCCGACACCACCTGAGGGCGTCCTCCCCCTTGACGTACGGGACGCCGGAGCCATGGAGCGGGTGCTCCGGGGTGTCGATGTGGTCTGCCACCAGGCTGCCGTGGTCGGTGCCGGGATCGACGCCGAGGATGCCCCGGCATTCGCCAGCCACAACGATTTCGGGACAGCGGTGCTGCTCGCCGCCATGCACCGCTCCGGCTGTCGACGATTGGTCCTGGCCTCGTCCATGGTGGTCTACGGCGACGGACGGTACCGGTGCGCTGTCCATGGTCCAGTGCTGCCTCCGGCCCGGAGGGCGACCGATCTTGACCGGGGTGAGTTCGACAACCGGTGCCCGATCGGTGGGGAGCCGCTGGCGTGGGAACTGGTGAGCGAGGATGCGCCGCTCCGGCCGAGGAGTCTGTACGCGGCCAGCAAGCTGGCCCAGGAACATTTCGCCCTGGCCTGGTCCCTGGCTTCGGGAGGATCGGTCACTGCGCTGCGCTATCACAATGTCTACGGCGAGGGGATGCCCCGGGACACCCCGTATTCGGGTGTGGCCGCTATGTTCCGTTCCTCCCTCGAGGCAGGCGAGGCGCCCCGGGTCTACGAGGACGGCAGACAGACCCGGGACTTCGTGCATGTCACGGATGTGGCCGAGGCCAACGTCCGATCCATCGAGTCCGAACTTGCCGGGTTCATCCCCCTCAACGTCTGCTCTGGGCGACCGATCACCATCGAGCAGGTGGCACAGAGCGTGGCCCATGCCCGTGAGGGACCGCCACCGATCATCACTGGGCAGTATCGCCCGGGCGATGTCCGCCACATCGTGGCGGACCCGGCTCGCGCTGCCGAGTTGCTCGACTTCACTGCCTCCGTGGCGCCTGACGAAGGCCTTCGTCGGTTCGCCTGGGCGCCGCTGCGTGACGCGCAGGGGTCGGGATCACCACGTGTCTGACCTCGATCGGGTGACCGTGGTTGTCCCGTGTCGCAACGAGGCCGGGTCGCTGCCTGGCGTGCTGGCCAGTATGCCGGCGGGCTACGAAGTAGTGGTGGTGGACAACGGGTCCGACGACGGAACGGCTTCGGTGGCTTCCACCCACGGCGCGCGGGTGGTGGTGGAGGCGACCCCGGGGTACGGGGCGGCCGTGCAGGCCGGGGTGGAGGCGGCCCGGCCGTCCATCGTCTGCGTGCTCGATGGCGACGGCTCGATGGATCCCGGTGAGCTACCGGTGCTCGTCGAGTTGGTCCGGGCGGGTGTGGACCTGGCCGTCGGGCGGAGGCGGCCGGTACCCGGCACCCACTGGCCGGCCCACGCGCGGGCCGGTAATGCCATCGTGGCCGCACGACTGCGCCAGAGGTTCCGCCTACCCGTGCACGACATCGGAGCGGTGCGGGCCATCCGTCGTGAGACCCTGCTGGCATTGGGGGTCGAGGACAGGCGGTCCGGCTACCCGCTCGAGCTGCTGGTACGAGCGGGCCGGACTGGACTACGAGTGGAGGAGCGCTCTGTGACCTATCGGCCCCGAACTGCCGGCTCCTCCAAGGTCTCCGGCTCAGTTAGGGGTAGTGCCGTTGCCACGTGGGACTTCTTGAAGGTCATCCGATGACGCCGAGGCCGTGCACTCTGCTGGTCATGGCGAAGGCTCCCGTCCCCGGAGAGGCAAAGACCCGGTTGGCGCCGGCCTTCGGGTCTGACGGGGCCGCCGGGCTTGCCGCCGCGGCGTTCCTCGACACCATGATTGCTGTCCGGGCGTCGGACGTAGTGGAACGGGTCGTAGCTCTCAGTGGGGATCTGGCCCTCGCCCAGGACGGGGTCGAAATCGGACTGGCACTGAACGACGTCATGGTCATCCCACAGGATGGCGCCACCTTCGCCGAGCGGCTGGTGCACGCCCACCGCGAGGCCTCCCGGGCCGGACTTCCCGTACTCCAGATTGGGATGGACACGCCCCAGTTGAGCGGTGAGCTGCTGACCATGGCCGCCGACACCCTGCTGGCCGACGACACCGACGCCGTGCTGGGCATGGCTACGGACGGAGGATGGTGGGCCCTCGGGGTCACCGACGCCGGCGCGGCCTCGGTCCTCGGGGACATTCCGATGTCGCGCTCCGACACCGGTGCCCTCACGCTGGCGGCCCTGGCGGCGCTTGGTTGCGCTGTCGCTGAACTGCCCCTCCTCACCGATGTGGACACACCGGACGATGCCCGGCTGGTAGCCGGAGGTATGGCGACAACAAGCCGATTCGCACAGGCCCTTCGACGGCTCGAACAGGGCCCAACCGGTTCCCCGTAGCGGTCCCAGGGGCCCAGCATCCCCGGTTACCAGGTGGTGAGCAGCAGGCTGTTGATGAAAAGGGCCCCCACGGCCTGCACGACGAGGGCGTACCGATGGCTCCGGCGCGGGAGGAGTGCGGGTGCGGCCACCAGCCACACGGCGAAGGGGAGCCAGATGCGCTCCGTCTCGGCTTTGCTCATGGCGCTGAGATCAGCCACGACCACTGCGACCACCATCGATACTAGGAGCACGTTGATCCCACTCCTGCACCGCAGCCGCCCGCCATCGAAGGCCCGCCGCAGTGCGATGGCCGCCGGCAGTCCGATGGCACAGGTCAAGGCGGCGAGGTCGCCCCACACCCAGTAGGCGAAGGGTCGGTCCATGGCGATCGTCGACAGGTAACGCTGCCGGAGCAGTGTCAGACCGGTGAACCACGAGAAGCCGAGACCGGTCACCACCCCGGCGACGGCGAGGGATCCGAGTAGCGCAGGCACCAAGGGGCGGTAGTTTCGGGAGGAGAACAGGATGGCTGCGGCTGGGACGACCAGGAGGATCAAGCCGTAACTGAGGTAGACGCTGCATCCGAGGAGAACCCCTCCACCCAGCGCTAGCAGCGTGGCGTGACGAGGCGAACCCGAGGCGGCGAGGGCGAGAAGGGTCAGCCCCCATGCCGCCACGCCTGCGTAATAGGCATCGGCGGATACCCCGATCCACACCGCCACCGGTGCCAGGGCCACGAACGGAGCGACCCGCCGTGCCATCGGTTCACTGCACAGCGCCTTCACTGTGACGAGCACGGCCGCCGCCGCACTGGTGCCCACCACTACGACGAACAAGCTGGCCCAGGTCGGTCCGGACAGGCCTACCCGGTGGAGGACAGTGAACGTCAACAGCCCCAGTGGCGGATGGGCGGAGCTCTCGATGTCCCACGACCCGGCCCGGGGAGAAGGGATGTGGGAGGCGTAGTACTGGAAGAAGGCGTGGATCCCGTGCACATGATGCACATCGTGCAGGTAGCCGAAGCCCCCAGCCATCCGGTCGACGAAGCCGACCTTCCAGCCATCGATGAGCGTCAGGGCCATTGTCCATGCCAGCGCGGTCAGCCACGCAGCTCCCACCAATCCCCGCCAGGGCAGTCGCCGAGCCGCCGCCGGGCCCCCCACGACGACGGCGATGGCCACGATCACCGCGCCGGGAGTGGCCGAGCCGACGTGGGGCATCCACGAGGCAAGGAGCGGTGCAGTCCCGGCCAGAATCCGATACTCGGCGGGGGGTTGACGGACCACTGGGGACAGCCAGTCGAGGTGAAAGTGAGGGACGACGAAGGCAGCGGCAACCAGGAGGACGAGAACGGCGCCCCACAGGAGGTCGTTGCGGTAGCGCTCGACCCAGGACGTCTCTGGCCGCCCTGTGGGGAGGAGATCCACTGTGCTCGGGGATGTCCGCACCACGGCACAGTACCCGGGGCGGCTCTCGGTCGCCCCGACGCCGCGTAACGGAAAGCAGGCCACTGGGGACTAGGAGATTGTGAGTTGCAGAGAGATGGTGCGCGCCCAAGCGGCGACACGGCTCCGGCCCCGAACCATGGAGGCCGGGGTACAGTGCGAGATGGGTCCGTACAACGCTGGAGGGCCCAAACGGCGCCCCCGCGGCGAGCCGGGCCCGATCGCTGAGAGTACGGGCTGCCGGTGACTCCGCCAGCCTCTCGTCACGAATCGGATCCCACTGATGGCGGCACGAAAGCATCGCATGAGGATGCCGAGGTAGGAGGCAATGAAGCGATCGACGCCGATGCAGGCGCCGATGCCGTCGAATCTGTTCCCGACGAGGAGGCATCCGCTGATGGCAAGGCACCGCCCGATGAGGAGGCGGTGGTCGATGATGGGCAAGTGTCCGATGGGCCGACACCAGAGCCTCTCGACCAGCAGCCGAGCGCATGGGTGCCTGGCGAACCGCATGGGTCGGGATCGACCGAGAGGATCGAGACCACATCAGTAAACGCCCAATCGCCCGAGGCCACCAAGCCGATCGAAGACAACGTCGCGATCGCCCGCACTGGTGACGCAGCGCCGGAGTTCGGATTCCCCCGACGGCTGTGGGAGAGAGTCGCCGCGCATCGCCCCCCCGGTCTGCCCGGGAGCGACGTGTGGCGGAGTCCGATCCGCGGCCCATGGCTCACTTCGGTGCTGGGTTTTTTGCTGCTCATCTCCTTGCCGCTGGTGATGGTCACCGGGCTCCTTGACTTCATCGCCTATGGACCCCAGTTCCACCAGGCCATCCCGGCCCACGTTGGGTTCCTGCATCTGCCCTACTTCCGCTGGCCCGCCCGCCCGGCGTGGTTGTTCCAGCTGACCGAGGGAATGCATGTCGGCCTCGGCCTGGTGTTGGTACCGGTGGTGCTCGCCAAGTTGTGGTCAGTCATGCCCAAGCTGTTCGTCTGGCCGGCGATCCGATCGTTGGCCAACCTGCTCGAGCGGCTGTCGCTGATCATGATCGTCGGGGGAATCGTCTTCGAGATGGCCACCGGCATCCTCAACATCCAGTACGACTACATCTTCGGATTCAGCTTCTACACGGCCCACTACTTCGGCGCTTGGGTCTTCATCGTCGGCTTCGTCGTTCACGTGTCTCTCAAGCTCCCCACCATGGTGCGTAGCCTGCGGTCTCGGTCGCTCCGTACCGAACTGAGGACCTCGCTGGACGACACCCGACCAGAGCCCATGGACCCCGACGGCCTGGTTGCCCCTTCGCCGGGGAAGGCCACCATCAGTCGTCGGGGAGCATTGGCCGTGGTCGGTGGCGGATCGCTGATGATCGCCGTCCTTTCCGTCGGGCAGACGCTCGGCGGCGTGACCCGCAGTGCCGCCCTGCTCCTACCCCGCGGACGGTCCTACGGTTCGGGGCCGAACGATTTCCAGATCAACCGCACGGCCCAGGCCGCGGCGATCGACCCGGAAGAGACTGGAGAGACCTGGCAGCTGGCGCTGAGCGGTGGCACTCGGGACGTGCTGGTGAGCAGGGCCTCGCTCCTGGCCATGGAGCAGCACGCAGCCGAGCTCCCCATCGCCTGTGTCGAGGGATGGTCCACCACTCAACAGTGGAGCGGCGTCCGACTTGCCGATCTGGCCCGGATGGCCGGGGTGGCATCACCTAGTGCGGCGCACGTGAAGTCCCTCGAGAAGGGCGGGGGGTTCGGCGAGGCGTGGCTGGCCTCCAACCAGGTGCTGGCCCAAGACGCGCTCTTGGCCCTTAAGGTCAACGGCGTAGATCTCTCGCTCGACCACGGGTTCCCTGCCCGGGTCATCGTTCCCGCCCTCCCGGGTGTCCACTGCACCAAGTGGGTGCGTTCGATCGAGTTCGTGGCGTGAAGAGCGCGCCGTGAGCACAAGGTTCCGACGCCTCTACGGAGGCCATCCCCTGCACCTGCTGACACTGCTGGCGTCGTTCGCCCTTGTCGGTTACGTGATCAGCGTTCTCGGAACGAAACAGTTGTGGAACGGACGGGTCTGGTGGCAGTCGATCCTGGTGTGGTTCATCGCCGCCATCCTGCTGCACGACGTGGTGCTCTTCCCGCTGTATGCGCTGGCCGACCGGTCCCTCGGGGCTGGATGGCGGGCGGTGACCGGGCGACTGCCCGATCGCACGCCACGGGTACCCCCGGTCAACTACGTGCGCATCCCGGTCATGGCCAGCGGCCTGCTCTTCCTCATGTTCTTCCCAGGGATCATCGAGCAGGGAAAGATCGCCTATCACAACGCCACCGGGCTGACCCAGGCGCCCTTCCTCGATCGGTGGCTGCTGATCAGCGCCGCCCTGTTCGGAGCGAGCGCGCTGGCCTACGGGATCAGACTGCTCTTGGTGCGGCGGCATCCGGTCGAGGTGAGTTTCTCGCCAGGGGATGCCAGTGCACCCTCGGAGATCGCTTTCCGGGATGGAGCCAGGTCATCCGGAGGGGGCGACGGTGTCGAATACCAGTGAACCGATGCTTGCCGATCAAAAGATGACCCTCGACCAGAGGGACCAGTCTGTTCGGACCGATGGATTGCATCAGGTCCGACCTGGGGTCGGTAGGAGCATCGCCGATCCTGACGTCATCTACCGACACATCTCCGGAGGCCAACCGAGTTGGATCTCCGACACAGACGGAATCCGCAGGCCACTGCACATCGGCCGATGGCTGGGCGGTTCGGCATCGACCGACCAGGATAGGGAGGTGGACGAGGCCATTGTCGACCTGTGTCAGGGCCCGACCATGGATGTCGGTTGCGGGCCCGGCCGATTCACCTCAGCACTAGCGGCCCGGGGTGTCCCTGTTCTGGGGGTGGACATCTCCAGCGCCGCCGTCGAGATGACCGAGCAGCGGGGAGGAACGGCCCTGCAAGGCAATGTGTTCGATCCAATGCCCGACGGGGGACGGTGGTCGAGGGTCCTCCTAGCTGACGGCAACATCGGTATCGGAGGCGATCCCTTACGAATGCTTCGCCGGGCACGCCAGCTCCTCCATTACCGTGGGCAGGTGGTGGCCGAAGTTGACGCCCGTCCCACCGGCGTGTGCACGAGAGTCCAGCGCTGGGAGACACACCATCATGTGGGTCGATGGTTCCCTTGGGCGCACGTGGGGAGCGACGCGGCCGAGTCCCTGGCCAAGGAGGCAGGATTGTTCCTGGTCGACGCGGTCGAGCGCGCCGGGCGTTATGTCGTCGTGATGGGTGTGCGGTGACCGCCCGGCGGCCGAGTACCGTCCGGATGCCTCCGGGTTAGCGCCAGGGATGGAACTCCTGGCGAAGGTTCTGACAGTGTCCGATTCGGTGCATGCTGGGATCCGAGAGGACCGATCGGGTCCTGCCCTCCGGACCTATCTCGTGGACCACGGCTTTGTGGTCCCGGCGGTCGAGGTGGTGCCCGACGGTTTGGAGCCGGTCAGCGAGGCGCTCTGTCGGTTGGCCGACCGGTTCTGCGGCCTTCTCGTCACCACCGGTGGTACCGGATTCGCCCCTTCGGATACCACGCCCGAGGCCACCTGCGGAGTCCTCGAACGCCTGGCACCCGGACTGGCCGAGGCGATCAGGTCGTCCAGTCCGCTCGGCCCCCTGTCTCGTGGGGTGGCCGGCATCCGAGGCGAGTGTTTGATCGTCAATCTGCCCGGGTCGACCACCGGTGCCCTCGAGTCGATCGAATCGATCGCCAACCTCTTGCCCCATGCGCTGGAACTGATGGGTGGCGGCAGCCCCCATTAGGAGAGTGAGAAACCCCTACGGTGTCGGTGTGGAGATGAACGACGATCGGCCGCCGGCGTCCGGCGAGCGTGACTGGATCGCCATGACCAGCCATGCCCTGCCGACCGAGCTGGCCACGACATGGGCCTCGGAGCCCGGCTGTGGTGCCATCGTCTCGTTTTCCGGCACCGTCCGTGACCACTCGCCAGGTCGGGCTGACGTCACCGCCCTCGAGTACGAGGCTTATCCCGAGCAGGCCGTTCCACGGCTCGTGGCGGTGGCTGCGGGCGCACGGAGGCAGTGGCCGATGATCGGTCGGTTGGTTCTGCTCCATCGGCTGGGGCGGCTGACGGTCGGACAGGTGTCGGTGGTGGTCGTCGTGTCCACCCCCCACCGGGCCGAGGCCTTCGCCGCCGCCGAGTACTGCATCGACACCCTGAAGCGGACCGTACCCATCTGGAAGCGGGAGACGTGGGGCGACGGGACGGACTGGAGCGCGTGCGACCACGCCATCGAGGACGTGGCGCCGTGATCCCCTTGGCCGAGGCTCAGGAGTTCGTCCTCGATGCCTGCTCGCGGTCTGGTCCCCGTGTGGTCCCCCTGGATGACGCGCTCGGGTGCGTGGCCGCGCAATCGATCCTGGCCGTCGAGCCGGTGCCCCCCTTCGTCAATTCGTCGATGGACGGCTATGCCCTCCGGGCTGACGACACCGACGGTTCCCGAACCGTGGATCACGGCGTCCGGCTCCAGGTCATCGGCACGGTCATGGCCGGGGCGCCGCTCGAGGGAGTGGTCGGACCGGGCCAGGCGGCGCGGATCATGACCGGCGCCCCTCTGCCGACCGGGGCGGACGCAGTGTGCGCGGTCGAGGAGGTCCGGACTGAGCGTGACGGAACGGTCGTCGTGATCGAGGGGACGGTGGCGCCGGGGAGCTTCGTGCGTTGGACCGGCCAGGATGTGGCGGTGGGTGCCGCCGTGGTCGAACGGGGGTCGGTCATCACCCCGGGACGCATCGGCGTGCTGGCGGGCCAGGGGCTCACCGACGTCACCGTCCACCCGAGGCCCCGGGTCGGCGTACTGTCCACCGGCGACGAGCTGGTGTCGGGTCCTGGACCCCTCCCTCCGGGCAAGATCCGGGATGCCAACCGGCACACCCTCTTGGCTCTTGTCCGCCAAGAGGGGTGGACTCCGGTCGACCTCGGAGTCGTCGGCGATGACGAGTCTGCACTCGAGCGTGCCCTCGACGATGCCCGAAGGCGGTGTGACGCCATTGTCACCAGTGGGGGGGTGAGTGTGGGCGACCTCGACGTGGTCAAACTCGTCCTGCAGAGACGAAGCGCCGGGACCATGCGGTGGATGCAGGTGGCCATTCGCCCGGCCAAGCCCTTTGCTTTTGGCATGCTCGATGGGTCCGGCGTCCCCGTCTTCGGCCTTCCCGGCAATCCCGTCTCGGCCATGGTGAGCTTCGAGCTGTTCGTGCGGCCAGGTGTTCGGCGCATGTCGGGCCACACGGTGTTGCAGCGTCCGGTGATCGCGGCTCTGGCCGATGGCGAGTTCGTGCGTCGGCCCGACGGCAAGACCCATTTCATTCGGTCCGTCGCCGCAGTGGATCCTGGAGGCCGCTTCCGGGTACATCCACTGAGTGGCCAGGAATCGCACCAGTTGATAGCCATGGCCGAGGCCAATGCCCTGGCCGTGCTCCCTGACGGCGCCGGTGCGGCGTCCGGAAGCACGGTGCAAGTCATGGTGCTCGACCCGGGACGGGTGGGTCCGGTGCCGAATGCCCTCGGGGAGGGTCCGCCATGACGGCGGTGCCCGTCGAGCTGTCGGTCCGTCCAGCCAAGGGTGCACACGGGGGGCAGGGCACCGAGCCCGATGGACTGCCGATCACCGGTCCGCTCGTCGACGCCTTCGGTCGGATCCACGACGACCTGCGCATCTCGGTCACCGACCGCTGCAACCTGCGGTGCACGTACTGCATGCCGATGGAGGGCATGGCCTTCCTGCCGGCGCCGATGTTGCTCACCTTCGACGAGATCGTGCGGATGGCCTCGGTGGCCAGGGGACTCGGCGTCACCTCGGTCCGGCTGACCGGAGGCGAGCCGCTGGTGCGCCGGGGACTTCCCGAGCTGGTAGCCCGACTGTCAACCCTGGGATTCGACGACCTGGCCCTCACGACCAACGGGATGCTATTGGCCCGGCACGCCCAGGCCCTGGCCGACGCCGGACTCGACCGGGTCAACGTCAGCTGCGACTCGCTCCAGGCCGAACGGTTTGGGGCAATTCGTCGCAGGGGTGACCGGGACACGGTGCTGCGTGCCATGGACGCCGCCGAGGAGGCCGGACTCCTCCCGCTCAAGGTCAACGTCGTACTGCTCCGGGGTCGTAACGACGACGAGATCCTCGACTTCGCCGCCTTCGCCCGCAGCACTGGCCGCACCGTGCGGTTCATCGAGTACATGCCACTTGACGCCGACGGTGCTTGGGACCGAGACCAGCTGGTCCCGGGTGACGAGGTGTTCCGCCGGATCAGTGCCCGATGGCCCCTCGAGCCGACCGGTGTCCCCGGGGATTCGGCGCCGGCCCAGTCGTTTCGCTTCAAAGACGGAAACGGCGAGATCGGTCTCGTCTCCAGTGTGACCCAGCCGTTCTGTGGCACCTGTAACCGGCTCCGCCTCACCGCTGACGGTGCCCTCAGGAACTGTCTGTTTTCCGACAATGAGCTGGACGCTCGGGAGATCCTCCGTGGCGGCGGGTCCGACCACCAACTGGAGGGGCTCCTCCGACGTGCGGTATGGCGCAAGCTTCCGGGTCACGGCATCAACGAGCCCGGCTTCTTGCGCCCGGCACGGTCCATGTCGATGATTGGAGGTTGAGCAGTGACCACGGTGCGATTCTTCGGCCCCGCTCGGACGGCGGCTGGTCGGTCGGAGGCCGACCTGCCCGGTGCCACCGTCGGCCAGGTGCTGGCCTCCGCCGAGGCGAGGTTCGGCGAGAACCTGGCGCGGGTGGTGGCCACCAGCCGCATCTGGGTGAACGGGGAGAACGCCACCTGGTCCGATCCGGTCGACGCCGGTGACGAGCTGGCTGTCATCCCCCCGGTGTCGGGCGGATGAGCACGGCGAGCTCCTACGGTGGGAGTGGGCGGTCGGGTCGACTCACCCATGTCGACGAGCACGGCAAGGCCCACATGGTCGACGTCACCGGCAAGCCCCTCACGGCAAGGACCGCCGAGGCGCGCTGCGTGGTCCGGACCACACCCGAGGTGGTCCGAATGGTTACCGACCCGGTGGCCACCGACCCGGTGACCGGCGTGGATCTGCTCGAATCGGCCCGCGTAGCCGGCATCATGGCGGCCAAGCAGACCGCCTCCCTCGTACCTCTCTGTCATCCGCTCCGGATCGATGGTGTCGATGTCGAAGTCGTGGCCGCACCGGAGGGTGTGCGGATTCGCGCCGTGGTGGCGATCCTCGACCGGACCGGAGTGGAGATCGAGGCCCTCACTGCCTGCACGGTCGCGGCCCTGGTGGTGATGCAACCGGTCATGGGCCTGGACACTGCTGCCTCGATCGAGGAGCTGGCGGTGTGGCACAAGTCCGGTGGCCGCTCCGGGACCTGGCGCCGAGCCGCCGACGGGAGCGTTGCATCCGTTTCGGACAACACGGCATGAACCTCGGTATTTCGGACTTTAAGGCCTAAAAACCCCATATCTACTGAAAAAACCGGCGGCATTTCAAGCTTCTACAAGTTTACAGCGCTAAAGTCTTCCCATGTCTCAGTACCGTCCCGGTCAGTTGGCCGAACTGCTCGGTGTGAGTACCGACACGGTTCGCCGATGGTGTGACGAGGGGCGGCTCGAAACCGTGCGGTCCGAGGGCGGCCACCGGTTGGTGGAGGGCGCCTCGCTGGCCCGGTTCGTCCGTGAGCAGGACGATGCCTATGCCCCCGAGGAGCTGCTGGCCCAGTCGGCACGCAACCGGTTCAGTGGCGTGGTCACCCGGGTCGAGCGCGACAAGTTGACTGCCATCATCGAACTCCGCGCCGGCCGCTTCCGCGTCATCTCCCTACTCACTCGCGAGGCGGCGGACGACCTCCGACTGGAGGAAGGCGACCTGGCTACTGCGGTGGTGAAAGCGACGGACGTGATCATGGAGGTCGTGCCATCGTGAGTCGGCAGGTGTGGGAGGTCGGAAACCGAGGTGGACCGAGGCCGTGCCGTACTCCCTACGGCACGGCACTCGGAGTCGTCCTCGGTGCAGTAGTGCTGATGGCCACGGCGTGCAGCAGCACGTCGAGTTCCGTCCCTGTCTCATCGACGACGACGCCGAAGCTGACCGGCTCCATCATCGTGTCGGCGGCCTCGTCGCTCACCGGAGCCTTCGGCCAACTGGGGACCATGTTCCACTCGCTACATCCGTCGACCACGGTCTCCTTCAACTTCGCGTCGTCGGGCGACCTGGCCGACCAGATCACGGGGGGTGCCCCGGCTGACGTCTTCGCTTCGGCTTCTCCCACGGATATGGCCACCGTCGTCCGGGCCGGTGACATCAAGGGCACACCGGTGACCTTCGCCCGCAACAGCCTGGAGATCGTGGTCAAGCCCGGAAATCCATTGGGCATCCATTCCCTCCCCGACCTCACCAAGGCCCCGGTCGTCTCACTGTGTGTCAGCACAGCCCCATGCGGATCCACTGCACTGGTGGCCCTCCGGCGTGCGAACGTAAGGCTGCCCGCGTCCCAGGTCACGCTCGGGCAGAACGTCGACGCCACGTTCGCCGCTGTCACCACCGGTGACGCAAATGCCGGCATCGTGTATGTGACCAATGCCAAGACCATCGGCACCCAGGGCGTCGGCATACCCATCCCCGCATCCGACAACGTGACAACCAGCTATCCCATTGCCGTGGTCAGGACGACGAAGGACTTGAGCGTGGCGCGGGCGTGGATGGCGTTCGTCCTCGGTCCGAACGGACAGAAGGTCCTCCGCCAGGACAGCTTCCTCCCGGCCCGCTGAGGTCCCGTGGCCTCGACCCCCGCGGTCCGCAGCCGGCGGCCGCCGATCCTGGTGGTGGGGGTGGCGTTCCTCACTGTGGCCTTCCTGACCCTGCCGCTGGTGGGCCTCCTGTCCAAGGTGTCATGGTCCACGCTCGGAGCCGACCTCACCTCCCCGGTCGCGCTTGACGCGCTCCGACTCTCGCTGGTCTGCTCCCTCTGGTCGACCGGCCTGTCGGTGGTCCTCGGCATTCCCCTGGCGTGGGTGTTGGCGCGTGTCACCTTCCCGGGCCGGAGCGTGGTGCGGGCCCTGACCATTCTTCCCATGGTGCTCCCTCCGGTCGTCGGCGGGGTCGCGCTTCTGCTGGCGTTCGGCCGGGGCGGGATACTCGGAACACCGTTGTTCAACTGGTTCGGTGTGCAGCTGACCTTCAGCACGGCGGGCGTGGTGATGGCGGAGACTTTTGTGGCGATGCCCTTTCTGATCATCACGGTGGAGGCCGCCCTTCGCACCATGGACGGCCGCTACGAGGAGGCTTCAGCGACGTTGGGGGCCGGCCGGTGGACGACGTTCTGCCGGGTGACTCTCCCGATGATCTCGTCCGCGGTGGTGGCGGGAACCGCGCTGACCTGGGCACGGGCGCTCGGTGAGTTCGGGGCCACCATCACCTTCGCTGGTGACATCCAGGGGCGCACCCAAACCCTCCCGCTGGCCGTGTACCTCGCACTCCAGGGCAACGAGCAGGTAGCCATCGCCCTCTCGTTGGCATTGCTAACGGTTTCCCTGGTCGTACTGGTGGCACTGCGCGGCCGCTGGCTGGGGGCAATCGCCCCGTGAGCCTGGTGGCGAACGTACACGTTGTCGTGGGCGACTTTGTCGAGCAGGTGGATCTGCAGGTGGAGGACGGCGAGGTGGTTGCAGTGCTCGGTCCGAACGGCAGCGGGAAGTCGACCCTGCTCCGAACCCTGGCAGGCCTACAGCCCCTTGCCAGTGGTCAGATCGTGTTGGACGACGTGACGCTTGATAATCCGTCACTCGGGAGACTGGTCCCACCCGAGCACCGGTCCTGTGGGGTGCTGTTCCAGGACTACCTCCTCTTTCCCCATCTCACCGCTACGGCCAACGTGGCCTTCGGCCTGCGATGTGGTGGGTCAACCAAGAGGGAGGCCAACCAGGTGGCCGCCGAGTGGTTGGAGCGAATCGGACTTTCCGACCTAGCGTTTGCCAAGCCGGGACGCCTCTCCGGCGGCCAGGCTCAGCAGGTGGCGCTGGCCAGGGCCCTCGCCACCGAGCCGAGACTGCTCCTGTTAGATGAACCGATGGCCGCGCTGGATGTGTCCACTCGTGGTTCCGTCCGTCACCGGCTCCGCCGCAACCTTGAGGCGTTCACCGGGTCCTGCGTCCTGGTGACCCATGATCCGCTCGACGCCGCAGCTCTTGCCGACCGGATTGTCATCATTGAGGAGGGCGAGGTGGCCCAGCGGGGGACACTGGCCGGGGTGAGCGCGAGACCCCAGACACCGTACGTAGCCGAGCTCGTCGGACTCAACCTGATTAGAGGCCATGCTGATGGGAGCCGACTCGTTGTCGACGGGGGGATGACGTTGAAGATCATGGGCTCGGAGTACGGCCCTCGCCTGGCTGCAATCGCGCCTCGCCATGTGTCGCTGCATTCGGACCGCCCTACGAACTCCCAAAGGAACTTCTGGCAGACCCGGGTGGCGCAGGTCGATCTGACCGGTGACCGGGTCCGGGTGCTGCTGGGGGGACCGATCCCCATCGCAGCCGAAATCTCCGCAGCGATGCTCGCCGAGCTTCGGCTCACAGATGGATCGCTAGTCTGGGCGGCGGTAGACGTCGACCGGGTCGACGTCTATGCCATCGCAGGCGCCTGAGGTGGAGAGTCTGTGATCCGGCGGTTTCGCGTGCCAAGGTGGATGCATGCGACTGAGCACTCGGAACCAGCTACCCGGCACGGTCCTCGCCGTGCATCATGGCGATGCCATCACCACCGTGAAGATCGAACTGCGGGGAGGAGATATCGTCACGTCGGCGATCACTCGCGAGGCGGCTGAGGATTTAGGCCTCGGCGAGGGGAGGCCCGTGACGGTGCTGGTCAAGTCCACCGACGTCTCCCTTGCCGTTGATGACTGAGGCCACCAATGCCCCTCAAGAAGCCGGTCGGATCTGAGTGCCACAGTCGGGTCTCTAAACCCAGGAGATCGCGCCGGAAGGATGGGAATGGAGGTCCCTGTCCCCGGAGTTCCGACCATGCTCCGACTGGGCGGTGCACCTCCACTTCAACGATCAACCTGAGGATCCGTAATCCCGCAGTCCTACAAGCATCTACCATGCTGGTGAGCGAATCCCATGGCCTGTCACAAACGGCGCCAACCTACGTCGGGGGATCAATTGATGAATGAGACAGCCGTCGGAATTGTCATGGGCAGCCAGTCCGACTGGGCGACGATGAAGAATGCTGCGACGGTACTCGACGAGCTCGGCATTCCGTACGAGACCAAAATCGTCTCGGCGCACCGCACCCCGGAGCGCCTCAGATCCTACGGGGCGACGGCGGTCAGCCGGGGGCTGCACGTCATCATCGCCGGGGCGGGAGGTGCAGCCCACCTACCGGGGATGATGGCCTCGAATACGCGCCTTCCCGTGCTGGGTGTCCCCATGCAGTCGAAGGCGCTCAGTGGGCTCGACAGCCTCTATTCGATCGTTCAGATGCCGAAGGGCGTTCCCGTCGCCACCATGGCCATCGGACCGGCGGGCGCGGCCAATGCCGGCCTCATGGCGGCTGCCATCCTGGCCATCGAGGATCCGGCTGTGGCCACCAGATTGGATCAGTGGCGCGCCGCTCAATCGGATGCAGTGGCCGAAGACCCCATAGATGAGTAGCCCGCGCGATCCGGGCGCGACGACAGTCGGGATACTCGGTGGAGGTCAGTTGGGACGGATGCTGGCCGTTGCCGCCTCGCAATTGGGTCTCAGCACCCACGTACTCTCACCGGAGTCCCTCCCCATCGCCGGGCAGGTAGCCAGCCGGACGACACAGGCCGACTACGAAGACGCCGTCGCCCTGCAGGCCTTCGCCGATTCAGTCGACGTAATCACCTACGAGTTCGAGAACATCCCTTCGGGTGTGCTCGACGGCCTGGAGGCTCACTGTGATGTCCTGCCCGGGCGCAACGCCCTTGCCACCAGCCAGGATCGACTGACGGAGAAGGATTTCCTCTCGTCTCTCGGCCTCGGCACGGCTCCGTACGCCAATGTCGAAATGGAGGCCGACCTCGAGGCAGCCGTTGCCCGGATCGGGGTGCCTTCGATGCTGAAGACCCGATCGTTCGGCTACGACGGAAAAGGACAGGTTCGGCTGGCCGAGGTAGGAAGAGCCCGGGAGGCGTGGCGGGCCTTAGGGGACGCACCCTGCATACTCGAAGGATTCGTCGACTTCCGGTGTGAGGTGTCAGTCATCGCTGCACGGTCACGGTCGGGTGACATCGTCTGTTTCGATCCGGGAGAAAACGTTCACCGGGACGGAATCCTCCGCACGACGACCGTGCCGGCCCACCGTGTGTCGAGGGCTCTGTGTGAGCAGGCCAAAGTCGTGGCCGGGCGAATCCTGGAGGCCCTGGACTACGTGGGCGTGATGGGCATCGAAACCTTCATCACCGACGATGACGAAGTGCTGATCAACGAGATCGCACCCCGGGTGCACAACTCGGGGCACTGGACCCAGAACGGGTGCACGGTTGATCAGTTTGAACAACACATCCGCGCCATCGTCGGGTATCCGTTGGGAAGCGGTGAGCGGCACTCCGATGTCGTCATGACGAACTTGATCGGCGACGAGATAGCCGGAGCAGCCGAGTTGCTCGGTGAGCCCGATGTGAGCGTGCACCTCTATGGCAAGACTGACGCCAGGCCCGGACGGAAGATGGGGCACGTCAACCGGGTCGTTGGCCCTGCTGGCGCCGGGGGTGCCGTAGCCGAGGATCCTGGGGTTGAGCCGCCGGGCGACTGATCCTCCGACGGCGGGCCGGAGTTTCGGGTGGAAGCCTCTCGTGTTGGATTCCACTTGCTTTCGACCGCCGCGTCGGCCGGTCCGCACTCCGATGTGACTCAGTCCGGGATCATCGTCGCCAGGCCGTCGAGTACACGCTCGAGTCCCAGGTCGAAACCGTGCGAGAGGCGGTCCGGATCGTGGGGTGCTCGGGCATCGAGGACGACGCGGGTCAACAGCGGGTAGCGGCCGCTCTCGACCAGACTCTGGATGTAGGGGACCTGGGTCTGCATCCACTCCTGCTGGTCCATACCGGAGCGACGGACAGCCTCCTGTTCGGACAGCTCCTCGAGTACACGACCGCGGACGAAGGCACCGAGCGTTTCGATCATCACGAGCATCTCGTCGATCTCGAGGCCGAGACCGTCGATGGTGCCGAGGACCTGCTCGTAGAGGCCGGCCTCGTTGGGCCCGAAGGTGCGCATCCCGGCGCTGGGCACGGCCATCCACGGGTGGCGGAGGGCCATCGCCCGTAGTCCCTGGGCGAACGAACGGAGGTCCTGGCGCCAGTCTCCATGGAACTCGAAGTGCAGGTCGCTGCCCATGACCTCGTCGACCATCAGTTCGACCAGTTCGTCCCGGCGGGCGACATAGCGGTACAGGGAGGTCGCTCCTACGCCGAGTTCTACGGCCAGGGCGCGCATCGAGACCGCTTCGAGCCCGTCGGAATCAGCCAGTCGTACGGCAGCCGTGGCGATCTCCTCCCGCGAGTGCGAGGGGACAGGGCCGCGGGCGGCCCGTTCGGGACGATTCCAGATGACCCCTTGCCTCGCACTCATTGCGCACAGTGTACTCAGTCTGCTACGGTTTGAAACTGAGCACGGTGTACTCAGTAAGGAGAGCAGATGGAACTAGGTGGAAGCACAGGAACGATGGTCGTGGCCGATGGCCCGGCTGAGCCGCCACAGGCCACGGCCGGCCACCCCCTGCGCTGGTTCGTGTTCGCGGTCGTGATCGCCGCCAACATCATGGATCTGATGGACGCCACGATCGTCAACATCGCTGGCCCGTCCATCCGGGCCGCCCTGGGCGGGACCGCCTCCACCTTGCAGTGGCTTCCTGCCGGCTACACGCTCGCCTTCGCCGTCTTCCTGATCACCGGGGCCCGCCTGGGTGACATGTTCGGCCGCCGCCGTCTGTTCCTGATCGGTTCCGCCGGCTTCACGTTGATGTCTGCCGCCTGCGCCGCGGCACCGTCGATGGAGGTGCTGATCGTCTTTCGGGTACTCCAGGGCGGGTTCGGGGCCCTCATGATCCCGCAAGGGTTCGGGATGTTGAAAGAGGTCTTCGCCGAGGACGAGATGACCAAGGTATTCGGTGCCTTCGGGCCCATGATGGGACTCTCGATGCTCGCCGCACCGATCCTGGCCGGAGCGCTGGTGGAAGCCGATCTGTGGGGTATCGGCTGGCGTCTGGTGTTCCTCATCAACGTACCCATCGGCATAGTCGCTTTCGCCGGCGCCGTCCGAGTGCTGCCGAGAACCGTCGCCCACCCGGGGCTCCGGCTCGACGGCGTGGGGATGGTACTCATCGGCGTCGCGTTGACCGCGATCATCTACCCCCTGATCCAGGGCCGCACCGATGGGTGGCCGGCCTGGACGTTCGTCTCGCTGGTGGTCGGAGCAGCAGTGCTGGTGGTCTTCGTTCTGTGGGAGCGTGGCCGCCGCGGCGATCCGCTCATCGAACCCGGGCTCCTGACCAACCGCACCTATACGAGCGGCATTCTCGTGGCTCTCGCCTTCTTCGGGGCGTTCGGCGGGCTGGTGTTGTGCGTCTCCTTGTTCGCCCAACTCGGCGAGCACTTCTCGCCGATCCATGCCGGGCTGACCCTGATGGCCATGGTCGTCGGGATGATCGCCGGGATGGGCGCCGGATTCGGCCTGGTCGGACGCCTCGGTCGTCACCTGCTCCATCTCGGCGTCGTGGTCGTCGCGGCGGGGACGGTGGTGTTGGCGCTCACGGTGAGCGGTGCCCACACTGCCTCCACGCTGGACCTGGCCCCTGGGCTGTTTCTCATCGGTCTCGGGGCGGGGGTCAGCCTGGGCCAGCTGTTCGACTTCATCCTGGCCGGCGTGGGCATGGACATGGTCGGCTCGGCCTCCGGCGTGCTCGAGGCCGTCCAGCAGCTTTCCAGCGCCCTCGGCGTCGCCGTCCTCGGAACGATCTTCTTCTCGGCTCTCGGCGGTCACCTCCCGACGGACGCTCTGGCCATCACTGCGTGGGCGTGTCTGGCCCCCCTGACCATCACCTTCTTGCTGGTGTTCAAGCTGCCCATGCACGCACGAGAACCACAGGCCTGACCCAGCCGAACTCGGCCGATCCCGACGGGACCCGGTCTACGCTTCAGGGATGCCCGACCCTCCGTGCAGGGAAGTTCTTACCGTGAACTCGCCCCGGACCTTCCCATGGCGCTGACCGTCGTGCTCCTCGTGCTTTTGGCCGTGCCCACCCTCGTCTGGTTGGGCCGACGAGCATGGTCCCAGCGCGACACCACGCCGAGATCGGAGCAGTCGGGCCCGCGGCATCGGTGGTGGCAACCCTGATCCTGGGCCGGTAGCCGGTCGGCCGTGCCGGCGGCCTGCTGCGGTCGTCAGTCGGGAAGACCAGACACAAACTCCACCATCAGATCGCTGACTTCACCGGGTCGCTCCTGTTGGGTCCAGTGCCCGCAGCCCTCGAGGACGACCGCTTTGGTCAGATTGGGCATCGAGAGTTCCTTCAGCATCCCGACCAGATCACGGAACCCGGGCCAGCTGAGGACGAGATCCCTGTCGCCTCCCACGTAGAGCGACGGTGGGAGGAGTGGGGCGTTGTGCCAGGGGGCCGTGTACTCCCAGTTCAGTCGCGAGGTGCGGTACCAGTTGAGGCCACCGCGGTAGCCGGTCCTTTGGAACTCGCCGGTGAAGTAGTCCACGTCCTCAGCGGTCAGCCACGGTGGCAGCTCCACGCCGCTGACGTCGGGGAAGGTGTATCCACCGCTGACATCGCTCAGGGTGTTGATCTCCGGAGCGTCCCCCGAGCCGCCGATCAGGGTACCGACGACCGTGGCCCGGACGTCGGCCTCCAGTGCGGCCTCGGCTACGCCGGGCTCTTGGAAGTAGGCCTGATAGTTGTCGGGTCCGAGCAGCGCGGTCAACGACGTGAGCGTGTCGGTGTTGCCGCGAGGCAGGTAGGGCACACTCAACAGCACCACGCCACGGACGAGGTCAGGACGGAACACGCCCACACTCGATGCTACCGGGGAGCCCCAGTCGTGGCCCACGACGACGGCCCGGCCCTCGCCCAGCGCCTCCATGAGCCCGACCACGTCTCCGGCCAGGTGGAGCATGGAGTACTGGTTGATCTCGTCGGGGGCGTCGGTCCCGCCGTAGCCTCGCTGGTCGGGCGCCACGGCGTGGTAGCCGGCGGCAGCCAGCGCCTCCAGCTGGTGCCGATAGGAGTACCAGAGCTCGGGGAACCCGTGCAGGAGTAAGACGAGCGGTCCCTCACCCGCCTCGGCCACGTGCATCGTGATGCCGTTCGTCGCTATGGAGCGGTGCGTGATCGTCATCGAAGTCGCCTTCTGTCTGTCGGGAGCGTCACGGAGCCGATGCGAACTCGGTTCCTCGGTGGCGACCCTAGGGCTCCGGACGGACCTCTGCTCGCGGGCCCGTCGGGGGGCGGCCGACGCCGACGGTCGGTTGACGGTACTGTCATGAAGCCAAAGTTCGGGGGGGACATGACTGAATCGACCAGCAGTTCTGTGGGGACACGGCGGATACGTGCCGCCGTGATCACCATCGCAGCCGTAGCCACCATCGTGCTCGGTAGCGAACTAGTCACCGCAGGGGCAGCCCAGGCGGCCACGCCCGTGTTCGACCGGGTGGCCACGCTCACCGGGCCGGTCACCACCGGCCACGTCGTCGAGCCGCTCTCGGCCAATCCGCCCAATCTCGCTGCCAACGGCTACGTCGAGCAGGAGTATTTCGCCTCGGGTACCGCTTCGGCATTCACGGCCACCTCGATGCCCAGTGACGGGAAGTGGACGGTCACCCCGACGACGTCGGCTCCGTACGCAACGAGAATCCTGGTTCGCCGCCCGGCCAGCCCGGCTCACTTCAACGGCACCGTGCTCGTCGAGTGGATGAACGTGTCGGCCGGTGAGTCGGCACCCGACTGGGACTACTTGAACCCGTCCCTCATGAAGGCGGGCTACGCCTACGTGGGGGTGTCGGCACAGGAGCTGGGCGTCGACGGGGGCCACGCCATCCTCGGCCAGTCGGGCGCGGCGTCGGGTGGCCTCGTCGCCGAGGAGCCGGCCCGCTACGGATCGCTTCACCACCCTGGGGACCAGTACGCCCTCGACATCTACGCCCAGATCGGCAAGGCCCTCTCGGCCACCAAACCGGTCGCCCTCGGTGGCCTTAAACCAAAGCACGTCATCGCCGTCGGTGAATCGCAGTCGGCGTTCTACTTGACCACGTTCGCCGATGCCATCCAACCCCGGACCAATATCTTCGACGGCATCTTCATCCACAGCCGCGGCGGGGGCGGAGCCGCCCTCAACGGAACGGCGATCACCAAGACCCAGGGTCCGAGCGACCTCAGGATCCGCACCGACCTGAAGGTGCCCGTCTTTATGTTCGAGACGCAGACCGATCTCATCGCTCTCGGGTACGCACCGGCTCAACAGCCCAACACCAAGCGGATCAGAACCTGGGAGGTGGCCGGCACATCCCACGCCGACGCCTACGAGGTGGGTGGTGCCGCCAGCCTGCTCGGGTGCACCACTCCGGTGAACAACGGTCCACAGCACAATGTCGTCCAGGCCGCGTTCGCCGCCTTCGACAAGTGGGTGAACACTGGGACCCCGCCGCCCAGCCCGCCGCGTTTCAAACTCTCCGCTACCGACCCGGCCGTCCTGGCCCTCGACAGCCACGGCAACGTGATCGGCGGGGTGCGGACCCCGGCAGTCGACGTCCCGATCTCAACGCTCAGCGGCGCAGCGCCGCCCGGCACGAATGCCCTGTGCTCGCTGTTCGGCCAAGCGATCCCGTTTACCCCTGCCGTGCTGGCCAGTCTCTATCCCACCAAGGCCGACTATCTGACCGCCTACCAGGCCAGCCTGGACAAGGCGATTGCCGGGGGTTACATCCTGCCCGCTGATCGGGGACCCCTCTTGTCCGAGGCCCAACAAGTGGCGATCCCCTGACCAGCAGCTGGGTCTAAACCGTTACGCCGTCGGGGAACACTCACTACGATCGAGTCGTGCTTGCACTCCTCATGCTCGTGGTCGTCGGCATCGTCTGGGTACGTCGCCGATGGATCAGGCGTCGTGAGGCCGCGGCAAACGTGGTGGCGGCCCACGCCGAGGCCGAGGCGGTACTGAAAGAGCACGAGATCATCGAGGATCTCGAAGCCCGCTTCCACCAGTAGGGCACCGAGGCATGTCCTGGTCGCCGGTGACGTAGACGGGAGCGGCCGTGGACCTCTTCCCGATGGACCACACTGTGGCGATGGATCTCCAACCCGCCGCCGATGCACCCCGTCCGCTGGTGCTGACCTTGTGCACCGGCAACGCCGCCCGCTCCGTGATGTCGGGAGCCATGCTGGCGTCGCCGGCGTTCAGGATCGTGACGGCGGGAACCCATGTGGTGGAGGGCCAACCCATGAGTCGAAGGACGCGGGATGCACTGAAGGCGGTGCAGTTCACCGCCGACGGTCACCGGAGTCACCAACTGACCGACGATGACGTCATCGATGCCGACCTCATTGTCGCCATGGCCGGTGAGCACGTGGCCTTCATCCGCCGTCGATACCCCGAGGCCGCCGCCAAGACGGCATCGATCAAGCGTCTCGTCCGCCAGCTGGCGCCCGGTCCCACACCTCTTGGCGAACGGGTGGCTGCTTTGGGCCTGGCCGACCTGGCAATCGAGCCGTGGGAGGACGTCGAAGACCCCGCCGGCGGGGAGGACGATGTGTACGTCTCATGTGCCAAGGAGCTCGCCGACCTGTGCGCCGAACTGCTGCCTCGTCTCGTCTGACCGACGGGCGAGGCTCCGTGCCCGTGGGTACCGACCTCACCCTCAGCTCTTCGAGAGCTGAGGGTGACGCAGGGAGATGTCCGAGCAAGCTGCGCAGACGTCCTCGGGGATGATGCCGGCCTTCATCAGGTAGCCGAACACGATGCACCCGAGACAGATCCCGAAGACAGACTCGAGTGTGGCGGCACACGCCAGGAGGCCCACCACCACCCAGGTGGCCGCACCCTCGCCGAAGCCGAACCACAGGACCAGCGCCGTCGTCGAGAAGGCCACGCCCATGGCCTGGGCGAACCGTTTGGGCGGGCCGGCGACCGGCTTGGGGCCCCACGGGAGCCGGGGGGCGATGACCCGTGTGGCCAACTGGCCGAGCGGACTCAAGGTGGGACCGGTCAGCACCCGTGCCCAAAATCCGTAGGCCAGCGGGATGAGGATCCACGGCTGCTGGAAGGCGATGGACGCCACAGCCATTACGAGCACGCCGGCCGCCACGGCGCGGGCGGCATACTCATTGACCGGATTCGGGAACCTGAACACCCACATAGTTTACCGAGTCAGTCAGGTTTTGGTTCGACACCGTCCGTCCGTACCGTGGGCCCCGGGAGGGCCCGACTCAAGCGGCCGTGACTGCCCCTTGCAACAGGTGCAACCCCTCGAGGCCGGGCAGCCGGTCGACCCGCCGGTCGATCCGGTCCGCCATGGCCTGGCCGTCCTGGTCGCCGAAGAGATAGGCCCGCAGGAAGTCGACTTCCCGGTCGGGCACCACACCGGTACCCACTGGAGCCCAGAAGCGCCGAAGCGCCCACCGGGTGACCTTCTGTGCGGCCCGGCTGTCGCCCAACCTCGACTTGGCCTGGCTGGCGTAGAAGTCGATATGGCGCCCCTCCTGCTTCATGATGCGGCGCAGCAGTTCGGCCAGTACCGGATGATCGGCCAGCTTGGCCAGGCGGGCGTAGGCCGCCTGGGTGGTCCACTCGTTGACGGCTCCCCATGTCATGTGCACGGCGGTCAGATGCGGGGTGAGCGCGGAGGCCAGCTGGAAGCTGATCGGCTTCCATTTGTCGCTTTTCGGAAGCCTGTTGCGTAGAGCGGCGATGCGCCCGGTGCCGGCCAGTTCGTCATGGGCGGCGAGGATCTGGGCGATGGCCTCACCATGCCAGAACTCCTCGTAGTTCCACAGGGTGAGGAACGTGGTTACTTCGGGATCGCGATGGGCTCGGGTGACCAGGACATCGCGCAGATAGCAGACCGTATGGTTCTCGACGTCGTGCATGTAGCGCAGGCAACGAAGCGCCTCGGGACTGAGCGGCTGGTCGCGGAAGGCGTCGAAATCGATGTGCTCGAGATCGAGCTTCTCCGAGTGGGTTCGGTAGGTGGCGATGTCGAATGTCATGTCGTGTATTCGTCACCGAGCCTGGCGGGGATGACCTCGTCACCCCCGGAATCCGACCGGAGGAACTGCTCGCTGAAATCGCCGGGGTGGACGCATTGGCAGCGGGAGCGCCCAGCGCGTGGGGGAGATGGTGGAGAGCCACAACTATGAGTGTGGGCATGTGGCGTCTGACGCCTGACGCGACGAACGCCGGCTCCGAAGAGCCGGCGTTCGTCGTATCCCCCTGCCCGGGGTGGGTCTGTGATCCGTCAGATCTTGGACTTGGTGTAGTCGGTGAGAGGACGGGCACCCTTGGTGGGGCTGAATGCGTTGGGTACGGGGTACTGACCCAGTACGAAGTTGAGGATGGCCGCGTGCTGCATCTCGACCGGTTGAATACTGGCGGCGACCTTCACCGAGGCCTTGGCCTTGACCGCGCTGATCGCCGATTGGTAAGTGGCGGCAGCGCCGTCTTCGAGCATCAAGGCCAACTTGGCCGCCTGCGTCACGTTCTTCACCTTCTTGAAGTCGGCGACGATGATCGGGGTCAACACCGGGTCGGTGGCCGTGATGGGCTTGTGCCCGGCCGCAACGATGGCCGAGTTCCAGGCCTGGGCGTGCTGGGTGTGCTGGCCCTTGACTGTGGTGGCGAAGGTCGCCACCGCGGGCGGCACGGTGCCGAGCTTGCCCGCCGTGGCCGCGGCGAGCACATCGCCGTAGGCGGCAACAGCCAGGTTCTCGAGGCTGGCGGCCAGGGCCGCTACAGCCAGGTCGCCCTTGAGCTTCCCGGTCTTCGATGCCGTCGTACCGGCCCATGCCGCTGTGCTGGACGAACCCACAGCGACGAGGGCGGCCCCTCCGGCCACCGCACCGGCACCCACGAGAAAGCCCCGTCGGCTGGTGCGTGAACGCTCGGTCCACTCTTCGATGGCCGACTCCATGGCCGGCATGCCCACGTCATGGTGGATCTGCTCGAGGTCGTTGGTCATCACGGTGAGCTCATGCTCGGAGATGGCCATGACTTCGGTGGTGCGGGTGCGACGCCTCATGAGAGTGCTCCTTCTGCGGCCGGACGGGCCATGTCGGTGGGGAAGAACGCCTGCGGGAAGCCGACCGAACCAGCGGCGGCGGGCAGGTTGGCAACGTTGCCGGGTGCCAGGGTGATGAGCTGTGCGGCATTGGCGTTCAGCAACGCCTGCACCGCCAAGAGCACCGAGGCGTGCTGGGCTTCGACGCCCATGATGGATGCGGTCACCTTCCTGGCGTTGGCGTCGGACAAAGCCGCCACATCGGCCACGTAGGTCTCGGCTGCCCCCTGCTCGAGTTCGAGCGCCAGCGCCACGACCGGTCCGGGTGACGTCAGGCCGGGTACTGCAGCGGCCACGACCTTTTGGAGGGCCGGATCGGGGTTGGTCTGGGCCTTGCCCCCGAGCCCGGTGATGGCGGCGTTGAAGGCGGCGAGGTGCTGACTGTGCTGCTGCATGGTCGTCGTGGCGAACGCCTTTACGACGGGGTTGGCCGCCGACCCGCCGATGAACGGAAGGGTGAGGGCGGTCTTGTACGTGGCCACGGCCAGCACTTCGATGGACGATGCCGTCTGGAGGATCTGCACGTCGCTCCCAGAGGCGGCGAACGCCGGGGAGGCGAACATGGCCTCGAGGGCGCCGGCAATCCCGGCGGCGGCCAGCAGTCCGCCTCCGAAGGCGACGCCGGTCATCATCTTCGACCGGCGGGCGGCCACCTCACGGGACTCGTCCGGATCGATGAGCCCGTGGGCCCGGGCCTCCTGGCCGGTCTCCACCATCTCGTCCAGGGCGACGCCGGTGGCGGTCATGGCGTCGTGATGGATGTCCTGGCTCTCTTCGATGAGTGTCCCCATGGCATGGGGATCGATATCGATGGGACGGTCCTCTCGGTCCGCTGGGCTCTTCGTCAGCCTGCCTCGCATGGTGTTCCTCCTGTGGTTGTGGTGGGTTGGGGGTGCTGGTGAGAAGTTGGAAGTGTTCGATCAGCACGCAACCGTTTGCGGTCGCAGTGCCGGGACCTGTTCGGTGTCTCGGATTGCTCAACCCGAGACCACGAGCGTCCCCGTCATGTACTGGTGGATCGAGCAGATGTAGGGGTAGCTTCCGGGGTTCTTCGGAGCGGTGAAGGTCTTGGATTGACCGGGTCCGATGTCGCCGGTGTCGAAGCCGGCCTTGCTCGACGTGATGGTGTGGGCCACCGAGTCCTTGTTGGTGACGGTGACCGTGGCCCCGGGCGACACGGTGAGCGACATCGGGGCGAAGGCGAAGTTCTTGATGGTGATGGCGTCCGTGGCGGTGGCACCGGACGCGCCCGGAACCCGACGCCGTCGTGGGTGTCGCCACGGGCTTCGTGGTGGACGAGGTGCTGGCCGAACTCGAGCAGGCGGCCAACAACAGTGCCGCTCCGACGAGCGCGGCACCGATCAAGCGACGCGCCCGACGGTGACTCGAGGAAGCAGGATGAGTGGCAGGTGGTGTCTGGGTCGGGGTGGGGTGGGTCATCACCCTTGCCTTCGACGCCGTCGCCGATGCGGATGCCCAACCGGAGGACAGCGACGGTGGCCGGTGGAGGTCCTCCCTGCTCAGGAGGCCGGAATAACCTGGCTATTTCTTCATCCGCTACCGGTGGCCGCTCCGAATACAGTTCCGTGATGGTTGACGTCGAACAGGCAAGTGACGCCAATCTGGTGGTCGCCGTAGGTCGGTGGCACGAGCTGGCCCTGGCCGAGGTGTACCGCCGGCACGGGGGAGCGGTGCACGCACTGGCCCGACGGATCCTCCGGAGCGACCCGCCGGCCGAGGAGATCACCCAAGAGGTCTTCTTGGACCTGTGGAAGCACCCGGAGAAGTTCGACTCCCAGCGGGGGACACTCCGCTCGTTCCTACTGGCCCGGACCCACGGTAAGTCGGTTGACTACGTGCGCTCGGAGATGGCCCGCCGCAAGCGCGAGGAGAAGACGTCCCGCGAGACGGCTACGGCCGGATACGACATCGACCGGGAGGTATGGGACATGGCCGTGGCCGAGCAGGTCCAAGATGCCCTGGGTGCGCTGCCCGACGAACTTCGCCGGCCCATCGAACTGGCCTACTTCGGAGGTCATACCTATCGCGAGGTGGCCGAGATGCTCCACGAGCCAGAGGGAACGGTCAAGAGCCGCATTCGCTCCGGACTGGGTCGGCTCCGCATCAACCTGGCCGAGCGGGGCGTGCAGCCTGCGGGGGCCGAGCAATGAGCGACAATCTCTCCGTGGCCGAGCACCGCGAGATCCAAGAGCTTCTCGGCGTCTACGCCCTGGACGCCGTCGACCCCGAGACAGCAGCCATGGTCGAGGCGCACCTGGCCGGATGTGTCAAGTGCTCGATCGAGGTGGCCCAGCATCACGAAGTCGCCGGTCTGCTGGCCAACTCCGGAGGCGAGTCACCGGCCGGGCTCTGGGACGGGATCGCCACCCAGATCGATGGCTCGACCCCGCCATCGTGGGAGCGGTTGGCAGCACGACTCGAACCGGCCGACGGCCGAGCCGACCGGGTGGTCGGCGGCGGTGACGATGGGGGAGACGGCCGGAGCGGCGCGGTCTGGGCCACCGACGGCGTGGTGGTTCCCATCGGCTCGTCCCGCCGGAGCCGGTGGGTGCGGAGCGGCGCCATCGTGGCGGCCGCGGCGGCCGCAGTCATCGCCCTCGTGTTCGGTCTTCAGGTCCATCACCTGAACAATCAGGTGAACGCGCTCCAGGCCCAGCCCGGGCTGTCGGCCGCCGAGCAGGCGGCCCTCGGACAGTCGACGACCAGGCAGGTGCAACTGACGTCGAAGTCTGGCGCTTCCCCGGCCACGGTCACCGTCGTGTTGACCGCGTCGGGCACCGGCTTCGTGGTGGGCGATCAACTCCATTCCCTCCCGGCAGACAAGACCTATCAGCTGTGGGGTGTCATCGGTGGCAAGACGATCTCCCTCGGTCTGCTCGGTTCGAATCCCTCGGTCGTCCCCTTCAGCGTGGCCGGTGACGGCTCCGTTCAGGCGTTCGCTATCACGGCGGAACAGTCCGGCGGCGTGATCCAGAGTCAGAATCAACCGGTGGTGGCCGGCGAGGTCACCGCCTGAGGATCCTCTCCGACACGGTGTCCAGCGCGGCTCGGCACTGACAACCCGGCCCGTGTCCTCCGGGGAAGGGAGCGGACCTGACCTGAAGCCTCAGATGCGGTGCACCTGGCGCAGGCCGGCCCAGGCGAAGTCGGCCAGACGGGTGGCCAGGCGCTTCGCCTCGGCATCTCGGTCATCCTCAGAAGATTCGCGTCCGTCGGCGTCCTCTCGTCGGGCATCCAGCCAGTGCCGACTGGCGCCCTCGGCCATGCCCACCACGGCGTGGGCCAGCAGCAGACGGTGCTCCGGATCGAGTCCCGCATCGATGAGCGAGTCGATGGCCTGGGCGAGGGTCTCTTCCACCCGGCGGAGGGATTCGCCGAGCTCGGGATCGTCGGGTGCGCCCCGCCCGTACAGGAGCCGGAAGGCCTCTTCGTTGCCCAACATCAGCTCGAAGTAGGCAGCAAAGCCCTGTTCGACTTGCTGGCGGGGTCCCTGAGCGTTAGCCGTGGCTTTGACGATGCTCGTGACGAGTTCCCGGGAGAACACGTCCATGAGCTCGAGGTACAGCGCCCGTTTGGACTCGAAGTGCTGGTACACGAGAGGCTTGGTCACTCCCGCCGCTTCGGCGATGTCATCCATCGTGGCGGCGGCGTACCCGTGCTTGGCAAAGAGCGAAAGGGCCACGTCGAACAACTGCCGACGGCGGGCGTCGGCGGTCAGCCGCCGACCACCCGCCGCTCCAGAACGGCCCACGCTGTCGTCCGCGACGGACTCCGGGTTCAACGCACTGGGCATGACCACCAGCGTAGTTCGGGGTGCGGACCGGCCACATGGTGACCGGGCGCGGGCCGCTTCTCCTATGGCCGTGGCACTACCAGGAGGGCAGGACCGTAGCCATCCTGGCGGGCAGATCCTCCAGGGAGAAGTGGTTCGAGGCCACGGCGAGGTTGGCGTCGAGCAGTTGTGGGCTCGGGTCAGCCAGCCAGGCGGCCAGGCGGTCGGTCTCGTCCAGGCCGAACCAGTCGAAGCCGAACGCGGCCAGCTCGGCGGCGACCGGATAGGGCCCGACGGCCAGGGGCCGTCGGTGCACCGCCGACTCGATGGTGGGATTGCCGAACCCTTCCCAGGTGGAGGGGAGGGCCACCACGTCGCAGGCCCGGTAGGCGTCGATGACCGAGAGGGCTTCGACCTCCTCGGGCAGGCCCGAGACGACCCGGCACCGGGCAGAAGCCAGCACGGCGTCGAGCTCGTCGTCGTAGCCGTCCTCGGCCGGCCCGAGCAGCCAGAAGGTGGCACCCAGCCTGGTGGCCAGCTCCACGCCGCCGGCCACGTTCTTTCGCGGAATAGCCCGGGTGGGTTGGAGGACGAGACAGTCGGTGGGGCCCACGTCGAGACCTCGACGGACCCGCTCCCTGGTGCCGGCTACGGCCTCGACGTCACCGGCGGCGGCCGGCAGCGGAACGGCGAACGCGTTGTAGACGGTGGATGCCGACACGCCCCGATTGCCCAACTGGCGCCGGCTCAGCTCGTTGATCGTCACCTGGCTCCACCGGGGGTCGGTCGGCGGTGGGGGATGGTGGGCGAAGCGGAGCCTCTGCCAGGGGAGGTCGTGATGGTGCAGGACGGCCGGGCGCCCGGCCAGGACGTCGGCCACCACATCGGCTGCCCCGGGATTGAGGGGAAGCGAGCAGAGGTTCTCCACCACGACCAGGTCGGCGTGGCCCAGAGCGTCCTCTACCTCGCGGCGCGTGGGTGGCTCCGGGGCCTCGATGGCCAGGCCAGGCAGGAGGTGGTCGACGGGGCCGCCGCCGGCCACGGTGAAGGTGGTGAACCCCAGGCGGGTGAGCGCCCCCTGCCACTTGGCGGCCTCGATGGCCACGCCGTCGGTTCCGCCCAGGCGGAAGGAGAGGAAGGCTGCGGTGGGAATGGCGTCACCGTAGCGGTCGGACCGAACCGACACGTCCGTCACGACCGGACAGCTGGGCCGCAGGCGGGATAGCGTCATCCGGTGCCCGATCCCGGATCTCGAACCTCCGCTGACCCAGAGCGTGACCTGCTGGTCGAGCGCCGTGGGGCCGTGCTCACCCTGACCATCAACCGGCCCGAGCGCCGCAACGCCATGACCTGGGAGGTCATCCGGGGTCTGCGCGAGAACGTGGCCCGGGCCAAGACCGATCCGGCCGTACGGGTCCTGGTCCTGGCGGGCAGCGGCGACCAGGCATTCTGTGCTGGTGCCGACCTGAGCGGCATGGTGCCCCATGACCCCGGCGGCGTTACCGACGAGTACGCCCGCCACCACGAGGCCCGGGGTTGGTTGGCCGAGCTGTTCGAGGACCTCTGGCACCTGGGCAAGCCGACCATCGCCCGGGTCCAGGGCTGGGCCATGGCCGGAGGGTTCGGGCTGGCGCTGGCCTGCGACATGCTGATCGCCTCGGATGACGCCCGCTTCGGGGCCCCGGAGCTGAATGTCGGCCTGTGGCCCTACATGGTGACGGTCCCCATGCTGCGGTCCATGCCGGCCAAGAAGGCGCTGGAGCTGTGCCTGACCAGCCGAGTGGTGGGCGCCGAGGAGGCCGAGCGGATCGGATTCGCCACCCGGGTCGTGGCTCCCGACCAGCTCGACGCGGCCGTGGCCGAGCTGGCGGCCGTCTTGGCCTCCAAGCCTCCCGGGGTGATGAGGATGGGCCGCGATTCGTTCTACGCTGTATTGGATTCGGCCGCGACGGAGGCCCTGCCCTATCTCCATGCGATGCTCACGGTGACCAGCCAGACCGCCGAGGCGGCCGAGGGCATCGCCGCCTTCGCCGAGAAGCGCTCGCCGTCCTGGCAGACGTCGCCGCTCGACACCGGCGACGACACCCACCCACCTGAGATCTGAGGAGCCCACCACATGGCCAAACGAGCACTCATCACCGGCATCACCGGCCAGGACGGCTCCTACCTGGCTGAATTTCTGCTCGAGCAGGGCTACGAGGTCTGTGGCATGGTCCGGCGATCGAGCACGCTCAACTTCGAGCGAATCGCCCATATCCAGGATCGGCTCACCCTGGTGGCTGGAGACCTCCTCGACGAGGTGTCCATGATCAACATCCTCCGCGACAACCACCCCACCGAGGTGTACAACCTGGCCGCCCAGTCGTTCGTCCAGACGTCGTGGAGCCAGCCCGTGCTCACCGGCGAGACGACCGCCCTCGGCGTGACCCGGGTGCTCGACGCCATCCGGATCGTCGATCCGGAGATCCGCTTCTACCAGGCCAGCTCCTCGGAGATGTTCGGCAAGGTGCTGGAGGTCCCGCAGAAAGAGTCGACGCCGTTCTATCCCCGGAGCCCCTACGGCGTGGCCAAGGTCTACGGCCACTGGATCACGGTCAACTACCGCGAGAGCTACGACCTCCACGCCAGCTCGGGCATCCTGTTCAATCACGAGTCGCCGCGCCGGGGTCTCGAGTTCGTGACCCGCAAGGTCACCCACGGCGTGGCCCGGATCAAGGCCGGGATCGACGAGAAGCTGGCCCTGGGCAACCTCGACGCCCAGCGCGACTGGGGGTTCGCCGCCGACTACGTCCGGGCCATGTGGCTCATGCTCCAGCAGGACTCACCGGACGACTACGTGGTGGCCACCGGGGAGACCCACTCGGTGAAAGAGCTGGTTGAGCTGTCCTTCTCGGCCGTCGACCTCGACTGGGAGAACCACGTGTTCATCGACGAGCGCTTCCTCCGGCCGGCCGAGGTTGACCTCTTGGTCGGGGATCCCTCCAAGGCCGAGTCCACCCTGGGCTGGCACCGAGACGTCGACTTCCCGGCGCTGGTGCAGATGATGGTGGAGGCCGATCTGGCGCTGGTGAAGAGCCAGCTGATCTGACGCGTGCTCGATCCGGCCACCATCCATGCCGATCCGCTCGGCCTGCTGGTGGCATTCGGGGCGGGCATGCTCTCGTTCCTCTCGCCGTGCGTGCTGCCCTTGGTGCCCGCGTACCTCTCGATGGTCTCGGGACTGTCAGCGGCCGAGCTGAGTGCCCTCGGGGACCGGCCTCGTGCCCCAGGCGACTCGGCCCCGACGGCGGCCCGGTCGGTGTCGGCACGCCCCGTGGAGGTGGCGGTGGCACCGGCGGGTCTGGCCGGGGCGGCGGTGGCTGTCGCCGGAGCGACGTCGGCATCTCCCGACCACGCCATCCTGGGTGAGGCGGACAGGCCGGATAGCGACGGACCGAGTGCGGATGTGCTGGCCCGTGAGCGGGGTCGTCTGCTCCGCGGGATCCTGGCCTTCATCGCCGGCTTCACCGTCATCTTCACCATCCTCGGGGCCTCGGCATCGGCGGTAGGCCGGCTCTTCCTCACCCACCAGCGTGCCCTGGAGACGGTGTCGGGCATCCTCATCGTCGTGTTCGGGGCCATCTTGGTGGCTATGGCCGCGGGTCTGCCGCTGCCGCTGGCCTTCTCGGGTGAGCGGCGGTTCGCCGTGCGGCCGTCGGTGCTCGGCGCGTGGGCGCCACCCATCATGGGGATGGCCTTCGCCTTTGCCTGGACACCGTGCATCGGGCCGGTGCTGGCCAGTGTGCTCGCCCTGGCCGCCGGTACCGGGGGCTCGGCGACCGGCGGGGTCGCCCTCTTGTTGGCCTACTCCCTCGGACTCGGCGTCCCCTTTCTCCTCTCGGGTCTGGCCTTCGGCCGGATGACCGACGTGCTGGCCCGGGTGCGAAGCCGGCTCCGACTGGTCGATCTGATCGGGGGGACCATCCTCGTCGTCTTCGGAATCCTGCTCCTCACGGGCAATGTGGACGTCATCTCCGCCCATATCTCCACCTGGCTCCATGACCTGCACCTCGATCGGCTTTCGGTGAGCTGATCGGGCCGACGTGACGAGGGTCGGTGCCCCGGCTCCCGTCGGACCGGGCCGAGGACCGACCACCGGTCGGGGCCAGGTCGAAGACCGGCCCGGCCCCGCCTGGCTCCGGAAGGCCCGCCCCCGTACCATGGAGGTCGCCCATGGCCTCCGAAGCCCCTCCCCACCCGGCAATTCTCCTCCACGACGCCGTCGCGCTGTCGGGACGGTTCCCGCTGCTCGCCGGGGTCGACCTCGAGGTGGCCGTGGGGGAGACCGTGCTCGTCGAGGGGCCCAACGGTGCGGGCAAGACCAGCCTGCTCCGGGTCTGTGCCGGCCTGGTGCCCGTGGCCTCGGGCGAGGCGTCGGTGCTGGGTCTCGACCCCGTCCGCCAACGGAACCAGGTCCGACGCCGGGTGGGCCTCCTCTCCCACGCCTCGCACCTCTACGACGACCTCACGGTCCGGGAGAACGTGAGGTTCGCCGTCCGGGCCGCCGGCGGGGATACCGACCGGATCGCCGGCGCCTGTGACCGGTGGGGGCTCGCCGGGCGACTGCTCAAGACGAGCGCCTCGAAGCTCTCGGCCGGCCAGAGACGGCGGGTGGCTCTGGCCGTCTTGACGGCGAGGTGGCCCGAGCTCTGGTTGCTCGACGAGCCCCACGCCGGGTTGGACGCGGGGGCCCGGGTCACGCTCGACGGACTCATCGGGGAGGCGGGAGCGGCCGGAGTCACCGTGCTGATCGCCTCCCACGAGACCGAGTTCGTCGAGTCCCTGGCCGATCGCGCCGTAAGCGTCACCGGCGGCCGGATCACCGGCGGCCGGACGATCGGGACCGGCCTGATCGCCGGATCGGATGCCGGTGGCCGAGCCGACCCCGCCGCCGGCGCGACGCTGGGCCCGGCCACCCCGATCACCCCGGCCGAGGCCGGTGTGCTCCCGGCTCCGACACCCGATGCCGGTCGCCCCGGCGGGGAGGTGGCCCATGTGGCGTGACTCGCTCCTGGTAGCGGGGAAGGATCTCCGCATCGAGGCCCGATCGAGAGTCGGACTGTCCCAGGTGGCCCCCTTCGGGATCGTGGCCCTTGTCCTGTTCGCCTTCGCCCTCGGCCCCGACCGCACGTTGATGGCCAAGGGAGCTCCCGGCCTGTTCTGGGTGGCTGTCCTCTTCTGTACGGTGCTCGCCGTACAACGGAGCGTGTCGGTCGAATCGGTGGACGGGGCGAGGGACGGCCTCCGTCTTTCCGGCCTCGATCCGGCCGGGCAGTTCCTGGGCAAAGCCGCCGCCGTCGCCGCTCAGCTCGTCGTCCTCGAGGTCGTGCTGGGCGTGGGTGTGGTGCTCCTCTACGGGGCCAAGATCGAGGTCCCCTGGCTCATCGTCGTCTCCTGTGTGCTGGGCACGGTGGGCCTGGCCGCCACCGGGACGCTGTACGGTGCCCTCTCGGCGGGTCTGCGGGTGCGCGAGACCCTGCTGCCCTTCCTCTTCCTCCCGATCGCCGCGCCCGTCTTGTTGGCCGGCACCCGGATCTGGCAGGCGGGCCTGGCCGGGGGAACCGAGTCGTACGGGAGCCCTTGGCTCCGGCTCCTCGTGGTGTTCGACGCCATCTACGTGGCCCTCGGCATCGTGGTCTTCGGTCCCATCCAGGAGTCGGCGTGAGTACGAACCAAAGTGTGCCCGCACCCCCGGTCCAGTCCCGGCGCTCCCGGTGGACGACCCGGATCATCGGGATCGCCGCCCTCGTCACCACCGCGCTCACCGTGTGGCTCGGTCTGTGGGTGACGCCTCCCGATCAGGTCCAAGGCGACCTGGTGCGCCTGGTCTACATCCATCCCGGTGTGGCCTGGGTGGCCCTGTATCTGGCCTTCGCCCTCGCCGCCCTGGCCAGCCTCCTCTATCTCTGGCCCCGCACGCGGTCGCTGTTCTGGGACCGGTTGGCCGCAGCGGCGGTCGAGGTGGGCGTGGTCTTCAACGTCTGCACGCTCATCTCGGGCTCCATATGGGGGAAGCCCACCTGGGGGGTGTGGTGGGCCTGGGACGCACGGCTGACGAGCACCGCCGTGCTGTTGGTGCTCTTCCTCGGCTACCTGGCCCTCCGTCGGGTCCCGGCCGAGCCCGAGGTGCGAGCCAAGCGCAGTGCGTTCGTGGCCCTCTTCGCAGCCGTCGACATCCCCATCGTCCACTTCTCGGTGCTGTGGTGGAAGACCCTGCACCAGGGCGCCACCGTGCTCAACGCCAATCTCTCGCCCACCATCCACGGATCGATGGCCTGGACCCTGTTGCTGGGCTTCGTGGCCCTGACACTGGTCTTTGTCTGGATGCTGCTCGTCCGGTACCGGATCGGGGTCCTAGAGGACTGGTTGGGCACCGGAGAGCTCGACGTCGCCCTCCGGGAGCGGCAGGCCGAGGGCGCCAGCCTCGACGAGGACGAGGCCGCCTGATGGGCTACGTCCAGGCCGGCTACTCCATCGTCCTCGGCATCCTCTTTCTCTACGGCCTCCAACTGGGGTGGCGGCGACGGCGACTCAACCGGGCCGTGGCCCGCGTGGTGGCCGCCGACGCCGGGGCCAGCAGAGGGCCACTGGCTCGGCCGGCGACCGGCCCGACGCCGGGTGACCGGTGACCACCGCCCCCCCGCTACCCCCGCCCGCCTCGGGCGGGGCCGAGCCCAATGGGGCTGCATCGTCGTCCGTGTCCGGAGAACCGCCCACCCCGACGACCGCTTCCGGCTCGGGATCGACGGGGGGACCGGGCGAAGGTACGGGATCAGGCTCCGCCCCGTCGGGTCGGAGGCCTCCGGCCGCTCCGAGCAGTCACCGACTGCGCTATGCCGTCGTCGGCCTGGTGCTGGTCGGCGCCCTGGGCTTCCTCGTGGCCAAGGGCCTCGGCACGGCCCTCAACTTCTACCTGCCGGCCAACCAGGCCGTGGCCCAACGGGCCACCCTCGGGTCCAAGACCTTCAACCTCGAAGGCGTGGTGACCAAAGGGTCCATCAAGCAGACCCCGGTGGGCGTGGACTTCGTAGTGAGCGCGGGCGGTACCGAGGTCGAGGTGCAGAACACGGGAAGTCCCCCCGACCTCTTCCAGGCCAATATCCCGGTCATCGCCGTGGGGCACTTCGCCGGTTCGACCTTCGTCTCCGACCAGATCCTGGTCAAGCACTCGTCTACCTATATCGCCCAGCACCCGGCCCGGGTCACCGCGCCCAACGGCACCAAGCGATGAGTGCTGTCCGCCGCAGGCCCCGCGCCGCCGCGGGCCCGGCGTCGTGAACGGGGCCCTCGGCCACACCGGCGTCCTGCTGGGCTTCCTGGCCGCCGTCATCGGTGTGGCGGTCCTCGCCGTCGGCCTGGCCCGTGGCCGGCGATCGACCATGCGCAGCGGGCAGGTCTACGCCCCCATCGTGCTGCTCGGAGGGCTCCTCGGGGTGGTGGCCATGGAGCACGCGCTACTCACCCACGACTTCTCCCTCGCCTACGTGGCCGCCAACAACAGCCGTGCCACCCCGTGGCTCTATTCGATCACCGGCCTGTGGTCGGCCCTGGCTGGGTCGATCCTCTTGTGGGGCGTGGTGCTCGGCGGGTACGCCACGGCCATGGTCTGGCGGTTCCGTCAGCGGTCGGACGACCAACTGGTGGCGTGGGCCACTTTGGTGGTCTACGTGGTGGCCGCCTTCTTCTTCGCCCTGATGCTGGGGCCCGCCGACCCCTTCAAGCACGTGGCCGGAGCCATCCCCACCAACGGCCCGGGGCCGAACTCGCTGCTGCAGAACAACCCGTTGGTCCTCATCCACCCACCCATGCTCTACCTCGGGCTGGTCGGCTTCACCCTGCCCTTCGCCTTTGCCGTCGCCTCGTTGATCACCGGTCGACTGGACGAGGACTGGCAGGGGGAGACCCGACGGTGGACCCTGTTCGCCTGGGCCTTTTTGACCATGGGCATCCTGCTCGGGGCGTGGTGGTCCTACCAGGTCCTCGGGTGGGGCGGGTTCTGGGGGTGGGATCCGGTGGAGAACGCGGCCCTGCTGCCGTGGCTGGTGGGCACGGCCTACCTGCACTCGGTCATGGTCCAGCAACGACGCGGACTGCTGCGGATCTGGAATCTCTCCTTGGTGGTGGCGGCGTTCAGCCTGACCATCCTCGGGACCTTCCTCACCCGGTCCGGAGTCATCCAGTCGGTGCACTCGTTCTCGGAGTCCACCATCGGTCCGCTCCTGCTCGGGTTCTTCGGGGTGGTCCTGTTCACCGGGGTCGGGCTCATCGCCTGGCGAGGTGACCGGCTCCATTCGTCGGGGGGCATCGACTCACCCATCAGCCGGGAAGGCGCCTTTTTGGCCAACAACCTCCTCTTCGTGGGGTTCGCCTTCGTGGTCTTGTTGGGTACGGTCTTCCCCCTCCTCTACGAGGCCCTCAACCACGGCTCGGCGGTCGGGGTGGGGGCGCCCTACTTCAACCGGTTCTTCGTGCCCGTGGGACTGGCCCTGCTCTTCCTCATGGCCGTGGCTCCGGCCCTGCCGTGGCGCAAGACGACTGTCGAGGTGATGCGGGGGCGTCTGGCCGTCCCCGCCGCCGTGGGCGTGGTGGTCGTGGTGGCCTGCGTGATCGGCGGGGTCCACGGCATCGAGCCCCTGCTCGCCTTCGGGCTCGGCGCCTTCGCCGCCGCTTCGGCCGCCCGGGCCCTCGTGCTGGCGGTGCGGGGTGCCTACCGGGGCGCGCGCGCCTCGGGTGCGTCGCCGGCCCGGGCCTCGCTCACCGGCTGGCGCGGCTTCGTGGGCCGGGCCAACGGCGGGATGGTGGTCCACATCGGTGTGGTGGTGGTGGCCATCGGCCTGGCTGCGGCCACGTCGTATCTGCACCGTGGCCAGCTCCACCTGGCCCAGGGCCAGACGGGCACGTTCTCGGGCCACACCATCGAGTTCGTGGGGACCCGGGTGGTCACGTCGCCCTCGCACTCGTCCTATGAGGCCGTCCTCCGCATCGACGGCGGAGGCCGGTTCTATCCGGCGGTGAGCCAGTTCGGGGCGGGCACCGAGAGCGTGGGCACACCGGCCATCGACTCCAGCTGGAGCGACGACCTCTATCTCACCATCGCCACCAATCCCAAGGGTGAGGTGTGGGCCTTCGGGGTCGTGGAGCAGCCACTGGTCATGTGGCTGTGGGTGGGTGCGGGCATCATCGGTGTCGGCTCGGTCCTCTCGGCCATCCCCGGCAAGCGACGTCGTCCGACCGACCCGGTCTCCGCCCCGACGGTGGCGGTGGCCCCACCGGTATCGGGCGGGAGCTCGCCCCCGGTGGCCGGACCCGAGGACCGCCCCGACGTCGACGTCGACCCGCTGCCGGTGGGTGCGGGGGACGTGCCGTGAGCGACCCGTCGTGAGCATGGAGCTCGCCGCTCCGTCGGATGCGGGGGACACCCAACCGGTCGAGCCGACCGACCCACCCCGCCGTCGGGACCGGCACACGGCGCGCTGGGTGGGGGTGGCCGTACTGGTCATCGCCGCCGGGCTCATCGCCGTGCTCGCCACCCGGCCCTCGGCCACCACCGTCGAGGCCCAGAGCGCCCTGGTGGGCAAGAAGGCGCCGGCCGTGGCCGGGGTGACGGTCGACGGTACGCACTACGCCCTGCCCCGGGCGCCCGGGCACTACGTGGTGCTCAACTTCTTCGCCAGCTGGTGCGTGCCGTGCCAGGTGGAGGGACCCGAGCTGGTGGCGTTCCAGTTCCAGCACCACCAGACCGGCACGGCATCGGTGCTGAGCGTGGTCTTCCAGGACACCACGGCCGGGGCCCGTGCCTATCAGGGCAAGCTCGGGGTGACCTGGCCCACCATGGCCGATCCCGACAATGCCATCGCACTGTCCTACGGGGTCAGAGAGGATCCCACCTCGTTCCTCATCGCTCCCAACGGGCGGGTGGTGGCGTCGATCGTGGGTGGCGTGACGGCCAAGGGGCTCAACGCCCTGGTGGCCAGATCCGAGGCCCGCGGGTACGGACGGTGAGCCGACGCCGGTTCCCCCTGTGGACGGCCCTCGGAGTGGTGCTCGTGGTGGCCCTCGTCCTCGGCAGCGGCGCCCTCTCCTCGTCGCCACCCACCCCGGCGGAGCGAGCCGCGGCCATCGAGTCGGTCGTGCGCTGTCCCACCTGCGAGGACCTGTCGGTGGCCCAGTCCACCGCGCCCACAGCCGTCGCCGTGCGGGGGGCCATCACCCAACTCATCGCCGAGGGGCGGACCGACCAGCAGATCCGGTCCTACCTGACGGCCCGCTACGGCTCCTCGATCGAGCTCGACCCTCCCGGCAGCGGGTGGTCACTCCTCGTATGGCTGCTACCGCTGGTCGCCGGTCTGGTGGCGGTCACTGCGCTGGTCGCGGTGCTGGTGCGACGCCGTCGGCTCCCCGGTGGGCCGTCCGGGCGAGGCTCGAAGGCCGCCGATGCGACTTTGGCCCCCGAGGCGGTGGAGGAGCGTCGCCAGTTCCTCACCCGGTCGCTGGCCGATGCCGATGCCGAGTACCTGGCCGGTGACCTCTCCGATCAGGACTACCTCGAGCTGCGTCAGCGGGACATGCGCCGCCTGGCCGCCCTGCCGGCCGGTGGACCGGCCGCCACCGCGGCCGTGGGCCCGGCCGGCGGCGAGGCGGCCGTCCCCGGTGCAGCGGTGGCTGTCGGTGAGCGGCAGTCTGCGTCGGAGACCGCACTCCTCGACCCCTCGGCCGAGGGCCCCGAGCCCGATCCGGTGACGGGAACCGACGCCCGACCCGCCAAGCGACGGAGCCGGCGGAGCTGGTGGTTTCTCGGCGGCGCCGTGGCGGCCTTCGCCGGTGCCCTCATCCTGGCGGTGAGCCTGTTCGCCAGTGACCGCCAACCCGGCCAGTCCATCACCGGCAGTTTCGCCGAGACCCAGCAACAGCAGATCGAAGCGACACTGGCCCAGGCGGCCACCGACGAGAACCAGGGGGACGCCGGCACGGCCGCCCAGCTCTACCAGTCGGTCCTGGCCAAGCACCCCGACAACGAGGTGGCCCTGGCCCAGCTGGGCTGGCTCGAATACCAGACCGGAGTGCACGGGGCCAGCTCCCTGCTGATCGGCGATGCCCGGACGAAACTGCAGCGAGCCGTGCAGCTCGACCCGGGGGACTACGCGGCCCGGCTCTACCTCGGGACCCTGTTGCTCCAGCGGGACAACAACGCGTCGGGTGCGGTCGACCAGTACCGCCGGTTCCTGGCCGACAAGCCTCCGGCCGCGCTGGTGACCCAGGCGTCGTCGGAGATCAGGGCGGCCTTCCAGGCCGCCGGGCTGCCCGCCCCCTCAGGGCTGTCGGGCGGCTGAGCCGCTCAGTTGTCCCCCCACCCGGTGTCGGGGTGGGAGGCCAGGGCTGCTCCCAGTTGGTCGGCCAGGGCGACCGCCACCACACACCGCTCGTGGGAGATGGGTTCGGCCGGGGTCGGGGTCATGACGAACACGCCGAGCACCTCGCCGCCCCCGCGGACCGGCAGCTCGACCTGGCTGGTGGGCAGCCCGGCCGACGAGGCCGGCCACTGCAGCGGATTGAGCCGGACGGTGCCGTCGGTCTGGATCCACGCGCCTTTCCGGGAGGGCTGGCGCCGGACGAACCGGCAGTCCCGGAGGGCCAGGAGATCGGTCAGCTGGGCGGCGACGCTGATCATCACGAACTCGGGCTCCTCGCCCTCCACGATCTGCTCGGCCACCCCCCGGATGCGGTCGAGGCTGTGGCGTCCTTCGATGGCGGCCCGGCGGTAGGCGTGGCCCCGGGCGGCCAACTCGCCGACCAGCAACCCGACGAGGACGAAGAGCAGCTCGGTGGTGAGGTCGGACTGACGGTGGATAGCCAGGGACTGATACGGACGGGTGAGGAAGAAATCGAAGGCGAGGGCCGACACGAGGGCGGCGAGGGCCGCCGCCCCCCGGTTGCCCGACGATGCCACCACCACGGTGACCACGATGAGCACCAGGGCGTCGTCGGCCACGCTCAGGTGCCCTCGGCCCGGGATGAGGGCGAGGGCGATGACGATGGGGGCTACGACCGCCGCCGCCCAGATCAGGTGGTGCCGAGAAGCCACCCTGGCCGGGAGGGCGCCAACACCGGCGCGGAGCCGGGACGACCGGGACGGTCGTGGCCCCGGAGGCTCGGGTCGCTCATCCGAGCGCATCGGAGGACTCGGTGATCGACAACAGCTCGTAGCTGGGGTTGATGATGGCCAGCCGGTTGTGGTGCTTGCCCACCATCCCCTCGGCGATGAGGAGGGAGCCGCTGCGGATGCCGCTGACCGACCGGCGCCCGAGGAACACGAGGGTGATGGCGTGCCCGCTCGAGTCGACCAGGACGCACTCGAGGCTCTGGGCCTGGGCCCAGGGCTGGACCCGCAGGGTCTTCACCCGACCGGCGATGCGGGCCCGGGTCCGCCAGGTCAGCTCGGAGATGGGCATCGACCCCGAGACGGCGGGGATGGCCCCGGCATCGGGCTTGCCCGGGTGGGCCGCCCCAGCCGCCTTGTGGGCCTTGTTGGCGCGGTGGGACTTGTTCCCCTTGGCCCGGCGCTCGGGCTCGACCACCAGCTCGGCGGTCATCTGCTGTTCGATTCCTGGCGCCACGAGGAAGGGCACGATGGTGGCGTTCACGTGGGAGAGCTGGCTCACCACCTCGACGATCTGATCGGCGGTCTGGTCATGGAGGATGCGGCGCCACGCCTTGCCGTAGGAGCGACGCGGCAACAGGATGCTCACCTCGGTCTCGCCGTCGGCCAGTTCGGCGGCCAACTCGAGTGAGGCCCGGGTGACCCGGCGGTCCGGACAGTCGATGACGTCGAGGGGGAGCCGGGAGAGGCCCAGTCGCTGCCACCGCTCGATCAGCACGTTGGCCCGGGGGTGGTCGATGTTGAAGTGGACGGCCCGGAGGTCGTCGGGGGTCAGGCTGCGGGCGTACTGGATGGCCCGGGCCGTGGCCAGGTCGATGCGGTCGATCAGGATGACCACCACGTTGCGGCGGAGGATCCTCGCCTCGCAGGCCTGGATGGCCGCCCCCTCCTCTAGGACCACATCCTCGGACCGGTACTCCCGGTTGGTCCGGACGAGGCCGTAGACGATGAGCGGCATGACCACCACGACCACCCACCCCCCCTGGGTGAACTCGGCGATGGCGAAGACGACCACGATGACCGCGCAGACCACGGCGGCGGTGGCGTTGACGGCCACACTCTTGCGCCAGTGCTCGCCCCGGTGGTTGAGGTGGTGTTTCACCATGCCCGCCCCGGCCATGGTGAAGCCGGTGAAGACCCCGATGGCGTACATGGGGATGAGGGCGGAGACCTTGGCTCCCGTGACGAGCAGCAGCACGATGGATGCCGTGGCGAGGAGGATGATCCCGTTGGAGAAGACGAGCCGGTGGCCCCGCACGGTCAGCATCCGGGGGAGGAAGGAGTCCTCGGCCACGAAACTGACGAGGAAGGGGAACCCGGTGAAGCTGGTGTTGGCGGCCAGGATGAGGATGAGGGCCGTCGCCGTCTGCAGCATGTAGAAGAGGACCTGGCCCAAGGCACTGGTGCCGTAGACGAGCTTCCCGATCTCGGAGACGACCGTCGGGGTGCCCGACACGAAGGGGACGGCGTGGGTGAGGGCGGCCAGCACCGACACGCCGAGGAACATCACCCCGAGAATGGTGCTCATGAGGACCAAGGTGGTGCGGGCGTTGCGGGCCTGGGGGGCCCGGAAGATGCTCACGCCGTTGGAGATGGCCTCGGTACCGGTCATGGCCGAACTGCCCTGGGCGAAGGCCCGCAGCAAGAAGAAGGCCGAGATCCCGAGGATCAACCCGCCGCTGGCATGGCCGAGGGGCATCGTCCCGTTCCCCTCGGGGGCATGGGGCAGACCGGTCGTGGCCTCCCGGACCAGGCCGGCCACGATGAGCAGGGCCATGTTGGCGATGAAGAAGTAGGTCGGGACGGCGAAGACCCGGCCGGCCTCACGGATGCCCCGCAGGTTGCCGTAGGCCAAGAGCAGGACGAAGGTGATGGACATGGGCACGGCGTCGTGGCCGAGGGCGGGGACAGCCGAGATGATGGCGTCGGCCCCGGCGGCCACCGACACCGCCACGGTGATGGTGTAGCTGATGAGGAGGGCCGCACCGGCGATCTGGGCGATGTTGGGCCCGAAGTTGTCCCGGCTGACCACGTAGGACCCACCCGCTTTGGGGTAGGAGCGCACCACGTCGCGATAGCAGATGGTCACCACGGCCAACACGGCCAGGATCACCGCGGTGAGCGGTGTGACCAACGAGAAGGCGGCCAGTCCGCCGATGGGAATGAGGACGCGGATCATCTGCTCACTGGCGTAGGCCGACGACGACATCACGTCGGAGGAGAGCACGGCCAGTGCCGTGGGCTTGCCCAGCCGCTGGCCGGCCAGCTCGTCGCTGACCAGCGGCGGTCCGAGCAGGCGCCGCTTCACCCGGTAGCGGAAGCTCTCGGGAAGGCTGGCCACCAGCGTCGTGTCGGTCCGGGCCGGGCGCCGGGTGAGGTCGTGCTCGGGGCGCTTGGTCGTCCCGGCGTCGGTGGTCTCTGCTTCCGGCATGCCCCAGGTCTATCCCTTCGGGGTCCGGTGGGCCAGAAGAGGGTTCAGGCTCGGTTCAGGGGACCAGCACGGCCTTGCCCCCGATGGTCCGGTCGAGGAGGCCGGTCATCACGGCGGCGGCCTGTTCGAGGGGGAAGGTGGCCGGCTCCACCGGGTGGAGCTGGCCGGCGCCGACCATGGCCATCAGCCGGGCGATCAGGTCGCGGTTGCCCTGGGGGTCCTTGAACGTCCAGCCGCCCCAGTCGACTCCGACCACGGTGCGGTTGTTGAGGAGGACCTGGTTGAGCGGGACCGAGGGGATCGGACCCGAGGCGAAGCCGAGGACGCAGAACCGGCCGAGATGCCCGGTGGCCCGCAGGGCGGGCTCGCTGTGGCGGCCGCCCACCGGGTCGACCACGAGATCCACCCCGCCACCCGAGAGCTCCCGGGCCCGGACCTTCAGGTCCTCTTCCTCGTAGGCGATGGTGGCCTCGGCCCCCATGGCGAGGGCCGCCTCGAGCTTGTCCGCCGTGGAGGCGGCGGCGATGACGCGGCCGCCGAGGGCGTTGGCCACGTCGACGGCGGCCAGCCCGATCCCGCCGCCCGCCCCGAGCACGAGCACCCATTCGCCCGGCGCCAGGGTGGTGCGTCGGGTGAGGGTGAACAGCATGGTGGCGTAGCTCTGGATGAGGGCGGCGCCACGGGCGAAGTCGAGCCCGTCCGGCATGGCCACGAGGGAGAGGGCGGGAAGTACGGCTTGATCGGCGAATCCGCCGAAGCCCACAAAGGCGATGACCCGGTCACCGACCGCTACACCTGACACCCCAGGGCCGACCGCCGACACGACGCCGGCGATCTCACTGCCCGGGACGAACGGAGTAGGAGGCTTGAGCTGATAGCGACCCTGACAGATGAGGCCGTCCACGAAGTTGACGCCGGCGGCCCGGACGTCCACCACCACCTGTCCGTCGCCGGGCTGTGGCGAGGGCCGGTCCTCGACGACCAGTGTCTCCAAGGGGCCGAGTTCGGGACAGACGACGGTGCGCACGGTCCTCGAACCTACCCTCGGATGCGTTATCCCCGCAGCGAACGCAGTCCCTCCACCACCGGTCCGAACGAAGCTGCGAAGGCGTCGATGTCGGCGTCGGTCGTGGACCAGCCCACCGAGAGCCGGAGTGAGCGTTCGGCGTCCACCCCCATGGCCTCGAGCACCGGGGATGGCTCGAGGCTCTCCGAGGAGCATGACGATCCGGAGTGGGCCGCCACCCCGGCCTGGTCCAGTCCGAGCAGCACCGGCTCGGCCTCCACCCCCTCGACGCCGAGGCACACGATGTGGGGCAAGCGCGCCACCGGGTCACCGAACCGCTCCACGCCGGCCACCTCCGATGCGGTCATGGCCAAGCGGTCGGTTCGGTCCCGGGCGGCGGACGCCTCGTCCTCGAGCGCCCCGGGCCGGGTCAGCCAGGCCGCGGCGGCCCCGAAGCCGATGGCGCCGACGACGTGTTCCATGCCGGCCCGTCGGGCCCGCTCCTGGTCCCCCCCGACAAGGAAGGGCTCGATCCGGAGACCCCGCCGCACGATGAGGGCACCGACGCCGGTCGGCCCCCCCATGAGGTGGGCGGAGACCGAGACCAGGTCGGCATCGAGCGCCCCGAGGTCGCAGGCCAGGTGGCCGGCGGCCGCCGCCGCGTCGACGTGGATCAACACGCCTCGCCGTCGGCACCGCTCCACCACTGCTTCCACGGGTTGGACGGTGCCCACTTCGTGGTTGGCCCACTGGCAGTGCACGAGGGCGGCGTCCTCGCCGTAGGTCGAACGGCACCGGTCGAGGGTCTCGTCGACGGCGGCCACCTCGATGCGGCCGAGACCGTCGACGGCGATGGGTTCGACCGGGCCCGAGCGGGCCGAGGCGTCGTGGACCGAGGAGTGCTCGACCCCGGCCAGCGCCGCCGGTCCCGAGCGGGCGTGGAGTGCTCCCCATACGGCGGCATTGACCGACTCGGTGGCCCCCGACGTCAGGACCACCTGGCGGGGACGCACACCGAACAACGCGGCGATCTGATCACGGGCGTCCTCCAACTTGGCCCGGACCATCCGGCCCTCGGTGTGGACGCGGCCGGGGTCGGCCGTGATGCCCTCGTCGGCCCAGGCGGCCATGGCGGCCTGGGCGGCCGGGCGGAGAGGGGTGGTCGAGGCGTGATCGAGATAGTGACGGGCCACCGGCCGACCGCCGGTCAGACCACGGCAGCGCAGGCGTCGTCGCCGCGGGCGCGCGACGATGACAGCACCACCGGCACCGTGCCTCCGGTCTCCTCGCCGCATAGACCGGCGAGGAGGCCTTTGACCATGCCCCGATCGACGGCGCAGAGGACCGGGTACTGGTTGGCGGCATTGCCGAAAGGGCAGTTGTCGGCCACTACGGCGGTGGTCGATCCCTGGTCCTCGGCGTGGGCGGCAAAGCCGTGGGCGGTGAGGGTGTCGGCGATGGCGTGCATGGCCGTCCGCAGGGACCGCTGACCGTCGCCGGGGGACATCTGGCCGGCCAGGGTACGCCCGTACTCTTCGCCGACCCGCTCGGCCATGCCCTCGGCCGCATCGGGTCCGAGGAGTTGCAGTGCCTCTTGGAGCAACAGGACGAGGAGGTCGTCGCGACGGGTGAGGAGGTCGAGGGTGGGGTCGTTGCCGATGACCCGGAAGCGCTTCGACGGGCGCCCCGCCCCGTTGCCCGCGGCCCGCTCCATGGTCACCTCCACGTAGCCGCCCGTGGCCAGACGGTCGAGGTGGTGGCGCGCCACGTTCGGATGTAGGGAGAACCGGGCCGCCACCTCCGAGGCGGTGGCCCCGGGGTTGGACCGTACGAAGAGGTAGATCTCCCGGCGGGTGGGATCACCGAAGGCCGAGGTGACCGCAGTGACGGCGGCCGAGAAGTGGCTGTCGGACTCAGCCGTCCCCGACGGGTCGGTGGTAGGCGCCGCTTCCGAGGGGGTCGCCACGACCAGGGTGGGACTGTCCGGGTCCGAGTGCACGTCACGTAGTCTACCGGTGAGACCGAATTCCCCCGAGGAGCTGCTGGATGTCCATCGACGAATCCCAGGTCACAGCGGCACTGGCCGCAGTGATCGACCCTGAACTGCGCCGGCCGCTCGGCGAGTTGGGCATGGTGGGCTCGGTCCAGACCAGGCGCAAGCGTGCCACCGTGGACGTCACCCTGCCTGTGGCCCACTATCCCCAGGTCGACGAGTTGGAGGAGCGGGTCCACGCGGCCGTCGGATCGGTGTCGGGGGTCGACGAGGTCAGTGTCACGACCTCGGTGATGGACGAGGAGACGCGAGCCCGGCTCCGTATGCTGCTCCGCGGAGAGGCAGTCGAGGGAGGAACCCAGCACGCCCCTGACGACGGCCACGGCCACGGCCACGATCACGGGGGCGGTCAGCTCGGCCACGAGGAGGGACGCCCCAACCGGTTCATGCAACCCCGCTCGAAGACCAGGATCCTCGGCATCTCGTCGGGCAAGGGTGGCGTGGGCAAGTCCTCGGTGACGGTCAACCTGGCCGTGGCTCTGGCCCAGCGGGGGTTCGACGTCGGCATCCTCGATGCCGACGTCTACGGGTTCTCGGTCCCGAAGATGCTCGGGGTCACCAACGATCCCCTCATCATCGGGGACCTGGTCGTCCCGCCGACGGCCAACGGGGTGCGCTGCCTCTCCATGGGGTACTTCGTGCCCGACGACACCCCGGTGATCTGGCGTGGTCCGATGCTGCACAAGGCGCTCGAGCAGTTCCTCGTCGACGCCTACTGGGGCGAGCCCGACTATCTGCTCATCGACATGCCGCCCGGCACAGGTGACGTCACACTCTCTCTTGGGCAGTACCTGACGAAGACCGAGGTCTATGTGGTCACCACCCCTCAGCCCGCCGCCGAGCGGGTGGCCCAGCGCTCGGCGTACGCCGCCCGCAAGCTGAAGCTCGCCGTGCGCGGCGTCATCGAGAACATGAGCTGGTTCACCGGAGACGACGGGAAGCGCTACGAGCTGTTCGGCGCCGGGGGCGGCACCCAGCTGGCCGACGAGTTGGGCGTGCCCCTGCTCGCCCAGGTCCCGCTGGTGAGCGCCCTCCGTCAAGGCGGCGACATCGGGGTGCCCACCGTCGTGGCCGAGCCTGACAGCGAGGTGGCCGCGGTCTTTGGGGCCCTGGCCACCTCCATCGTGGAGCTGGGCCCAGCCCGCGTCTACCGCAAGGAGCTCAGCCTCTCCTAGGTTCGCGTCGGTCCGGGCCCACACCCGGGGTCGGAACGGGGCCGGTCGCTAACCCCAGGCGGCACGGGTGGGTGGCAGGCCACTCGACCCGTCGGGTCCCGGCACGACGCCCAGCACCTGGTGGATGGCCAGCCCCCCGTCGTCGAAGCCGTTGGCCGAGGCCGCCATGTACAGGCGCCAGATGTTGGCTCGGGGCAGTCCGACCAGGGCCACCGCCTCGTCCCAGTGCTCTTCCAGGTTGGCTACCCAGTGGTGGAGGGTCCGGGAGTAGTGCTCGCGCAGGGACTCGACATCGCGCACCTCGAACCCGGCGCGCTGCATGGCCCGGACCACCTCGGAGACGTCGACCAGCTCGCCGTCGGGGAAGACGTAACGACCGACGAACGACCGTCGGCCGAGACGCGAACCGCCCGGCTTGGAGATGGCGTGGTTCAGCAACCGCCCCTTTGGGGTGAGCAACCCGTGGAGGGTCTCGAAGTAGAGCGTCATGCGCTCACTGCCCACGTGCTCGAACATGCCGATGGACGAAATGGCGTCGAAGCGTTCGCCGCCGAGGTCCCGGTAGTCCTGGAGCCGGATCTCCACCTGCTCCTCCAGCCCTGCCTCGTGGACCCGGCGGGTGGCTTCGTCCACCTGCTCGCTGCTCAGGGCCACCCCGACGACCCGGGCGTCGTGGAACCGGGCGGCGTGCATGGCCATCGAGCCCCACCCACATCCCACGTCGAGGAGCCGTGCTCCCGGCGTGGCGTCGATACCGAGCTTGCGGCAGATGAGCTCGTACTTGGCTGCCTGGGCGTCCTCGAGTGTGGCCCCGGCCTCGGCGAACCGGGCGCACGAGTAAGTCATGCTGGGCCCGAGGACCAGGCGGTAGAAGTCGTTGCCCACGTCGTAGTGGTGGCTGATGACCTTGGCGTCACGGGAGGGGGAGTGGAGCCGGCCCGCCGGTCGGCACTCTTCGGCCGGGGCCGGAGGCGGAGGCCCGAGCACGCCCAGCTTCCGAGCCGCCTCCACCATGGTGGGGAGGCTCCGCAGGCCCACCTGGCGAAGGTCTCGGGGCGAGGCGTCGTGCAGCGTGCGCAGCAGCAGGTAGATATCACCGTCGATGGTCAGGTCGCCCGAGACGAAGGCTCGGGCCACGCCGAGCTCGCCGGGGGACCAGAGGATCCGCCGCACGGCGTCGGCCGACCGGATGTGCAGGGTCCCCACCGCGTCGTCGGGCCCAATGCTCGACCCGTCCCAGAACTCGAACCGGACGGCCACGTCGGTGCCCACCACTAGACGGATGAAGGGGGCCAGCACCTCGGCGACGGTTCCCCCTTCGCCACGTGTCGGTTGGCGCCCCGGAGCCTCGGCGATCGTGGTGGTGCCCGTGGTGCCCGTGGTGGGCCGGGTGCTCGACAGCTCGGTGACCATGGTCGACCTCCTCGACCGGCGCGGACGTTCCGGTCCGGCTCCGATCCTATTGCCGGCGAACGCAGCCGGATCGGGCCGATGGTGGTCGAGGCTGGTGACTCGGCTCTTAGAGCCCGGTCACCGCCGGGATCCTGCCCGTCTTGACCGCCTGCACCATGGCCTCGTAGTCGCGTTCGTTCTGGTCGGCGTAGGCCGCCGAGAAGTCGGCGATGGCGTTGTCGAAGACGTTGCCCTTCCCGAGGTAGGAGGCGATGGCGATCCAGTCGCCCGATCGGGCATGCGCCCGGGCCAGGGTGGCCCCGCACATCCGGGCGTAGTGGACAGCCCCGTCGACCCGCAGGCTGTCCACGTGGGCCGAACCCTTCCAGTCGTGCAGCTGGCGGATGTAGTAGTCCCGGGTCTGCCCGTCGATGTCCTTCACCTGTTGCCAGCCGAGGAAGATGTCGCTGGCGTTCTGCATGAGTCGCTGTCCCACCACCACCCGCTGGCCGCTGTTGTCGTAGGCGCTCCGGCCGGCAAAGCGCTCCAACACCGAGGGCTGGGCCTCTTTGGCCTGCAGGATGAGCGGGTCGGCATCGTCCACGCCCATCATGAGGAACACCCACGCCCGGGTGCCCACACTGCCCACGCCCACCACCTTGCGGGCCATGTGGACGTAGCGGTACTCCTCGAGCGGATGGTGTTCGTGGGCCAGGGTCCGGCGGTACTTCTTGATCAGCTTGCGCAGCGATCGCTCGGTGTCGTGACGGGCCTCCGCGGTGAGCACGAGGTCTTCCACGGGCACGAGGAGGGGTGGGTCCTTCACGAATCGGATCCGGCCATCGACTCGCGTGGTCAACTTGCGGAGGGCCCGATGGCTGTCCCTCGTGCGGGCCTTGCCCACGTCCATGACCTGGTCGGGCCGGCTCCGCTTCTGCTGTCGGGTGTCGGAGTCTTCGGTGCGGATCCACTCCAGCATCTCGCCGATCTCCATGTGCGAGTACCAGACGTCGAGGGTGGTCATACGGGCCGCCTCCCGCATGCTCGTCCGGTACTGTCGGGCCACCGCCGTCACCACCCGACGTCGGTCCGACGGGGAGAATCCGCGGTCACGTCCGGCGATCTCGAAGCTCGCGGCCAGGCGTTTGACGTCCCACTCCCACGGTCCGGGCAGGGTCTCGTCGAAGTCGTTCAGATCGAACACCAACTGGCGTTCCGGTGAGCCGAACACCCCGAAGTTCGAAAGGTGGGCATCCCCGCAGCACTGCACGGTGATCTCGGAATCAGGTGTGGTGGCCAGATCCGACGCCATGATCAGGGCGGCGCCACGGTAGAAGGTGAACGGCGAGACCATCATCCGCCCGTACCGGATGGGCACGAGCTCGGGCACCCGGGTGGCCGCCTGCTCCTCGAGTAGGGCCACAGGGTCGGGCCGGCCGGGATCGGGCTGCCAGCTGGCGTGTGAGGAACGCGACGCGGTGCTCCTGGCCGCCTTCCCCCGGGCCACCCGTTCGGCACGGCTCGGCCGGTGGGTCTTCCGTACCGAACGCGCCGGTGGCATCTGCACGTCATCGCCCCTCACCTGGGAAATTGTACTCCCCAGCTGCCCGCTAACGCCTCGCTTACCGTGCCGAGTGCCCGTCCGTGGCCTGGGTGCCGTCCATCAGCCATGGGATCAGGGCCGGGCGGACATCCCGATACCGGCCGGCAGCTTGCCGGGATCCCACCCGACAAGGGCGACGGCCTGGCTGAAGGCGAAGCGGTCCGTCATGCCGGCGACGTAGGCCACCGCGGCGCGGACGGCCTCGGGCTCCCCACCCACGAGGTCGAGCGGCGCGCCGCCGCCCACCGGGATGAGGTTGGGACGGTCGCCGAAATACTCGACCAGTGCCCGGAGGACGGCCACCACCGATCGGCCCTGGGCCACCGAACTCGGCCGGAGGTAGATGTGCTCGTAGTTGCTGGCCCGGAAGGCTGCCAATGCCTCGGCCTCCTCGTCGGCCATTCCGATGGTCCCACTGGTGAGGATGGTGGACACCAGGGCATCGATGAAAGTGCCCAGCTGTTGGCTCCGGTCGTCGCCGCACCGTTGGCGCACCACCTCGGGCAGGGCGCTGGGCGTCACGATGCCGCTTTTCACCGCGTCCTCGAAGTCGTGGCACACGTAGGCGATCCGGTCGGCCCAGCTGACCACCTCGCCCTCGGGAGTGGCCGGAGCCGGTCGTGACCACGAGTGGTTGCGGATGCCGTCGAGCGTCTCCATGCAGAGGTTGAGTGGAGCGAGCGACACGTCCGCCCCCCAGGGGGCGTGGTCGAAGCCGCCGTCGAGATAGGGGGAGAGGGCATCCTCGCTGGCATGGCCGCCGGGACCGTGTCCGCAGTCGTGCCCGAGGGCGATGGCCTCGGTCAGCGCCACGTTGAGCCGGCAGGCCCGGGCCACGCCGGTGGCCACCTGGGCCACCTCGAGGGCGTGGGTCAGCCGGGTCCGCTGGTGGTCGTCGGGGAACACGAATACCTGGGTCTTGCCGGCCAATCGCCGGAACGAGCTGGCGTGGAGGATCCGGTCGCGGTCGCGTTCGAAACAGGTCCGCCAGGGGTCGGGCTCCTCGGGTCGCAACCGCTGGCCCGCGCCGTCGGCCCGGGTCGCACCTGCGGCCATCTGCTCGGCCTCAGCACCCTCCCGGGCCGGCCGGTCGAACCCGGACCGTGCCTCTTTGAACCCGCTCCCGACCGTGTCGGCACCCGGGCCATCAGCCGACGCCTGACTGTCGGCGTGGGCGAAGGTGATACCCGGGCCGCCGTGCCCGGCCATGGTCGCCGCCCACCTGCGGTTCCGTTCGGTGGCGATCCCGTCGAGGCGACTCCCGGGCTCGGGCCCCTCGCCCGCGCCGGGCGCTCGCTCATCGCTCATCGTCCCAGTGTGCCCTACGCCTGTCACAGCGGGGGAGACCGGCCGGTAGGGGTGCGCTCGGAGGGGTGCCACTGCCGATCCGTCAGGGTGGGGGACGCCGGGCGCCGCGGACCTTGTATCGTCGGAGGGACCTGGCAGTCGTGCCGGGCCCCGCTGAGAGGAGCGTGCCAGGTGGACGTGCGTATCGGAATCGTGCAATCGATGAAGGAGCTCGACATCGAGTTGCCCGACGATGCCGACCGCGAGAAGGTCCTGGCCGACATCGAGACGGCGTTGTCCGACGATGGCACCATCCTGTGGCTGACCGACCGGAAGGGCCGCCAGGTCGGCGTGCCCGTCGCCAAAGTGGCCTATGTCGAAGTGGACCCCCCGGTCTCGGATCGACGGGTCGGCTTCGGGATCTCCTGACCCGACCGCATTGCGGCACCGGGGCGGTTCGGCCCTGAGCGGTGTGGTGATGCGGGAGCGGGCCGTCGCCCTCGTCTTATGAACCCGCTCCTCGACCTCAAACTGCTCTTCGTCACCGGGAAAGGTGGTGTCGGGAAGACCACGGTGGCCTCGGCACTTGCCCTGCTCGCCTCCCAGCACGGCAAACGGGTGCTGATCTGCGAGGTGGACGCCAAAGGCGACGTGGCCGGCTTCTACGAGACGTCGCCCACCACCTTCCAGGAACGCGAGGTCCTCCCGGGCCTCTTCGCCATGACCATGGACACCGAGGCCTCTCTCCGCGAGTACCTGAAGCTCCAGCTACGCATCCCCGTGGTGGGCCGGATCGGACCGCTGGCCAAGGCCTTCGACTTCGTGGCCACGGCGGCGCCCGGGGTGCGTGAGATCCTCACCGTGGGCAAGTTCTGTTACGAGGTCCGGGAGCGCCATTACGACCTGGTGGTGGTGGACGCCCCGGCGTCGGGGCACATCATCGGCCAGCTGGCCGCCCCCCAGGCCATCAACAGCCTGGTGAAGGTGGGTCTCATCCGCTCCCAGACCGATTGGATGCTGGAGATCCTCTCCGATCCTCGGCGGACGGGGCTCGTGGCCGTGTGCACGCCCGAGGAGATGCCGGTCAGCGAGACCATCGACCTGGCCGCCCGGGTGCGTAACGAGACAACGGTCCGACTATCCGCCGTGGTGGCCAACCGAGTCCTGCCCGAGCTCTTCGGACGCCAGGAGGAGGCCGTATTCGACGCACTGGGTGGTCCCGGCCCGCTGGCCCGGCTGAGCGACCTGGTGGGGGGAGATGCCGCCCCGGCATTCGACGCCGCCCGCCTGGCCGTGACCATGCGGCGTACCCGCACCACCCACCTCGACCGCCTCCGCCAGGGGATCGACAGCGCCGTGCCCCTCCTCTACCTGCCCTACCTGTTCACCCGCTCCCATGGCCTGCGCACCACCCGGCAGGTGGCGGCCTCCCTGGGCGAGGAGCTCGGTTTCTGATGGCCGCCGAGCGGGCCGGGCACCGGGGACGTGCCGCACGTTCGGCTCCGGCCGACACCATTGAGGGACGCGACCGCCGACAGAGCCCGGCGGTGTCGTCGGCCGGTAGTGGATCGATGGACGGGCTACTGGCCACCAAGGAGATCGTCATCGCCTGTGGGCCCGGCGGCGTGGGCAAGACGACCACTGCCGCGGCCGCCGGCGTGATGGCCGCCGTCCGGCACGGCAGCAAGGTGCTGGTGCTGACCGTCGATCCGGCCAAGCGTCTGGCCGACGCCCTGGGTCTCGAGGGCATCGGCAACACCGAACACCGTGTTCCCGACGAGGCCTTCCGGGCCGCCGGTGTGAAGGCGAGGGGTGAGCTGTGGGTGGCCATGCTCGACACCAAGGAGTCCTGGGACGCGCTCATCCGCCGCCACGCGCCGGACCGCCAGACGAGGGATGAGATCCTGGCCAATCCGCTCTATCAGAACATCTCGGGGAAGTTCGTCCAGAGCCACGACTACATCGCCATGGAGCGCCTCTATGAGATCCACTCCGAATGCGACTACGACCTCATCGTGGTGGACACCCCACCGACGAGGAACGCACTCGATTTCCTCGACGCCCCCCAGCGCATGGCCGACTTCTTCTCATCGCGACTGCTGCGCTGGCTCATCGTCCCCTACCGGTCCCGCCTGGTCAACGTGGCCACAAAGCCCTTCTACTCCATCGCCGACCGGATACTCGGTACCGAGTTCCTGGCGGACATCTCGGAGTTCTTCATCCTGTTCCAGTCCATGTACGACGGGTTCGTCGAGCGCTCCGAGGCGGTAGAGCGCCTGCTCTCGGATCGCCGGAGCACCTTCCTTGTGGTGTCGACCCTCGAAGCGGTGCCCTTGCGCGAGGCGGAGTACTTCGCCGAGCAGCTGGTCTCCCGCCGCCTCCATCTCGGCGCCATCGTGCTCAACAAGGTGCTCCCGGACTACCTGCGCGGTTCCGAGGGCACGGTCGTCGCCGACGCCATGAACGAGCGGGCCGACGAGCTCGCCTCCCTGCTGACCTCGGATCTCGCGGCACTGGACCCGGCCATGGGCGACACCGACCAGATCGCCCGGGTACTCGGCGAGGTGGCCGACAGCTACCTGAACTTCCAAGTGGTCGCGCTTCGGGAGATGGAGGAGCGGAGCATGCTCTCGGTGGTGCCCGACGTACTGGCCACCGTGCCGTTCTTCGACACGGACATCTTCGATCTGGCCGGCCTCGTCCGCCTGGGCGAACAGATCTGGGAGTAACGGAGCCGAGCGGGGGTCCTGGCTGACTTACGATGCAGCTGTGACCGACATCGTCGACCCGGCCCTCGAGGCCTATGCCGAGGAGCACACCACGGCGCCCCCGGCCCATCTGGAGGAACTGGCCAGCGACCTTCGGGCCACCCTCACCTCCCCGGGCATGATGGTGGGTCGGCTCGAGGGCCGCTACCTCGAGATGCTCACGTTCGCCCTCGGGGCCCGCTCGGTCCTGGAGATCGGTACCTTCGGCGGCTACTCTTCGCTGGCCATGGCGGCCGGGTTGGCGCCCGGCGGTCGTATCACCACCTGTGAGATCTCCGAGGAGCACGCCGAGTTCGCTCGACGCCACATCGCCGCCAGTCCCTACGCCGGCGCCATCGAGGTGCTCGTGGGCCCGGCCATCGACACCATTGCCACCCTGCCCGGCCCGTTCGACCTCGTCTTCATCGACGCCGACAAGGCCGCCTATCACGACTATTTCGAGGCCGTCCTGCCCAAGCTGGCACCGAGGGGCCTCATCGCCGCCGACAACACCCTGTGGAGCGGTCGGGTGCTCGATGAGTCGGACACCTCCGACGACACGGTTGCCTTGCGGGCCTTCAACGACGCCCTGGCCGTCGACCCGAGGGTCGTCGTGGTCCAGACCACCGTGCGCGACGGCGTCACCCTCATCCGGTTGGCCGGCTGAGCCCACTCGCCATGCTCGACTACCACCTCCACCTCTGGCCCCACTCCCAGTCCGACGCCGAGGCAACCGTGGAGCAGGTCACGGCGTACTGCACGCGGGCCGTCGAGGCGGGGGTGACCGAGATCGCCCTGACCGAGCATCTGTTCCGGTTCACCCAGGCCAAGGACCTCCTCGGTGGCTTCTGGGACGACCTGCCCGGAGAAGCGCTGCGCCCGGGGATGGCCGCCTACTGGGACCATCACGCCCGGGTCGACCTCGACGCCTACGTGGAGGTCGTCCTGGCCGTCAAAGCTGAGGGGCTCCCAGTGGTCCTCGGCCTCGAGGTGGACTACTACCAGGACCGCATGGACCAGGTGGCCGGCCTGCTGGCTGACTACCCCTTCGACGTCCTGTTGGGCTCGGTGCACTGGCTCGGGACGTGGCGGTTCGACGTCTTGAACGACCCCCTGGTCATGGCCGAGTGGGACGTACGTGATATCGATCTCGTCTGGGACGAGTACTCCCGGGCCATGGAAGAGCTCGGGGAATCGGGGGTCTGCGATGTCTTCGCCCATCCGGATCTGGTCAAGGTGGCCGGACGGGTCCCTGCCGTTCCCGACGAGTACTACGACCGGATCACCGAGGCCGCGGTGCGCTCGGGGATGGCCGCCGAGGTGTCCTCGGCCGGTTGGCGCAAGCCGGTGGGGGAGGAGTACCCGGCCCCCCCGCTCCTCAAGAGACTGGTGGAGCGCGGCGTGCCGCTCACGACGGCCTCGGACGCCCACTCCCTCCCTGACGTGGCCGACCGGGCCACCGAGATGCGGGACCTCTTGACGGCGGCCGGGGTCAGCACCCTCCAGGGCTACCGCGGTCGCCGGGCCTACGCCGTGGACGTGGCGCCCCCAACAGAGGCCTGAGCCGTGGCCACCCCGGCGGAGCTGGCCTTCGAGCGCACCAACCTCGACGAGACCCAGCTCGGGCACCTCCAGCGTCTCCTCGGGACCTGGGGGATCCTGGCCGACCTGTCCTTTTCCGACCTGGTCCTGTTGGCCCCCATGGCCGAGTCCGCCGAGGACCCGCCGGGGTTCGGTCCGGCGCACTACGGAAAGGACGCCGGCCCGGTTGGCGTCCCCGAGGTCGGGACCGAGTTGGTCATCCTCGGCCAGATGCGTCCCTCCAACAGTGCCACCGTCGTGGAACACGATCTGGTGGGCCAGACGGTGGCTGCCACCGACTGGCCGCTCGCCGTGCTCACCGTGGAGACGGGCGACGTCACCCGGGGCGAAGTACAGCTCGAGCCCGGTGACGAGCCGGTGCGACTCCACTGCATCCCGGTCCGGTGCGAGGGCACGACCGTGGCCGTGCTGGCCCGGCTGGCCGCCGGGGCCGGCCGACGCCCCGGTCACCTCGAGCGGACCTACCGCGACCTCTTCGACCGCTTCGCCGTCATGATCTCCGAATCGACATTCCCGTTCCCGAGCGAGGAGGTGGCCACCGAAGAGGCTCCCCGGGTGGGGGACGGCGTGGTAGTCGTCGACGAGGAGGGCCGGGTTCGGTATGCCTCGCCGAACGCCACGAACGCACTGCACCGGATGGGGATGTACTCCCAGACCGAAGGGCGCCGACTCACCGACCTCGGCATCGAGGAGTCGGCCATCGAATGGGCCCTGGCCTCGGCCCTGCCCGTGGTGGAGGAGGTGGAGCGCCGACCCGACGTCACGGTGCTCTTGCACTGCATTCCTCTCATGGCCGACGACGTGGTGACCGGATGCCTGGTGCTGTTGCGTGACGTGACCGACGTGCGCCGGCTCGACCGCCTCCTCCTCTCGAAGGACGCCGCCATCCGAGAGGTCCACCACCGGGTCAAGAACAACCTTCAGACCATCTCGGCACTGTTGCGCCTCCAGGCCCGCCGCCTGCCCCGGGGCGAGGGCAGGGTGGCTCTGTTCGAGGCGGAGCGACGGGTTCGCTCGATCGCCATCGTCCACGAGATCCTGTCGCGTGAGCCGAGCGACCAGGTTCCCTTCGACGAGATCGTGACGTCGTTGATCCGGATGGCCGAGGACTCGGTGGTCCAGGGCCAGGGCCTGACCTTCGAGGTCACCGGGGAGCTGGGAGAGGTGCCGGCCGATGTGGCTACGCCACTCGCTGTCGTGCTGGCCGAACTGCTCCAGAACGCCGTCGAGCACGCGTTCACCACCGCGGGAGGCGAGGATGACGGCGGGCCTTCCGACCGACCTCCCCCGGCCGAGGAAGGGTCGGGCGAGCCGGTGCAGCCCCCGGGTCGTATCCGCGTCCATCTGGTCAACGACCTCTCGGCCCTGACGCTCGAGGTCATCGACAACGGCTTGGGCCTACCCGATGGATTCGATATCGACGCCACCCAGAGCCTCGGTCTGTCGATCGTTCGCGACCTGGTGCGCAGTCAGCTGGACGGAACCATCACCATGCGAAACCGTGGCGATCACTTCCCGGGCACGCGGGGCACGATCGTGGCCATCACCCTGCCGGTGCAGGACGGGGACGCCGTCGGCCTCTGATTCCCTCAGACAGAAGCGGGCAACCGAGGTCCGGCTTCGGGCATCACGGTCAGCGTCGGGAACGGTCACACAGGTAGGTTCTCGTCGACCCTGTGGGCGGGGCTGTCCAGAGGCGGAGTGAGTCGGGACGATCAGCAGGCAGGCGGACTCCCGGCCGAGAAGCGGAACGTGGGAAGCGTCGGCGACCTACCGGTCGCCGGGATCAGGAAGCCCGACGGCGGGCGGCCAGCCAGGCCTTGCGGAGCTTGCGACGCTCCTCTTCGGAGGTACCGCCCCAGACGCCCGACTCCTGGTTGGTGGCGAGGGCAAAATCGAGACAGGGCTCCTGGGCATCACAGCCACGGCAGACCCTCTTGGCCGCTTCGATCTGGTCGATGGCCGGCCCCGTCGTCCCGATGGGGAAGAACAGGTCCGGCTCGGTGCTGCGACAGGCGGCCAAATAGCGCCAGTCACCGTCGTCCCATTCGACCGTACGGTTCCACATAAGGGCCACGATGCGTCCTCCGCTCCCATTGCCAGGGATTTTCCTGTTTGTGATCTGTTTCACATAGCTCGGCGCCACACTGTCACCGGCCGTTCAGGTTTCGTTCACTAGAGTAATCACCGGCACTGTCCGGTGCAACCGGTTCTTGTGTCAGAACGCACCCTCTTGCGCCCTTTTTCGGGCAACCCGGCGTTGGCCAGTCCGAGGAGGATCCGGAGCGATGACGGTACCCGCCATCCATGCCCATCGGGGCAGCCCCGACCCGGCCAGTGGCATCCGCGAGAACACCCTCGAAGCGTTCTTCCGTGCCCGGCTCCTCGGTGCTCAGGGCGTCGAGTTGGATGTCCGCCGGACGGCCGATGGGGCGCTGGCCCTCCATCATGACGCCGAGATCCGGGGATTCGGACCGGTCCATGAGGTCGAGGCGGACTCGCTTCCGGCGTCGGTGGCCTTCCTCCCGGCGGCCCTCGAGGCCTGCGTCGGCCTCGACATCAACATCGAGCTGAAGAACCTTCCCAGCGAGCCGGGCTTCGACCCCACCGAACGGATGGCCCGCGAGGTGGCCGAGCTGGTGGTGGCGGCGGACCGGGTGTCGACAGTCGTGGTGTCGTCGTTCTGGCCGGCATCACTGTCAGCTGTGCGGGAGGTCGATCCCGACCTCACTACCGGGCTGCTGGTGGCCCCGTGGTTCGACCCCGCTGCCGCGGTGCCGGTGGCCCTCGAGCACGGGTGTGGGGCTTTCCACCCCCACGCCTCGCTGGTCGACGAAGCCCTGATGACCGAGGCGGGCCGGGCCGGACTGTCGGTGGCCGCCTGGACGGTTAACGACCCCGAACAGCTCGACGTGCTCGCCGCGCTCGGCGTCGGGACCGTGATCACCGACGACGTGACTATGGCGCTGTCGGTCCTGGGCGGGACCTGAATCGCTGGGCGCGAACCGCTGGCCGGACCCGTCCGAGCCGAGCACCGGCTTCCGGTCGGAACGGCTCTGACCGGGTCCTTCCTGTCGGCCTGACGAAGGGGGCCGGTCCGGCCACGAACGGTGAGGTCCTGACCAGGCAGGACGGGCCGATTAGCCGAGAGGCCGAATTTCAATAACAATGCACGGCCATGAACGTAGTTGTCTGTGTGAAGCAGATCCCCGATCCCGCCGCGCCTGGCGCCCTGGATCCGGGGACAAAGAACCTTGTCCGAGCGGGAAAACTCATCCTGGACGATTCCGACGCCTATGGGGTGGAGATGGCCCTCCAGCTGGCCGACAGCGCCGGGGGCGGGGACGTCACCTTGGTGTCCATGGCCCCCAACGGTGAGACCTCGGGGCTGCGGACCGCCTTGGCCATGGGGGCGGCGAAGGCCATTCTCATCAGTGACGACTCACTGGCCGGGACCGACGCCCTGGGCACGGCCAAGGTGCTGGCGGCTGCCATCAAGCGGGCCGAGCCCGACCTCATCCTGGCCGCCACCGAGTCGACCGACGGCTACACGGGGACCACCCCGGTGCAGATCGCCGAGATCTTGGGCCTCCCTTCGGTGACCTTCGCCAAGAAGGTCGAGATCACCGGGGACTCGGTCAAGGTCGAGCGCCAGACCGAGTCGGGCTACGACGAGGTCGAGAGCCCGTTGCCCGCCGTGGTCACCGTCACCGCGGGTGTCGTCGAACCCCGGTACCCGTCCTTCAAGGGGATCATGGCGGCCAAGTCGAAGCCGGTCGAGACCCTCACGGTCGCCGATCTCGGCATCGACGCCGGCCAGGTCGGTGCAGCCGGTGCCCGCCAGGAGGTCACCAACGTGGCCGAGGCCGAAGCCCGCTCGTCAGGCGAGATCGTCGTCGACGAGGGCGAGGGCTACACCCGGGTCATCTCATTCCTCGAGCAGCTGAAGGTCCTCTAGGACCGGTAGGAGAACACGAACACATGTCTGTCGACAAGATCTGGGTCCTCGCCGAAGTAGCGGACGGGGCACCCACCACCACATCCCTCGAGCTCATCACCGCCGCCCGCCAGCTGGGCAGCACCGTCGAAGCCGTGGCCTACGGCGACGCCACCGCCTCGGTCGCCGGCACGTTGGGCGACTACGGGGTCACCACCGTCTACGACGTGGGCGACCTCGCCGGCTCGCTCCCCGGAGCGCCGGTGGCGGCCACCATCGCCGCTGCCACCTCGGCCGGGAACGGTCCCGATGCTGTCCTCTTCCCGGCCACCTACGACGGCCGGGACATCGCCGGCCGGCTGTCGGTGAAGCTGGACCGTCCCGTCCTGACCAACGTGGTCGGCCTCACGGCCGGTGACGGTGGCCTCGTCTCCGAGCACGCCATCTTCGGTGGCAGCCAGGTCCTCACGGCCAAGTTCACCGGCGAAGGCCCCCAGATCTTCGTGGTCCGGGCCAAGTCCTTCGCAGCCGAATCCTCCGGAGGAGGCCCGGCCAACGTGGTGGCGTCGCCGGCCCCCGACACCGGTGCCACCGGTGCCGCCAAGATCGTCTCCCGGCATGTGGAGGAGCGCACCGGCCCCAAGCTGGACGAGGCCAACGTGGTCGTCTCGGGCGGGCGCGGGCTGGGCGAGAAGGACCAGTACGCCCTCATCGAGGAGCTGGCCGGACTGCTGAAGGGTGCTCCCGGTGCCAGCCGGGCCATCGTCGACGCCGGCTGGGTGCCCTACTCCCACCAGGTCGGCCAGACGGGTAAGACCGTGAAGCCGACGGTGTACGTGGCCTGTGGTATCTCGGGTGCCACCCAGCACCTGGTGGGCATGAAGAACTCGAAGAACATCGTGGCCATCAACAAGGACCAGGACGCCCCCATCTTCTCGGTGGCGGATCTCGGGATCGTCGGCGACGTGCACAAGGTCCTGCCGCAACTGATCGAGGCTCTGAAGGCCCGGGGGTAATCCGGGTCCGGCTGGCCTCGGCCGGCCGGACCTCACACCCGTCTGACGGGCGTTGACCGGCCGGCGGCATGAGCGTGGCGGCGGGCCGCGGGGAGGTCCCGTTTTTCGGGGCGGGCGTGCCATACTGGGACTTCAGCGTCCTTCTCGTGCACAGATCCCCCAGGTGTGAACCTCGCCTCCTACCGTCGCCGCAGTCATCCGTCCCCTGACGTGAGCCGCGACGGTTCGTGGAACCCGGTAACCGGTCTGTCGATCGCTAGGTCGCATGCCTAGGCCGATCGAGGGCACCAGCCCCTACCTCCCCGGCCTCGACGGGATCCGGGCCATCGCCGTCCTGTCGGTCATCGTCTTCCACCTCAACTTCGGGTGGGCCTCGGGGGGGTTGCTCGGCGTCCAGGTGTTCTTCGTGCTGTCGGGCTACCTCATCACCGACCTGCTGCTGGCCGAGTACCGCCGCCACCAGGGGATCGCCCTCGGGCAGTTCTGGCTGCGGCGGGCCCGGCGGCTACTGCCTGCTCTCTTCGTCGTCCTGTTCGTCACCGTCGGCTGGGCCACGCTGTTCGACCGCAGCCAACTGGCCGCCCTGCGCTCCGACCTGCCCTCGGGGATCTTCTACTTCAGCAACTGGTGGTTCATCTTCCACCACGTCTCGTACTTCGCCAAGTTCGGGCCACCCTCCCCGCTCGGGCATCTGTGGTCGCTCTCGATCGAGGAGCAGTTCTATCTGATCTGGCCCCTGTTGGTCCTGGCCGCCATGAAGTTCCTCCACAACCGCCGGACGATGATCGTCCTCACGCTGGTCGCCGCGGCGGCCTCGGCCATCGAGATGGGCATCCTGTACGTGCCCGACGGGGACCCGACCCGTGTCTACGACGGCACCGACACCCGGGTCTTCGCCCTCCTCATCGGAGCGGCCCTGGCCATGGTGCTTCCCCGCAACCAGGTCTTCGCCCCGGTCACCGTGAACGCCCGGCGGCTGCTCGACGCGGTGGGCGGGGTGTCCCTCCTCGGCATCTTCCTCATGTTCTGGCTGACCAGCCAGTACGACTCGTTCTTGTACGAGGGGGGCATGCTCCTTCTGGCCCTGCTCACCGCCATGCTCATCGCCGTGACCATCCATCCCGGGTCACACTTGGAGACGATCCTCGGATGGGAACCGCTGCGTTGGGTGGGGGAGCGGTCCTACGGGATCTATCTGTGGCACTACCCGGTGATCGTGCTCACGTCGCCGCTCGACGCCCCCCCGAGCATCGTGCGGGCCATCCTGCAGATCGCCGCCACCCTGGTGCTCGCCGCCCTGTCCTGGCGGTTCATCGAGCAGCCGGTCCGGCACGGTGCGTTGGGGCGTCAGTGGCAGCGCATCAGGAGCCACCAGTGGGTCCCGCCCCACCTGAAGCCGGCGGGTTGGGTGCTGGCCGGGGCGGTTGCCTTCAACGCCGTGGTCTGCACGGTCGGGTTGGTCGGGCTGGTGTCGGCATCGGCCGCCTACCCGATCCCCCGGGTGACGAGGATCGTCCCCCACGTCCAGCCCCATGTGACCGCGCCGTCCGCCTCCTCGACCACGACGACCGTCCCGCCTCCGGGTGCGGGGGTGACCGCCATCGGGGACTCGATCATGGTCGACGCCGCTCCCTACCTGCAGACGTCGCTGCCCGGCATCGCCATCGACGCCCAGGTCGGACAGCAGCTCACCCAGGTCCAGGCGGCGGTGCCCCAGCTGAAGTCGGAGGGAGCCGTGGGCAAACGGCTGATCATCGAGCTGGGCACGAACGGCCCCTTCTCGTCGGCTCAGCTGACCGCCCTGCTCGACGCCCTGGGGCCGGCCCAGCGCGTGGTGCTGGTCAACACCCACGTGCCCCGGCCATGGCAGCAGCAGGTCAACGACAGCATCGCCAGCGTGGCCCAGTCCTACCCCAACACGGTCCTGGTGGATTGGGCGGCGGACAGCGCCAACTATCCCCAGTACTTCTATCCCGACGGGGTGCACCTCGATCCCGACGGCGCCAAGTACTACGCCTCGCTCCTGGTCCAGGCGCTCGACCAGCCACTCCCCAAGTCGTCGGTGCACTGACCGGCAACCGGTCGTCAGACGAGGGGCCAGGGATAGGGCGGTCGGTCGCCCAGGGGTTCAGGAAACGTGGCCGTGTGGACAAGACGGGCCACCCGGTCGGACAGCGCCGAACGCTCGTCGTCGTCGAGTAGGCGACCGAGTTCGTCGGGGAGGTCTCTCGCCAGCGGTTCGACGGCGGCGAGCAGGTGGGCGGGGACCTCCTCGTCGGCGAAGTCCCAGATCACCGTGCGCAGCTTCGGTTGGCGGTGGAAGCAGAGCCCGTGGTCGATCCCCCACAGCCTGCCGTCGTCGCCGATGAGCACGTGGCCGCTCTTGCGGTCGGCGTTGTTGGCCACGATGTCGAAGACGCACATCATCTGGAGCGTGTCGAGATGGCCGCCCTCCTCGAACAGGGTGAAGTAGTGCTGCTCGTAGTCGGCGGCCACGAACAACTGGAGTGACCCCGAGCCGAACGGGCCGTCGTGCCGTTCGACCGTCGGGGGAACGAGTCCCCAGCCCAGCGCCTCGGAGAGGGCGTAGGCCGCCACCTCGCGGCGGTAGAGGCCGTCGGGGAAGTCCCACAGGGACTGCTCCCCCGAGGCCGGTTTGTACACGGCCTGGAGGGCGTCGGTGGTGTCGCCCGCGGCGTCGTCATCGAACGGGTGGTCCGGCTCCGCTCCGCCTTCGGGCTCCAGGGCGACCAGAAAGGTCAGATTGGAGCTCCACGGCAGCCGACCCACCACCGACAGGTCGCTCCGGTGGAGGAGGTCGGGGATCGACTCGAGCCCCGGTCCAACCGTTGGGCTCCAGCCGTTCACACCGCCGGGGGACGGTGGCCGTTGGTCCGTGGGCACTCGTGTCCCGACGGATCAAGCGGGGAGCCACAGAGCGGACAAGGAGGTCGGCCCGACTCGACGAGCCGGGTGGCCTGGATGGCGAAGGCCGCCGCCTGCTCGCGGGAGATGGACAGCCGGGCGATGGCTCCGGTCTCGTCTTCGGGGACCAGTTCCTCGATGACCAGGATGACCCGGTCGTCGGTGTCGTCATAGGAGACCCCGACGGTGCCGACCACCCAGGCCGGGTCGGTGGGCTCCTCCAGCTCGAGCGCGTCGGGGAGGTGGCCGGGTCGGGACTGGTCCTTCACGATGCGGGCCAGGTAGTCGGCCACCACCGCCACCTGCTGCTTCTCGATCTTCAGGGTCAACAGCGTGGGCCCTTGTCGGCACTGGAGGAGGAACAGCCGGTCGCCGACCGGTCCGACGGTGCCGACGGTGATCCGCTCGGGCGCCGAGAGGTCGTAGCCCTCACTCATGAGATGGCCAGCTCGCCGAGGGCGCCGGTGGAGTTGACGGCAAGTACGTGGGGACCCGCCGTTCCGTAGGCCACCACCGAGACCGAGCACGGTGACACGCTGAGCCGCTGGAACAGGTCGAGCGGGGTGCCGGCGGCCGCGGCGACGGCGGCCTTGATCGGATCGGCGTGGGACACACAGACGATGGTCTCGCCCGGATGGAGTTGCACCAGCCCGCCTATGGCCGAGGTGATCCGGGCCTGCATCTCGAGGAAGGACTCGCCCCCCGGGAACCGGAACCCACTCGGGCTCCGCTGCACCTGATTCCACTCGGGCTTCTTGGCCAGCACCGCCAGCTTGGCCCCGGTCCACTGGCCGAAGTCGCACTCGAGGAGTCCCCGTTCGGTGCGGACCCGGAGCCCGAGCTTCCGGGCGATGGGCTTGGCTGTCTCGGCTGTCCGCTCGAGCGGCGAGGCGTAGACGGCCACCGGGCCCGGACGGTCCGTACCGGCCAGTGCGGCGATTCGCTCGGCCACCCGCTCCGCCTGGGCCTGTCCCTCGTCGGACAGGTGCAGGCCGCCGGCCCGGCCGGGGAGCACCTTCCCCGTGGTCGGCGTCGTCCCGTGGCGGACGAGCAGGACCACCGTGGGACGTTGGGAAGGGTTCTTTCGGCTGGCCACGCCCGTTCACCGTACTCTCTCCCCGCCGGGCCTCCTCCACCTGTGCGCCACCCGTCGGAATCCCTGCCGGACCCGGGTCGGCGGTTGATCGGTGAGGCAATGAGCCGTACCGATCTCGGTGCGGCCTGCTGATCAGTCAGAACTTCCCACTCCGGCTCCGACGAGCGGTCGGTCCGGCAGTTCGAGGGCCACGCCGGCAGGACACGGGGTGAGGCCGTTGGGGCCGCCCTCGCCACCGAGACCCCCGAAGCCACCCAGCTCACCGGGACCGTCGGGCGGATCGGGGAGCACGACGTCGTGGCTGTGGTCCTCGTGGGAGAGCTTGGACGGCCACCAGTTCCAGCGGCCGAGGAGGACCACCACCGAGGGGACGAGCAACGTGCGGACGAAGAAGGTGTCGAGGAGGATGCCGGCGGCCAGCCCGAGGCCGATCTCTTGGACCTGGGTCCCGCCTGTCGCCGTCAGCACCCCGAAGGTCCCGGCCAGGATGAGTCCGGCCGAGGTGACGGTGGTCCCGGTCGCCTCCACGGCCCGCCGGACGGCCACCCGGATGGGGGCGTGGTGGGCCTCCTCGCGGATGCGCGTCATGACCAGGATGTTGTAGTCCTGGCCGAGCGCCATGATGAAGATGAACATGAAGAACGGCAGTACGAAGTTGATGCCGTCCTGCCCGCCGATGAGCTCGAAGACGAGCACGGCGAGACCCAGGGAGGCCAGATACGAGAGGCCCACGCTCACCACCAGGTAGAGGGGGGCCACCAAGCTGCGCAGCACGATGGCTAACAGCAGGGCCAGGACGATCATGACGATGGGGATGATCCTCATCAGGTCGTTGCCGGAGATGGAGCCCACGTCAGCGGCCACCGGCGCGTAGCCCGCCACGCCGGACGAGGTGGCCCCGATGTCCCGGGCCACCTGGGTGACCACCGTGCGCACGGCAGGGATGGCGTCGGCGGCGGCCGTGCTGGTCGAGGGCCCGGCCCGTAGCGACGTCTGGTACTCGACGGTGGTCCCGTCGGCGCTGATGAACTGGGCCGACTCCTTGTAGGCGGTGTACTCGGCGGGGGTGAGCGAGACCCCGGGGGGAATGGCGACCGGCAGCCGGTCCGCCGGGCCGAAGGAGGCGAGCTGGTGGTGGGCATCGGCCAGTTCGGTAGCCGTCACCACCACGCCGTCAGGGTCGAGGACACTGGTGACGGCGTTGAACTGGCTGGATGCGGTCAGACCGTGGAGGGCCGTGGACAGCACCTCGGGGTCGTTCCACACCGAAGTGGGCAGGTGGAAGACGACGGCGGTCGGGTCGGAGTCCGAGGAGGGGAACTCCGTCGACAGGGTGGTCTGACCCCTGCCTGAATCCGAGCTGGCCGGCGCGGGGGGATCGCCGAACCCCGAGGGTGAGTAGGCGAGCATGGACAGGGCCAGGCCTCCGAAGATCACCAGGCCGATGATGAGTGTGAGCACCGGCCGCCCCACCACCTTGGCGGCGATCCGACCCCAAGCACCGCCTTTGTGCTGGCCCGGTGCGGGGATGCGGGGCCAGAACACACTGCGTCCGAGGACGGCCAGCAGGGCGGGGAGGAGGGTCAGGTTGGCCAGGAGGGCCACGGCGATCCCGATGGCCAGCGCCGGGCCCAGGCCCTGGTAGAGGCCGAAGGTGGCGACGACCACCGCAGCGAGGGCCCCGATGACGGTCAGCCCGGAGAAGCTGATCGACTCGCCCACCTTGCACAAGGAGAAGGAGACCGCCTCGTCGACGGGCTTGCCCCGGCGGAGCTCCTCTCGGACCCGGAAGATGAGAAACAGCCCGTAGTCGGTACCCGCCCCGAGCAGGACCACGGTCAAGAGGATGGGCGTCAGGTCCGACACCTGCACGCCGACGTGGGCGGAGACGGCGATCACCGGTCCCGCCGCGAACATGGCCACGACGGAGGGCAGCAGGGCCACGAACGGGGCCAGCAGGGCCCGGAACGTGAGGAACAAGAGGGCCAGGATGAACAGGACCGACAACAGCTCGGTGAGGGTCTGGGTGTGCCCGTTCTGGCTCTGCTGGTCAACGGCGGCGGCCACCCCGCCGGTGAGGTGGAGGGACAGTCCCGGCGGGACGCCCGAGGTGGTGAAGGTGGAGCGCAGGCCGGCCACGGTGTCCGTGGCGACCTTGTCGGAGGAACCGGGCCGGACCGTCAGCTCCACCATGGCCCGCCGGGCCCGGCCGTCGGCCGAGTTGCCCTCGTCCACCACCGAGACCACGTGCGGTATCGAGCGCATGGCCTGTTCGGCCCGCACGATTGCCGCGTCGTCGGCCCCGTTCAGTGAGCCGTGGTCGGCCGAGGCCACCAGCGTCACCGCCGAGGTGGTCTGGGGATTGAACGGTTGGGCCAGCTGGTCGGCCCGGACGCTGGGCGACGTAGCCGGCAGGAACTGGGAGTTGGACGACTTCTCGACGCTCGAGAGCGAGGGGAGGCAGACCATGAGCAGCACCGTGGCCACGATCCATCCGGCGATGATGGGCCACCGTCGCCGTACGGTGAACCGTCCTAGGGCGGCGAACAAGCGCTGATCCTCCAAGGTCGTACGTGGGTCCCCTTGGCACCCGGAGTACGAACACTAAGCGTGCGGCACCAGGCACTACGAGGACGTCGCCAGGGCCGGATGGTCTGCGGTTCGAGCCTGACCCCTGTCTGATCAGACTAGGTCGGCGCCCCCGTACGAATCAGGGGCTTTGGTCCCAAACGAACGATTATTACGAGATTTTCACGTGCGAATGCCCCCTGGTCACGCAGGGTCGGGGAGGAGGCGGGGCATGGGGACGGCCGTCTCGGGCCACCGACGGCGGCTGACCCGGGCCAGACGCTGAAGGAGGGCGATGGCACCGGGGTCGTCGTCTCCGGGCCGCGTCTCGACCGCCCCGTCGGCGATCATCCCCTCCAACAGCTCCCGACCGGTGTCGGTCCGCACCATCGTGAGGGTCCAGTCGTTGAACGCCCCGATGCCCCCGGTCGAGATGTCGGCGTGCTCGGCGGCGAAGTCGGGACAGGACTTGCACCCCTCGCGGGTCCAGGCGTGGGCTTCTTTCAAGGGAATCTCGTGGTATTCGCCGTCCCGGGTCCACACCTGGAACACGCCCTTGATGTTCATCTTCTCGATGTCGGCCCGGGCGATCCCGTACTTGGCCTCGAACAGCTCGGGGAAGATGGCGTCGTCGAAGGTCTTCGAGCACATGAGCCCGATGGTCAACGAGAGCCGCCGGGCGATCTTGCCGGCCTTCCTGGCCTTCATGACGGGCGCGGCCGACGCCTGGCACCCCATGCCGACCAGGGCGATGCGTTCGGCCCCGGCCTCGATGGCCAGGGGATAGGCCAGCGGGTTGGCCGAGTAGGTGTACCGGGAGCCCGATGCCGCCAGCACCTCGGCCCGGTTGGTGGCCAGTCCCGGCACGGCCTTCCAGGTGGACCCGTCGCCCTCGAGGTTGGAGACGAGGGCCGCGTCGATCATGTCGTGTTCGAGAGCCCAGATGAGCAGGGCGGAGACGAGTCCGCCGTCCTGGCCCTGGGCCAGGATCTCGGGGTCGGTGGCCCGGACGAGCAGGATGTCCTGGGACACCCCGGCCACCTCGTCGGGCGTCCGCTCCCGGCCGAAGAGGTGGGTATCGATCTCGGGCTCCCAGAGGCGGAAGCGGGGACAGGCGCGGGTGCACATGGTGCAGCCCTTGACGCCATGGGTGCAGCTCTCGGGGCCGCCGTCGGTGTCGATGTGGAACGGCTTGTACTTCCCGCCGGTGTCGTCGTAGGACAAGACGTCATAGGGGCACGCCACGATGCAGCCGGCGCACCCCGTGCACAGGCCGGACGTCACGACCTCGGTGAACAGCTCGGCCCAGTGGGGCTTCTCGGGAGGCATGGACCCAACCCTATCGATCCCCACCCGGGCCGGGGGCGAGGCGGGACGACCGACGCTCGGCGGGTGTTCGCTACCCTCGGGCCGTGCCCGAGCTCCTCGAAGTCGAGACCTACCGAGTGCTGGCCGTGGCCGCCCTCGACCGCACCATCGCCTCGGTGTCCTGCCCGGACGCCTGGTATCTGAAGGGTGCGGCCACCAAGGCATCGCTCCAGCGCGTCTTGGCCGGCAGCTGCTTCGTGGCGGCCCGGCGGATCGGGAAGCTGCTCATCCTGGACGTCGACTCGGGTCCCAGTGTTGGCCTCCGGTTCGGGATGACCGGCACCCTCATCGTCGACGACCGGGCCGGGGTCGACCAGATGCAGTACGCCCCGAAGCGCCGCGACCCGGTCTGGGACCGGTGGAAGGTCCGGTTCGAGGACGGGGGCTCTCTCGTGATGCACGATCCCCGCCGGCTGGGTGGCGTGATCCTCGATCCCGACCTGTCGGTCCTCGGACCCGACGCCATGGCCATCACCCCACGGGAGTTGGCGGCCACATTGGGGGAGTCCAAGGCCCCGTTGAAGGCCCGTCTGCTCGACCAGTCGAAAGTGGCCGGTATCGGGAACCTGATCGCCGACGAGCTCCTCTGGCGGGCGGCCCTCGCCCCGCTCCGCCCGTCGGACTCCCTCACCCCGAACGAGGTACGGCGGCTCCACCGGCACCTGGTCCGGACCCTCGCCGACCTCACCCACGGGGGAGGCTCCCACACCGGCCACCTCATGGAGGAGCGGCGCACCGGTGGTCGCTGCCCCCGGGACGGGACCGAGTTGGTCCGCTCCACGGTGGGTGGGCGGACCTCGTGGTGGTGCCCGGGCCACCAGCACTGACGGGCCGCCCGGCTGGCGACATTCAATCGGCATGCGGAAGCTACTAAGTGCGCGTAGTATCTGGACGTGTCCGTCCGACCGCATCCACCGGCCCGCCCAGTTGAGATCGCGTCGCCCCGCCGTCCGCAGACGCCGGCTCGGACGACCAGGGTCGCACCTCTCGACACCGGGACGACCACCGGTATCCGAGCCGGGGCCGAGCGGTGACCAGCTGGCTCGGGGTGGTGTCGCGTGACCACGTGCGGCGGGGCGTGGCCTCGGGTTTCGCCCAGATCGGACACGGGAAGAAAGTCGGGCTGGCCCGGATGCAAGCCGGCGACGGTCTCATCTACTACTCGCCCCGTGTCTCGCTCGACAGCACGGCGGCGCTCAAGGCCTTCACCGCCATCGGCATCGTGGCCGACGATGAACCCTGGCAGGTCGACGAGGGCGACGGGTTCACTCCCTGGCGTCGCCGGGTGGCCTACGACACCGCAGCCGTCGAGGTACCCCTCGAGCGCGTCAAGGCCAATCTCGAGCTCACCCAGGGACCCAACTGGGGCTACTCATTGCGGCGGGGTCTGATCGAGATCAGCGACGCCGACTTCGGGTGCATCGCTGCGGCCATGGGGTCGCGCCCGTGACCGCCCGTCGCCTGGCCACCCGGTTCGGCCGGCCGGGCGAGAGCACCGGGCTGCTCCTTTGGCAGGTGACGAACCGGTGGCAGGCCGCCCAACGGGCGGCACTCAAGCCCTTCGATCTGACCCATGTGCAGTTCGTGCTGCTGGCCACGCTTGTCTGGCTGGCCGCTGACGACGTGGTGACCCAGCGCCAGCTGGCCGATCACGCCGGCACCGATCCCATGATGACCTCCCAGGTGGCCCGGGCCCTGGGTGAGCGGGGCCTCCTCGTCCGGTCCGCCCACCATGCCGACGGCAGGGCGTGGTCACTGTCGGTTACCGAGGCGGGCGTCGATCTGGTCAACCGGGCCGTCGTGGCGGTCGAGGCGTGTGACGACGCCTTCTTCGCCCCACTGGGCAGCAGCAGACGCTCCTTCACCGGATCACTGGCCGTGCTGGTCGGCCCTGCACACTGAACCAACCGCGCCCCGACCGTCGCTGGCCCGGCACTGTCCCGGCGTTCGGTCCGCTCAGCCCTCGAGCTCGGCCAGCACCTTGGCGGCGTGACCGTCGGCCTTCACGTGGTACCAGGGACGGGCGATGGTGCCGTCGGCGGCGATGAGGAACGTGGACCGGATGACCCCGATGGACTTCTTCCCGTAGAGGGTCTTCTCCCCCCAGGCCCCGTAGGCCTCGCCCACCGAGTGGTCGGCGTCGGTGAGCAGTGGGAAGGTGAGGCCGTACTTGGCCCGGAACTTCTGGTGCTTCTCGGCGGTGTCGGCCGACACGCCGAGCACGGGCACCTTGGCCTTGGCGAATGCGTGGAGGTTGTCGTTGAACTGGCAGGCCTCTTTGGTGCATCCCGGCGTGTCGTCCCGCGGGTAGAAGTACAGGACGAACCGCTGGCCGGCGAAGTCGGCCGAAGAGACCTCCTTGCCATCCTGATCAGGCAGCGTGAACGCGGGAGCCTTGTCGCCGGCTTCGAGTTTTCCCATGGTCGGCTTCCTTTCGTGGGGGCGCAAACGGACTCGATCGGTCCGTGTCTCGACACAGGGTAGGTGCTCGACCGGGGCCCGGCATCCGAGCCCCGATGCCCCGAGCGACGGTGCTGTCCCAAGGGGTTCGGTGGGGCCGGATTGCGACCCTCGTCCGGGCCGAGCGAGGGGTCGCTGGCCTCTGACCTGGTGTAACGGCAGATACCAGGTAGACTGGCGTTCGTGATCGGGCTGGTGCTCGATCACCGGGGTCTTCCTCATCCTGTTTCCGACCTGCCGACGCAGTCCGGACGATGGCCCGAGGCGGGCCCGCAGGCATCCGTGAATGGCACGGTGTCGACGGTCGGCCTCCGGCCGTCACTGAACGATGAGAGAGAGCTTCTGAACCCCATGACCACCGTTACCGATCCGTCGGACCGCGTCCTCGATCCGTCCGACCTCCCGGACACCAGCGCCGACAACCCACCCTCGTTCGCCTCCCTCGGGGTGGACCCCGCCCTGGTCAAGGCTCTGGCCGACCAGGGGATCACCCACACCTTCGCCATCCAGGCCATGACCGTCGCCGACGCACTGGCCGGACGGGACGTCTGTGGCAAGGCCAAGACCGGCTCGGGGAAGACCCTGGCCTTCGGGGTCCCCCTCCTCCAGCGGACCATGGCGGCCCGGTCCACCGAGCCGGGTCGACCTCGGGCCCTCGTGCTCGTGCCCACCCGCGAGCTCGCCGTGCAGGTCAGTGAAGTCCTCGAGCCGCTGGCCAAAGAGGCCGGGCTGCGGATCGTCGCCGTCTACGGCGGGGCCGACATCGAGCGGCAGGTGAAGAAGCTCCGCCGGGGCGTCGACGTGATCATCGCCACCCCGGGCCGCCTCATCGACCTCGGCGACCGCGGGGAGCTGTCGGTGGCCGACATCGAGACGCTCGTGCTCGACGAAGCCGACCGGATGGCCGACATGGGATTCATGCCCCAGGTCGAATGGGTGCTCCGTCGCCTCGAGCGCGAGCACCAGACCCTCTTGTTCTCGGCCACGCTCGACGGTGCCGTCGACCGGCTGGTGAGCCGGTACCTGACCGACCCGGTCCTCCACGAGGTGGCTTCGGCCCACACCACGGTGGACGCCATGGAGCACCGGTTCCTCGAGGTGCACCAGATGGACCGGGTCAAGGTCTGTGCAGCCATCTGCCGCAACTCGGAGAAGACCCTCGTCTTCGTGCGGACCAAGCGGGGTGCCGACCGGTTGGTCGAACAGCTCCGCAAAGAGGGCGTGCGGGCCGATGCCATCCATGGCGACCTGCGCCAGTCCAATCGTGAGCGGACCCTCAAGGACTTCAGCGAGGGCAAGCTCCCGGCCCTGGTGGCCACCGACGTCGCCGCCCGGGGTCTCGACATCGACATGGTCGATGTGGTCATCCACTTCGATCCGCCCGAGGACCACAAGGCGTACCTCCATCGGTCGGGCCGCACCGCCCGGGCCGGCGAGGCCGGGCTGGTCGTGACCCTGGTCCAGTGGAACCAGGTGCTCGAGATCGAGCGGATCCAGACCCGGATCGGGCTGCGCTCGCCGATCGTCGAGATCTTCTCCAACGACTCGCGGCTGAAGGACCTGGCCGCGTGGAACCCGCTCGACGACTGACCCCACTCCCGCCCGCCGCCGGTCCGCGCCGGCGCCCCACTATGCCGATGGGGTCGTTCCCGAGTCGGAAGGCCGGCCCGGACCAGGCCCCGGTACCGCCCAGCTTCCGAGGAGGTCGCCTTGCCTGACCGACACTTCACCGAGCCGATGACCGTCAGTGCGGGCACCGAGGGGATCGAACGGGTCCTGATCGTGACGGCCCACCCCGACGACGTCGACTTCGCCGCTGCCGGGTCGGTGGCCGTGTGGACCGACGCCGGTGTCGAGGTGGCCTACTGCATCGCCACCGACGGGGAGGCCGGGGGCGAGGACCGCACCTTGGCTCGGAGCGACATGGCGGCCATCCGGCGCAGCGAGCAGACCGACGCCGCCAGGCAGGTGGGCGTGAAGGACCTGACCTTCCTCGGCTACCCCGACGGCCGGCTCCAACCCGGTCTCGATCTCCGTCGGGACATTGCCCGGGTCATCCGTCGCTTCCGTCCCGACCGGGTGGTGACCCAGTCCCCCGAGCGCAACTGGGCCCGGATCTACGCCAGCCATCCCGACCACCTGGCCGCCGGTGAGGCCGCTGCCTGTGCCGTCTACCCGGACGCCCGGAACCCCTTCGCCTTTCCCGAGCTGTTGGAGGAGGGATTGGAGCCCCACACGGTGCCCGAGCTGTGGATCATGACGACCGAACGCGCCGACCGTGCCGTGGACGCAACGGTGTGCTTCGACCGGAAGCTGGCCGCCTTGCGCTCCCATCGCAGCCAGGTGGGTGACGGTGAGCACCTGGAGAACCTCCTGCGGACCTGGATGTCGGGAACCGCCCTGGCCGCCGGGCTACCCGACGGCAGGCTGGCCGAGGCGTTCCACGTCGTCTCCACGGCGTAGGCGAGAGCCGAGCGAGCATGACCGATACGGCATCCCCGCCCCACTGGGCCATCCTCCAGCACGTGGCCCACGAGGGACCGGGCCTCGTCGCCGACGAGCTCGTACGGGCCGACCTGCGCTTCACGGTCGTCCGCCTGGACCTCGGCGACCGGGTACCCGAAGCGGCCTCCATCGCCGGGGTGGTGGCCATGGGCGGCCCCATGGGCGTCCATGACAGCGACGAGTACCCCTGGCTACTGGCCGAGCGGGAGCTGTTGGCGGCTACGGCAGGCGCGGGCAAGCCGGTGTTGGGTGTGTGCCTCGGGGCCCAGCAGTTGGCCATGGCCCTGGGCGCCGAGGTGACGACCGGCGATACCTCCGAGATCGGTCCCGGGCGGGTAGAGCTCACCGGTCCGGGCCGCCAGGACCCGGTGACCGGCCCCGAGTACGGCGGTCTGTCCTCGACGACGATCCCGTGCGTGCACTGGCACCAGGACACGTTCACCATCCCCGACGGGGCGGTCCATCTGGCCGCCTCCAACCACTTCCCCAATCAGGCCTTCCGCTGGGGGGACCGGGCCTACGGCCTGCAGTTCCACGTGGAGGTGGACCGTGCCCTGGCGTCGGGATGGGAACCGTTTCTGCCCCACGGGGTGACGCTCGACCCGCAACTGCTGGCCGAGGTGGAGACGGTCGGTCACCGCATCGTGCGGCGATTCGTGCAACGGGCCGAGGCTCCCCGAGTGGAGTCGTCCACCCCCGGAGTCGCCCGTGGTGCTGGTGGGGCGGGGCGGTGACCGGACCGAGCGAAGTCCTCTCGGCCACGCCCGGTCTTCCCGGGCCTGACGAGGCGCCGGCGGTCAAGCCCCGGCTTCGAGGTGTGTTCCACGAGGTGGCCTTCTTCGTCTCGCTGGCATCGGGGGCCGCACTTATCTGGGCGGCGCCGACCGCCGGCTCGAAGGCGGTCATGGCGGTGTACGCCGTGTCGATCTCCCTGCTCTTCGGGGTCAGTGCCCTGTTCCACCGCCACACCTGGGGTCCGGTCGGGCGCCGCCGCATGCGCCGGGCCGACCACTCGACGATCTTCATCGCCATCGCCGGCTCCTACACGGCAGTGGCCGGAATCGCCCTGTCGGGGTGGTCCCGGACGGCCGTCCTGTGCATCGTCTGGGGTGGCGCGGTCGTCGGCATCGCCCTGCGACAGCTGTGGCTCGACGCGCCCAAATGGGTGATCGCCCTGCCTTACGTCGTGGTGGGGTGGGCGGCCGTGGCCGTCTTGCCCCAACTCTTCCGGGCCCTGGGCGGGGCCGGCTTCACCCTGTTGCTCATCGGCGGACTGGCCTACTCGGCGGGAGCCGTGGTGTACGCCCTGAAGAAGCCCAACCCGGCGCCCGGCGTCTTCGGGTACCACGAGGTCTTCCACGCCTGCACCATCGTGGGGGCCGTGATCCACTATGTGGTCATCGCCTGGTTCGTCCTGCCACTGGCCGGCTGACGCAGCCCACCGGGACGCCTCACTAGCGAGTCCGGCCGCCCAGTCACCGGCGGCCGCTGCGGTCAGCCGGCCATCTGGCGGAGCATGTAGGGGAGGATGCCCCCATGTCGGTAGTACTCCGCTTCCATCGGCGTATCGATGCGCAGCCGGGCCTCGAACTCGACGGTGCGGTCCCCGTCCACCGCCCGCACCGAGACGGTCTTCGGGGTCACACCATCGTTGAGGGGCTCGAGGCCGGTGATGGTGAAGACCTCGTGGCCGGTGAGGCCGAGGGAGGCGGCGTTCTGGCCCTCGGCGTACTGGAGGGGGAGCACACCCATGCCGATCAGGTTGGAGCGGTGGATGCGCTCGTAGCTCTCGGCGATGGCGGCCCGGATGCCGAGCAGGGTCGTGCCCTTCGCCGCCCAGTCCCGCGACGAGCCCGAGCCGTACTCCTTGCCTGCCAGCACCACGAGCGGAACGCCCTCGGCGGCGTAGCGCTCGGCTGCGTCGTAGATGGTCGTCTGCTCGCCGTCGGGCAGATGAACGGTGATGCCGCCCTCGGTGCCCGGAGCCAGCTGGTTGCGCAGCCTGACGTTGGCGAAGGTGCCGCGCACCATCACCTCGTGGTTGCCCCGCCGGGCGCCGTAGGAGTTGAAGTCGGAACGCTCGACCCCTTTGTCGGCCAGGTAGTGACCGGCCGGCGTGGTGGGGCCGATGTTGCCGGCCGGGGAGATGTGGTCGGTGGTGACGCTGTCGCCCAGCAGGGCGAGCACCCGGGCACCCTCGACCTCGGTGACCGGCGCCGGCTCCATGGTCAGTCCTTGGAGAAAGGTGGGCCGCAACACATAGGTCGAGTCGTGGTCCCATTCGAAGGTATTGCCGGTGGCCGTCTCCACGGCCTGCCAGCGTTCGTCACCGTCGAACACGGCGTCGTAGCGCTGGCGGAACATGGCCGAGGTCAACGAGGTGCGGATGGCCTCGGTGATGTCCTCGACCGACGGCCACAGATCGGACAGGAACACAGCTCGACCGTCCCGATCGGTGCCGAGCGGATCAGTGGTCAGGTCGATGTCCATAGTGCCGGCCAGGGCGTAGGCCACGACCAGTGGGGGTGAGGCCAGGTAGTTCATCCGGACATCGGGGTGGATGCGTCCCTCGAAGTTGCGGTTGCCCGAGAGCACTGACGCCACCGACAGGTCGTGCTCGTGAACCGCCTCGGAGATCCCGGGAAGCAGTGGGCCCGAGTTCCCGATGCACGTCGTGCATCCGAACCCGACGAGGTCGAAGCCCAGCTGGGCCAAGGGCCCGGTGAGGCCGGCCCGGTCCAGGTAGTCCATGACCACCCGGGAGCCCGGGGCCAACGAGGTCTTCACCCATGGTTTGGGTGTGAGGCCGCGCTCCACGGCGTGCTGGGCCACCAGGCCGGCGGCCACCATCACCTGGGGGTTGGAGGTGTTGGTGCAGCTCGTGATGGCCGCCACCACGATGGCTCCGTCCTCGACGGTCGCCGCCGAGCCGTCGGCCAGGGTGGCGGCACCGTTCCGGGGATCCCGGCCGAGTGCCGACCGGAAGGCGGTACCGGCCCCGGCCACGGTGACGAGGTCCTGGGGCCGGGCCGGGCCGGCGATGCTCGGCACGACGGTGGACAGATCGAGCTCGATGGTCTCGGAGTAGACCGGCTCCACCCCGTCGGCCATGTGGAACATCCCCTGCTCTTTGGCGTAGGCCTCCACGAGATCGACGTGCTTGTCGTCCCGTCCGGTGAAGCGCAGGTAGTCGAGGGTGACCTCATCGATGGGGAAGATGGCACAGGTGGCCCCGTACTCGGGCGACATGTTTCCGATGGTGGCCCGGTTGGCCAGGGGAACGGCAGCCACGCCCGGTCCGTAGAACTCGACGAACTTGCCCACCACGCCGTGCTGGCGCAGCAGATGGGTGATGGTGAGGACGAGGTCGGTGGCGGTGGTGCCGACCGGCTGTTCGCCGGTCAGCCGGAAACCGACCACCGGGGGGAGGAGGAGCGACAGGGGCTGGCCGAGCATGGCCGCCTCCGCCTCGATGCCACCCACGCCCCAACCGAGGACACCGAGGCCGTTGACCATCGTGGTGTGGGAGTCGGTGCCGACCAGGGTGTCGCAGAAGGCCCGCCCGTCGTCGGTGGCGAACACCACCCGGGAGAGATACTCCAAGTTGACCTGGTGGCAGATCCCCGTGCCCGGCGGCACCACCCGGAATCCGTCGAAGGCCTGCTGGGCCCAGCGGAGCAGCTGGTAACGCTCGATGTTGCGCTGGTACTCGATGTCCACGTTGGTGTCATAGGAGTCGGGACGGCCCGACGACTCGGCGATGACCGAGTGGTCGATGACCAGCTCCACCGGCACCAGCGGGTTGACTTTGGCCGGATCGCCGCCCAGCTCGGCCAGAGCGTCGCGCATGGCCGCCAGGTCCACGACCCCGGGCACGCCGGTGAAGTCCTGCATGAGCACCCGCTCGGGAGTGAGGGCGATCTCGGCGGCATCCTCGCTGCCGAAGCCGTGCCGCTCGGGGTGGTTGCCCCAGCCGGCGACGGCTTCGATGTCCGCCGGCCGGACGGCCAGCCCGTCCTCGTGGCGGAGGAGATTCTCCAGCACCACCTTGATCGAGTAGGGCAGCCGGGCCACGTCGAACCGGTCGGCCAGGGCGTTGATCCGGTAGATCTCGTAGCTGGCGTCACCGACGGCAAGCGAGCCGCGGGCACCAAAGGAGTCGGGTGCGCCAGTTGGGGGGGTGTGTGCCATGCCCCCATTCTGCCACCGGCCGGCCCGACGTGAACCGGGTCGACCCCGCCGCTCAGGTGCGGGTCCGGTACCGCCTGACGGCGAGCGGGATGAGGACGATGAGGAGACCGATCGTCCAGGCCAGGGTCTGGATGACCCATTTGGCCGTGGGTCCACCGATCATCAGGGCCCGACAGGCGCTGACGGTCACGCTCACCGGCTGGTACGTGGCGAACCCCTGCAGCCAGCTGGGCATCGAGGCGACCGGGACGAAGGCGGACGAGACGAAGATCAGCGGGAAGAGGATGGGGAACGACATCACCTGGGCCGCCTCGGCGTTGGGGGCGGAGAGCCCGACTACGGCGAACCCCCACGAGAGCGAGTAGGCGAACAGCAAGATCAAGAGGATGGCGGCGGTGTAGGCCAAGACGCCTGTCGTGGGGCGGAAGCCCACGGCCAGGCCGACGGCCGTGATGATGATGACGGTGAGGACGTTCCGGACCATGTCGGCGGTGGTCCGTCCGGTCAGCACGGCGGACCGGGACATGGGTAGGGCCCGGAAGCGCTCGATGAGCCCTTTTTGGAGGTCCTCGGACAGCCCGATGCTGGTACTGACCGCGCCGAAGGCCACCGTCTGGACGAAGACGCCGGGCATCAGGTAGTTGATGTAGCTGCCGCCAGGGACCTTGATGGCGCCGCCGAAGACGTAGGTGAACAGCAGCACGAACATGATCGGCTGGACAGTCGAGAAGAACAGCTGCTCGGGGATGCGCAAGAGGGCCAGCAGGTTGCGCTGGGTGATGGTCAGGGTGTCCGACACCGCCCAGCGCAGTCGGGCCATGGCCGAGTGGGCCGGCGGGGCCCCGGAAACGGACGGCGCGGTGATGGTGGTGGTCATGCGATCTCCCCACTGACGATGGGCATGGCTTCGGCGGCGGCCTTGCGACGGGCCCGGCCGCGTCGTTTCGGCTCAGGGTCCTCGGTGTCCTCGGTCTCGTCCTCGGCCCTACGGCCGGTGAGTCCGAGGAATACGTCGTCCAAGCTGGGCTCACGGAGGGCGAACGCCGTGGGGGTGATCCCGGCCTGGTCGAGGGCTCGTAGGCCGGCCATGGCCGAGGTGGGTCCGTCGTCCACCGTGACCTCGACGACCGTTCCGTTGACCGTCGGGGCATGGGAGCCGAGCGAGCCGAAGAGCTCGGCGGTCCGGTGGGCGAGGTCGATGGTGTCGAGGCCCACCTCGAGGACGGTGGCCCCCAGGCTGGCCTTGAGCTCGGTCGGGGTGCCCTGGGCGATGACGTGTCCATGGTCGATGACCACGAGGTCGGTGGCCAGCCGGTCGGCCTCCTCCAGGTACTGGGTGGTCAGGAGCACCGTGGTTCCGCCGCCCACGAGGCTCTCGATGACCTCCCAGAGGTCATTGCGGCTCTGGGGGTCGAGGCCGGTGGTGGGCTCGTCGAGGAACAGGACCGTGGGTCGGGCGACGAGGGCTGCGGCGAGGTCGAGCCGACGTCGCATGCCACCCGAGTAGGTCTTGAGCGGCCGGTCGCCGGCGTCATTCAGGTTGAACTGCGAGAGCAGTTCGCTGGTGCGGCTGGTCACGTAGGTGGAATCGAGGTGGTTGAGCCGTCCCACCATGCGCAGGTTCTCGCGCCCAGTCAGGTTCTCGTCGACGGCGGCGTACTGGCCGGCCAGGCCGATCAGGCTCCGAACCAGGCCGGCCTTCTTGCGCACATCGTGGCCGAGGACTCGGGCCGAACCACCGTCGGCCTTCAAGATGGTGGTGAGCACTCGCACCGCGGTGGTCTTTCCCGAACCGTTGGGCCCGAGCAGTCCGAAGACCCGGCCCTCTTCGACGGCGAAGGACACCCCGTCGAGGGCGCGGACCTCGTGTTTGCCCTTGAAGGTCTTCTCGAGACCGTCGGCTTCGATGGCGTACGGCATGGACTGGTGATCCTGACTGGTCGGGGCGGGGCTGACGGGGCCGCACGGGCGGCGAGCCGGGGCGACCCGTCGGTACACGGGCGGCCACGCGGGGGCGGGCACATCTTACGGGCACCCAGGACCTGGCCGGCACCGTGGCTCTGTGGCCCCGGTGCACCGCCGGTTGACGGCCGGTAGCCTCGGCCCATGCAAAAGGGCGATCAGGTACCGGACTTCGAACTTCCCGACGAGGACGGAAAGCCGAGGAAGCTGAGCGAACTCGCCGCCTCTGGCCCGGTGGTCCTGTTCTTCTATCCGGCGGCCATGACCTATGGATGCACCAAGGAGAGCTGTCATTTCCGGGACCTGAAGGCCGAGTTCGAAGAGGTAGGGGCCCAACGGGTGGGAATCAGCGCCGACCAGGTCGAGAAGCAGAAGCAGTTCTCCGACAAGCACGCCTTCGACTACCCGCTGCTCTCCGACCCGGACGGGGCCGTGGCCACCCAGTTCGGCGTCCGACGTGGATTCGCCAAACTGTCGCCGACCAAGCGGGCCACGTTCGTGATCGGACCGGACCTCAAAATCATCGAGGTCATCCAGAGCGAGGTGCGCATGAATGTCCATGCCGACCGAGCCCTCGAGGCCCTGAAGGCCAACGCCGCCGGCTGACCGGGTGCGGAGCGTCCCCGTGCAGGTCCCCCTCCGATGGGATGCTGTCCGGATGGACGTCCGGTCGTCGAACCGACCCGTATGACTCCGGTTCCGGGTTCCGGTCGCATAGAGCAGCTGGCTCAGGCCGTGGCCGAGCGCGTCGTCACCATCGTGATGGACGCCATCGACATCGACGCCCTGCTCGAGCGCATCGATGTCGATGCCCTCATCTCGCGGGTGGACGTCGACGGGGTGGTCGAGCGGGTCGACGTGGACAAGCTGATCGACCGGGTCGATGTGGAGAAGATCATCGAACGCGTCGATGTGGAGAAGATCATCGAACGCGTCGATGTGGAGAAGATCATCGGGCGGGTCGACATCGACGCCATCATGGAGAAGACGGAGCTGGGCTCCATCATCGCCCGTTCGACCACGGGCGTCGCCTCTGAAGTCCTCGACGTCGTCCGGGCCCAGGGGGTCGGTCTCGACGACTTCTTTGCCCGCTGGACGAACCGGATCCTGCGTCGGTCGGCCGACACGCTCCCCTTGGGCCCGCCGGCCCTGGTCCCTCTGGCCGTACCCGAGCTGAACGCCGGGGCGGGATGATGGCAGCCGGAGTCCTCCCCGAGCCCATCGAGGGCCGTCAGGGCCACTATGCCGGGGCGGTCAGCAGGCTGGTGGCCTTCGGGGCCGATGTCGGCGCCTCGTGGGGGCTGTTCACGTTGGGCGCCGCGGCGCTCGGCTTCACCATCCAGCTGGCCTCGGGGACCAAATTCTCCCTGAGCAACCACCAGTTGGCCTCGCTCATTGCCGCCGTCATCTGGGAGTTCATCTACTTCGCCTATCAGTGGACCTTGAGTGGCAAGACCATCGGGATGGCCGTCCTGGGCATCCAGGTGGTCCGCACCGACGGCTCACCCATTCGAGCCCGCCAGGCCATCGTCAGAACGGTCACCTTTCCGCTCAGCATCATCGCCTTCGGGCTGGGGTTCCTCGGCATCCTGACCAACCGCGACCGCCATGCCTGGCACGACCGGTTCGCCGGCACCGCAGTCGTCTATTCGTGGGACGCACGAGCGGCCCGGCTCCGCTGGCTGGCCAAACAGGACGCTCCGGCTACCACCGCAGAGGTGCCGGCTCAGAGCTGAGCCTTCGCTCGAGATGTCAGGATGTCCGACGGTGGATACCGCCGCGCTGGACCAGTACGGGTCGTTGGGGACAGGGTGCCCTTGTCCTCCCTGCCGTCCGGTGGGTGGGTGAGCGTGGCCCCGCTGTTCCCGCGGAACCCCCAGGTGGTCGCTCCCGGCGCCGTCCTCGTGCCGGAGTGGCTCAGGTTCGATGCCCAGCGGGACCTCGTGGAGGCCTGCCGGGCGTGGGGCGGTGAGGCGGGGGGATTCCGTTCCCCCCGCATGCCCCGCGGGGGCATGATGTCGGTCGAGATCGCCTGCCTCGGATGGCACTGGTTGCCCTACCGATATTCACGGGCGGTGGACGACGGCGACGGGCGCCCCGTGACGCCGTTCCCGGCATGGCTCGGGGAGCTGAGCCGACGGGCGGTCGAGGCGGCAGTGGCCGTCGACCCGAGCGTTGCCGCCGGATCGGGAAGGGGACCGGACGGGTTCGAGGGTTTCGATCCCGACGTGGCCCTCATCAACTGGTATCCACCGGGTGCCCACATGGGCATGCACGTCGACCGGGACGAGAAGAGCCCGGCCCCGGTCGTCTCCATCAGCCTCGGTGACTCGTGCACGTTCCGCTTCGGCACACCGGGGGGACGGGGCCGACCGTGGACCGATGTCGTCCTCGAGTCGGGCGACCTGTTCGTCTTCGGCGGTCCCTCCCGGCTCGCCTATCACGGCGTCCCCCGCGTCGCCCCGTCGACCGGCCCTCCTGGCCTCGGTGTGGGTGAGGGTCGGTTCAACATCACCGTCCGCCAATCGGGCCTGGTCGATCCGCCCTAGTGGTGTTCTGTGACCCCACCGACGCCGCGGCTGTCGGCCCCGGAACGGCCCGGTCGGACCACCATGCGACCGCGGCAATGGTCCGAACAGAAATAGTGGGTGACATCGCCATCCACCAGGGTGGCCGGGGCGTTGGCCGTCTCCACCTGCATGCCGCACACCGGGTCGATGGCGTAGCCGCTGCCCCCACCCAGTCTCGTCCGGTTGCGGTAGAGCCAGTACAACAGACCGAAGAGGGCCACGAAGACGATGTTGAGGTACGTGGTGTAGTTCCACGAGAAATGGGCGGGAGCGATCACGGTCGGGCGGGTCGACGGGATGAGGCCGGCCGCCCTGAAGAGCCCCTCGGTGATCAGCCCGGCGATCGACATCACGGCCCAGAAGACGGCGAGGATCCGGACGGTGAGCTTCGCCCCGTAGTAGCGGCGGTAGATGAGCAGGAGGGGGAAGGTGATGAGGTCGGCGAAGATGAACGAGATCACACCGCCAAAGGAGATTCCCCCGGCCCACAGGGACGCGGCCAGCGGGACGTTACCGATCGAGCAGACGAAACTGATGATGGCGATGAACGGCCCGACGATGACGTTCTCGACGCTCGTCCAGAAGCCGTGACCCTGGAGGAACACCACGTTCCAGACATGGGCGGGCACGGCCACGGTCAGGAATCCAGCCACCGTGTAGCCGATCACCAGCTCCTTTCGCAGCATGGTGAGGTCGGCCATGGTGTAGGTGGCGGCGTCGGCCCATCCGGCCTTCGAGCGCAGTTTGACCGACCAGGGCTGCTGTTGGAGTGCGGCGGCCGCGTCCTCTGACTGACCGTGAGAGTGGCCGTCGTCGGACCCGCCCGAGAGTTGCTCCCGAGCCCGAACGACGAGCCGGCCCCGTAGCCACAGGCTCCCAGCCACGGTGAGCAGGATGATCATGATGATGCCGCCGACGAACTCACTGACGGCGAACTGCCAGCCCATCAGGACGACGAGGACCACCCCGAGCTCGAGTACGAGGTTGGTGGAGGCGAACATGAACACGCAGACGGCGACGAAGTCGGCACCTTTGACGAAGATGGATTTGGCCATGGCCGCGGCCGCATACGAGCAGGACGACGAGACCATGCCGTAGATCGATGCCCGGGTGACCGAGGCCGGGCGGTGGTCCCCCATGGCCGCCCGCATGGACTGGCGGCTGACGAACGACTGCACCGCTCCCGACAGCCCGAAGCCCAGGATGAGAGGCCAGAGGGTCTCCCAGAACATGAAGAAGGCCTCGCGAAGGCTACGGGCCACCGTGTCCACCCATCCGGCCGTGGCCACGAGGGTCATGGCGCGGGCACCGAGGCCGGTGACCGGTCTCGAGCCCGGATCGGGGTCACGACCTCACCAGCCGGGCGATGGCCGCCGACGCCTCTCGCAGCTTTTCGGTGGCTTCGTCACCTCCCGACGTGACGGCCTCCGCGACGCAATGGGCCATGTGGTCGTCCAACAGGGCCAGGGCCACCGACTGTAGGGCCCGGGTGGCCGCGGCGACCTGCTCGAGGATGTCGATGCAGTAGCGGTCATCCTCGACCATCCGCTGCAGGCCGCGCACCTGCCCCTCGATGCGTCGAAGCCGCTTTTGGATGACCTCCCGGTCATCCTCGTAGCCATGGGCCATGGGTCGCTCGTTCCAGGGGAGTACGGGCTCGCCGAGTAGGCCCGCGGCCGGTATGCGGAGGGGTCTCCGGCGCGCCATCCGAGGTGGATGGATACCCCATGGGGGTATATGTTACCGGCGGGCAGGCACCGACGCGCCGGGACGCCGGTCCGACCCACCACGTGGTCGCCGGCGCCCGCCCGACGGTGGCCGGACCGCCCCGTGTGGCCGGTCCATCCGGCTGGGTGGGATCTCACCTCCCGGCGGAACGACTTGCGCCGTTCGGGTCGAGGGTTTCGGGCCCCGACCGGTCGATTCGGAGGACAGGGGGTACGGTGGAACTCGTGGTCAAGGCCCGGCGTGGACGTGGAGCGCTGGGTCGTTCGGCCGTGGCCGGAATGGCACTGGCCACCGTCCTGCTCGGCGGCTGCAACCTCCCCTCGGGTGACGCGACAGGTAGCCAACCGACAAGTCCGACCATCGCCGTGATCGGCGACAGCATCGCCGGACACCTGGCCACCGACCTTCGCCACCGCGGCTTTGACGGACCCCACGGGGTCACGTGGTCGATTGCCTCACAGGCCGGCGCCGGATGGGGCGAAGGTCAAAACGCCCAGGGAAACTGGCCGTTGGACATCGTGCAGGGTGATTGGGCGGCCAAACGGGTGGTAGCGGCAACCAGGGTTCGCCCAGGGGCGGTTGCCATCGAACTCGGCACCAATGACGCACTCCGGGCCACCTTCGCCTTTGTCACCAACAGCTCCACGAACCTGGCGGCGCGCATCACCGGGACGGACAACAACGTAAGCAGCGTCGTCAAACTGGCTAGCTCCCGGTTCCGGTGTGTGGTGCTCGTGACCCCCAGTTACTACCCGCCCACGACCTTCGATTCGGAAGTGCACTACTCGGAGCAGGCCTGGGGAATCCGTGCCGAACTCCTGCGGCAGGCCTCGACCGCCCCTGGGCGGTCGGTGGTGATCGCCGACTGGGCGGCGTTGTCGTCACCCCACCATCTTGGGTCGGGGTCGACGGGCTCGTGGTTTCTCGCCGACGGGCTCCATCCCAATCTGATCGGGGAGCGCGCCCTGGCCATGTTGATCACCCGTGCGGCCCACACGTGTCCGTAGGCCGTAGGGAGCGTCCGGCCGCTCGGCCACCGAGGTCGGGGTCGCGCACCCGGCCGCCTAGCGTCGGGTCGGATCACTGTGGCCGGGAGGGAGCGGACCGGTTGCGAAGATACCCCGAGCCGCCCCGGAGGAGAATTTTTGTGCCCCCGGCAGGACTCGAACCTGCGCCACCGGCTCCGGAGGCCGGTGCTCTATCCGCTGAGCTACGGGGGCGTGTTACGGGCCTCGGGCCCGTGTACATCGGCCCGGGCGTTCCTGGACCGGGGGCCAACTGTAGTGCGAGCCCATGGCTGCCCACCCCCGGTCACCCCGGGGGACCACTCCAGAGGACGTATCCTCGCAGCAACATGTCCACCCGAGACCTCCTGGCCCAGGCCGTAAGCAGCGCAGTAACCGCCGTCGCCCAGCGCGAGGGCCTCGCCCTCGACGTGGGACCTGACGCCGTCCATCTCGAGCGGCCGCCCCGCCGCGAGATGGGCGACTGGTCCACCAACGTCGCCATGGTCAATGCCAAGCGGGCCGGGATCAACCCGCGGGCGCTGGCCGACTCCCTGACGGCCGTGCTCGAGGCCTCCCCCCCGCCCCATACGTCGTCAATCGAGATCGCCGGACCTGGATTCATCAACTTCCACCTCGATGACGGCTGGCTCTACGACGCCCTCGATGAGCTGCTCGAACAGGGCGAAAAGGGGTTCGCCCGACCCGACATCGGCCACGGTGAACGGGTCCAGGTCGAGTTCATCTCGGCCAACCCCACAGGACCGATTCACGTGGGCAACGGATGGTGGGGGAGCTACGGGGACGCCTTGGCCCGCATCCTGGCCCGCGCCGGGCACGAGGTCAGCCGTGAGTACTACGTCAACGACACGGGCGGCCAGATCCGCACGCTGGGGGAGAGCCTGCTCGCCCGGCGGGCGGGCCAGGAGGTGCCCGAAGGCGGCTACTCCGGTGAGTACGTCACCGACCTCGCCGCCACCTACGAGGGACCCGAAGACGTGACGGCGGCGGGACGCTGGGCGGCTGAGCACATCCTCGACCACATCCGAGCCACCCTGGCCTCGGTGGGCATCGTCTTTGACGAGTGGTACAGCCAAGCCTCCATCGAAGAGAGCGGGGCCGTCGACGAAACCATCGCCTTGTTGTCCGAGCGGGGGCTGGTCTTCGAACAGGACGGAGCCACCTGGTTCCGGGCCACCGAACTCGGCGACAGCCGGGACCGGGTCCTGCGCAAGTCGAATGGGGACGCCACGTACCTGGCCGGTGACCTGGCCTATCACCGCGACAAGTTCTTGGTGCGCGGGTTCGACCGGGTCATCGATGTGTTCGGCGCTGACCACCATGGACAGGTGGCCAGCCTCATGGCGGGGATCGAGGCCCTCGGCATCGACCCGTCGCGTCTCGAGGTGAAGCTGGGACAGATGGTCTCGCTGATGGATGGGGACGAGGCCGTCAAGATGGGCAAGCGGGCCGGCAACGCCGTGTCGCTCGACTCGCTGGTCGCCGACATCGGCCCTGATGCCACCCGCATCCTGAGTCTGATGAGCTCCCTCGACCAGGCCACCACCTTCGACCTGGCCTCGGTCCGGGAGCAGTCGGTGGAGAACCCGGTCTTCTACGTCCAGATGGCCAGTGCGCGCATCGGTGGCGTGGGCCGGAAGGCCGCGGAGCGGGGCGTGGTGCGCCAGCCCCGGGCCTCGGTCGACCTCGCACTGCTCGTCCACCCGCGGGAGACCGAGCTCATCCGCTGTCTCGAGGAGCTTCCCGAGGTCGTGGCCGACGCCGCCGCGGATCGGGCTCCGACCAAGGTGACCACGTGGGTTCGGCGTCTAGCCGGGTGCTTCCACGGCTTCTACCACGACTGTCCGATCCTGGCCGATGATGTCGACCCGGCGGTCGCCCAGGCCCGACTGTGGCTGGTCGAAGCCACCCGGATCGGCTTGGCCATCGGCCTCGGCCTCCTCGGGGTGTCGGCACCGGAGGCCATGTGACCCGAGGCGGCTCGACCGGGCCGGTCGAGCCTGCGCTCCTCCCGATCACGGCGTCCATCGGCGACCAGGGGGACCTGGAGGTCGGCGGGTGCTCGCTCCTCGGCTTGGCCGAGGAGTTCGGAACCCCCTTGTTCGTCTATGACGAGGCCCATCTCCGGGCCCGGTGTCGCGACGCCGTCGAGGCCTGGGGCGACGGTGTGGCCTACGCCACCAAGGCGTTCCTCTGCGTGGCCATGGCCCGGCTGGCCCACGAGGAGGGGATGTGGCTCGACGTGTCCACGGGAGGTGAGCTCCATGTGGCGCTCACCGCCGGGGTGCCGGCGGAACGGCTGGTGCTCCACGGCAACAACAAGTCCGACGAGGAGCTGGCGGCCGCGTTGGCTGTCGGGGTCGGCCGGATCGTCATCGACTCGTTCGACGAGATCGATCGCCTGGAGCGACTGGTCCCCGAGGTTCCCATCGACGAGGACCCCCGTGGGGACGCGCCGTCTCGCAGTCGTCCCCAGGTGCTGGCCAGGATCACCCCCGGCGTCGAGGTGCATACGCACGAGTTCGTCCGCACCGGACAGGACGACTCCAAGTTCGGGTTCGGACTGGCATCGGGGGCGGCCGCCGTCGCCGTCGACCGTCTCGCACGGCTGGACGACGAGGGGACGGTCGAGTTCGTGGGCATCCATGCCCACCTCGGGAGCCAGGTCTTCGCGCTGGCCCCCTTCGTCCAAGCGATCGAAGTCCTGGCCGAATTCTTCGCCCCCCTCGACCTCCCCGAACTGGTCGTGGGGGGTGGCCTCGGTGTGCCGTATGTGAACGGTGAGGAGGCACCGCCCATGGCCCAGTGGGCGGCGTCGGTCCGCCAGGCGTGCCGGAAGGCAGGCATCTCCGACGCGGTCCGGGTCACCGCGGAGCCCGGCCGTTCCATCGTGGCCGCGGCGGGGATCACGCTCTACCGGGTGGGGACGGTCAAAGACGTCCCGGGATTCCGGACCTACGTCTCGGTCGACGGTGGGATGAGCGACAACCCCCGACCCGTCCTCTACGGCAGTGGCTACGAGGCCTTCCTCCCCCGGGAGGCCGACGCAGCCCGTCCGCGGGCCGTTCGGGTGGTGGGCAAGCACTGCGAGACCGGAGATGTGGTGGTGGCCGACGGTTTCGTTCCCCGGGATCTCGCGGTGGGGGACGTCCTGGCCACGCCCGTGACCGGGGCGTACGGACACTCCATGGCCTCCAACTACAACAAGGTTCCCCGACCGGCGGTCGTGTTCGTCGCCGGCGGTGAGGCCCGGGTGGTCGTCCGTCGAGAGACGTTCGACGACCTGGTCCGACTGGATACCTGATCGCCGGGTCCCCCCGCGGTCAGGCGGTAGCGTGACCGGGTGACCTTGGCGCCCTCTCCAGAACGCGTGGTGCGCATCGCTGTGCTCGGGTGCGGCAACGTCGGCTCGGCCCTGGTCGGAATTCTCCAGAGCCGGTCCGAGGCCCTGGCCGTCCAGAGTGGGGCCAGGCTGGAAGTGGCGGGGATCGCCGTCAACGACCTGACCCTCGAGCGGGCGGCCCATGTCTCGGTGGACCTGCTCACCGCCGACGCCGCCGGCCTCGTTGCCGACCCGACGGTGGACGTGGTGGTCGAACTGATCGGTGGGCTGGTTCCGACGGGCGCCCTGGTTCGCACGGCCCTCGAATCCGGCAAGTCGGTGGTGACCGCCAACAAGGCCCTGCTGGCCTCGCCCGAGGGTGTGGAGCTCCGCGCGCTGGCCAAGAGTCAGGGGGTCGATCTGCTCTACGAAGCGGCTGTGGCCGGTGCCATCCCCCTCGTCCGCGCCCTTCGCGAGTCCCTCACCGGCGAGCGGATCCAACGGGTGATGGGAATCGTGAACGGTACGACCAACTTCATCCTCACCAAGATGAGCGAGCAGGGTGCAGACTACGCCGACGTGCTGGCCGAGGCCCAGGTCCTGGGGCTGGCCGAGCGAGATCCTACGGCCGACGTGGAGGGATACGACGCGGCGGCCAAAGCGGCCATCCTGGCCGGCGTGGCCTTCGGATACGACGTGGGAGGGGCCGAGGTCATGCGGGAGGGGATCACGGCCATCACGGCCGTGGACGTCGAGTTCGCCGAGCGCCTGGGTTATTCGGTGAAGCTGCTGGCTGTCGTGGAGCGGATCGGCGAAGACGCACTGTCGGTGCGGGTACACCCGGCGCTGGTCCCCAAGTCCCATCCGCTGGCCGGGGTCCGTGACGCCTTCAACGCCGTGTTCATCGAAGGGGAGGCCGCCGGGGAGCTGATGCTCTACGGGCAGGGGGCGGGCGGACTGCCCACGGCCAGTGCCGTGGTCGGCGACCTGATCGATGCCGTGCGCAATCGATCGGCCCGTACCACCGCGCCCACCCCGGACCGTCGACCGGCCCGACTGCTCCCCGAAGCGGAGCTCCGGACGCAGTACTACGTGAGCATCGATGTGACGGACCGACCCGGAGTGCTCGCCGCCGTGACCAAGGTCTTCGGGGACCACAACGTGTCCATTCGCTCGATGGAGCAGGAGGGATTCGCCGGGGAGGCCCGCCTCTTGTTCGTGACCCACCTGGCCCGGGAGGGTGACGTCCGTGACACCCTCGCCGAGCTCGCCACGCTGGATACCGTCGAGCAGATCGGTGGCGTCATGCGGATCGTCGGGGACGCCGGATGACCGGTCGGGCGGCCTGGCGCGGCGTCATCGAGGAGTACCGCTCGTACCTCCCGGTGTCAGAGGCAACCCCGGTCGTCACCCTGCTCGAGGGAGGGACGCCGCTGCTGCCCGCGCCCCGATTGTCAGCCCGGGTCGGCGCCCGGGTGCTGTTGAAGGTCGAGGGGGCCAACCCCACGGGATCGTTCAAGGACCGGGGCATGACCGTCGCCATCTCCAAGGCAGCCGAGGAAGGGGCCAAAGCAGTGGTGTGCGCCTCGACCGGAAACACCTCGGCGTCGGCCGCGGCCTTTGCCGCCCGCGCCGGGCTCACCTGTGCCGTGCTGATCCCCGAGGGACACATCGCCCTCGGCAAGCTGGCCCAAGCACTGATCCACGGAGCGCCGCGTGCTGCAGGTGCGCGGGAACTTCGACCAGTCGCTCGCCATCGTCCGAGAGCTCGGTGAACGTGCTCCGGTAACGGTCGTCAACTCGGTGAACCCGTATCGGATCGAGGGGCAGAAGTCCGGGGCCTTCGAGATCGTCGACGAACTCGGCGATGCCCCCGACGTCCACTGCATCCCGGTGGGCAATGCCGGCAACATCACCGCGTACTGGAAGGGATACCTCGAGTTCAAAGAGGCGGGCCGGTCGACGCGACTTCCCCGGATGCTCGGCTTCCAGGCCGCCGGCTCCGCCCCCATCGTCGAGGGCCATCCGGTGGAGCACCCCGAGACGGTGGCCACCGCCATTCGCATCGGCAACCCGGCCAGTTGGTACGGGGCCACATCGGCGGCGTCCGAGTCGGGCGGCGGCATCGCGGCGGTGACCGACGACGAGATCCTGGAGGCGTACCGGTTCCTGGCCGCTGAGGAGTCGGTGTTCTGTGAGCCGGCGTCGGCGGCGTCCGTGGCTGGACTCATGAAGACCGGGCTGCCCGACGGTCTCGGCCCCACGGCCACCGTGGTCTGTGTCCTCACCGGACACGGGTTGAAGGATCCCGACATCGCCATCAGCCAGATATCGGTGCCTACCGTGGTGGACGCCGACTTGTCCGCCGTACTCGACGAGTTGTCGCTGGCCTGACCGGTGTCGGCCGGCCTGAGCTCCGACAACCCGGCCAGCGGACCCGGGTTGCCCGTATGACGACCGGGAGTGGCAGGGTTGTTGCTGGTCCGGCCGTCCGCCTGTACACTGGTGACACCTTCGCTTTCCACAACGTGCCCGACCGGGCTTGTGGGCGGGACTCCCTGTATCGCTTCTAGCGACGCGATCAGCCCGTAGACAGCGTCGGGGGGACAAACGGTCGAGAGAGTAGCTCGAGGCCTGTGAATCCCCACCCCTGATTCCCTGGCGGGTGGACTCACTCCACCTGCCAACGAGGACATGTGAAACGAGGAAGCCGATGACTGCGGAACAGCAGCTCGAGCGCTCGGTATTGGAGGGCAAGGAGCGAGATGAGCTCCATGCCATCGCACAGGCACTCTCTGTGAAGACCAATACCAGAACGAAAAAAGCGGACATGATCGATGGCATCCTGAAAGCCACCGGCGTGTCTGTCGACGACGGTGTCCCGGCGGGTGCCACCAAGGACGCCTCCGGCAACGGAGAAACCTCCAACGGCGCCCCCTCCAACGGCCGTCGGACGGCACGCTCCCGGGCGAGCGCGCCTGTGGCCGAGGAGGCCAGCGGTTCGGGTGACGACGCCGCCGGAGCCGAAGCACCGGCCCCCGAGGCCAGCGCCGGCCGCCGGCCGGGACGCACCCCTGTGGTGCGCTCCTTTGGACCAGACGACGATGCCGACCGCACCTCTGACCGGGTGGATCTCGACGAGGACTTCATCCCTCCGGCGTCCGCCGACAATGGATCCGAGAGCGGTTCGTCGAACGGAAGCGGAGACGCTGCCTCAGGTGTTGCGACAGCTCCCAACGGGTCTGGCGGCGGACAGTCTTCCGAGGGCGGCAGGCAAGGATCCCAGGGCGGTGGGAACAACCAGAACAACAACCGCAACAACCAGAACAATCGCAACAACCAGGGCAACCGAAACAACCAGAACAACCAGAACAATCGCAACAACCAGGGCAACCGAAACAACCAGGGCAACCAGGGCGGCGGCAACGACGACATGGGGAACCGCCGGAGCAACCGCCGGCGCCGGGGCCGCGATCGGCAAGGCGGTGGCGCCGAGGGCGATCTGCAGGGTGCCGGCGGCCAGGAGCAGCAGTACCAGGGCGAGCTGATCGCCGTGAAGGGCCTGCTCGACCTGCGGGACGAGGGCTACGGATTCTTGCGCTGCGAGGGATACCTTCCTTCGACGAAGGATGTCTACGTCTCGATCAGCCAGGCTCGTCGCTTCGCACTCCGCAAGGGCGACAGCATCGAGGGATTCTGTCGGCCGGCAGGTAGCACCGAGAAGTTCCCGGCCCTGCTGCAGATCGACACGGTCTCGTCGCTCGACCCCGAGGTGGCGCGTAACCGACCCCGCTTCGAGGACCTCACCCCGCTCTTCCCCGACGAGCGGCTCAATCTCGAGATGCCCGGCGAGAAAGAGAACATGACGACCCGGATCGTCGACCTTCTCTCGCCCATCGGCAAAGGTCAGCGCGGTCTCATCGTGTCGCCCCCGAAGGCCGGCAAGACGACGGTGATGAAGCACATCGCTCACTCCATCGAGGCCAACAATCCCGATGTCCACCTGATGGTACTGCTCGTCGACGAACGGCCTGAAGAGGTCACCGACATGCGTCGATCGGTCCGCGGCGAGGTGGTCGCCTCGACCTTCGACCGTCCCGCCGAGGAGCACACGGCTGTGGCCGAGTTGGCTATCGAACGGGCCAAGCGCCTCGTTGAGGCGGGCCGCGACGTCGTCATCATCCTCGACGGGATCACCCGACTGGCCCGGGCCTACAACCTGGCCCAGCCGGCCACGGGACGGATCATGTCCGGTGGTGTCGACTCGGGTGCGCTGTACCCGCCCAAGAAGTTCTTCGGTGCCGCACGAAACATCGAAGAGGGCGGCTCCCTTACCATCCTGGCCACGGCCCTGGTGGAGACGGGCTCGAAGATGGATGAGGTGATCTTCGAGGAGTTCAAGGGCACCGGAAACATGGAGCTGCGCCTCGACCGCCGCCTGGCTGAGCGCCGCCTTTACCCGTCGATCGACGTCAACGCCAGCTCTACCCGCCACGAGGAGCTGCTCTTCAACCGGTCCGAGCTCCAGCAGGTCTGGAAGCTTCGTCGGGTGCTGAACGCCCTGGCCAACGAGGGAAGTGCGGCCGCCGGACTCGAACTGTTGATGGACAAGATCCGGACCACGAAGAGCAACGAGGAGTTCCTGGCCGAGATAGCCAAGGGACCGGCCACCTGACCGATCCGGGCGCAGCCCGGGCGCGGAATAAGCAACCACCCCGTTCCGTTACACTCGGTGCGCCGCAGGGAGGATGTCGAATGACATCAGAGTGCGGCCACCTCAGGAGAACCCCATGAAGACAGACATTCATCCTTCCTACGTAGAGTCATCGGTGCGTTGCTCCTGTGGCAACACCTTCACCACCCGCTCGACCAAGCCCGAGATCCACCTCGAGCTATGCAACGAGTGCCACCCGTTCTTCACCGGCAAGCAGAAGCTGGTGGACTCCGGAGGTCGCGTCGAGCGCTTCCAGCGTCGCTACGCCAAGACCGGTTCGCGTAAGAAGAAGGCCCCGCCCGCTTCCTGAGGTGACGACCGGGTCGCGCTATCGACCCGGTGCCCAGCAGTTGGTCCGCTTGGGCAACGTGGGTCCCCGCAGCGTGGCACTACCCTGGCCCGGTGGCCAACGGACCCATGAACGAGCGCATGCACGAGTTGGAGCGCGAGTACGAGTTGGTCCTCGCCGAGCTGAACGACCCCAACCTGTCGTCGGACCCTTCCCGTCTGCGGTCCGTCTCCCGACGTCACCGGGAGCTCGAGGATCCCGTGCAGAGCTGGCGACGGCTCCAGGCCGCCGAGTCGGACCTCGAGGCCGCCCGCGAGATGGTGCGGGACTCCTCGGGTGACGAGCGCGAGTTGGCCCAGGCCGAGGTGACCGAGGCCGAGTTGGCCATCACCCGCCTCGAAGAGGAGCTCCGGCTCCATCTGGTGCCAAAGGACCCGAACGCCGGCCGCAACGTGATCATGGAGATTCGGGGCGCTGAGGGTGGCGAGGAGGCCAATCTCTTCGCCAAGGACCTCTACGAGATGTACACGCGTTACGCCGCCGTGCGGGGATGGAAGGTCGAGGTCCTTTCCTCCAGTCCTTCCGAACGCGATGGGCTGAACGAGGTCACCTTCGTGGTGAAAGGCGATGATGCCTGGCAACGGCTCGAGCACGAGGGAGGACCCCACCGGGTCCAGCGGGTGCCGGTGACCGAGTCACAGGGAAGGATCCACACCTCGTCGGCGGCGGTGGCGGTGCTGCCCGAGGCCGAAGAGGTCGACGTGGCCATCGACCCCGGTGACCTCAAGATCGACGTCTACCGTTCAACCGGACCGGGAGGCCAGTCGGTGAACACGACCGACTCCGCAGTGCGGATCACGCACTTGCCCACCGGGATCGTCGTGGCCATGCAGGACGAGAAGAGCCAGATCCAGAACCGGGCCAAGGCCATGATCGTGCTCCGTTCGAGGCTGTTGAAAGCCGAGCAGGACCGTCAGTCGGCCGAGCTCTCCGAACAGCGACGCAGCCAGGTGGGCGGCGGTGGCCGTTCGGAGAAGATCCGAACCTACAATTACAAGGACAACCGCGTGACCGATCACCGGATCAAGCTGACTCTCCACAAGCTCGACCGGATCCTGATGGGCGACCTCGACGAGCTCACCGACGCGCTGATGGCTGACAAGCGCTACCGGCAGCTGGATGACCGGTGAGGCCCGGCTGGTGCGCCTGCAACCTGGGACAGGTGATCCCGAGATGACGCCGGTCCGGGCTCCAGGGGCGGTGGCCCATGGGGACCTCGAGTCGCTCGTGGCCGAGCGGGTCGGCTCGGCTCGTGAGGCCCGATGGCTGGTGCAGCACGTCGACGGGGACTCGGCCCGGGCGCTGGTCCTGGCTGACCGGAGGGCCGCTGGGGAGCCACTCCAGTACGTCCTGGGCCGGTGGCCGTTTCGCTCACTGGAACTGGCCGTGGATACGAGGGTGCTCATCCCGAGGCCGGAGACCGAGCAGGTGGTGGAGGTGGCGTTGTCCGAGTTGGCCTCCCTCCAGCTGAGCAGTGAGGGATTCGATGACGAAGATCCGGTGATCTGTGTCGATCTCGGCACTGGGTCCGGGGCCATCGCACTCTCGTTGGCCACTGAGGGGAGGACTCACGCCCCAGGCCTGCAGGTGTGGGCTACCGACGCCTCCAGGGATGCCCTCGAGGTGGCGGGGGCCAACCTCGAGGAGCTGGCTCGACGGGACCCGGACGGAGCACGCCGTGTCCGCCTGAGGGAGGGGAGTTGGTTCGAGGCCCTGCCCGCTGAGGTCGCGGGCCAAGTCAGCCTGGTGGTCGCCAATCCGCCCTACGTGGCTGAGACCGAGTTCTCCCTGCTCGACCCCACCGTGCGGCTGTGGGAGCCCCGTAGTGCCCTGGTGGCACCCGATGGCCGGGGGGTCGGCGGACTGGGTGACATCGAAACGATCGTCGCGGGCGCACTCCCGTGGATGAAGCCCGGTGGCGTGCTCGTGGTCGAGATCGACCCGGCCCAGGCCGAAGCCACTCTGGCCACGGCCAGGCAGGCCGGATGGGACCGCGCCGAGACACGGCGGGATCTGGCCGGTCGGATCCGCATGGTGGTGGCCCGGCGGTGACGGCGGGACCGGTCCCCCTCATCGTGGACGCCGAGAGTCTGGAGCTGGCCGTCTCGGCCCTCCGAGGTGGCGCCGTCGTGGCCGTGCCCACCGACACCGTCTACGGGCTGGCCGCCGACCTCTCCCGGCCTCTGGCCATCGAGAAGCTCTTCGCCCTGAAGGAACGACCGACCGACGTACCCGTGCCGGTCCTGGTCGGAGGACTCGAGCAGGTCATCAGCCTGTGCGGACCCCTCGGGAAGGTGGCTGAGCACCTGGCCGACCGCTACTGGCCCGGTCCACTGACCCTGGTTGTCCCCCGGCGTCGGAGCTTCACCACCGACCTCGGTGGTTCCCCTTCGGCCCGTCAGACCGTTGGGGTGCGATGGGCCGACCACCCGGTCACCCAGGCCCTGTGCGATCGGCTCGGCCCCCTGGCGGTGACCAGCGCCAACCTCCATGGTGCCCGGGCCGCATCCCGAGCCGAGGAGGTCCGAGTGATGTTCCCCGACGGGGAGGGTGTGGCCATGATCCTCGACGGGGGTGGCTGCGACGGTACGCCTTCCACCGTGGTGGAGTGTCGAGGACCCGCCCTGCGATGCCTCCGGGAAGGATCGATCCCGTGGCGGGATCTCCTCGGCGAGGGTCAAGTCGTGTCCCGCTCCCTTCCCCAGTAGCCGGATGGCCATCTGGCGGGGGTAGGGTCAGCCCCCATCGGGACGACTGGCGGCATGGCCCAAGGCAACCTGGGCACCTCCATCCGCTACCATCGCCTGAAACGGGCTGCGGAGCTGGGAGGGACCACTGTGTTCAAGACGATTGTCGTGGGAACGGACGGCTCGGAGACGGCGTCCGCCGCGGTGGCCCTGGCCGTCCAGCTGGCCCGTGAGCAGGGGGCGACGCTCCACCTGGTGGTTGGGGTCCACACCGCCACGGCGGTAGCCGTCCCCGCCGGTGGAGCCAACGTCTCGGATCCGCTCGGCGGGGCCGCGCTCCGGGGAGTGGCGCAGCACATGCTGGAGGACGTCGCCGGTGACGTCACCGACCTGAACACGCAGATCCACACCGGTGTGGGTGACCCCGCCGAGGTCATCATCCACACGGCCGACGAGGTCGGAGCCGATCTCATCGTGGTGGGCAGCAAAGGACTGCGAGGTTCGAGGCGGATCCTGGGGTCCGTCCCCAATTCCGTGGCCCACAAGGCCGGATGCCACGTCCTGATCGCCCGCACGACCTAGTCGAAATGCCAACCGGGAACGCCGCTTGGGTGGCGGCGGGCCGATGGGGTTGACGATCCCCCTCTTGACAAGGGACACTGGTTACCTGATGAACAGGACTTCTGACGCGCGCAGCACCGTAATCATTATCGACTAGGCACATACCTGACCGGTGTGTGCCCCTCGACCGTCCACCTGGTGGACGGTTTTTCAATTGGGGGATCCGGCCGAAACGGGACCCCCGGGAAACGGAGACCGATCATCGGGGAGGGCTCGATCCCTCCGGGACGCACATCATGGGCGCCGGGCAGCGAGGAGGCTGCGGGCGGTCGGTGGGTCCAGTAGGAACAGACGAGACGACAAGATGGAACGAAGGACAGGAGCACCGTGGGAAGTTATCGAGTTGGTCTGATCGGAGGCGACGGCATCGGCCCCGAAGTCGTTGCCGAGGCGCTCAAGGTGGTCGGCGCGGCTGGCGTGTCCCTCGACACGACGGAGTACGACCTCGGAGCGGATCGCTATGTCCGCACCGGTGACGTGCTCCCCGATTCGGTGCTGGAGGAGCTGCGTGGCCAGGACGCCATCCTGCTCGGCGCGGTAGGGCCACCGGTCGGCTCGACCGCCGTGCCACCCGGTGCGTTGGAGCGGGGGCTACTACTGCGCCTCCGGTTCGACCTTGATCTGTACGTGAACATGCGGCCATTCACCGGCGTCCCGGGTGCTGTAGCCCCTGACTGCGACTTCGTGGTCATCCGGGAGAACACCGAAGGCACCTACGCCGGTGAGGGGGGATTCCTTCGGAAGGGGACGCCCTACGAGGTGGCCACCCAGGGTTCGGTCAACACCAGGCATGGCGTGGAGCGCTGTGCTCGTTTCGCCTTCGATCTGGCCTCCACACGGACACGACACCATCTGACCCTCGTGCACAAGACCAATGTGCTCACCTTCGCCGGCGACCTGTGGCAGCGCACCGTGGATGAAGTCTCGGGGGAGTTCCCGACGGTAAGCCGCGATTACAACCACGTCGATGCCACCTGCATCTACCTGGTCGAGAACGCCTCCCGCTACGACGTCATCGTCACCGACAATCTCTTCGGTGACATCATCACCGACCTCGCCGGTGCCGTGGCCGGGGGGATCGGGTATGCCGCATCGGCCAATCTCAACCCCGACCGGACCGGCCCATCGCTATTCGAGCCGGTTCACGGGGCGGCCCACGACATCGCCGGTACCGGGACGGCCAATCCGGCCGCCGCCATCCGGTCGGCCGCCCTCATGCTCGACCACCTCGGTGAGGCCTCGGCCGCCGAAAAGGTGACCCAGGCGGTCGCCGACTTCATCCAGTCCCAACCCGAACCCACCATGTCGACCTCAGCGGTCGGCGACGCCATCGCAGAAAGGCTCTGAGCCATGCCCCTGACCCCGACCGAGAAGATCTGGATGGACGGCGAGCTCGTCGACTGGGCCGATGCGACCGTGCACGTGCTCACCCACACGATGCACTACGGATCCGGCGTGTTCGAAGGGATCCGTGCCTACCCCACCCAGCGGGGCGTGGCTGTCTTCCGGCTGCGCGATCACATCGAGCGCCTGCTCGTGTCAGCCAAGGTGTTCATGATCGACGTCCCCTACACCGTGGATGAGCTGGTGGATGCCACCCGGGATGTGGTCCGGGTCAACGGGCTCGACGACGGGTGCTACATCCGACCCCTCGTCTACCTGGGATACGGCGAGATGGGCCTCAACCCCATGCCCTGCCCGGTCAACGTCTCCATCGCCGCATGGCCCTGGGGCACCTACCTCGGCGACGACGGCGTGGCCAACGGCGTGTCGACCAAGATCAGCTCGTGGCGGCGGCACGATCCCAACGCCGTGCCCACCGCAGCCAAGGGCACCGGCATGTACGTCAACTCCTCACTGGCCAAGGTGGAGGCCATCAAGGCCGGTTACGACGAGGCCATTCTCCTCGGCCCCGACGGCAATGTGAGCGAGTGCACGGGCGAGAACATCTTCATCGTCCGGAAGGGCCGCCTCCTCACCCCGCCGTCGTCTGACTCCGGTGCCCTCGAGGGGATCACCCAGCAGTCGGTCGAGACCATCGCCCGGGACCTCGGCTATGCGGTGGTCTATGAGCCGATCATCCGCACCGACCTCTACACGGCCGACGAGGCCTTCCTGACCGGCACCGCGGCCGAGGTCGTGCCCATCCGGGCCGTCGACGACCGTGCCGTCGGCGACGGCAAGCCCGGGCCCATCACCCAGAAGCTGCAACAGACCTACTTTGCCGCTGTGCGGGGCGAGGTCGATCAGTACAAGGACTGGTTGGACTATGTCGAGTGACGGCCCCACCCTCAACGACGACACGCCAAACGGTGGGGGACACACGTCCGGCCACGGCCACTCCCATGGCAACGGTGTCCACCACTCCCATCCCCTGACCCCCGGGCAACAGGCGCACGCTCACGTTCAACGGTCGCGGGGAGGGCCCGGTCCGGCGGTCGGTTCGGCGGGGCACGACTTCGACCTGCCCGCACTGCCCGGCGCCGTCGACGTCTTCGACACCACCCTCCGGGACGGGTCTCAGCAGGAGGGGCTCTCGCTGACCGTCGACGACAAACTGCGGGTGGCCGAACAGTTGGATCATTTGGGTGTCACCTTCATCGAGGGGGGCTGGCCCGGGGCCAACCCCAAAGACGAGGAGTTCTTCGCCCGGGCCCCGACCGAGCTGGCGCTCCACCGGTCTACGTTGGTCGCCTTCGGCTCCACCCGACGGGCCGGTGTGCGGGCCGAGGACGATGAGACGCTCCGCCATCTCGTCAACGCCCAGACCGAGGCAGTCTGCATCGTGGCCAAGTCTTCGGAGATGCATGTGGTCGATGCCCTGCGCACCACCTTGGACGAGGCGGTGGCCATGGTGGCCGATTCGGTCGAGTTTCTGCGGGCGAACGATCTGCGGGTCTTCCTCGACGCCGAGCACTTCTTCGACGGGTTCAAGGCCAACCCCGAGTTCACCCTGCGGATCCTGCGTGCCGCCGAGGAGGCCGGGGCCGAGACCCTGGTGTTGTGCGACACCAATGGGGGCACATTGCCCTATGAGGTGGAACGGATCGTCTCGGGCGTCCTCGGTGGGTTCGAGACCCAGGTCGGGGTGCACTTCCACAACGACAGCGGCTGTGCGGTCGCCAACTCCCTGGCTGCAGTGGGAGTGGGGGCCACCCACGTCCAAGGATGCGTCAATGGATACGGTGAACGGTCGGGCAACGCCGACCTCGCGGCCACCATCCCGGACCTCTCGCTCAAGCTGCGGGTGGACACGATCCCGGCTGAGCGGCTGGAGCTGCTCACCCCGGTCTCCCATCACATTGCCGAGCTGGTCAACATCGCACCCAACCCGCAACAGCCCTTCGTGGGCGCCTCGGTCTTCGCCCACAAGGCCGGCCTGCACACCTCGGCCATCGCCCGACGGTCGGACGCCTACGAGCACATCTCGCCTGAGCTGGTGGGCAACGGGACCCGATTCGTCGTATCCGAGATGGCCGGCCGGTCGACCCTGTCCATGAAGGCCGCCGAGCTGGGCCTCGAGCTCGACTCCCAGGCCATGGCCTCGGTGCTCGACTCCCTCAAGCGCCTGGAGTACGAGGGCTACCACTTCGAAGTGGCCGATGGCTCTCTCGAACTCCTGCTGCGGAACTCGACCGGCTGGGAACAGGACTTCTTCGAGCTCGAGTCGTACCGGGTCATCGCCGAGCACGGCGAGGGCCGGTCCACAGAGGCGACGGTCAAGGTCATGGTGGGCGACGAGCGGATCGTGGCCACCGCCGAGGGCAACGGTCCGGTGAACGCGCTGGACGGTGCCGTCCGGGCCGCCATCGGGTCCCACTACCCGGCGCTCTCCGGCGTCCATCTGGTGGACTACCGGGTCCGGGTGCTCGACTCGGCCCGGGGGACAGGCTCGGTGACCCGGGTGCTCATCGACTCCACCGACGGCGACCGGACGTGGACCACGATCGGGGTGTCCGAGAACATCATCGCCGCATCCTGGCAGGCCCTTTCGGACTCCATCGTCTACGGTCTGCTCCATACCGGCACCACTTCCGAAGGCTGAGAACACCGTCCGGAGCAGGCCGGACCGATCATCAGGAGCCCTACCGTGACCCAACCGAGTTTCGTGCCCATCGTCGAGGCCGACCAGGTGCGCCCGTCCTACCGCCTCAAGGTGCCGAGCATCTGGACCCAGTCCCGGCCGTCTGAGGTGCGGGGCACCTCACAGCCCGAAGGCCGTCTGCTGGGGAAGCCCGGCCCCGACCAGGGGTTCGCCCTCAAGTTGGCCCGTCGGTTCGAGGCCCGTCTCGTACTGGCCGAGGGAGACTCGGCCGAAGATGCCATTGCCGGATGCACAGCAGTGGCCATGCGGCGTTGCGCAAGCTTCGGGCGGGCTCCGGCCGTCTACGACCTGGAGTTTGCCTTCACCCTGTGGGGCTTTCTCGGAGGGGCGCCGGCAGATCTGGTTGCCGCCCGGTCACCGCTGTTCAGGTCGGCAGGCCACCACTATCTCGCCCAGCGGGCCATCGCCGACAGTGTCAGGGACGAATCGCTGAGGCTCACACCGGACGCCGTGGCCGACCGGATCGGCCAGTGGCAGGAGATGATCGACTTGCCCGAGGCGCACTGAGCGACCACCGGGCCCCGGTCCTCAGGACCGGAGTTGGACTCAGCGGCCCTTGCGCCAGCGCTTCTTCGAGGCGGGCGCTCCGATGGTCGAGCCGACCACACCGGACGGTGAGGCATCGGCCCCGGCGGAGGCATTTCTGACCGACCGGCTGGAGACGCCGCTGGTGGCGAGGGAGGCGTTCGTGTTTCCACCGGACCGCCGGTCCTCGCCGTCGTACTGCACCGAGATGTTGTCGGCGAGGTGCGATCCCTGCATGGCTTTTTGGAACAGGTCGGGGAACTGCGGACCCACGTGGGTGGCCTTCGAAGGATCGTCGTCCCACCGACGCTTCGGCACCCCGTCGAGGCCCTGCATCGACGGCTCAGTCGGGGAATCCACGCGCACGGTTGGGTGTAATTCGGGTGGGTACCACTTGCCATCGCTGGCGATCCACCAGCCTGGCCCCTCGGACTTATCACTCATGCCGTTTCCTCCACCACTCTATGTGAGAATCAATAACCGAATAATAGTCCCAGGAGGGACGAATTGTCGATAAATCTCTGTCGACCCGATTAGGCGACGACTTGAAACTTCCAGTTCAGGCCGGTGGAGGGTGGCACTTCCTTCCTCGAGAGAAGCGGAATCGGGCCGATTTCGAGCCTCAGGCGAGCGAGATCGGAGTCGGGTGACAGGCGGCATGGGTGGCATGAGTAATTTGGCCCGATGAACCAACCGACTTTTGCCCTGAACGACACCCATCGGGAATTCCGGGACACGCTGCGCAAGTTCGCGGAAGATCGCGTGGCTCCCAACGCGGCAGAAGCGGACCGGGACGCGGCATTCCCCAAGAAGTCTTTCGACGCCTGCGTGGACCTCGAGCTCCCGTCCCTGGGCATTCCCGTCGAGTACGGCGGGGCTGGGGCCGACATGGTCACCCAGGCCATTATGGCCGAGGAGCTGGCCCGGGCCTGTGCCTCCACCGCTCTCACCATGCTGATCTCCAAGCTGGGAATGCTCCCGATCATGAATTGGGGGAGCGAGGAGCTGAAGCGGACCTACCTGCCCGACGTGGCCTCGGGTGCCAAGCAGGCCAGCTACTGCCTGTCCGAGGCCGACGCCGGCAGCGACGTAGCCGCCATGCGAACCCGGGCGGTACGAGATGGCGACCACTATGTGCTGACCGGCACCAAGTACTGGATCACTAATGCCGGGATTTCGGACACCTATACCGTCTTTGCCGTCACTGATCCGGATGCCGGGCGTGGCAAGGGGATCAGCTGTTTTCTGGTCGAGGCCGACTGGGGCGTCGAGGTGGCTCCCCACGAGGACAAAATGGGATTGCGGGGCAGCCCGACCGCGGCGATCACCCTCGATGAGGTGCGGGTACCGGTAGGCAACCTGATCGGCGAGGAGGGGATGGGATTCACCATCGCAATGCACACCCTCGACCGGAGTCGTCCCACCATCGGAGCCCAGGCCGTGGGGATCGCCCAGGGTGCCATCGACTACGCCGCCGGCTATATGAAGGAGCGCCAGGCCTTCGGCAAAGCCATCGCCGACCAACAAGGGCTCCGGTTCATCCTGGCCGAGATGGCGCTGCGAAACGAAGCGGCCCGCACGCTGATCTATCGGGCCTGCTCACTCATCGATAGCGATGATCCCGAAGGAGAACTCACCATGATCGGAGCCATGGCCAAATGCTTCGCATCCGACACAGCCATGGCGGTGACCACTGACGCCGTCCAGCTTTTGGGCGGCTACGGCTTCACTAAGGATTTCCCGGTCGAGCGGTTCATGCGAGATGCCAAGATCACCCAGATCTACGAGGGCACCAACCAGATCCAGCGCATCGTGATCGCAAAGAAGCTGCTCGGATAGGGTTTCCGGCTCCACCGGCGGGAGCCACCTGCTCTCTATTTTTCTGCATCCCATCCCTACTTTTTCTCTTCAAGATCGCAATAAAACGCATATATGTGCGGGAAAGTGCGATAATAAATCGATGGACTACGGGAACCCGGTGGAAGCGTTGATTCCAGGCGTGCAGGGTCGCGTCCTGACCGTCCTGGCCCGGACCCAAGCGGAACTAACCATGCGGTCGGTCGCCGAGCTGGCGGGAGTGAGTGCCAACCAGGCCACCGTCGTTCTCAACCGCCTGGTGCGCCTGGGGCTCGTCGAGCGACGGAATGTGGGGGCTGCCGCATTGGTTCGTCTTGTCCGGGAGAATGAGGCAGCACGGTCCGTGCTCTCGCTGGTGGACCTGCGTCAGGGTGTCTTGGCTCGCTTTGAGCGGGAGGCGAGGAAAATCCGACCGGCTCCGACCTGTCTCGCAGTATTCGGCTCGTTCGCTCGAGGTGAAGCGCACGAGAACAGCGATGTCGATGTCCTGGCCGTACCGCCCACTGATGCTCAGTCCGACGGTGGCCATTGGACGGCGGCGCTCGGCCAGTGGTCAGACCGGGCGGCTCGGATCGCCGGCAATCCGGTCAATCTCCTCGAAGCCACAGTGGAAGAGCTACCGAGGCTGGTCCGTCGCGAGCAAGCCCCGTGGCGGACCATTGTCGAGGAGGGGGTAGTGCTGATCGGCGCCTTTCCGTCGGAGTTGAAGGTGGTGCAGTGACGGCGGTACGACGGACGCAGACGCGATCTGTCTCGGGTGCTGATGCTCGGGTATATGTGGACAAAGCACGGGAGTTTCTTCGGGCCGCCGAGGACTCGCTCGAGCTCGGGAACCGCGTGGCTGCGGCGGGTAACGCCGTGCATGCGGGCATCGGTGCCGCAGACGCCATCACGGCAGCCCGGGCCGCGGTGGTCTGGAAGGGAGAACACTCGCAGTCCCCGGCTCATTTGGAGAAGGTCGGTGGCGACGAGGGCCGGAAGGCAGCCCCGCACCTCCGCCGACTCCTGCCACTGAAGAACCGGGCTGAGTACGACCCCGAACCGATTTCGGCAACCGAAGCAAAGGCTGCGGTAACCGCCGCAGTACGAATGGTGCGCATCGCCGAGTTGGTGGTGAAGCAGGTCGAGCGCTGATGCCTGTGGTTGCTCGCTTCGAGGATCCATCACATCCCTACAAAATCCCTACAACTCGGGGATACTCGGTGAATCCAGCACGACTCGTTCCGGAATGACCGCAGTTCAGCGCACTGGAGACGACCTGTCGGACCTCTGGGGACCAGCACCCAGATCTATGAGGGAACCAACCAGATCCAACGGATCGTGATCGCAAAGAAGCTGCTTGGCTAGCATTTCTTGGACCGTTGACCCAAGCGCAGGGAAGTCACAAGGGCCAGCTGGATGGGCGAGGTGAACCGGCCTGGGATCCCCGGAGACTCCATACCTTGGAAGCGAGGATGGAGTCATGGCAGAGAAGCGCCCCACAATAAAGAGGTACCCGCCCACCTGTGCCTGGGTGTCGTGGTTCAACGAGGAACGGCTGCACTCCGAACTCGACGACAAGACGCCGGCCGAGTTCGAAGCCGAGTACCGTCACAAGTCTCAGCCCGATGCGGCATGAGAGAACCAAACAACTGAGTCTCCGGAAAACTCAGGCCGATTCAGGGACTACGAACTACTCAGCCTTGAGGCATGGTGCCAGAAGTGCAACGTTCCATCACGCTTCGCTGAGGCATGACCCTGACCGCCGGGAGCGGGTCGCTTATCGGCAGTGTCTAACCGGCACTTCGGGCCACCAGGCGCACAGGCAGGACCTCATGACGACGGACCATGAGGCTGTTCGCCCACTTGGGCGGATTCTGAGGATCGAGCGTGATGTCACTGGTTTGAGCCAGCAGAACAGTGAGAACGTTCCTCGCTTCGACCCGAGCAAGGGGCGCTCCGACGCAGTGATGGATCCCCCTGCCAAAGGCCAAATGTCTCCGTGGAACTTTCCGATTGAGGTCGATGGTCTCCGGTTGGGCAAACACCTCAGGATCACGGTTGGCGGAACCCCAGAGAAGCAGGGCCGTGGATCCGCCCGGGATCTCTACGCCACCGAGTGCCGTGTCGTGTGGCACGAATCGCATGTGATAGCGGAACGGGGGCTCTAATCGCAGGGCCTCCTCCACGAACTTTGGGATCAGGTCAGGGTTCTCTCGCAGTTCATTTTGTAGATCTCTCCGTTCGGCCAGGATACGAACGGCATTCCCGAGCAGGCTTGTTGTGGATTCGCCGCCAGCGCTGAGCAATGTGTGCAGGATGACAACGGCCTCGTCTTCGGAGAGTGATTCACTCTTGACGCCTTGGGCGACGATCCCGAGAAGGTCATTCGATGGCTGGCTCATTGCAGCCGAAAGCTGACGAGATACCCACTCTGCGATTTCAACCGTCCGGGTGATGTGGGCGACCAAGTCGTCATAGGAGAGAGTAGATCCCAACATGGCGGTTGAGTCGAAGGCCGCACTGAGCAACTGGTCAAGATCACTGTCGTGGAACCCGATCAGGCGGCTGATCATGGTGATGGGCACGACGTTGCCGATGGCGGCCATGAAATCCACGGCCCCTTCATTGAGCGCCTGGCCTACACGCCCCTGAGCAATCTCGACGATGTCTGGCTCCAGCGCCGCCATGCGCTTGGCCACAAGTTCAGGAAACACGGAGTCCCGGTGCAGGGCGTGCATCGGTGGATCTGCTGTGGCTAGTGCCTGGACACCTGCGTGACCGAAAGGGAGTCGACAAGGAATACCGTGGGCATCTCGGTACAAGAGGCAGTTGAGGTTGGAGGAAAAGTCCTCCACTCTGCCGGCAGCCTCAGCGATCAGTTCGAATGTGGCCACCGTAAAGATCCCCGTGCCGGGGACTTCCCATACCGGCTCATTTACCCGAAGCTGATCGTAGAATGCGTAAGGCTCGTCGATCACGACCGGGTCGAGCAGCTGCGCCCCGGAGATCGCGGTGGTCATGCCTGGAAGTCTGCCACCACCGACCTCGGGGTGCCTCTGACCGCCGGAGCGGGTCACCCTTCTGACGGCCACCAATCGAACCGATTGGAGACTCCGATGCCAGCAACGCTGTACACGTACTGGCCAACGGCGTATGCCGCAGTGAACGTCTTGAGAAGAGGAGTGTTGGTGCCGGTCTCGGGTCCGACTAGTGGGCGAACACGCTCGAAGATCGACTGCCTTAGTCGGAGATCCCGCATCCTTTTCTCTTGCTCAGGGTTCACTCCGGGGGCGTCGAGGGGTGGAACGAGGCGTGCTAGCTCCTCGTGGCTTTCCGCCATAGCAATCAGCCTCGGCTCCATCTCGGCCAATAGCTGGAACGCCTCCTCGTAGGAGAGAGCTGCCAGATGCTCTTCCTCCTGCGTTGAAGGATGGGGCCAGAATCTCTCGGGTTGTGCTGCTGCCTGAAGGACGAGTGTCACAGCCTTGTACCCAGCCGGATCGTCCCGATGCCACTTCACGCCGTCCGAAGCCTTCATGAAGTCCGATCGGTCGTCGCCGACCAAATCCTGAAGCAGATTCACCGCTGACGACAAGGGCGTTCGCTGTCTGTACATCTGTTGGGCTTGGGCAATGAGACTGCGCTGAGCTGGAGTGGGACGTGTAAACATGAGAGCCACCTCCTTCGCTTGCACCTTGGCTAGTACTTACCCCCTTCGGGGCGCCCCCTATCGTCGGAACGGTGGGGCGGTTGCTGACCAAGGGAGGCCGCTTTGCCAAGTCCGACTACGGCAATGTGGAGTCGAGGTATTTCTTGTACGCCTCCGCTGGCCAGTAGCGGACGACCTCCACCGCATCCGCCTCTACAAGTTCGGAGCGAATCCGGCCGTAGTCATAGCAGTTGAGCTCATACTGATTTCCCCACGGATCGACGAGATCAAACGCCCAGCACATATCAAAATCCACGAGATCAGCGATCGAGAGGCGCTCGCCGAGCGGATTGTCGATGTCGCTCGGCAGTGAGCGTGCGAAAGCCATGAAGGAATCGGCGTCAACGCTGAATGCAACACCGGTCTGCTGTGGCACCATCGGGTGACCCTCGCTAGCCCCGAATAGCGCCAGCCCCGTCTCCCCGCCGTCAGCTGAAATGTGCAGCGGACCACCCTCGATCCCCGTCGCCCAGAAGTCACTAGCGGCGACCGGCTCAAACCCGAGATGCTCTGCGTACCAGTTCACAGCTTCCGCACGATCTGGCACACGGATGTGGACATGGTCGAGCCGCCCCATTCGGAATCTCTGCTCTGAACCCATGGCTCAAAATATAGGAGATTGTCGGGTTGGTTGGTTCCGCTGAGCGACGTGCCCCTAAATGCCTGGAACGGGTCGCTTATTGGTCCTCAATAGCTTCGGGAGCACGGAGGATTCGGTCTGACTTGAAGAATCATGAGGCGCCTTCGGGTGTCGTCGACCGGGACCTTCCAGTCAGCACATTGACAACGGCACGCCCCGTCTCCGAGGTGGGTGATTGGTCAGGACTGCGCCAACAGTCCCGACCGCCCGTCGCTCCGATCCGAGACGGCCGTGCCACCCCTCAACCGCGTAAGGAAGGAAGGGATGGCCATGACCATCGTAGAAGCTCCCCCCGGCATCACGGGTGGTGTCGACACCCACCTCGACACCCATGTAGCCGCGGCACTCGACCCACTGGGCCGCCTCGTCGGCACGGAGTCCTTCGCTGCCGATGCCGCTGGCTTCAAGGCCCTGCTGGCCTGGCTTGAGGAGTTCGGCCAGGTGGACAAGGTCGGTGTCGAGGGCACCGGTTCCTATGGAGTGGGACTGGCTCGATTCCTGCGCCGCAAGGGCGTCGAAGTGATCGAGGTCAACCGGCCCAACCGTCAGGCCAGGCGCAACCACGGCAAGTCCGATCCCCTTGATGCCGTCGAAGCGGCCCGGGCGGTCATCAGTGGCCGAGCACTCGGAACAGGCAAGACCAAAGACGGTCCCGTCGAGGCCATCCGAGTACTCGTCGTGGCCAAGCGCTCAGCCCGTCAGGCTCGGGTGAAGGCCATCGTCCAGATGCGCCATCTCGTCATCACCGCCCCTGACCAGCTGCATTCCCGCCTGAAGGGCCTGACGGTCACGGCACTGGTGGCTGAGTCAGCCAAGCTGCGAGCCACCCGAGCGTCGGATCCGGTGACAGCGGCCACCAAGGCATCGCTTAGTTCGCTGGCCCACCGAATCCAGGCCCTCGAGGCCGAGCTCGATGAGCTGAACGAGCAGATCGAGTCGCTGTTGCTCGCCACCGCGCCCGACCTTATGGCCAGGTTCGGAGTCGGGCCCGACACTGCGGCATCCCTTTTGGTGGCCGCCGGTGACAACCCCGAACGCCTCCACTCCGAGGCAGCGTGGGCGCACCTCTGCGGGGTTTCCCCCGTTCCGGCCGATTCCGGGAAGAACGCCGGTCACCTACGCCGGCACCAGGGTGGTGACCGCCAGGCCAACAGCGCACTCTGGCGCATCGCCATGGTGCGCATCGCACACGACCCCGAGACACGTATGTACTTCGACCGTCGAGTGAAGGAAGGCGGACCAAGCGGGACATCATCCGGATCCTTCAGCGCTACATCGCCCTCGTCTATCGCTACCTCCTCGCGGCTGAATCCCCGGCCCGTGGGTCTGAGATCCCGCTAACTGTCGTCCTTCGGGGCTGACTTACCGGCGACCCGCCGACCCACGATCCGGGCTCTCTTCCACCAAGACGCGTGACTCCATAAGAGTATGCCCTCGCTGACGATTGGCTCATCACTGTTTTGTCCGCTGTCGTCACCCCGGAGCCCCTCGAAGGGGCTTGACA
>CAWJSI010000015.1:0-488383 GCA_963845485.1 uncultured Acidimicrobiaceae bacterium | reverse complement strand
GTTCAGAAGGCACTGAGATGCCAACAACACCATACGCGTTTGATCGGTATGGGATGCTCGAGTTCGCACTGGGCGAAAATAGGCGCAACGGATGTTTGCAGATGCCCCCTGAGCGAGGCTAGGGCCCCCGACGCCCTGCAAGGCTATTATGCGTCTGACGGTCATTGGGGGACTTGGAGTAGCGGTCAGGAGGGGGACTGGCATGGAAACTGCATTGACAATGCGGTCGTGGCTTGAGCAGTCGAAGGAGCTCTTCATACCTTTGTCCAACGCAGAGGTATCGGCGGTGTGTGACAAAACGGGCGGTGACGTGCTGCATTCATTGCGGCAATGGATGGTCGCCAATCCGTGCCCAGACAGGTTGTTCGGCGACAGGGTCAATATGATCATGGCCCGCTGTGGATACGTCGCTCTGATCTGCGCCGCAGACCAAACGTCGTTAGATCAGGATCAGCAGACTGCGCTGACCGAGCGCCACCAAAAGCTGAACGGTGACCTCGCTGCGCTTATCGCCGAGGTGGAGACTTTCGAAACCGAATACAGTGCCAGCCCCGAGATCTGATCTTCGAGTCGCCTTTATCTTTGGGGGATGGCAAGGCTTGACCGGGGCTGCTCCGTGATACTTCCCCCACGTTCAGAGCCAACTAACGACTCTGGGGAGTTCGAAAAAGCGGCTAGGTCGGTAGCGTCTCCTCGCTGGTTCGGCCCGGGTCTCATTGCCTTGACTATCGCCGGCATCGCTCTCAGGGTCCTCTACGCCGTGGTGTGGCAGGACGGCAAGGTCCTTCGTGGAGATCCACTTTTCTACCAGCAAGCTGCGGATCAGCTGTCCAAAGGCAACGGCTATGCCGTCCCTTTTCTCGGGAAGGGCGGGCCAGTACCCACCGCGTTGCACCCACCATTGTTTTCGAGCGTGCTGGCTCTATTCGATGTGCTGGGCATCACTTCGCCTGATGGACACCGGATCGCACTCGCTGTCCTCGCCTCTACGGGGATCATCGTCATGGGATTACTCGGACGGCGAATCCTCGGGCCGGCGGCTGGCCTGGCTGCCGCTTGTTTCGCCGCCCTCGGGCCGCTGTGGATCCAGCCGAGTGGCAAGGTCTTGAGCGAGAGCGTCTATTTGGTCTTGGTCCCGATCGTGCTGCTGGCCTCGCTCCGCTGCATCGATCGACCGACTTACGGAAGGTTCGCTGTTGTCGGCCTGACTATCGGACTGGCTGCCTTAACCCGTGGCGAGGCGCTGACTTTGGTGGTGGTAATCGGCATCCCGCTGGCGTTGTTTGCTTCGCCACCATGGCGCAATCGAGCCCAGCTTGGGTTGGTCTTGCTAGGTGCCTTCACCTTGATCGTGGGCCCCTGGTTCGTGCGCAACGAGATCCAGATGGGTGGGCTAACCCTCTCGACCGACAGCGGGACCACGTTGGTAGGCGCCTACACCCCCGCCACGTTTTCGCCCGACAGCCCCTTATATGGGAGCTTCGATGGAACTGATCAGTTCGGCGTTGCTGCAGTGATCTACAAATTCGATCCCCCCACCTCACCACGATAAGCACTGGACGGAACTCACTCTCAACAACGCCATCGGCCACGTCGGAACCTCCTATGCAAGGCACCACCTCCGGGACCTCCCTGGCGTGATGCTGGCCCGGGAAGGGCGACTGTGGGGAATATACGATACTGGTTCCCAGTTGGTGTTTGACGTCTCGTCCGACGGTGACGGGGTGCGCGGCGTCCAACTTGCCGGACAGTATGTGAACTGGGTACTGCTGCCCTTGGCGGCTTGTGGCGGCATCGGACTCTTTCGCCGGGAGCGACGTGACCTGGTCATCGTTGTGGCGCCAATCGTGGCCACCGGAATCACCGCCGCGTTGACCTTTGGCAGCACGCGATACCGTGCCCTAGCGGAGCCATCAATTGCGCTTCTTGCCGCGGTGGGGGTAGTGCTCGTCATCGAGCGTCTCTCGCGGGTGAGACGCCACCGAGCCGCGAATAGAGAGGACCGGGAGTTGGTCCTCGACCATTCGTGAATGAACTGTTCCTCAAGTGGTTCTGGGTCATGTTGTCGCGGCGCTTCCGCAGCATTTAGCTTCGTAACCCACAGAGCGGAGGGCGCCTCGCACGGTGCGGCAACGCTCAAGGCTGAGTGGCACCCCCTATGCCCCGGCGATTGGGACCGCTGGAAATAGGAGGATCGCCATGCAGAGGTACACCCGCTCCGCCCATCGGTGAGAAGAATCCCAAAGGCCGCGGGCCATCGATAGGCGCCTTGGCTACTGTCGGTGATGAGTGGCTGGGCGGAACCTCGAGCGGGAGTCGTTGATCGTGGCAGCTTGACCCGATGGCGCCAGGGGCTGGTCTTGATCGGTCACCCACCTGCACCAGGTCCAAGGGGCTTAGAATGTAGCCATACGCCACCGGTAGGACCAGAAGTGGCGCCCCACCGACCGAGGAGGTAGCGGTGACCGAGATTGTGAACTACCCAACAGGTGGAGTATTCGACTCCCCCGAGGAGGACCGGACCTACCGTAAGCAGCGTCTGGCCGCAGCGTTCCGGCTGTTCTCGAAGTTCGGATTCGACGAGGGGGTGGCCGGCCACATCACCGCCCGTGACCCCGAACGGTTGGACCACTTCTGGGTGAACCCCTTCGCCATGCACTTCGGCCAGATCCGGGCTTCGGACCTCATCCTCGTCAATCACGAGGGCGCAGTGGTCGAGGGAGGCAAGCCGGTCAACACGGCGGCCTTCGTTATCCACTCCCAGATCCACGCGGCACGCCCCGATGTGGTGGCGGCGGCGCACTCCCACTCCATCTACGGCAAGTCCTGGTCGGCCATGGGCAAGCTGCTCGACCCCATCACCCAGGACGTGTGTGCGTTCTACGAGGACCACGCTGTCTTCGACGACTACACCGGGGTGGTGCTCGATCTCGAAGAGGGCAAGCGGATCGCCCACGCCCTGGCCGGAAACAAAGCAGCCATCCTCCGCAACCACGGCCTTCTGACTGTCGGTCACACCGTCGACGAGGCGGCCTGGTGGTTCATCACCATGGAGCGTTCGTGTCAGGCCCAGCTGTTGGCCAGCTCCGCCGGAACCCCGATCCTCATCGACCCGGAGATGGCGAGGACGACGGCCAGCCAGGTCGGGTCCCATATGGCCGGGTGGTTCAGCTTCCAGCCCCTGTTCGACCGCATCGTGCGTGAGCAGCCCGACCTGCTCGACTGAGCGGTAGGGGGTTTCGCCCGATCAGGGCCGGCGACCGATCGGGCGTGATGATGACTACGGGGATCTCCCGGGTCGTGTGGCGCTGGTAGACGTCGTAGCGACCGGTCACGCCGGGGTGAAAGAGGCGGGACATCCCCCGGTTCGTCCGGTTGACCAACGGCCAGAGCTGGGCGCGCTCCTCGGTATCGGCCACCCGGGCGGTGGCCGGAAAGACAGTGCGCCCCACTCGCACGGTGATGTCGGGATCGGCTTGCAGATTGAGGAGCCACGCCGGAGGGCGGTCACTCCCCCCGTTGGAGGCCACCACGATCAGGTCCCCCCGGTCACGGCAGTACGTCAGCCCGTTGGTCCGGGCCAAGCCGGTCTTCCGTCCCGTGGTGGTGAGCAGCAGGGCGGGTACCCGATTGCTGTGCGTGCCCACCCGGCCGTCGGACCGCTCGTAGATGTACTTGTGGAACCGGAGGTAGGGATCGACGAAGCGGGTGGTAAAGATCCCGTCCACGACTGTGCTCCGCTCAGCGCCGGGCGTCGAAGGTCGGGATGAGGGTGCGGGCGGCTCGGGCCTCGTCGACCCGGCGCACCGGGGTGTGGCGGGGATACTCGGCCAGGGTCCCCTCGGGCTCGGTGGCCGCCTCGTAGGCGATGCGCTCGAGCGACTCGGCCAAGGCCTCGAGGGTCTGAGGGCTCTCCGTCTCGGTGGGCTCGATCATGAGGGCCTCGTCCACAATGAGCGGGAAGTAGACCGTCGGTGCGTGGAAGCCCTCTTCCAAGAGGCGCTTGGCCACATCGAGGGCCCGCACTCCGTGGGCCTGCTTGAGGGTCTTGGCCGAGAGTACGACCTCGTGCATGCAGGGGCGGTCGAAGGGCACGTCGTAGGTACCGGTCAGGCGCTGGCGGATCCAGTTGGCATTGAGCACGGCGGTCTCGGCGACCTGGCGAAGTCCATCTCCCCCATTAGCCAGGATGTAGGCCAACGCCCGGGCCAGCACGAGGGCGTTGCCGTGCCACGTATGCATCCGTCCGATGGACCGCTCAGGGGTGGTCCAGGCATACACCGGGGTCTGGTCGTTCGAGGCCACGCGGGTCGCCCTTGGCCCGGGCAGGAAGGGGACGAGGCGTTCCGAGACGGCGACGGGTCCCGCCCCCGGCCCTCCCCCGCCGTGGGGGGTGGCGAAGGTCTTGTGCAGGTTCATGTGGACAATGTCGAAGCCCATGTCCCCGGGCCGCACCACCCCGAGGATGGCGTTGAGGTTGGCTCCGTCGTAGTAGAGGAGCCCGCCCACCTCGTGCACGGCCGCGGCGATCGCTGCGATGTCCTCTTCAAAGAGTCCGAGGGTGTTGGGGTTGGTGAGCATGATGCCGGCCACGTCCTCGTCGAGCACGGTGGCGAGGGCGGCCATGTCCACACAGCCCCGTTCGTCGGAGGGGACGGTGACCACCTGGTAGCCGCCCAGGGTCACCGAGGCGGGGTTGGTGCCGTGGGCCGAATCGGGGATGATCACCTTGGTGCGCGGTGAACCCTGGGCCTCGTGCCAGGCCCGCATGAGCAACAGCCCCGTGAGCTCGCCGGCCGCACCGGCGGCGGGCTGCAGGGTGGCCGCGGCCATCCCGGTGATCTCGCACAGTGCCTCTTCCAACTCCACCAGGAGTCCGAGCCAGCCTTGGCTCAGCGAGGCCGGGGCGGCCGGGTGGACGCCGGCCAGGCCGGGAAGGCCGGCCACGGTGTCGCACACCTTGGGGTTGTACTTCATAGTGCACGAGCCGAGCGGATAGGCCCCCAGATCGACCGAGAACTGTCGATGGGAGAGCCGGGTGAAGTGGGCCACCAGATCGCGCTCGGATACCTCGGCCAGTGCCACCGGGGCCGTCCGTCGGTGGGCTTCGGGGACCAACTCCTCGACCGTCATTTCGGGCACGCCGGTGGTGCGGAACGACCAGCCGCTCCGACCCGGGTGGGAGAGCTCGAACAGGGTGGGCTCGGCTTCCCGGCCCAATAGGGGCGCGCTGGTGGCCTGGCCTCCGGGGGCGCCGGGTCCTGGGCCGTTCGAGGCGACCATCAGGCCACCGCCTTGGCCAGCGCCGTGACATAGGAGTCGATCTCGTCCCGGGTCCGGCGTTCGGTTACCGAGATGAGCAGGCCGTGCTCCCCGTCGTCGAATCCCTCGTCCAACGGAATCCCGGCGAGGAAGCCGGCATCGGCCATTCGCTCGACAACGACGGAGGCGGGTACCGGGAGGCGCACGGCGAACTCACGCACCACCGGGGCTTCCGCGTACGGCTCCACCCGGTCGAGGGCGAGCAGTGAGCGCCGCAGATAGTGGGTGGCCTGGGCGCAGCGACGGGCCAGCTCGGCCAAGCCCGAGGTGCCCAGCCATCCGAGCTGGATGGCCGCGGTTACCGCCATGAGCGTCTGGTTGGTGCACACGTTCGAGGTGGCCTTCTCCCGTCTGATGTCCTGTTCCCGGGCCCGGAGGGTGGTTACATAGGCCGGGCGTCCTTCCACGTCGACGGTCTCCCCCACCAGGCGTCCGGGCAGTCGGCGTACGTGGGCCTCGGCACAGGCGAACAGTCCGAGATAGGGACCGCCGAAGCCCAGTGTCGTCCCGAACACCTGGCCCTCACCGACCACCACGTCTGCACCCCACTCCCCCGCCGACTTGAGCAGGCCGGCCGAGACCGGGTCAACGGCTACGACGAGGAGGGCCCCGGTGCGGTCACAGAGGGCACGGGCCTCGCCCAGGTCCTCGATGCAGCCGAGGTAGTTGGGGTACCCCACCACGACAACACCGGGCTGGTCGTCACGTGCGGTGCTGTCGACGGGCCAGGAGGTCAGTCCGCCTTGCAGGGGAACGGTGCGGATCCGGTGACCGGTGCCGAGCGAGGCCGTAGCCAGCATCTGGCGCCAGTGGGGATGGATACCGGCCGAGAGCCACACCGAGGCCCGACCCGAGGCGGCGACACCCAGATTGACCGCCTCCACGGCCGCGCTCCCACCGTCGTAGAGCGAGGCGTTGGCGATCGGGAGCCCGGCCAGCCTGGCCACCATGGTCTGGTACTCGAAGACGGCCTGCAGCACGCCCTGGGCCACCTCGGGCTGATAGGGCGTGTACGAGGTGACGAACTCCGATCGGCCGGCCAAGGCCTTGGTGACCGATGGGATCTCATGGTCGTAGGCCCCTCCCCCGGCAAAGCACACCAGCCGGTCGTTGCGGGCCCGGTTGCCGTCGGCCAGGTCCCCCATGTGGGCCAGCACGTCGGGCTCCCCCACCCCGGAGTCGAGCTCCAAGCCCCGCTGGAGCCGGAGTGCCTCGGGCACCACGGAGAACAGCTCGTCGACCGATGCGAGGCCGAGAAAGGCCAGCATGCTCGTCACCTCGTCGTCGGTATGGGGGATGTAGGTGCCCATGGAGCCGCTCCTCGAACGTTCGTTGCTGTGTGTCTAGTGGACAGGACGGCCGTGGACCCAATGCCGGGTCAACCCGTTGGTCATCGGGCGGAGGCCCACCGGCCCGCCTCGACGAACGGCGTCGGGACCACACGGGCCCCGAGGACCCGCCCGCGTTGGGTGATGCCCAGTTCGGTGTCGGACTCGACCCCACTGGCGGCAGCCACCAAGGCGAGTGCGATCCCGTGCTCGAGCATGGGCGAGAAATTGCCGCTGGTGACGGTGCCCACCTGGAGCTCCCCCCGAGAGACGGTGGCGTGCTCCCGGGGTGGCTGGCGGCCCTCGGTGGCCAAGCCGACGAGGCGCCGGGCCACGCCACGCTCGCGCTCGGCGAGCAGCGCACTGCGCCCGCGGAAGTCCTCCTTGTCCCATCCCACCACCCAGCCCAGTCCCGCCTGGAGCGGCGTGATGCCTGGGCCCAGCTCGTGGCCGTGCAGAGGCAGGGCGGCCTCGAGTCGGAGTGTGTCCCGTGCCCCGAGACCGGCCGCCCGGATCCCGGTGCCCAACAGGGCCGACCACAGCGCTTCGGCGGCATCGGCCGGCACCGACAGCTCCACCCCGTCCTCGCCCGTGTAACCGGTGCCCGCGGTGAGACAGGCCACGCCTTCCCAGACGAACGGGGCCAGCGCGAAGCGTGGAACCGCCGCCGCCTCGGGCGCCACCGTGGCCAGGCGGGTCCGGGCGTGTGGTCCCTGGACAGCGAGGATGCACCGGTCGGCGGTCGTGTCCTCGCCGCCGATGGCGTCAATGACGCGTCCGGTGTTCGAGGCGTTGGGCATGACGTCGAAGGTGTCTTCGGCGACCCACCACACGATGATGTCGTCGACCACGGACCCGTCGTGCTCGTCGAGGAGGTGGGTGTACTGGGCCCGACCCGGTGCCACCCGCCGTAGGTCGTTGGAGAGGGCGGCCTGGAGCCGGTCGAAGGCGTCCGGTCCTTCGACCCGGACCGTGCCCAGGTGACTCACGTCGAAGACGACCGAGTCCTCCCGACAGGCCCGGTGCTCGGCGATGGTCCCCTCGGTGTAGGACAGGGGCATCTCCCACCCACCGAACTCGACCAGCTTGGCGCCGAGCCGGGTGTGGGCCTCGACCAGGGCGGTGTGCCGGAGGCCGCTTCCTACCTCACCGTCGACGGGGATCAGGGGAGCTTCGGAGGTGTCGCCCACGCAGAGAGGATATCGGTGCGGTGGATCAGGCGATGCGAGAGAGCACTGCGGGGACCTGCGCCTCACCGGCCAGGCCGTATTTGGCCAGCAGCGCCAGGGTGTCCCGCTGGTAGAGCACGGTAACCCGGATGTCGGGATACAGCTGCCCCAGCCGTCGCACCTTGGCGTTCTTCTTCGTCACCAGCCGTTGATTGAGCGTGGTGAGCTCGACGAACAGGCCTGGTTCGGGAAGCCAGAAGTCGGGACGGAAGCCTGCAGTGGGCCGACCGCTCGGATCCCAGTCGAGAGCGAACTCGACCGGCTCGTACTCCCATAGGACACCGTAGAAGTCGAGGATGCGGGCGAACCGCTGCTCGGACTCGTGAGCGAACCGCTTCACGGGAGCGAAGGGATTGGCCTCGTCTCCCGAAACCGCTCTGCTCAACGCTCGGCCGCCTCGGCGGTGGCCAGGTAGTCGGCAGCGGGGTGTCCGGCCGGGCGAGGCGCGGGCGTCGTGGTCGAGGCCGCGCCGGCGATCTCCACAATGGCCGCCTCGAGTTCGGAGACCACACCGGAGAGGGGGAGAATGTTGAAGACACCCTGGCCTCCGGCGAGCAGGTCCACGACCTCGCCATCAGACTGGGCGAGCACCGAGCGACTCCCGATCAGCACCAACTGCGAGGAGGCGAGGTCGGCGCCCAGGTCGCCTCGCAGGCACTCGACGGCCTGTCGGGCCTGCTGCAGCTTGAGGCCGGCGTCGAGCAGACGCTTGATGACTTTCAGCTCCAGGACATCGCCGTAGGAGTAACGACGTTGGCTGCCACTGCCGGTGGCGTCGGTGATGGACGGGCGCAGGAGTCCGGTGCGGGCCCAGTAGTCCAGCTGCCGGTAGGTGATGCCCACAAGGGAGCAGACCTGAGCTCCACGGAAGCCCTCTTCGGGGTGCTCGGTCGGGGGGGATGTGCGCGGTCCTCGACCACCAATGCGCTCAGCAGATCCGTTGTCGGTCACTCCCACTCCTCCACCTCGATCAGAGGTTCACCGTAAAGCCAAACCTGACGGTCAACCTGCAGTTCTACGGTATCACACCACCGTAATTACGTGTGTGTGACCACCGGGGACCGAGCCCCCGGTGCCGGGCGCGTCCGTGATTTGGCCCTGGCGTCCCGGCGGGCCATGATCGGACCATGACCGTGATCAAGATCAATGCCATCACCGTGCGCGAAGGCTCGGGCGACGAACTGGCCCGGCGCTTCGCCAAACGGTCCGGCGCCGTCGACGGTGCCGACGGCTTCGAGGGCTTCGAACTGCTCCAGCCCAACGACGACCGCGAGGTCTGGCTAGTGGTCACACGCTGGCGCGACGAGGTCTCCTTCAACGCCTGGGTGGCCTCACCGGCGTTCGCCCACGGCCACCGCTCCGAAGCGGAGCGGTCGGGCCAGACATCCGAGGAAGCCCGACCGGTCGGAGCCCATAGCGAGCTGTGGTCCTACGACATCGTGCCGCTGCCCCCGCCGGCATGAGGACCGACGCCACCACTCCCCCCGAGGCGATCCCCCTCCACCGACGATCGGTGGAGTTCGAGGCCTTTGACGGCGGCGAGACCATCATCGTGGTGGGGACGCTTCGCGACTCTCGTCCGTGGGCCGAGGACGGGAGCGCAGTCAGGACCGTGCACGACATGGAGCTGAGGGTGACGGTGAGATTGGAAGACCTGACCATCACCGAGGCGTCTGCGGTGATGCGCACGTTTCCGCACACTGAATGCCCCGGAATCACCGACGCCTTTGCCGGTTTGGCCGGGCTGTCCGTGGCCCGCGGCTACACCCGTGCCGTCCAGGATCGCTTTGGTGGTCCGAAGGGCTGTACCCATCTCGAACAGTTGGCCCGTTCGCTCGGGCCGGTAGTCGTGCAGGCCGTCACCTCACGACGGGCCCGGGCGGTGTCCCTCGGTCAGCAGTCGGACCTCCTCTCGGGTGCCGCGAGCCCATGGGCCCGAGACTCATGTCACATTTGGGCCGAAGGCGGTGTGGCCGACCAGAAGCTGGAGGCCGGTTGGCGTCCGGGGATCGGCCCCTATCCGGCTCCGGCACTCGTCACCTTCACGGGACGGCGCGGCACCCCGTGACACCCTCGGTGGTGCCACGAGGAACCGGGATCCATCGAACGATGGTCCGGATGGCGGTGGTCGTGGCGGTCGGCTCGGCGCTCGTGCTCGGCGGCTGCACCAGCTCGGGCACCGCGATCACCACTCCCTATACGAAGACCCACGCCGCCCTCGAACACGGTCCTACGTACCAGGTCAAGGTCGAAAACGTTGCCGGACTGGGGCCGATCCTCGTGGACGGCCAGGGCATTGCGCTGTACATGTTCGAGACAGATAAACGGGGCAGCCCTTCCCGTTGCTATGGCATCTGCGCCATCCAGTGGCCGCCCCTGCTCGTCCCGAGCGGCGTCTCTCGTCCGGTGGCCGGTGCCGGCGTCGAGCCGGGTCTCCTCGGGACGGCACCCCGCCGGGACGGTACCTCCCAGATCACCTACAACGGCTGGCCCCTCTACCTCTGGCCGCCGGACCGGACGCCGGGTACCGCGACCGGTCAGGCGCTGACCAACGCCGGGGGCCGCTGGTACGTGCTCGACCCGGCGGGCGATCCCGTCATCACCAAGTAGAGCGCCCGACACGGCACGGCGGGCAGACTAGACCCATGGCGTCACCTCGGACCTCGCGTTGGTCGATCAACTCGACCGACTCCTTCCTCTGTATCAACTCCAAGGGCTCGGTCCTGTCGGTCGGTTCGGTGGGCTCGTTCGCCTCAGTGGGGTCGATCGGCTCAGCCGTCTCCTTTGCCTCGGTTGGGAGCTTTCTCGGAGTGGCTTCGATCCTCTCGTGCGCCTCGGTGCTGTCGGTGTTGTCCTACCGCTCGGTCAGAGCCGTGATGGCTGCACCTCGGCGGTAGACCGGCAGGCTTCCGTTCAGGCAGTTGGCCCACCGAGCCATCCCCGCCTGCGGAACAGATAGAGAAGAACCGCGGCGGAGACCAGCTCGAGCCCGATGCCCAGGACGTAGAACGGCACGGGCCCGGTGAGATGGGTCACCAGGTACCCGAAGTTCTGCCCGAAGAACCCGGTGAGGAAGCTGAGGGGCAAGAACACCGTGGCGATGATGGTCAGCTGTTTCATTACGACATTGAGACGGTTGGAGACCGTCGAGAGGTGGGTGTCCATGACGCCGCTCAGCAGATCGCGGTAGCCGTCGACCAGGTCGCTCATCCGGATGAGATGGTCGTAGATGTCCCTCATGTAGCGCAGCTCGGCCGTCGAGACCCCCGGAAGCTCGACCACGCCGGAGGTCACGCTGGCGAACATGTCGCGCTGGGGGGTGACCACCTTGCGGATGGTGATCAGGGTTCGCTTCATCGTGAACAGCGTGCCGAGCTGGGCGTCGGTCGGCTTGACCAAGATGGCATCCTCGAGATCGTCGATCTGACCGTCGAACGTATCGAGCACGGGGAAGAAGCTGTCCACCAGCTGATCGATGATGAGGTACGTGAGGGCGAGCTGTGGTGACTCGAGGTCCGCTGGCCGTCCGTGACCGATCCGCTGGCGTACCCGGTCCATGGCCGGGCACCCACCGTGGTGCACCGTGACGAGGAAGTGCTCGGCGAAGACGAAGTGGACCTCTTGGGTGGAGGTGGCATCGGTGCCGGCCCCGTGGACCACCATGTAGGTGAACCCCTCGTAGTCCTCGATCTTCGGCCGTTGTCCGAAGTGCTGCATGTCATCCACGGCCAGATGGTGGATGTGCATGGTCGTGAGGAAGAAGTCGTGGGCCTCCTCGTCGACGCCGTCGAGGTCGAGCCAGAAGAACTCACCGGCGTCGAGGTGCTGCCCGATGGTGGCGGGATCGGCCTCGGCGGTTTTGCCGCCGGAGGTGAGGGTGCCGTGCATCTCCCGAGTCTGTCGCCGCCACACGCCGGGACCGGGGATGGCGCCGGTGTCGACTCCCTGGTGCGTGACCGGTCCCCGAAGGGCTAGTCGAGGCGAACGAGGTGTTGGCGGTACCGGTGTCCGTTCGACACGTATTCGGACGCCGAGATCTGGATCATGGCCCGGTCCGACCGGTCGGGGCGGAGTTGGGCCGGTACCCCGAGGGCGAGCGCCCCCTCGGGCACAGCCATGTTGTTGGGTATGACGGCGTTGGCACCCACGGTGGCCCCGGTCCCGATCACGGCGTGATGGAGCACCACGGATCCCGATCCGACGAGGCAGTCGTCTTCGAGGATGCATCCCTCCAGGTGGGCGAGGTGACCGATGACGCAGCCGCTGCCGACGATGGTGGGAAAGCCCGGTCCGGCGTGGATCACCGTCCCGTCCTGGACCGACGTCCTCTCCCCCACGGTGATGGTCCCGTAATCACCCCGGAGCACGGCGCCAGGCCACACGGTCGACTCGGCGCCCAGGGTGACGTCGCCGATGACCACCGCATCGGGGTGGACGTACGCCTCGGGGTGGATGGTGGGGACCTGGTCCCCGAGCTGGTAGATGGCCATCGTCGGACCCTATGGCAGCCGCCTCGGTGCGGCCAGCCACGGGCGTGGGCCTCCTGCGGTGGCACCGGAGCGGTCCTAGACCGAGAGGCAGGCCAACGTGACAGTTCGATGACGATCGGGCGGGGTAACGTTTGGCTCGACAGTTCGCCGGTGGCCTGGGTCAGGAGGCTCGACGGGGAGGAGACACGTGGGAGCGCCCACCGCCGTGCACGGAGCCCAGAGCACACAAGAGCCGGGACGAGAGGTGACTCACCCGCTGGTCGGATGGGTAGTTCTCGGCTGGGTGGGCTCCATGGCCATGGTGCTGGCCGGAACCCGTATTGGGGCCGTGGCCGATCCCCATCTGGCTCGGTGGTGGTTCTCGCTCCCTTCGGGAGGCTCGCCGCTCGACTCGGTGGTGTTCTACGTGGGGGTGGTCCTCCTCGTCGGCGCCTGGCTGGGTATGGGGCGCGTGGCCCGGGCCGGTCAGCTGAGCGTGGGCCGGGCCTGGATCGTGCTCGTCGTGTGGGGCGCACCCCTGGTGTTCGGGCCTCCCCTGTTCAGCCGGGATCTCTTCAGCTACGTGGGCCAGGGACTCCTGGCCCATCACGGGCTCAATCCCTACACCGTGGCTCCCTCGACGTTGGGACACGGTCCGCTCTTGTCGGGCATCGCCAGCGTTTGGCGGGACACCACCTCGCCCTACGGACCCCTCTTCGTGTCCGTGAGCAAGGGGGTGGCCTCGATCGCCGGGGGTTCCCTCGACGCCCAGATCGTGGCCTTCCGGGCTCTGGAGCTGGTCGGTGTGGTTCTGGTCATGGTCTCCCTCCCCCGACTGGCTCGCCACCTCGGGACCGACCCGGGGCTCGCCCTCTGGCTCGGGGCCCTCAGTCCCCTGGCCATGTTCGGTTTCGTGGCCTCAGGCCACAACGACGCCCTGATGGTCGGACTGCTGGTGGCGGGGGTGACCCTTGGCGTCACCGGACGTCTGGTCCCCGGCCTCGTGCTGTGTGCCCTGGCCGCTACCGTCAAACTCCCGGCCGCGGCCGGGGTGGTGTTCCTGGCCGTCGACCAGATGGGGCGCCTCGCTGGCTCCCGGCGCTGGCGGGTGCTCGGTGAGGCGGTCGCCGTGCTGGTCGTGGTGCCGGTAGCGGTGACCCTGCTGGCCGGTTACGGCTTCACCTGGCTCGGTCCGACCGCGCTCCACATCCCGACCGAACTGCGGGTGTTGTCGACACCCTCGGTCTCGATCGGGGTACTCGTATTCTCAGTCCTCCATCCCCTGGGCATTCCCGTGGCGCGCTCAGCTGTGGTGACGGTCACTCAGGACATCGTCGTCGTGCTCACGGTGGCCGCCGTCGTATGGTTGCTCGTCACCCTCCGTCGCCACGAGGTGGTGCGATCCCTCGGGCTTGCCCTCATCCTCATCGTCCTGGGCAGCCCGACCGTATGGCCCTGGTATCTGACCTGGGGCGTGATCCTGCTCGCGGCCACCACCGCCCAACGTTCGAAGGGCCTGGCCGCGGTGGCTGCCCTGGCCATGCTCATCGTCGGCCCGAGCGGCCACCCCCTCCTCGTGGGGAACTGGTACGTGGTGGTGTCGCTCGGCACGGTGGCCGTGGTGGTCTGGTTGGTTCAAGGCGCTCGTTGGCGAGCGGTGGTGGGTGAGTATGCCTCCTGATCCGACCGCCAGTACCGAGGTGACCGCCAGCACTGTCTTGTCCACTCCTGGGCGTCCGGCGTCGCTCCCCCGGGCTCGTTCGGTGCCGCCCGAGGGCCCAGCAGAGGTCCCGGCCACGAGCGATTTGGTGACCGCCGGCCCTCGGGGGCGGTGGATGGTCCGACCGGCGGTGATCTACCTCATCTCACGCGTCATCACCTGGACCACCCTCGCCATCACCTCCCTGTTCACCCACCAGAGCATCCTCCAAGAGGTCGACCGGTGGGACAGCCGGTGGTTCCTCCGGGCGGCCATCCAGGGATGGCCGAGGCATCTCCCCTACGACCAGGGCCACGTAGCCGGGAGCACCATCGCCTTCTTCCCCGGGTTTCCGCTGAGCATCCGGTGGCTGTCCGACATCAGCGGCCTCACGCCCCTGGCCGCGGGCATCACCGTCACGACGGTCACCGGCCTCAGCGCCATGATCGGGGTGTGGGCGCTGGTGCGGCACTACGCGGACGGTCCCTCAGCCGACCGAGCCACCCTGCTCGTCGCATTGTTCCCGGGCTCGTTCGTGCTGAGCATGGTGTACTCCGAGGGCCTGGCCCTCACGTTCTTGGCCTTCGGTTTGCTCGCCCTCTTGCAGAAGCGCTGGGTCCTGGCCGGTCTGCTCGGACTCCTGGCCAGCTGGACCACACCGGTGGCCCTGGCCTTCGAGGTCAGCTGCCTGTGGTGCGCCTACCGCGAGGTGACGGGGCCCCGGAACTGGAGGGCCCTGGCCGCGCCGATCCTCGCGCCCCTTGGGTTCGTGAGCTACCAACTGTGGATCTGGAGGCACACCGGAGATCTCAACGCCTGGCGGCTGACCGAGCGGGGCGGGTGGAAGAGCTATCCATCGTTCGTCTACGCCGTCCATACGGTGACGGTGTTCGTGCGTGACCCCATCGCCGCCAACAAGACCGATGACCTCCTCTTCGTCTGCACCGCCCTCGTGGTGGTGGCCGCCGTGGTGGCCATCCGCTCCACGATGCCCACCCCCCTCGTGCTCTACGGCCTGTCGGCCGCTGTGCTCGGCATGATCTCGGCCCCCATCGGGCTCCGCCCCCGGTTCATCTTCCTGGCCTTCCCGCTGATTGTCGCCGTCGGGACCTGGCTGCGCGGCCGTGCCTATGTCACCGTGGCCGTGGTGTCCACGGTGTTCCTGATCGCCTTCACGGCCTTTGAGGTGGCCTCGTGGCGGATCTTCCCGTAGGGCAGATCCCGGTCGATCCTGGTCGATCCCGTCGATCCCCCCGGCTGCGGAGCGCCTACCATCGGAGCGGCGGACACCGGTGGTGGGAGTTCCGCTCCCGGCCCGTGCGTGACATCGAAGAGGGCGAGTCTGTGCCCGCCGCTCATCCGGGAGGGATGACGATCCTGGCCGAACCGGACATGGAGGGTCAGCTGCCTGAAGAGGGCGAAGGCCGACCGGACGTCTCGGCCGACGGGGTCGGTCGACAGGTCGGGTCGCTTGGCGACCGGGGCGCGACGGCCACGTTGGAGCGGTGTGCCTGGAGCCTCGTCTGGCTCGGGGTGGTGCTCGGCGGACTCGCCTTTTGGGGCTCGTGGTCGTCGTGGCCGCCGGGGGCCTATCTGGCCCCACTGATCGTGGCCTTGGGCATCGTGGGCACGGCGGCGGCGTGGTTGGTTCGCGACCCACGCCACCCCGTGCTCCAGGTCTCCGCCCTCCTCGCCTCCCTCGCCGCTACTCTGGGCCACGAGGGCATCAACATCCACGTGCGGCACTACTACAGCACCGATTCGGGAGCCTTCAACCAGGTAGCGGCCCATCTATTCGTGCACGGCTCGAACCCCTACACGAGCTCCATGGCTTCGGCCTCCAACCTCCTCCAGACCCCGGTCGACTACTGGACCTACACGGCGACGGGCGGCCACATCACCGCGGTGTCCTATCCCGCCGGCTCGTTCCTGATGGAGGTGCCAGCCCTGCTGCTCGGCTTCCACCACCAGATCACCGACTGGATGGACCTGTTGGCCTGGCTGGTCACCGGGGCGCTGATCTTCGTGCTGCTCCCCGGCTCGCTGCGGTGGGTCGGCCCGCTGCTCGTGGCGGTCCCCCTCTACGCCGACGTGTTCGGATCGGGAGGTACCGACGCCGTCTTCCTCCCCTTCTTGGTGCTGGCCGTCTGGCGCTGGGACCGATTCTGTGCGGGCCGCGGGGCGGGGTTGGCCCGCTGGGTTGGTCCCATCGCCCTCGGACTGGCGTGTTCCATCAAACAGACGCCGTGGTTCTGCGTGCCCTTCCTGGCGGTGGGGATCTATCTCGAATGCCGGTCGGCAGGGCGTCGTCCGTTGCGCATCGTGGGTGGCTACCTGGCCATCGTCGCCGCCGTCTTCACGGTGGTGAACCTGCCCTTCATCATCTGGCAGCCCCGGGCTTGGGCCCGTGGCACCGTGCTGCCCTTCGACCGGCCCCTCGTGGCCGACGGGCAAGGACTGGTCACCCTGGCGCTGCACGGGGCGGTGCGCGGGGTGTCGCTCCCCCTCCTGACCGTGACCAGTGTGCTCGTCTTCGTCTCGTTGTTGGCCGCACTGGTCGTCTGGTACCCGGGAATGAAGCGGATCTGGATGCTGCTGTTGCCCCTGACCTTCTTCGTCGGAGCCCGCAGCCTGCTCACCTACCTGCTCGACCTCTTCCCCGCCGCCATCGTGGCCGCAGTCACGGTCGTTGCCGTGAGCCGGCCCGCCCATGCCCGGACCAATCGGTTGCGGATGCCTTGGGCCCTGGCCGCACTGGTTCCCGCTGCCGGCGCCGTGGCCGTGGCCGTGGTGGCCTTCAACTCGGTCCCGCTGCGCCTCGACGTCACGTCGTTCTACTCGACCGAACGGGCCACACTCCTCGACTCGGTGACCGTCGATGTCCGCAACACCACCGATCAGACTGTCGTCCCCCACTTCATGGTGACGATCGGCAGTTCCCACCCGACCGGGTTCTGGCACACACCTGACCGACGGCCGGTGGTGATCGGCCCCCACGCCTCGGCCGTCGTCGTCCTCCGCCCCCCGGTATTCACCGGTGCACCCACCCACGGGTCCTACTGGGTGGTTCAGGCGTACACCTCGTCGCCGGTCGCCCTCAGCACCTCTCCCCTGCAGCACTGGCACCTGGGCAAGGTCAAATAGCCGTCCCCTCCCCTGCTGGCCGTAGGATGACGGTGCCCCACGGGGCGGACGCGAGGAGATGCACCATGCCTGAGCTCGACGAGGTCGACCACCCGGTATTCGACGCCGACAACCACTACTACGAGGCACTGGACGCCTTCACCCGGCACCTCGATCCGGCACTCGGATCCCGGGTCATCCAGTGGAGTGAGATCAACGGGCGCAGGTACCACGTGATCGGTGGCCGGGTCAGCCACGCCGTGACCAACCCCACCTTCGACCCCGTGGCCCTCCCGGGGGCCATGTACGACTACTTCCGGGGCAATCCCGATAATCGCAATCCCATGGAGTTCCTCTCCGGCCGGGAGCCGATACGGCCGGCCTACCGGCAGCCCGATGCCCGCCTGGCCGCCCTCGACAGCCAGGAGCTGGCCGGGTGCCTGCTCTTCCCCACCCTCGGCATGATCTACGAGGAGCCGCTGGCCCACGACCCCGAGGCGGTGTGCCTCATGTTCTCGGCCTTCAACCGCTGGATGGTCGAGGACTGGTCGTTCAACTACGCCGACCGCATCTTCGCCGCGCCGTACCTGACCCTGGCCGACCCGGCCTGGGCCGCCGAGGAGTTGGCCTGGGCCCTCGACCAGGGGGCCCGCACCATCGTCATGCGACCGGCGGCCCCGACGACCGCCCTCGGTCGGCGCAACCCGTTCGACCCCATGTTCGACGCCTTCTGGGACCTGGCCAACCACTCAGGCATCACCGTGGTGGTCCACGCGGCCGACAGCGGTATCGGCTCCAACGGCTATGCCGTGGACGGCTTCGCCGCCACCTTCTCGGGCGGGTGGAAGCCCTCCATCAAGTCGTTCGCCATCGAACAGGCCATCCGGGACTACCTCCTGACCCTCATTTTCGAGAACCACTTCGAACGTTTCCCCAACCTACGCATCGCCTCCATCGAGAACGGGGCCGAGTACCTGCCCGAAGTGATCAAGAAGATCCGGTCCACGGCCAACAAGATGCCCGGGTACTGGAAGCAGGACCCGATTGAGACCCTTCGTCGCCACGTGTGGATCAACCCCTTCTGGGAGGACGACGTCTACCAGGTGGCCGAGTGCATGGGCGCGGACCGGGTCCTGTTCGGTTCGGACTGGCCCCACATCGAAGCCCTCCCCGAGCCGCGTGACTACGTGAAGGAACTGAAGAACTTCAGTGCCGAGGATCGGCGGCTCATCCTGAACGACAACGTCGGTGAGCTGATCACCCTCCGGCCCACCTGAGCCCGACCGGTCCGAGGACCGTCGCTGGATCCTGTCAGGGACCGTAGGACGAACAGGCCACCATCGAGGCCACTGCCCTCATCTGGGTGACCATGTTGCTTCGGCCGGTCATCGGCCGGATCCGTCCGGGGAGGAGTGCCGACCACCGCCGGGACGTCCTCCGCCAGAACTCGCCGGGAGCGAGGAGGGCCAGTCCGAGGGCGACGAGAGACAGTCCGACGACGAAGAACGGGGTCATGTTCTTTCCCGTGAAGGGCAGCTGGGTGATCGGGGCGGGTACCGGGGCCGGAGCCGCTACGGGCACGGCCACGGGGGCGGGCGTCGGTGGTTCCACGGTCGGCCCAGAGATCGGTGGCGGCACCGGTGGCAGCGTCGTCGAGGTCGTCGTCGTCGTCGTCGTGGTGGTCGTGGTCGTCGGAGGTTCGGTGGTCGTGGTGGTCGTCGGCGGCTCGCAGTCCTCGATGGTGTGCTGGAAACCGCGCTTGGCCACCCACGGCGGGCCCACGTAGGCGTCGGCCTGGATCACGCCGCAGAAGTTCGGCGGATACGCCAGGGTGAGCGTCCCCGAGGTTCCGTACACGGTCGCCACATCGACCGAGAGCTTCGGCTCGTTGAGGAAGAACTTCCACTGACAGGTGGGTTGAGAAGCCGGGCAGGCCGGTGAGGGGATCTGCAGCGTCACCTGCTGGGCGGCGTCGTCGAAGGTGATGACCGCGGTCGAGGGGGCATCGGTGGCGCTCCAGGCTGCCCCGCCCAGCGTGATGCTGAAGGTGATGAGCGTCATGACCGAAGCGATGGCCACGATGATGCGTTTCATGGCATGCCCTCCAAGCTCTGTCGAACGTCGATGATGCGGTGGCGGAATAGCCGGGACGGATCCATCGGGCTGGTCACTCACCTCGGGGACCGATGTCACGGTCCCGTGCGGTGGGTACTGCCAGGTGAAGCCCGGTCGGCGTCACTGCCCCTGTCGACAAGGTAACTGCAACGCCCTGCCACGTCACCCCTGGATACAGAAGAAACCAGGGCCGTCTCGCTCTGCGCACTCCCATCGACTGGCTCCGTGGTTTTCCGGCCCCGCCGCCGACCCCTCTGGCATCGGTCCTGGTAAAACGGCTAGGGCAAGAGGACAGGAGCGCCATAGCTTCGCCGCTAGAGCACCCTTGCACTAGGAGAGGAGTGCGTCATGCCATTCGAGCCCCGACCAGTGAGCGCCAAGGCCTGGAAGGCGCTCGACCGGGTGGTGGCGGCCAACACCGCCATGCGTGAGGCCGAGGCCAAGCGGGCCCGTCAGGCCCGGAAGCGGGCCAAGGCCATCGAAGAAGCCCGCGGCTACGGCCTGTCCCTCGACGCCATCGCCGCCCGGCTCGGGGTGAGCCGCGAACGGGTGCGTCAGATGGTGGTCCGACTGCCTCCGGGCTAACCGGCCGGGCTGCCGTCCTTCGTGCCGTCACCATCGCCCGTTGCCTCGTCGTCCCTGCGGTCCATCAGAACGAGTATCTCGGCGTGGATGCGGGTCAGCCGTTCTTCGCAGGCGGCGATGTCCAGGGCCAGCTCCACCAACTCGTCCACACCACCGGGAAACAGGTCGGCGCGAGCGCCGCGCTTGGCCTTCTGGCTCATGACGTCCCAGGCGGCTGGACCGCCACGCTCGGAGGTCAGCGACCAGGCACTGTGGATGGCCTCATTGCGTCGGCGGCGGCACTTGTTGGCCGACCGGCGCCAGGTCTGGAAGGCCGACAACTCTTCAGCGGCATCCTCGCCGTAGGAGGCCAGGAGCGCCGATACGGTCTCCCAGATGTTCTCGACTCGCTGGCCTGCCACTACCGCACGGGCTAAGGTCTCGTCCCGGCTTCCGACCAGGCTCATCAGCACAAGTCCGGAGGCGATTTCGATCAGCGACCAGTTGGCGGCGATCCGGCCGAGTGCCCGGTGGACGTCGTCCTGATCCTGCAGGGCCCGGGCCCGCGATTCGGCTTCGCCATCGGAGGCCTCGTTCGATCCTGAGTACCGGAGCACCCGGGACTTGCCCCCGAAGGGAAGGATGTTCCTGATCTTTCGCTTCACCATGAGACGACACCTGAACCGGCCCTGAACGGCGCGTCGACCGCTCCGCTCCCGGCGGTGAGCGGGTTGGATCGAGGCGTGGTTGCGTCGTGTGGGGGTCGGGTCGGGACGATTGAACGAATCTAGTGCCCGGACCCGTCGGCGGCCGAGGTTCCCATCCACCTCGCGATTGGGCTCAGGCCGTGCAGATGAACTCCAGCTGGACGTTGTCGGGGTCCCGGAAGACGACAACGGAGTACACGGGCTGATCGTTGACCGGCGAGTGCTCCACACCCAGCTCGGTGAGCCTCGCTTCCCAGGCGTCGAGTTCACTTCGATCGGCGACGGTGAACCCGACATGGTCGAGCCCCGTCCTCGATTCGGCGAACGCTTCCCCCTGGTTGGCCGGATGAGCGTGCAGTCCGACCAGTACAGAGATCGCAGGATTCCCCAACAGCACGAAGTGGCCGGTCCCGTCCGGATGGGTGTCCTCCATGAGCATGGTCATATCGAACACCTCCTCGTACCACGCCCGACTCCGGGCCAGATCGGTGACGGTGATGGCTATGTGGTTGATGCCCGACATCGTTGGCACGATTGGTCCCCCAGACTGCGCTCGCGTGGGTGCGAGCGCACGTCCACCACGCAACCACACCGACAGTGGCTCCGCACGAGGCTGGGACCGGGCAGCCGAAAACGACGGCATCGATGGGCCTGACGTAGTGTCCCAGATGCTGTGGCCGGCCCAACAACCCGAGGAGGTTTCGTGCCTACCGATCGTGTATCTGTCACCCGCCGGGTCGCGGCCCCTGCCGACCAGCTGTTCGCCCTGGTATCGGACCCTTCGGCCCAGGTGGCCATCGACGGCTCCGGGATGCTGGTGGCGGCCCCCGATGCGGTGCCTTTGACCGCCATCGGCGAAACCTTCGACATGGACATGGACCGTCAGCCCCTCGGCGACATCCCCAATCTCAAGGGGTACCAGGTTCGGAACACGGTGACCAATATCGTCCCGGGTCGGCTTGTCGAATGGACGGTCGGCTTCGGGGACCACCCTCCCTTCGGCCATGTCTACGGATGGCAGCTGGAGCCGGTGGGTGACCACGAGACCGAGGTGACCAACTACTGCGACTGGACGAACATCTCCGACGAGATGCGCTCGGGAGTGACGTGGCCGGTCGTGCCGGTGGCGATGCTCGAACAGTCGGTGGCGAACCTCGGGCGCCTGGCCACGACGGAGTGGATCACGGTTTCGGCCGACGAGGTCCAACTTGACCAACGGATCCGAATCCGGGGCGTCGAACTGGTCGTGTCACGGATCGAATACCCGTTTCTGGGGCGGTCGACCATGCTCGCCTTCATCGAGGACACCCCCGACCGGTGGCTCAAGAGGCCAATGTCCATCGACGGCGACGTGGAGGTCGTCGTCTCGGAGTGACCGCTTGCACCGGGGCCGGGCCCTACCGGTGGACTAGGTTCGACGGGCAAATAGGAGTCACCATGCCCCCCCTCCCCCAGCGCACCGAGCAGCTGCAGACGCCGGCGCTGCTCGTCGAGGCCAGCCTGTTGGAGGGAAACCTCCGAACCATGGCCAACCGCCACCCGGGCACTCAGCTGCGCCCGCATGTGAAGGCCCACAAGTGCACGGAATTGGCCCGGCGCCAGTATGAACTCGGACACCGGGGATTCACCTGTGCCACCATCCGCGAGGTCGAGGGCATGGCGCAGGCCGGTCTCGGCGAGGATCTGCTGCTCGCCAATGAGGTCGTCGACGCCAGCCGGCTGGGTCGGCTGGTCGAACAGGGCACCCGGGTGACGCTCGCCGTCGATTCCGCCGCCACGATCGAGGCGGCGGCTTCGGGTGGTGTCCGTGAGGTACTCATCGATGTCAACGTGGGTCTTCCCCGCTGCGGGTGCGAACCCGAAGAGGCTGGTCCGCTGGCCGAGCGGGCACGACGGTCGGGACTCGAAGTCCGTGGCGTCATGGGCTACGAGGGCCATGCCGTCGGGATCGAGGACCGCCAGGTCCGGGCAGACAAGGTCGCCGAGAGTATGCGCCTCCTGGTGTCGGCCCACGAAGCCGTAGGTGGGCCGGTCTGTTCGGGCGGGGGGACGGGCAGTTGGGATCTGAATTCGGCGGTGAACGAAGTCCAGGCCGGCTCGTACGCGTTGATGGATACGGCCTACGCCAAATTGGGCCTGCCGTTCGTCGCGGCACTCACCATCGCAGCCACGGTTATCTCGATCAGTGCTGGTGGATGGGCGGTAGCCGACTGCGGCCTGAAGGCCCTTGGCATGGACCACGGGGATCCGTCCATGGTCGGTGGGCACACGGTGCTCTACTGCTCGGACGAACACGTGGTGTTCCTGCCGGCCGACGGGGCGCCACGGCCCGAGGTAGGTGATCGGGTCGCCGTACTACCCGCCCACGTGGACCCGACCATGGCCTATCACGAAGCAGTGTGGATCACCGATGGAGCCGAGATCGTGGACCGGTGGAGTATCGACCTGCGGGGCTGGTGAGTCCGGTCGCACTGGTCAGCCGAGTTCCACCTCTCCGCTCACCCCAGGGGTGGCCGGCAGGTCAACCACGCGGGCCGCGCCTGACGAGGGATCGGCAGCCGTCCGTACCGGTGGCGTAGTGCAAAGATGCATGGCACCCCCGTTGTCCCCACCGCTCCCTCGGCAAGTGGTTTGCAATCGGGTTACGACTCGCCGAGGTCATTCAGTCCCTGACTCGAGATGCCGATCTAACGGTAATGGGCAGAACGCAGATCACTGAAGAAGTAGTCGTTCGGGGGGCCATGGAGTTCATCACCGGGCGCAACCTGGAACTGACGAGGGACGAAGCCGACGCACTCATCTCCTTGCTTCAACCATTCGGGAGCCCGTGGTCCGGCGAGGACCACTCGTATCCTCCCAGCCACCTCGAGCACGCTCTGACCTTCTTGGAGGAAGACGTGATGGATCCGGGTGAGGCACTGTACGGCCTCGTCGAGTACATGGGGGCCGCCGGTTTCTGGACCAACCACGAAGCGAGTCTCCGGGCCAGCTATGAACTGGAAGCGACGACAGCCTTCGGGCGTGAGCTCGGCGAACACGTGATGCCCGAAGACGATCCGACTATCGACCTCGACATCGTCCCGTTCAGAGGTCGGCACCGGGACGAGGCCTGACCGATCGATCGGCGGCTTCGTGGTGGGCAGCAGCTGATAGCGGATTGCTGCCGAGCACCTGCGGCCCCGATCGTCATTCGAACCGCCGGCTGCCGTGAGCGGTTCAAGACACGGTGACGTGATCCAGATTGACGCCACCTTGGTCTGCACGCTCCACGCTGAAGACCACGAGGTTGGTACCGGCCTTCATGGTGAGCGTGACGGGCACCGTCTGCCATGAGTGCCACGCCGAAGTGCTTCGCACCCGCAGTTCCGCCGTACCGTTGACCTTCCCGGTCCCCGGGTCGAGGGACTGGACGGTCAGCGTCGACATGGTTCCGGTGGAGTTGGCCACGCGACACCGGACGCGGTGACTTCCGGCGCTGTGCACCGCAACGGCTACGGTCGCGCTGCTGCCTTCCGTCTCGAGACCGGTCACGTAGCCCATGCCGGTGTGCCCACCGAAGTTGTTGTCGAACCGAACCGAGCCGGCCCATGCCCCGACATCGGCCTGATATTGGGGGGCGCCTTCCGGCTTCACCGACAACAGCACCGAAGCGTGTGGTCCGAGGGTTGCCTGATAGCCGGTCATCTCCCCGAGGTCCCGGTGGGCCCAGAGGTCGCGTACGTTCGCCGAACCTGTGAGTCCGAGGACAGAGGCGAAGTCGATGGCCAGCGTTCGGGTCCCTGGTCCGTTCTGCCGGTTGAACAGCGCCACCGCCCAGCTCCCGTCGGGCAGCTGTCCGATCCAGCGCTCCGGATCCCGACTCGCGGGGTCGTACTCGAATCCGTGGGCGTTGTTGTACACCGGCTTACCCACCAGGCCTTGCTTCCGGAGGGCCAGTACCTCAAGGTTCTGGTAGAAGGAGGCGTTGTTGGCGATCGTATCGACGTGGTCGGTGATGGCGATCGGCGCCCCGGCCATGGTGAAGAGGTTGATGGCGCTCTGACGCTCGTCGTCATTGGCGAAGGTCTGCATGATCAACGGGTCGCCATCGAGGATCATCTGTCCTCGTCCGGAGATGTCCGAGTACCCGGTGAAGCCTAGGAACGGGTTGTTCCACTGGGACCATTCGGGCTGCCAGGTCTGGCGTCCTTCGCTCAGGTCGTACCAGGTCCCGTAGCTCACGTCGTTGTCGATGCGCACCAGGTCGCCGTAGGGGCGCTCTCCTGACCCGTGATCGAAGAGATTGGGCATGACCAGGCTGAGCTGCATATCCCCCGCCGCCTCGCGCATCCACGAGAGGGCCCGCAGGTAGGAGGTTCGGCCATGGGCCACCCCCATCGTGCCCTCGCTCTGGTCGAATCCTGCCTCGTACCAGGCCAGGAAGTCGATGCGGAGAAACACCGCGCCGAGTTGGCGGAAGTAGTCGACGTAGCCCTTGACGTACTCCTCAGCCCCATCCCGGGTGGTGTCGACCCACTGCAAGAGCCCACCGCCGTCGAAGTAGTCGCCGGGGTTGACGATATCGGCGACTTTGATGTCGGGACGACCTACGACAGTGATGGCCGGGTTCGTCACTGCGGACCGAGTCGCCCACAGGGGGTTGTAGTAGACGCCGAGTCCGAGGCCTTTGGCCTTCAGGTACCTGGCCCACCAGGCCCAGTCGTGCTCCCAGTCGTCGGCCTGGCTCACGATGTAGCCGTGGGGGGTGATCCGCTGTGTGTTGTCGATCCATCCGTCGGTGCAGACCATGTCGTACCCGAACTCGCGGAAGGTGGCCGCCACCCAGTCAACGTTGGTCTTCCACACGTCCTCGGGGATGAGGGTGTTGTTGAAGAACTCGTAGGCGTAGGTGCTCCAGTAGAGCGGCCCGGCCCCGCCGGGACGGAATGACGGTGAGGTTCGGTTGTCGAGCACCGGGCCGTCGTCGTTGGCGGCGCCCTGGTCCGGGGGCATCGCGGCTCCGACCGGCGTGCTGGCTGCTGACGTTCCGGCCAGACCGGCGAGGACGGCGCCGCCCCCACCCTTCAGTACGTCGCGTCGCGTTGGCAACCGTTGACACCCCCGTCTCGGTCCGGCGGCTCGTACTGTAGCCAAGACCGTTCACTTCGGCAGTCCCGTTCGCTACGGTGGTCCCGTAGCGCTCCAACTGCAGTGCGCTCGATCGGAGACTCGAAATGACCACGAAGTCTGACTTCGCACCGGAGGAATGGCAGCTCATCTTGGAGGCGCCGCCGAGTGCCGGAATGATTGTGATGACGGCTCAGCGAGGAGGATCATTCCGAGAGAGCTTCGCCATGGCCAAGGCCTACGTCGAGGCCCGCCAACACCACGGCGAGAGTGAGCTACTGGACGAGATCGTTGCTGCCAAGCCGGAGCGGGACCACACGCACTACCACTCGCCCGAGGAGCTGAAGCAGAGCGGGCTGAAGCACCTACGAGATTCGGTGGCGTTGCTCGAGGGCAAGGCGACTGCCCAGGAGGTCGAAGAGTACCGAGGGTTCGTTGTCACCCTGGCCCACAAGGTCGCCGCGGCCCATCGGGAGCACGGGGTCGAGGTCAGCGCCGCCGAGCAGGCGGCGATCGACGAGATCACCGGAGCGCTGAAGGCGGGCAGCTGAGGGGAAGAGGGTGAATCTGCTGACCAGAAGTAGCGTTGTCCCGAAGCCCCGAAGGCCCCCGGGCGTCGAACGGGTTGTCGTGCGGATTCGTGGGTGTCTGGCGATTGGGCAGCACCCGAACCGGGTAGCCGCATAGCCATGGAACCTCATTCCCAGACCCAAGAGGAGCATGGCCCTGCGTCGCTCGAGCTCTTTACGGTGTCGCTCGTGGGCTCGCTTGCCGTGGCCGTCGGGGTACTCGTGGCCCTCTCGTGGAAGCACCTGAGGGCCAAAACTGTTTCGCCGGCAGACACCCCCATCGTTGTGGAGTGAGGAATCCTGTGAACAGGCTCAGGGTGCTGACCACGGAGATTTGGCTCCGGGCGGTTCCCACAGAGGGTCCCGCCCCGTCCAGGCGATGAACGTCTGTGTCGGGGTGAGGTTTGATGTGCCGGCTACCGGGGCCGCAAAGACTCCTGGGTGGCGCACTCGTTCGGGTGGAAGTGGGTCCAAAAAGGCGTGCCCGAACTCGATGGCTTCGGTGGGAAACGTGAACTCTCGGCCGACGCTTCGACTCAGATCCCAACCGTGGACGAAGAGGTCCACCGCAGGAAAGCTCAACCCCTCGCCGACGGTGCGCATGCCGCTCGGCGTATCCACCGGTGCGGCCAGGTCCAGCCCCACCATCGACTGACGGGCCCCATCGGCTCGTTCATCCCACCACGTTCGAGGGTCGCCTTCGACGCCGGTCCCGGGGGGATAGTTCGGAGTCCAGACCGGTCGTTCGTCCCGGAGGAGTCGTGTTCCGAAGTCGATGCCCGTGCCGACGTGACCGAGGACGTCCAACACCGTCCATTCCGAACATGGAGAGGGGAGTTCGAAGTCTGCGGGGCCGAGTCCTCCCACCGAGTGGGTGAAGAAGTCGAGTCCGGCCAGGTAGGCAGTGTCCGGCGACCACGCCATGGGCTCAGTATGTCATCGAGGGAGGAGTTACTGAGTCCGGTGGCAGCCATCTGCCCGTGATCGAGCTGATTCAGGGGTGCAAGTGCTCTCGATCCAAGTGGCCCCCTGCTGGAGGTCTGGGGTCGCCCGGCCAGGACTCGGTAGATGCCACTCCCCCGGCCATCCACGCCCATCTGCGATTCTCCGGAAGACTGGAGTGGATGCTCCTTGTCGACGCGGCCAACGTGGTGGGTTCCCGACCGACGGGATGGTGGCGCGATCGACCTGGAGCGGCCCGGACCTTCGTGGAGCGAGTTCGGAGCACATCCCAGGCCGGTCAGTTCTCCGAACCGGTGGTCGTCGTCCTCGAAGGCGCGGCCCGTAGCGGTGTTGAGGAGGGGGTGGCCGACGGGGTTCGAGTTGTGCATGCGCCAGGAAGTGGGGACGACCTGCTGGTGTCGTTGGCGATTGAGTCCGAAGACTCGGTGACACTGGTGTCGGCTGATCGTGCCCTCCGAGAGCGGGTGGAGGACGCCGGGGCTCGAGTGGTCGGCCCAGGTTGGCTTCTCGATCGCCTCAAGGGTTAGCGCCGACTTCTGGGACCCTGTCTGCGGCTTCGATCTGCCGACCGGGTCTCGCCAACCTCACATTCACCGATGGCGGGAAGCGATGACGATCAGACCCCCACCGATCCGTCGACCAACTCGCGGAGCAGGTCGGCGTGTCCATTGTGACGGGCCTCTTCGCCGATCACGTGGTTGGCGATCCACCGAAGGCTTGGACGGGTATCTCTGGCCCACGACACGGGTCGGTCTGCTAGCTGGTCAAGCGAGTGCGCGGCCTGCTCGGCAGCCCGGCTTCGCTCGCACTCGTCGTTGAAGGCCGAGATGAGCTGATCTCCGGACGATCCGTCGTCGTGCTTCCAGGGATCGGGCCGGGGTCCGGGCACGACCTCTCCGGAGAAAATGTGCTGGAACCAGTACTGCTCGACGGTGGTGAGGTGGCGGATGAGTCCACCCAGCGAGATCCCTGAGCTGACAGGAGTGAAGAGGAGGCCGGCGGCTTCGACGCCCTCGACCTTGGAGACCAGCACGCTGCGATGGAAATCCAGCGTCCGACGGAGCAACTCGCGTTCGGGCAGTGGCCGCATGCTGACGAGATTCCTGTCACTCACGGGCTCAGATTAGCGACTCGTGAGGTGAATCTAGGGAGGTCCCCCATCCATCGGAGCCGACAGCCGCCCACCGGGTCTGACCCGAGACGGCCGATGGGCTCATTAGGGGTTGACTCCGTACCGGGGTACGGAACTTACGCTCGTGGAAGACGATCACCGTGAGGAGTGAGCCATGACCACCATGTCGACAGCGTTGACCACCTACAACTTTGACGAGATGCTCTCCAGCTCAGAGCTCCCCGTCGTTGTGGAGTTCTGGGCCGAGTGGTGCCCGCCGTGTCGGGCTATTGCTCCCATTCTGGAGTCGTTGGCTACCGATGAGTCCTCGCGGCTCCAGATCGTCAAGATAAGCGTAGATGAGCACCCCGAGTTGGCGTCGCGCTACGGCGTCACCTCGGTTCCGACGATCCTCGTATTCAGGCTGGGGGTTTCCCTTCGGCGGCTCGTCGGAGCCCGGGGGCGGTCCCAGCTCCTGGAGGAGATCGAACAGTCACTCAGGTAGGAATCCGAAGACCAGCGCAGTCGTCACTGTTCGGGTCCGCGCATAGCACGACCAGGCTTTGGAGTCGTGATCGCATATCGGCAAGTTCACGCTGACGGGTCTCGAGATCGTCCATTTTGGCCCGGGCCATCTCGAGCACGCTCGCAGCCGCGGCGCTGTCTCCGGTCCCGAGCGTCGCGATCTCGGCAAGCGTGAAACCCAACCGCTTGGCCCTGGCGATGAACTGCAGACGCCAGAGGTCATCGGCCGAGTACTGACGGTATCCAGCGTGGGTCCTCGGCGGCTCCCGAAGCAGCCCCCGACGCTCGTAGAACCGGATGGTTTCCACATGCACCCCTGCCTCGTCAGCCAGTTGGCCGATCGTCAAAGCGTCCATACCCGAAGGGTATCGGCCGTACCCAGCTACGGGGTCAAGAACGTGAGCCCTGTTGTCCGTCCGGTTTGCGTGTGCCTTAGCTGGATCTCGCCGGCTCCCGGGCTGGATTCGACTAGCTCTTTGGGGCCCGTCTCGATCCGACCAGGAGCTTCAGGAGTTCACCGATCGTCTGCTGGCGGGCGACCGCATCGCCGAGCGGAGCGTCGGCCTGGATGTGGTAGCGGTTGCGACGGCCTTCTTTTTCCTTGGCCACGTACCCCCCGGAGATCAGGTCGTCCACAATGGCAAAGGCACTTCGTTCGGTGATGTCGACTGCGGTCGCGATGTCGCGCAGTCGTACGCCAGGATCATGGGCGATGCAGACGAGAACCCGGGCGTGATTTGTCAGGAAACTCCATTCGGACATGGCCGAAGTTTAGTGGTGTGTCTCAAGAAATGTCTTGCTTGTGATGGCACTGAGAGGCCACCCTCGTATCGGTCAGCGATCCTTGATCCGAGACAGGCGACATCGTGGGAAATTCGATGGCACCATCGACCTCTACCGCCCCGAGCCTCCTGCTGGGCATGAAATCGAACTGGACCCAAACGATCCCGGGCAAAAGTTGGATCACTTTCCTCCCGCTCTGCGGACCGCTCGAACCGCGGTTCGACCAGACGCCCGGCGAGGTCGAACTTGTGTGATATTCGCGCGCTCTCGTTGATGCTGCTCGCGAGGGGGTGGATGCCCTCGCCGGTGCCTTCGGAAAGTGGAGCGTGAGCAGACGCCTCCTGACCTGCATTCGGGAGATCCTTCGTCAGGAGTGGCCAGAATCCAATACCCTCATCTTCGTGTCCGAGGTCGATCAGCAGCTGCTCACCGAGTTCAAGGAGTTGACCAAAGAGGCTGCTGCTGAGTACAGGCGGCCTTCTTTTGGGGCGGCTCCTGACAAGCGGACTCCCGGTGCGGCTTTTATGCTGAGCCGCCACCTCTTGTCGATACATCAGATGGTGATGCGCAGGGCACGGTGCTGTGCCGACTTGCCAGCAAGGATTGGGCGAACGGGTCAGAGGCCGACGACGGGAACCAGGCCGAGAAAGCTGCTTCGGGCCTCGTGCCGTCTCACACGCCACACTTAAGTATTCGACGGATTATTTCGATAACTTCTATGTGGTCCTAGTACATCTTACGCCGCAGATTGCAGACGAGGGTCGTGACTCAGCCCCGTCCGATATCAACCAGGACCGCCAAATCGACGGACAGCTCTTTGCCGAAATCGAACACCTACGCAGGGAGCGGGACTACCTTCGCTCGGCCCTCATCGATGCGGGCTTCTCCCTCCGGGCTGAAACGATCGCTCATTGCGCCGATCGATCACGCTAGAGCACTGACCCGGTCCCGGCCACGGGGAACGCTGAGCTGGGGACGGTCAAGCGAACGGCCCTCTACGGAGATTTCGGTGGCGGTGGCGAGTCAGGCGAGCGGATTGTGAACAGGCGTAGCACGCTGAGGTCATGGCGAAGGGTCCGTCAGCCCCGTCGCGGGCTCGCCTGAACGGTGTCCCCTTCCCGGAGGCCAGGGACACCTCTGGAAACCCGACGTATCGTTGAGGAATGGTGAAGCAGAAGTTCGAGATCATCTGCGAAGTGGAGCCCGCCACCCGCCCGGACCTGACACACGTCCGCCATCAGATAGGCGTACTGAGTGAAGTTGCCAACGCCTTCCTGATCCCGGATAACCACATTGGTCGTGCCACGGTGTCCAGCATTGCAGTCGCGCATGAGGTAAGGCTCATGGGAGGCCGGTCCATCGCCTGCATCAATGCTCGTGACCGGAATGTACTGGGCTTCCAGAGGGACCTGCTCACCGCAGCCGCCTATGGAGTGGACGAATTCCTGTTTGTATACGGCGACCGACCAGAGACGGGTGCCCGTTCTGACGACCTCACGGTCAAGACGATGATCTCCGAAGCCCGAGAGTTTGCCGAGCGAACGGAACTGATCGATTCACTCCGGCTCGGCGCAGCGACCGGCCTTCGGGCTCTACCGGACTGGAAACTGGGTGCGGACTTTCTCTTCACTCAGGTGACCTACTCGATAGAGGATTTGCTTCGGTGGCGCACATCGATCGAGTTCGACGGCCCGATCTACGCCGGGGTAATGGTGCTCCCCAGTTCTTCGATGGCTCGCAAGCTGTCAATCGACGTACCCCAGTTGGCCGTCCCGGAGGCCATAGTCAGTGCACTCGATCGGGATCGTGGATCGGGCGTGGACATAGCCTGCAATCACATCAAGGCCATTTACGATTCCGGGGTGTTCGATGGTGTGCATCTGATCCCAGTCAACCGCTACCGACAGGTAGCAGCCAGGCTTGAATCGTTGCTGTAACGGGCTCTACGACCGGCGGCAAGGATTGCATGTTCTCGCTGACGGCCCCCACTCCGCACGCGGAGGCCACGGCTGATCAACGCAGAGGGGCTGGACCCAGTGGTCAGTCGCGAACCACCGACCGATTCTCACAAGCTCGGCCACGAGTCCAATATGCGACAGTGCTGAGCGGACATCTTCTACCGACGTGACCACGATGCCATGCATTCCTGCGGTTCGGGCTCCCTCAACGTTTTCGGGTGCATCGTCGAAAAAGAGGACCTCGCCAGGCTTGACGCCCATAAGCCGAGCAACGAGGTGGAAGGCTTTGGAATCGGGTTTTCGGACGCCGAGGTCGGATGAGACGAAGACCGCTTCAAAGGGTTGCAGCTCGGCTGCGTAGAGTCCCTCCCAGACGCCCTTGTGCGTCGGGTTCGAGTTCGTAAAGGCAAAGAGCGGTAGGTGCTGTCGTGCGACGGACAGCAGGTGGGCCATGCCTGGAACAGGACCTAGATAGACATCGTTCCACCCCTCGGCGAAGTCCTCGTCGGAGAGGTCGATCCTCAGGGTTCGGCGGAGTGCTGCAAAGTAGGTGGATGCTGAAATCTCGCCCCGTTCGTGCTGCTCGTAGTACTCGTCAATGGAGAATCGTTCTGCGATGGCTGCAGGATTACTCCCGGCCCGAACGGCCCACAGCCGAAAGGCGCCATTAATGTCGAAGTTGATGATGACGCCGCCGAGGTCGAACAGCAGCGCGTGGACCGGCCGCCCGTCGTAGGAGAGATTGCCGTCCATTCGATCAGGTTTCCACATCGATCTGTCACCTGACGTTTGGCACGATCCCGATACGGGCGCAGAGCCAGCAGTGATCATCGACGCCGTGACCAGCCTGACCTCGGTGCCGTCGGCCAGATAGAACTGACCCACGACGTCTGCCCGAGTTCCATGGACCGGGACGGGTTTGAACCACCTGATGGATGGACCAGGTGGTCAAGCTGCTACCGGAGCCAGTGGCGCCCAGGTGCCGGAGCCTCGCCGGGAAACGGTCAACCAGGTGTCGGAGCCACAGTGGACGGCATGAAGCGGATCTTCACATGTTCAGTGAGTCCCTACCTCGGTTGTCGTCCGATGAGGGGCCTGACCCCGCCGAGGCCCTCATCGTGGTCTGACCTGTACCTTCGTGGTCGGGCTGCCGGGATTTGAACCCGGGACCTCTTGACCCCCAGTCAAGCGCGCTAACCAAGCTGCGCCACAGCCCGCTCCTGGCAACAGTGCCGTGTTGGCACTTTCACCTGCCCGATCCCCCGTTGAGAACCAGTGGTGACACCGGTAGACGGATTGACTTCAATCGGACCGGGTAACCCTACTCCACTCCCCTGCCCGGCCAAGTCGAGAAGCGGGTTCGGACGGAGAAATTCGTGGCCGTACGGTTCTCGGTGTGTCCGGTTGGAGTGCGGAGGCCGATGGCCCAAAGAACCGCAGGAGTTCCCTGGGGATCGGATACCAAGGCCCTGGAGTACAGCCGTAGTGGCGTGGGCCTCACGGCTCGGGCGCACGCGGGAGAACGGCGAACGGCGATGGGAGCCGGCCCGGGCTCGTTGGCGTATCGTGCACATCGGGCCAGCCCCATCACTGCGCTACACCTGGGACAGCGTGCCTGCGGAATCCCCGGCATTCTTCACCTCGGCAGGTCGTGGGCCATCCTTGAGTCCGAACTCGTTCGGCCCGACCCGTCCTGCGAGGAACGGAACGCCCATCGGTGGCCTCGTGCCCCACGCAAACGCCGGCTGTGGTCGCTGGTGGGCACCTCCAGCAGGAGCCGACGCGCCGAGGGCGAACAACCTCCGCACGGCCGTACTAGATGTGGTGCACCACCCAGGTCACGCCCTGGAAGGCGCGGTAGCCGAGATAGATGACGCTGGCCACCAGCATGAACTTGAAGTACCACGGTGACTTGCGGTGTTCGAGGGGAACGGTCCCGCACTCGGGGCACGTCCCGTCATCGGTCAGCTCTGCTGTCTCGACACGTTGGTCGCACTGCTCACACCACGGCACGGATCACGGACCTCTGGATGGGCTTGGTCATCGTCGCCGTCCTCCACCCCCGTTGGCCCCTTTGGCCCGCACCCGCAGCTTGATGGGGGTCGGGCCGAGGTCGAAACGCTCACGCAAACCACGCTCTACGTAGCGCAAGTAGGTGGGTTGGAGGCGTCCGTTGGTGAACAGCGTGAAGGTGGGTGGGTCGTTGGCTCCCTGCACGGCGTACTGGATCTTGGCCCCCACCGGTGGATGGGCCATCTGGATCGCCTTGAGGGCCCGATTGAGCTCACCGGTCGGAATCCGCGAGTGGTATGCCTCCTCGGCGGCAGACACCGCCGGCAGGATGTGGTGGACCCCGAGGCCCGATAGGGCGCTCACCCGGAGGACGGGGGCATCGCCCAGAAAGGCCAGCCGGTCCCCCACGTCGACCAGGATGTCGTTGCGGTCCTCGGTGGCGATCAGCTCCCACTTGTTGAGGACCACCACGGTCGGGCATCCCGCTGCTCCCACCCGCTCGGCCAGGCGCTGGTCCTGGTGGGTCACGCCGGCGGTGGCGTCGATGACCAGGAGGGCGATGTCGGACCGGTCGAGCGCGTCGAGTGCCCGCAGGACCGAGAAGTACTCGGTGCCGCGTTCGGTGCGGGACTTCCGGCGCATCCCGGCGGTGTCCACGAAGCACACCGTTCCTTCGGGTGTCTCCACCACGGTGTCCACGGCGTCGCGGGTCGTCCCGGGGGCGTCGTGCACGACGGAGCGCTCGTCGCCGACCAGTCGGTTGAACAGTGTCGACTTGCCCACATTGGGTCGCCCCACAAGGGCCACGCGCGGGATCCCGTGTGTCTGCGCCTCGGCACCCACCAGGTCGGGTACGTCATCGGCCCGATCGCCCGTGTCGGCCACCTCCTGATCAGGGGCATCCGGGTTCGGCAGCAGGCTGACCACGTCGTCCAGTAGGTCGCCGGTGCCCCGCCCGTGCAGGGCGCTGATGGGCCATGGCGTTCCCAGTCCGAGTGCCAGTGCGTCCCAGGCGTCGGCCTCACGCTGGGAGGAGTCCACTTTGTTCACCACCACCCGCACCGGTCGCCCCGATCGTTTGAGCACCTTGGCCACGGCCAGGTCTTCGTCGATGAGGCCCACGGTCACATCAACCACGAGCAGCACGACGTCGGCTTCGCTGATGGCCCGCTCGGCCTGGGCGCTCACCTGGGCATCGAGTGGGTCGTCAGACGACAGCCATCCGCCGGTATCCACCACGGTGAAGGCCCGGCCGCACCACTCGGCGTCGAGCTCCTTGCGATCACGGGTGACGCCGGGGCGCTCTTCGACCACGGCGGCCCGACGCCCGACGATGCGGTTGACCAGCGTGGACTTGCCCACATTGGGCCTACCGGCGATGACCACCAGCGGCCGCTCACGGGTGGAGGCCGAGGACTCGGTCTTCGTGGCGGTCATCGGGCCGCTCCTAGGGTCACCGGGATGCGTTCGGATGGGAGCGCCTGGGTGGCCGGTGCGCTCGGTCCGACCGACTCGAGCGCCCGGCGCAGGGAGAGTCCGTCGGTGGCCACGACCTCGACGGGTCGTGGCAGGTCGCCAAGCGTGAGGTCGTCGAGGAAGCGTCCCTCCGATAGGCAGGCGTCGGGCAGGAGGTACCGGTGCCCTTCGGGCTGGTCGGCCAGGACGTTGATCAGGTCGGTGCCGGTCAGGAGGCCCGAGACCCCGATGTTGCCGCCGAAGAAGTGGTTGGTCACCGGAACCAGTCGGATGTCGTCCCGGCCGAGGGATCCGACCAAGGGGTCGAGTACGCGTGCGCCGTACTCGCCGGTGAGGATGGCGATAGGCGCACCCCGGTCGATGGTCGTGTCGGCCTGGCCTCCCCGCCGGGCGCGGTGACCCGCGGCGGGCGCGCCGTCCACGGCGGCGAAGAATCCCGGTCGGACGCCGAGGGCGGCCCGCTCGTCGCCCCCGAACGCGGCCTCGAACGCCCGGGCCATGCCGAGACCGTTCTCGTGCTGGGGGAATCCCTCATAGGTGCGTGCGGCGGGGAAGGGGCGTTCGGCCATGAGGTAGTACTCGTCGGCGGCGTAGACCATCCTGCGCCCGAGGGCGTCCATGAAGGTCGACTGCCACCGCTCCACCGTGTCGCACACCGCGGCGGCCTCGGCCCGGGAGTGGGGGCGCATGGCGCTCTCATGGGAGAAGCGACTGACCCCGAGGGGCACGCAGGCCACCGTGGCCAGGCCCGGATACCGGTCGAGTACGCCGGCCAGGGTGTCCTCCAGGATCGCACCGTCGTTCTTGCCCGGGCACACCACGACCTGCCCGTGGACCTCGATGCCTCCGTCGAGGAGGGCACCCAGCCAACGCAGGCTCACCGCACCGCGCCGGTTCCGGAGCATCTCGGCCCGGATATCGGGGTCGGTGGCGTGGATGGATACGAACAGGGGGCTGAGCCGTTCGGTCAGCACGCGCTCGAGGTCCATCTCGGTAAAGCGGGTGAGGGTGGTGAAGTTGCCGTAGAGGAAGCTCAGCCGGTAGTCGTCGTCCTTCAGGGACAGGCTCCGACGCATGCCCTTGGGCAGCTGGTGGATGAAGCAGAACTCGCAGTGATTGTCGCACGTCCGGACCCGGTCGAAGACGGCGGAGGACACCTCGGCCCCCAAGGGCTCGCCGGGCTCTTTCTCCACCCGCAGCTCGACGGGCTCGGTCTGGCCGCGACGGCGCACCACGAGGTCCAAATCGGGCTCGTCGACCAACAGGCTGTACTCGATGACGTCCCGGGGGGACCGCCCGTTGAGGGAGAGGAGTTCGTCCCCCGGCCGTAGGCCGGCCTGGTCCGCCGGTGACGCTTCCGTGACGGCGACGACCTTCGGTGCCGTCGTCACTCGGGGCGCCGACATTCCACCAGGTTACCCGGTTGCCCTCCCCGTCCCGGCGTCGCCCCGGGAGGCCCGGCCCGGTGACCCCGGTAGCCTGGGTGGCGTGACCGTGGACCGTGTGCTCCTGGCCGAACCCCGCGGGTTCTGTGCCGGGGTGGAAAAAGCCATCAAGGCGCTGGCTTGGATGGTCCGGGTATTCGAACCGCCCGTCTACTGCTACCACGAGATCGTCCACAACCGTCACGTGGTCGATCAGTTCCGGGCCCAGGGGGTGGTGTTCGTCGACGACATCGACGAGGTGCCGGCCGGGGCTCCGCTCATGCTGTCGGCCCACGGCTCGGCTCCCGAGGTGGTCACGGCGGCCCGGTCGGAGGGCCGGGTGGTCGTGGACGCGGTCTGCCCGCTCGTCACCAAGGTCCACCACGAGCTCCGGGTCCGGGCCCGCAAGGGCTACACCGTCCTCTATGTGGGCCACCACGGCCACGAGGAGGCGGTCGGCACCATGGCCGTCGCCCCGTCGTCGGTCCGGCTGCTCGAGCGGGTGGAGGACGTGGACCGCCTGGAGGCGCCCTCGGGCGACGGGGAGGACTCCCGTATGGCCCTCCTCGCCCAGACCACCCTCAGTCACGACGAGTGGGCCGGCATCGTGGACCGGGCCCGTGAGCGGTTCCCCGATCTCTGGATGCCGAACCGGAGTGACCTGTGCTTCGCCACCACCAACCGGCAGGCCGCCTTGAAGGCACTGGCCGGCCGGGCCGACGCCGTGGTGGTCATCGGGTCCGAGAACTCGTCCAACACGGTGGCCCTCGAGCAGGTGGCCCGCTCCTTCGGCTGTCCGCGGGTGATCCGGGTGAACGACGCATCCGACCTGCCCGACGACCTGTCCGGAACGGTCGGGGTCACCGCAGGGGCCTCGGCCCCCGAGGCCCTGGTCCAGGCGGTCGTGGCCCGCCTGGCCCCCATCCATGGCGTCATCCACGCCCCGGTCACCGTGGAAGAGGAGTACTTCCCTCCCCCACCCGAACTGCGCGAGTTGCTCCGGGGACTCGAGTCGGCCCTCGGCGTCCTGAACGCGGTGGGCCCCGACCTCCTCGGCCCCGACGGCCGCAGCGAGTCGGTCGGCACCGCGCTGGCCGGTGACCGGACCACGGCGGCCGCCGACGTGCTCGAACGCATGGCTGGCTGATGGCCCCTCCAGCCGGCACCAGCCGGTCGATTTCAGCGCGAGACTGTCTGCATGACGACCTCGTTCACCAGCATGGACGTGTCGACCGCCGACGAATGGGCGGTCATCGGCACCGAGACGATGAAGAACCAGGGCCGAGTGGCCGATCGGGTCCTGGCCATGTTGGAGTCCCTCGCCGAGGTGGTCGACGGCTTTGCCGTCGACCAACTCACCCACTGCCTCCAGACGGCCACCCGGGCCGAGCGGGCCGGTGCCGACGACGAACTGGTCGTGGCCTCGCTCTGCCACGACATCGGCAAGGCCGTCTCGGTGCCCAATCACCCCCGGATCGCTGCAGAGATCCTGCGTCCCTACGTTCGGCCCGAGGTGACCTCGGCCATCCTCGCCCACCAGGACTTCCAGGGGCGGCACTACTACGCCCACTTTCACATGGACCCCGACATGCGTGACCGCTACCGGGACGAGCCCTGGTACGGGCTGGCCGAGACGTTCGCCGACGAGTGGGACCAGAACAGCTTCGACCCCGACTACCCGACCGAGCCGCTGTCCCACTTCGAGCCCAAGGTCCGGGCCGTGTTCGGTAACCCCCACATCCTCTGATGGCCCCCACCCAGCGGCACCGCTGGCTGACCCTTCCCGACAGCCGAGACAACCGTCGGCGGGCCGAGATGACCTCGTTCGTCCTCGACTCGGCCCGGGCCGACTTCGACCGACGCTATCCGAACGTCCGCTTCGGCCCGGTGGTGGGACTCATCGCCGCCTACGAGGAGGAGCAGAACATCGGGGATGTGCTGAAGGCCATGCCCACCCTGGTGGGCGACCTGGAGGTCACCACCCTGGTGGTGGTGGACGGGGGCAGCGACGCCACCGCTCAGGTGGCCCTGGACGCCGGGGTGTTGACCTGCATCCTGCCCGTCAACCTGGGCCAGGGTGCCGCCCTCCGCTTGGGCTACGAACTGGCCTGGACACACGGGGGGCGTTACGTCGTCACCTTGGACGCCGACGGACAGAACGACCCCACCGAACTGGCGACGATGGTCCAACCCCTGCTCGACGACACGGCCGACTTCGTCATCGCCTCGCGCCGGCTGGGCGTCGACCAGACCACCGACCGGTTCCGTCGCACCGGGGTGGTGCTCTACGCCTCGATCCTCAACCGCATCACCGGCCAGCGGCTCACCGACTCGTCGAACGGCTACCGGGCCTTCCGGGTCGAGCTGTTGGAGGACATCGTCCCGTTCCTCCGCCAGGACCAGTACCAGACGTCCGAGGTGGTCATCACCGCGGCCAGCCGGGGATGGCGGATCGGCGAGCAGCCGACGGTGTGGCACCCCCGCGCCTCGGGTGCGTCGAAGAAAGGCGGCAACCTCGTCTTCGGGGTCCAGTACGCCCGGGTCATCGGCACCACCTGGTACCGGGTCAGGCGGGCCACCCCCGGTGGGGCCACGCCCGGGCGAACCGCGGGCTGAACGCCCCCTCCCGGGCTGGTCAGTAGCGTCCGGTGGCCTCGACCGAGCGGTCGTAGAGCTCCTGGAGCGAGGTATTGAGCTCCTCGGTGAGCCGGTGGATGGTGCTGCGGGACACCCGTCCCTGTCCGGTGCGGGGCGGGGCCACAAGGGGGGTGCCCACCACCAGGTGGATGTGACGGGGGCGGGGCACCTTCTTCCCTTTGGGCATCACCGAGGCGGAACCGCCGATGCCGACGGGTACGACCGTGGCGCCCGTGCGGGCGGCGAGGAAGGCCACCCCCTCGTGGAGGTCCTCGACCACCGGTCCGGTGCGGCGCTCCCCTTCGGGGAACAGGATCAGCACCTCGCCGGCTTCCAAGACCCGCTGGGCCCGGCGCAGGGCCTCACGGTCGGCCGACTGGCGGTGGACGGGGAAGGCGCCGACGGCAGGCAGGATCCGGGCCAGCACGCCGTTCTTCCAGAGGCTGTCCTTGGCCATGTAGTGGAGCTTGCGCCGGGTGACCTCGGAGGCCACGAAGAAGTCGATGAACGAGCGGTGTACCGGGGCGATGATCACCGGGCCGGCGAGCGGCACGAGGTCGGCACCCTCGACCGAGGTCCGGAACAAGACGGCGTTGACCAGGCGGACAAGCACCCGGAGGAAGGCGTAGATGCGGGTGAAGCTGGTGTCGACCCGGACCTCGATGTCGAGGGGTCCGTCTCCGGAGGGAGCCGGCATAGGGCCCGGTGTGGGGTCGTCGGTGCTCACAGCCAGGCCACCACCTCGTCGACGATGTCCTCCACGCGCCGGTCGGTCGTGTCGATGACCCGGGCGCCGTCGGCCACGCCGAGCGGTGAGACGCGCCGGGTGCTGTCGATCCGGTCCCGGCGGGCCACGGCGTCGGCCCCCTCCTCGGGCCGCCGCCGGGCCCGTTCCTCGGCCGTGGCCGTCAGATAGATCTTGAGGTCGGCCCCGGGGAAGACCACCGAGCCGATGTCGCGGCCCTCGATGACCCCGCCGCCGTGCACCGCGGCCCACTCCCGCTGGCGGTGGACCATGACCGAGCGGACGTCGGGGTTGGCGGCTACAGCGGACACTGCCGCACTGACTTCGGGTCCGCGGATGGCCGTGGTGACGTCGGTTCCGTCGACCCGCACGGTCTCGCCCACAGCGAGGTCGATCGACCGGGCCACGTCGGCCACCGACTCCTGGTCGCCCGGGTCGATGGACCGGTCGAGGGCCGCCCAGGCCACGGCCCGGTACATGGCCCCCGTGTCGAGCCGCTCGATACCCAGTCGGGCGGCCAGGGCCCGCGACACCGTCGACTTGCCCGACCCCGCCGGTCCGTCGATGGCGATCACCGGTGGCCCACTGGACGCACCGGTCACCGGCGTCCCGACGTCAGCTGGGCCAGGGTGTCGGCGAATCCGGGGTAGCTGGTGGCGACGGCCCCCCAGCCGGAGATGGTGGTCTCCCCCGCCGACGGCGGACAGGCCGCTCCGGCCACCGCGGCAGCCATGGCCATGCGGTGGTCACCGCCGGCATCCACGTGGGCCGGCCGCAGCGGCGCACCGGTGCCCTCGACGACTAGGTCGTCCCCCTCGACGGTGGCCTCGGCCCCGAAGGCCCGGACCAGGTCGGCGGTGCCGGCCAGGCGGTCGGACTCTTTCACCCGGAGCTCGGCCACGTCCCGGAACCGGGTGGCGCCGACGGCGGTGGCCGCCGCCACGGCCAGGATGGGCACCTCGTCGAGCGACGGGATTTCGGCTGCTTCGATGACCGTCCCGTGCAGGGCACAGGTGTAACTGGTCACCGACCCGGTCAGGTTGCCGGCCTCTTCCATCTCGACGGTGGCTCCCATGCGCCGGAGGACGCCGAGGAAGCCGAGGCGCTCGATGCCCAGCTGGATGCCGGACACCGTGACCAGGCTGCCGGGCACGATGGCCCCGGCCACCACCCAGAAGGCGGCCTGGGAGGGGTCCCCGGGCACGGTGTAGGTCCCGGCCTCGAGCGTGCTCTTCCGGACCCGGACCACCCGGCCCCCGCCGACCCGGCGGAAGTCGATGTCCGCCCCCGCCGCGGCCAGCATCTCTTCGGTATGGGCCCGGGTGGCTATCGGTTCGTGGACCACCGTCTCCCCGTCGGCGGCGATCCCGGCAAGGAGGATGGCCGACTTCACCTGGGCGCTGGCCATGGGCGGGGTGTAGTCGATGCCCGAGAGCGTGGCCCCGGTGACCTGGAGGGGCGGCAGGCTGGTCGCACCGACACCCTGGACGCCGGCCCCCATGAGCGAGAGGGGCTCGGCCACCCGGTCCATGGGCCGGCTCCGGAGGGAGTCGTCCCCGGTGAGGACGGTGGTGCCCGGCAGGGTGGCTACCACCCCGGCCAGCAGACGCAGGCCGGTACCGGAGTTGCCGAGGTCGAGCGGAGCGGCCGGGGCGTGGAGGCGGGACCGGCCGCCGTGGACGGTGATGGAGGCCCCGTCGGTGCCGACCTCGGCCCCGAGGGCGGCAACGGCGGCCACGGTCCGGGCCACGTCCTCGCCCGGGGACAGCCCGTGGATGGTCGAGGTCCCCTCGGCCAGGGCTGCGAGCAGGAGGGCGCGGTGGGAGATGGACTTGTCCCCGGGGACCGAGATGGTGCCGCTCAGGGGTGAGCCCCCCCGCACCACCTGGACGTCGTCGGGAGCCACGTCGGCACTCACCGGGTCGTCCCCGGAGGCGAGCCCGAGGCCCGGTAGCCCCGGTCGGCCAGCGTGGCGAGCAGGGTCGGGGCCGAGAGGGTGTCGACGGTCAGGACCAGCACCCCGCGGTCGCCGTCGACCGAGTGGGCGATCTCCAGGTCGAGGATGTTGATGCCCAACTCGGCGGCGAGCACGGTGACCTCGGCGATGGCCCCGGTGCGGTCGAACAGGGGCACGCGCACCTCGACCAGCTCTTCGGGGAGCGGGGCCCGGTCGCTCAGGACCCGCCGGGCGTCGGCGGCCCGCCCGAGGATCTCGAGCAGGGAGTCGTGGTCGTGGTCGGCGACCCGACGGCGCATGGCCACCAGCGCCTCCACCAGCAGGTCCAAGGTGGCCACGATGGCCTCGGCGTTGTCGTCGCAGATGTCCGGCCAGATGGTGGGCTGGCCGGCGGCGATCCTCGTCATATCCCGGAAGCCTCCCGCGGCCAGCTGCAACAGGGCCGTGTGCTCCTCCCCCAGCCCGGCGGCCAGCACCATGAGCGTGGCCGCGGTCAGATGGGGCACGTGGGAGACCACGGCCACCAGCGAGTCGTGCTGGGCCGGGTCGAGGGCCACCACCTGGGCCCCGAGCTCGGCCAGGACGTTACGCACCAGGGCGAAGGCGTCGGGGTCGGTGGTCGGGGTGGGCGTGAGCACCCAGGTGGCACCCACGAAGAGATCGCCGGAGGCGCCCTCCACACCCACCTGTTCGGAGCCGGCCATGGGGTGGCCGCCCACGAAGCGGGGGTGGTCGACCGCGGCGACCATGGGGCCCTTCACGCTGCCCACGTCGGTGACCACGACGTCCCGACTCCAGCCGTTACCCGACAGTACGTCGGTGATCACCGAGGCGGCGGCCCGCACCGGGGTGGCCACGACCACGAGGTCGACCTCCCGGTCGATGCCCTCGACGGACAGGGCGCCGAGGGCCACGGCCCGGGCGGCCACCCCGGCGGCCTCGTCGACACCGCTCACGTGCCAGCCGCGGTCGCGGAGGGCCAGGCCCACCGATCCGCCGATGAGCCCGGTGCCGAAGATCATGGCCCGACGACCCAGGCGGGCGCCGCTCCAACCGGGTCGGGCGACCTCAGTCGGGGAGGTCGTCACGGAGTCCCTGGGCGCCCTCGAGGTAGACGTGGTGGATCTGGTCCCGGGGGAGGTCGGTGGTCACGTGCAGCATGACCCGGATGCAGCGGGCCACCGAGCCGGTGATGGACAGCTCGCGGGCGCAGATCAGCGGGACCGCCCCGAGCCCCATGGAACGGGCCGCGGTGGCCGGGAAAGTGGAGACGATGTCCTCGGTGGCCGTGAACAGGATGGAGATGATGTCGTCCTCGTCGAGCCGGTTGCGCTCCAGAATCTGGCGGAGCAGGGCGACCACCCGTTCGGTGATGGCCTCGGGGGTGTCGGCCTCGACGGTGGTGGCGCCGCGGACGGCTCGGACGGAGGGGGACATCAGCCTGGCATGTTACTCAGGCCCGTCGTCCGACCCAACCGGCTCGGCCGGTGCCGCCGCCAGGACCGCTTCGACCGGCTCGGCCGCCGCGGCCAGGCTCCTCACCTCGTCGAAGGTGAGCGGGCGGTACGACCCGGGGCCGAGGGAGGGGTCGGCCACCGGCCCGATCCGGGTCCGGACCAGGCGGACGACGGGATGGCCCACCGTCTCGCACATGCGCCGGATCTGGCGGTTCCGCCCCTCGTGGATGACCATGCGGAGCAGGGTGGGGGCGACCACGGCCACCCGGGCCGGGGCGGTCATGCCGTCGTCGAGCGCCACGCCCTCGCGCAGGCGCCGCACCTCGGCCGGGGTCGGTTCGCCCTCCACCTCTACCAGGTACTCCTTGGCCACGCCGAAGGACGGGTGGGTGAGGCGATGGGTCAGCTCGCCGTCGTTGGTGAGGACGAGGAGCCCCTCGGAGTCCATGTCGAGGCGGCCCACCGGGTAGACCCGGGTCTCGTCGGGTACGAGGGACACCACCGTCGGGCGGCCATGGGTGTCCTCGGCCGTGCTGACCACGCCGGCCGGCTTGTTCAACAGGTAGTGGACGAGGCCCGGTTGGATGGGCAGGGGCACCCCGTCGAGCTCCACCCGGTCGACGGCGGCATCGACCCGCCGGCCGAGGATGGGGACCTCGCCGTTGACCGTGACCCGGCCGTCCACGATGAGCTCTTCGCAGACCCGACGCGAGCCCACGCCGATGCGGGCCAGCACCTTTTGCAGTCGGTCTCCGGTGGCGAGGGGGGGATCGGGCGGGGCGGACCCGTCAGGCATCGCCCACCGGGCGCATCTGCTCTTCCAGGTCGGCGAGCGCCTCGGGCCCGGGCAGGAGGTCCTCGACCGGAGGGAGCTGGTCCAGCCGGTCGAGTCCCAGCCGCTCCAAGAACGCCTCGGTGGTGGCATAGAGCACGGCCTGGCCCGGTCCGGGTGCCCGCCCCACCGCGGCGATGTAGCCCCGGTGCTCGAGCAGGCGGACCACGCCGTCCACGTTGACACCCCGGAGGGCGGCGATCTGGGCCCGGGAGACGGGCTGCTTGTAGGCCACGATGGCCATGGTCTCGAGAGCCGCCGCCGACAGCCGGGACGAGACCCCGACGTTGGCGAACCGCTCCACGTAAGGGGCGAGGTCCGGATGGGTCTGGATGCGGAAGCCTCCGGCGATCCGGACCACCTCGAAGCCGCGACCCTCGGTCCGGCACGACTCGGCCAGCTCGTCACAGATCGGGTCGATCTGCTCCACGGGAAGCTCCAGCAGCTCGGCCAAGAGTCCGGCCGGCACCGGCTCTACGGCCACGATCAGGACGGCCTCGATGGCCCGGGCCTCCGGTGAGAGGGGCACGCTCAGCCCTCGTACTCGTCGTAGAGCCCCGGTCCCACCGGGACGGGATCGCGGTCGTTGCCCAACCAGGCCACGTCGAGGTCCCCGAAGGTGTGGCCCTGGTCGAGGGAGACCCTCCCCTGCTTGCACAGCTCCAAGAGGGCGAGGAAGCTCACGATGATCTCCATGCGGGAGACGAGATGCCCGGTCAGCTCCCGGAACGTGGCCCGACCCAGCCGGGGCAGCCGGCGCGACAGGGCGACCACGGTGTCGGCCACGGTGACCGAGTCCACGGTCACGTGGTAGAGGTCGACGACGGGGACCGGTCGCTCGGCCGTCGCCCGTAGGAAGGCTTCGGCCAGGTCGTCGGGGGTGACACCTTCCAACAGGTCGGGCGCGTTGACCACGAAATCGAGGTCGAGCCCGGCGGTGCGGGGCACGGACCGGGCCGCCTGCTCGAGGAGGACGGCAAACCCGTCGGCCGCCGCCGCGTAGGCCTGACACTCGAGCAGCCGGGCCAACAGCAGGTCGCGTTCCTCCCAGCCCACCAGCTCCTCGTCGGTGTCGACGTCGTCGGGCCCGGGCAGGAGCCGGCGGGACTTGAGCTCGATCAGGATGGAGGCCACCATCAAGAACTCCGACAGGGTCTGGAGGTCGACCGACTCCCAGGTGGCCACTTCGGCCACGAAGGCGTCCACCACATCGGCCAGGGGGATGTCGTAGAGCTCCACCTGGTGGCTGTTGACCAGCTGGAGCAGCAGGTCGACGGGTCCTTCGAAGACCGGGGTGGTAACGGTGGCGGCCACGGCCCGACCCTACCGGCTGGAGCGGGCCACATCGTGCACCCGGTCCGCTCCGAGAGGCCCGGAGCGCCGAGCTGGCGCAGCCGGGATGGTCCGGGGGCCGGGCCGGTGCGACCTACGATGACCCCTCATGTCCCGAGTTCTGTCCGGCCTCCAGCCCAGCGGCGACCTCCACCTGGGGAACTATCTCGGCGCAGTGCGCAATTGGGTCGCCGACCAGGAACGCTACGACTGCTTCTACTGCATCGTCGACCTGCACGCCCTCACGCTCGATATCCGCCCCGAGGACCTGCGTCGACGCACCGAGGAGACGGCCCTCGACCTCGTGGCCGCCGGCCTCGACCCCGGGCGCTGCACCCTGTTCGTTCAGAGCCATGTGGCCGAGCACACCCAGCTCACCTGGCTGCTCGAGTGCACGGCCACCATGGGTGAGCTGAACCGCATGACCCAGTTCAAAGAGAAGAGCGCGGGCAAGGACTCGGTCCGGGTGGGCATCTATACCTACCCCGTGCTGCAGGCGGCCGACATCCTGCTCTACGACGCCGAGCGGGTCCCGGTCGGGGACGACCAGCGCCAACACCTCGAGCTCACCCGCGAACTGGCCATCCGGTTCAACCACCGTTATGGCGACACCCTGGTCGTGCCCGAGGCGTCGGTGCCGAAGGCCGGGGCCCGGGTCATGGACCTCCAGCACCCCGAGAACAAGATGTCCAAGTCGGTCAACTCCCCCCTCGGGACCCTGCTCATGCTGGACGGGCCCGACGAGATCCGCCGCAAGGTGAAAAAGGCGGTGACCGACACCGACGGCGAGGTCCGCTACGACACCGCGGCCAAGCCCGGGCTGTCCAACCTGCTCGAACTGCTGGCCGCCTCCACCGGACGCACGCCCGAGGAGGTGGCCGGGTCTTACGAGCGCTACGGAGACCTGAAGGCCGACGTGGCCGAGGCCCTCATCGAGCTGCTCCGCCCGGTCCGGGAGCGCCGGGAGGCCCTGGCCGCCGACCCGGGAGCGGTGATCTCCCTGCTCGCCACCGGGGCGGACAAGGCCCGCGAGGTGGCGTCGGCCACCTACCGTCGGGCCGCCTCGGCCATCGGCCTGCTCGGCCCGGCCTGACCGGGCCTCAGCCCGTCGGTCCGGGGCGCCGCCGTCGGCGCCGGCTCCCCACGACCTCCACCACGGCCCAGGCGAGGAGGATCACCCCGGCCAGGGCCGAGGTGACGATCCCGGCCAGGGCGGCGGCCGGTCGGTAGCGGAAGGTGACCCGGTACTCCCCCGCCCCGGGCAGCGCCACCTGCTGGATCACCCCGTTGCGGGTGACCACGACCGAGTGCTGGGGGCCCGCCTCCCCGGCGTGCACCTCTTCGACCGTGGCCTTCCAGCCCGTGGTCCAGGCCACCGAGCGTTGGAGGAGAACGGGCCCGGTGGCCGTAACGGTGATGGTCTGGCTGCCGTAGGGGCCCGGAGCTCCAGCGTGCACCCTGGTGCCGGCCGGGGGCCGTCCGTCCCCGGCACTGCGGGCCCGGGCCCAACCCTGGGCGGCATTGTTGGTGAAGACCCCGAAGGTGCCCACCGTGCCGGTGAAGGTCCAGTGCGGGGGGAAGACCGCGTACTGGAGAGGGCCATTGAGGGAGACGGCCCCCGACTCGGCGGTCACCGCCGTCGGGATGCCCACGGTCACCCGACCGGAGGTCGACCGGACGACCACCCCACCCGAGGTGACGGGGGTGGACAAGGTGATGGCCACCGAGCGGCCGGCACCAGTCCTAGTCACCCTCACCTCCCGGCCCGACAGCCAGCGGTCGCCCCCTGAGGGAGTGACGAGGCCGACCTGGAGGTGACTCGGATCGCCTCGTTCGACCGGCACCGTCCACCGGCCGAGGGTGAGGGTCCCACCGAAGTACCACGGGCGGGCCACCCCGGCGCGGAGCGCGAACGAGGATGCGCCCCCGAAGGTGGTGGCCGACTGGTCGGCCGGACGCGAGGGGAACTCGACCTGCTGGCTCCGGGACACGGTCGGCGGCTCCGGTCGCGGTCGGTCAGCCGAGGTGGGCTCGGGGAGGGGGGTGACGAAGTAGCCCGGCAGCGAGAGCAGCGTGGTCACGTTGACGGAGTCCCAGACCGTCCCGGACAACGTGGAGGGGTTGAGGGTCTCTTGGAGGTGGGAGCCGGTGGCCCGGAAGTAGGTGCCGTCGGTGAGGGCGGTGTAGCCCTGGGCGCTCGGGAGCTGCCGGTAGATGTTGAGGTCGGTCTGGCCGAGGGCGTAGAGCTCGGGGGTGTAGAACCGGTCGGGGTCGAAGATGATGAAGCGCCCGTCCCCCACGGTGGCGGCGAACTGGGCGGCGATCGGGGTGCGGGCCTGGGCTGCCGCCTCGGTGATCGGCGGGTTGATCACGAACCAGTTGAACAGGGCCAGATCGACCAGGAGCAGGGCGCCGAGCTGTCGTCGCAGCCGAGGGCCCGAGTACCGCCCCGAGGACAGCACCGTCCAGGTGGCCACCCCGGCGATCACGGCACCGGCCGTCATCAGACCGGCCAGCCGGAGACGGTTGGTCGTGGCCATGGCGTGAGGAATATCCAGCATGCGGCCGAGGAACGGTCCCGCCGCCCACATCAGGACGGCCACCACGGCGACGATGGCGAAGGGCACGGCGGTCACGATGACCTCGGCCCGCCGTCCGGCCCGCCACCGGTCCCGGACCGAGGTCGGTTCGGCCGGCGCCCGGGCCGGGTCGCTCCGGTCGGCCAACAGGAGATGGCTCCACCAGGCCAGGAGCACGGCGAGGGCCGTGTCCACGAGGAGCAGGTTGCGGTTGAGGAGCCGTTCGCTGCTCACGCCGGGGATCAGGTACATGAGGTGGGCGAAGGGTGTCTGGTTGCCCAGGGAGGACAGGAGGCCGATGACGAGAATCAGGTACCAGACCCACCACTGGCGGGCCTCGGGCCGGGTGCGCCACCGCTTGAGCAGCAGGGAGACCCCGGCAATGAGGGCCAGGATGCCCACGTAGCTGCTGACCTCGGGGAAGTTGTAGGTACCCGCATACGGCCCCCACCCTTGGTTGGTGCCGAGGGCGAAGGGCGATGCCACCAGGGTGACCAGGCGGTTGTTGAGCGAGCCGCTGGTGAAAAAGGAGTAGGAGGCGGTGGACCGCTGGGACTGGGAGAGGAAGAGCAGGCCCGGCAGCCACTGGGCAGCACCGAGGGCCACCCCTCCCACCGCGCCGAGGGCGATACCGCCCACCGACCGGAGAAGGGCCCGTCCCGAACCGCGACGTACTAGTCCGGCCGAGACCGTGCGCCAGATCCAGTAGATGACGACCAGGACCCCGCTGTCGATGATGGCCTCGGCCGCCCCGGCCAGGAGGGTGAGTCCGAGGGAGACGGCGAGCAGGAGTACCCACCGACGGTCGCGGCGGCGTCGGTTCCCCTGGGCTCCGGCCTCGCCGTCACCGGCGGGCTCGGAGTGCGGCTCGGTGAGTCCGTGGACGGCGATGAGGATCCACGGCAGCCAAGCCGCTCCCTCGATGAGGTCGATGTGGACGATCTGGGCCGTCATGTACCCGGCGAAGGCGAAGGTGACGGCCCCGAAGGTGGCCGCCGTTCCGGCGATGCCCTGGCGTCGGAGGAAGACGTACATCCCGACGAGGGCCACGTCGTAGGCGAGGGCGAGGGTCAGGGTCCAGGCCGTGAAGACCGGCAGCACCGCGGTCAGCCACGTCACCGGGTAGGCGGCCCCGGCGTTGAAGCCTCCGAGGAGTGGGGTGCCGCTGAACAGGTAGGGATTCCACAACGGCAGCACCCCGTGGAGGAGGTCCTTGCCCACGAGGACCCGCATGGGGAAGTTCTGGATGAAGTTGTCCCCCGACAGGTAGGTCATGCCGAAGAGCTGGGGTATCCCGAACACCACGAACGGGAGGACGATGGCAAAGGCCATCCCCGGGTGGGTCCGCACCCACGCGGCGGCGCCGGTCGGCATGGCCCCGGGCGCGCCAGGGGTCGGATCGGTTATGAGATCGGTCGGACTCATGAGTGGGCCGGCGTCGGGGTCCCCTCGACGAACGGGCCGGCGAGTGGGCCCTTCGTCACACCAGTCGGGCCGCCCACCAGTTGATGATGTGGTTGATGAACTCCGACCATTGGTTGTGGAAGAAGAGGATGAGGATGAGGGGCAAGAACATGAGGAACGGCTGGAGGTTGTAGTACTGGGGCAGCACGCGGGCGGGCAGGAACCGCTCGAGGACGGCGGCGCCGTCGAGGGGTGGACACGGGATGCAGTTGAACACCCCGAGCACGATGTTGGCGATGCCGGCCAGGAAGAAGATCCTGCTGACCAAGCTGAGGTCGGTGATGCCCTCCCGGGCGGCCACCGGGGTGACCCAGACGAAGAGAACGCCCATGAGCGCGGCCAGGGCGAAGTTGGTGATGGGTCCGACGAGTGACACGATCACCGTGTGGTTGCGGGGGCTGCGCAGCCGGTTGGTGCTCACCGGCACCGGCTTGGCCCAGCCGTAGGCCCCGATGCCCGACAGCGAGAGCAGGGCGGGCACGAGCAGGGTCCCGACCGGGTCCACGTGCTTGACCGGGTTGAGGGTGAGGCGGCCGGCCCGTTTGGCCGTGTCATCGCCGAAGGCCAGGGCCACCACGCCGTGGGAGAGCTCGTGGAGGATGATCGAGGGGATCAGCACCAAGAAGTAGATGAGGTTGTTGCTGGAGATCTTGTGGGTGCGCAGGAGGATGGCGATGAGGGCGATCGCCACCACCACGATGATCAAGGTGCGCTGGTCGGGTTGGAACCGCCGCCGGGGACGGCCGCTGCCACCCTGGCCACCCCCGTAGCCTCCGTAGGCCATGAGCCCGGCCCGATCAGGGCCGGTTGGCGTCGTTGATGCAGAACCGGGTGGCCGGCATGGCCTCTAAGCGGGCGGGGTCGATGGCCTTGCCGCACACCTCGCACGTCCCGTAGGTGCCCTCTTCGAGCCGGCCCAGGGCCAGTGCCACCTCGTCGAGGGTCTCTTGGAGCTGGCCGGCGAGGGCATCGGCCTCCCCCCGCTCGGCGGTCACCTGGCTGGTGTCGGCAAAGTTGGGGTCGTAGTCGAGCCCGCCGCCCTCGCCGTGGCCGAGTTCGGAGAGCTCTGACAGCAGTTGGCGCCGCTCGTCCTCGAGTAGTTGGCGGTAGTCGATGGTGGGGGCGTCGCTCGGCACGGGAAGATCCTACTTGAGCTGGGGCGCAGTAGCCCGCGGGTGGGCCCGCTGGTAGGAGGCACGGAGGTGGTCCTGGCTGAGGCGGGTGTAGATCTGGGTGGTGGCGATGGACACGTGGCCGAGCAGCTCTTGGACCACCCGGATGTCCGCGCCGTGGGCCAGCATGTGGCTGGCGCACGAGTGACGGAGTACGTGTGGGCTGACCACATCGCCGAGGCCGACGCGCTGGGCCCGGTGGTGGACGACGGCCCAGGCCCCCTGGCGGGAGAGGCGGCTGCCCCGCAGATTCAAGAACACGGCCTCGGCGTCGCCCCGTCGGGCCCAGCGGTCAGGGGCCATCCGTGGCCGTCCCCCCGGGGCCAGCCACCGGTCGAGGGCCATGCGGGCCGGTCCCCCGAGCGGGACGATCCGCTCCTTGGCCCCCTTTCCGAACACCCGGAGGAGTCCATCGTCACCCTGGAGGTCCATGAGGGACAGCCCAACGACCTCGGAGATGCGGGCCCCGGTGCCGTAGAGCACCTCGAGCAGGGCCCGGTCCCGGTAGTCGGCCGGCTCGGTGCCGCTGACCGAGTCGAGCAGCCCGAGCACCTGCTCCTCGTCGAGGGCCTTGGGCAGTCGCCGGGGAATTCGGGGCGAGCGCAGGTCGGTGCTGGGGTCCGTGGCGATGTCACCCTCGCTGACGAGGAAGCGGAACAGGCCGCGCAGCGCCGAGGTGGACCGGGCCATCGAGGCCGGCGTGCGCCCCCCGGCCCGCAGCTCGTCCAGGTGGCGCTCGATGGCTTCGGTGTCGGCCGCGCCCGGATCGACGCCGGCGGTGGCGGCCCACGCCTCCCAGCTGGCGATGTCCCGGCGGTAGGCGGCCAGTGTGTTCTGGGACCGGCCCTTCTCGACGGCCAACCAGGACAGGTACTCCTCGGCCCCGGCCGAGACCGCCCGGCTCATGTCCGAGGCGGTGCGGCCAACCGCCGGCGGGCCAGTGCCACACCGAGGATGGTCGTGGCATCGATGATGCTCCCGTCGTCCACCAGGGCGTCGAACCGGGACAGCGGAACGTGCTCGATGCGCATGTAGCGCTCCTCGATGCCCTGGCGATCGAGCGCCACCGGGGTGAGACCCGTGGCCAAAAAGACCGAGGAGATCTCGTCACAGAATCCCGGGGTGATGGCGCACCGGGTCAACAGCACCATCTCGTCCGCCGAGAAGCCGACCTCTTCGGCCAGTTCGCGCTGGGCGGTCTGCTCCTCGGGCTCCCCCACCACGTCACGGGTGCCGGCCGGCACCTCGAGGATCCACTCGTCGAGCGCGGGTCGGTACTGGCGGACGAGCACCACCGAGTCGTCCTCGGTGACGGCGACCACCGCCACCGCGCCGGGATGGCGGATCACCTCCCGGTCGAAGGCCTCACCCCCCGGGTCGACGAACCCGGCCTGGACGAGGGAGATCACCCAACCCTCGTGGAGGACCGCCTCCCCGGTGGGCCGGAATCGGGGCAGCTCCGAGAGGCCGCCCGAACCGTGCCCGTCCGCATCGCCCACCTCAGCCGACGTCGCCGATATCGGGCAGGCGGGGGTCCCGTCCCTCGGCCCGGGTGAGGGCGGCGAAGACCAGCTCGCGGAAGAGGGGGTGGGGGCGGTCGGGACGGCTCTTGAACTCGGGGTGGGCCTGGGTGCCCACCCAAAAGGGGTGATCGGGAAGCTCGATGAACTCCACCAGCCGTTCATCGGGCGACATGCCCGAACAGACGAGGCCCACCTCTTCGAGCCGGGACCGGTAGCGGGGGTTGACCTCGTAGCGGTGTCGGTGTCGCTCGGAGACCATCTCGGTGCCGTAGGCCTTGGCCACCTGGGACCCGGCCACCAGCTGGGCGCTGTAGGAGCCCAGCCGCATGGTCCCGCCCTTGTCCACCACATCGTTCTGGTCGTCCATCAGATCGACCACCGGGTGAGGAGTCATGGGGTCGAACTCCCGGGAGTTGGCCCCATCGAGACCGACCAGGGAGCGGGACACCTCGATGATCATGACCTGGAGGCCGAGGCACAGCCCGAGCAGGGGAAGCTCGTGTTGGCGGGCGTAGCCGGCCGCGGCGATCTTGCCCTCGATGCCCCGTTCACCGAAGCCGCCCGGGATGACCAGGCCGTCGAAGCCCCGCAGTCCGTCCCGCTCCAGGATCTCGGGCACCGTGGCGGCCTGGATCCACTCGATCTGCACCTTGGCCCCGTGGTGGAAGCCGGCATGACGCAGGGATTCGACCACCGAGAGGTAGGCGTCGGGCAGGTCTACGTACTTGCCGATGATCCCGATGCGCACCGGGCGGACCGCCGCATCTACCTGGGCGACCAGGCGCTCCCAGGTGGACAGGTCGATGGGATGGTCCGACTCGTCGAAGCGCAGGAGCGACAGGATGTAGCCGTCGAGGCCCTCCTCGTGGAGGACCAGGGGGATCTGGTAGATGTTGTCGGCATCGACGGCGGAGACCACCGCCTCCATGGGGACGTCGCACAGGAGCGAGATCTTCCGCTTCAGGTCCTCGGAGATCATCCGGTCCGAGCGGCACACGATCACGTCGGGCTGGATACCCCGACTGCGCAGCTCGGTGACCGAGTGCTGGGTGGGCTTGGTCTTCTGCTCGCCCGAGGGCCCGAGGTAGGGGACGAGGGTGAGATGGACGTAACAGACGTTGTCCCGCCCGACATCCCGGCGGAACTGGCGGATGGCCTCGATGAACGGGACGATCTCGATGTCCCCCACCGTCCCGCCGATCTCGACGATGACCACGTCCACGTCGGCGGTGCCGAGGGCGAGGACCCGCTTTTTGATCTCGTCGGTCACGTGCGGGATCACCTGGACCGTCTTGCCCAGGTAGTCCCCTCGACGCTCCTTGGCGATCACCGAGGAGTAGATGCGCCCCGTCGTGGCGTTGGAGTTCTTGTTGAGGTTCTCGTCGATGAACCGCTCGTAGTGGCCGAGGTCGAGGTCGGTTTCGCCGCCGTCCTCGGTAACGAAGACCTCGCCGTGTTCGAACGGGTTCATGGTCCCGGGGTCCACGTTGATGTACGGATCCAGCTTGCACATGGTGACCCGGAGGCCCCGGAGCTTGAGCAGGCGGCCGAGGGACGAGGCGGTCAGTCCCTTGCCGAGAGACGACGACACCCCGCCGGTGAAGAAGATGTACTTGGTCGGCCGGCGGGACCCCGCACCCGGGGCTCCGGTGCCGCCGAGGGCCGATCCGAAGGGTGGCTCGACCGTCGGCTGTCCCCCGGAGGGTTGCGGCGGGCCATCCACGTCAGGCACCTGATGAGGCTAGCGGAACCGGGACGGCCCACGTGCGGACCCGCCTGACTCACTGGGGATGCCACCACCCCGACCACGGGTGCTCACCCGGTTGGCTCGGCGCACGGTCGGCCTTACCCTCAGCCTCAGGGAGAGGCCACTACGCGGTGGTGGCATTGGCATCGAGCAGCTCTCGCGCGTGCTCACGTGCCGATGCGCTGTCGGGGTGGCCCGAGAGCATCCGGCTGAGCTCGACCACCCGGTCCTCCCCGGCCAGTGGAGTCACCTCGGACCGGGTCCGACCGGTGCGGTCGTCCTTGCGTACCTCGAGTTGATGGTCGGCCTGGGCCGCCACCTGGGCCAGATGGGTGACCACGAGGACCTGTCCGTGCGCCCCGAGCCCGGCCAGCGCGGCACCGACGGCGATGGCGGCCTCGCCGCCCACCCCGGCATCGACCTCGTCGAAGACCATCACCCCAGGAGCCTCGGTGATGGCCAGCCGGATGGCCAGCATGGTGCGGGCCAGCTCACCCCCGGAGGCCGCCGAGGCCAGGGGGGCCAGTGGCTCCCCGGCATTGGCCCCGAGCAAGAAGCCCACCTGGTCGCCAGGACCTTCCCCGTCCACGGCGATCTCGAACCGGGCCGAGGGCATGGCCAGCCGGTGCAGTGTCGAGCGGACAGCCGAGGCCAGCACCGGTGCGGCGGCCCGCCGCGCCGCGGCGACCTCGGCACTGCGCTCGGCCAGCTCGGCGCGTGCCGCCTCGATCTCGCCGTCGAGGACCTGGGCCCGCTGTTCTTCGAGCTCGGCGGCGGCCAGACGACGACGCGCGTCGTCGGCGAAGGCCAACACCTCTTCGAGGCTGTCGCCGTACTTTCGCTGCAGTTGGTAGAGGAGCTGGCGCCGGGTGCGGATCTCCTCCAACCGTTCGGGGTCGTCCTCCCAGGTCTCGACGACGGTACGCAGTTCGGTGGCGAGGTCCGACAGTTCGGCCATGGCCCCGCCCACCCGGACCGCCAACGGGTCCAGCGGCACGCGACCCTCCAGCTCCCCCGCCGCCTCGGCCAACCGGTCGAGGGCGCTCGTCCCCTCGATCCCCGAGACAGCCGTCAGGGCGGCGGCCGCGGCCTGTCGGTGGCCGGCCGCCTCGGCCAGCCGGTCCTCTTCGGCCTCCAGCCGGGACTCCTCGTCGGCATCGTCAATGGCCGCCGATTCGATCTCCCCGATCTGGTATCGGAGGAGGTCCACCTCCCGGGCCCGCGCCCGGGCGTCCCCGCCGAGGGCGGTGGATTCCTCGCCGAGGTGGCGCAGGCGGAGCCGGGCTGCGGACCAGGCGTCGAGGTCGATGCGGCCGAAGGCGTCGAGGGCCCGACGCTGTGCATCGGTGTGGACGAGGGACCGGTGCTGGTGCTGGCCGTGGAGCTCGATCAGCCGGACGGCGGTCTCGGCCAGGGTCCCGATGGTGGCCATCCGGCCGTCGACCCAGGCGCGGGAGCGACCTGAGCGCGGGACGGCGCGGGCGAGAGTGATCTCGCTCGCTTCGTCGTCGTCCTCCTTGGAGACGGCGGCCCCGGATCCGTCAGCAAGCAACGCCGAGCCGGCCGGCAGCAGGAACCGGCCCTCGACGATGGCCTCGTCGGTCCCCGCCCGGACCACCGAGGAGTCGGCCCGGCCACCGAGCAGGAGGCTGAGCGCCTCGACGAGCAGGGTCTTGCCGGCCCCGGTCTCGCCGGTGAGGGCGGTCATGCCCGACCCGAAGGTGATGGTGACGTCGTCGATCACCCCGAGATTGCGTACCCGGAGCTCGACCAGGTGGGGTCCCATGGCGCCCGGTGTCCTAGCGGTCGGCGAGATGGAACTTGGCCCGGAGGATGGAGTGGAAGTCGGTGGACCCGAAGGTGACCAGACGGGCCGGTTGATCACCCTGCCGGCACTCCACCGAGGAGCCCGGGGCCAGGGTGGTGACGGTCACGCCGTCCACCACCAGCACGGCCGAACGGGGCTCTTCCACGTCGAGTCGGAGGCGCTCGGTGGGGTCGAGGACGAGAGGACGGTCGAAGAGCATGTGCGGCGAGACCGGCGTGACCACGATCGCCCGCAGCCTCGGGGACAGGACCGGGCCCCGGGCGGACAGGTTGTAGGCCGTCGATCCGGTCGGGGTGGCCACGAGCAGCCCGTCAGCGGCGTAGGTGACGAAGGGACGGCTGTCGATGAAGGTGGCGATACGCACGGTGTGGCCCGGGACGGTCTTTTCCACCGTGGCCTCGTTGAGCGCGGTGCGCTGGGCGATGAGGGCTCCGTCGGGTCCGCGCACGGTAACCGACAAGGTCATCCGTTCCTCGACCCGGTGGGTCCCGGCCAGGAAGGAGCCGAGGGCGTCTTCCAGCCCGGCCGGCTCGGTGGGCGTGAGGTAGCCCAGCCGGCCGATGTTCACCCCGAGGACCGGGATGCCCCCGGCCAGGGCGGTCTCGACCGACCGGAGCAGCGTGCCGTCCCCTCCCAGGCTGACCAGCAGGTCGGCGCCCTCGGCCGAGGCCGAGCCGTCGGGGTGCAGGGCGGGTACGGCCTGGTGTCCCCGATCGACCAGCCAGGCCTCGGCCCGGGCGGCGAGGGCGGTGGCCTCGGGTCGGTGGGGGTTGGTGTAGAAGGCGATGACGGCCATGGTCCCTATCCTGTCCCGTTTTCGGCGTGGGCCTCGGCGACGGCCCGGTCGACGAGCTCAGTGACGGCTGAGGCATGGGTGCTCGGAGGCGGACTCCCACCGCTCGGCTCCCGGACGCGGGCATGGACGAGGAACTCGAGATTCCCGGCCGAACCGGTGATGGGTGAGGGCATCGCCCCCATGATGTCCGCCCCGGCCGCCGAGATCGCTCCACACACCTCGAGCAAGGTCCGTCGGTGCACCTCGGGGTCCCGGATGATCCCCCTCCCCCGCGAGGCCTCGGCCCGGCCCGCCTCGAACTGCGGTTTGGCCAGGATCACGAGGGGTGAGCCGGGTACGACGATCTCCCCGGTAAGCACCGGTACGGCGCGGGTGACCGAGATGAACGAGAGGTCGGCCGTCACGAGGTCGGCCGGGCGGCCGAGCATGGTCGCCATCGTCACCTCTCTGACGTCGAGTCGTTCGTGGACCTCGACCCGGGGGTCGTTCCGGATCCGCGGATGCAGCTGGCCACGACCCACGTCGACTGCCACCACCGAGCTGGCTCCGGCTTGGAGCAGGCAGTCGGTGAATCCTCCGGTGGACGCTCCGGCGTCGAGGGCCCTCCGCCCGACGACGTCGATGCAGAAGCGGGTGAGCGCGGCGTCGAGCTTGTCGCCGCCGCGACTGACGAAGCGAGGCGGAGGCCCGATCAGCTCGATGGGTTCGGCCGGGGCCACGAGCCGTGAGGGCTTGTCCGCCACCGACCCGGACACGAGAACCTCGCCCCGCTCGATGTGAGCGACCGCTTGGGGACGGGTCGCCACCAGTCCCCGCTCCACCAGGGCCCGGTCCAGTCGCCGTCGCGGGGAGTTGGTCAGTCCGACGACTCCGGGGCCGGGACCGTAGTCCCGGCAGCCTTGGTGGGAGATGCCTTGGTGGCCGGAGCCTTCTTGGCGGTCGCCTTCTTGGCGGTCGCCTTCTTGGCCGGAGCCTTCTTGGCGTCCCCGGCCGATTTCTTGACTGCAACCTTGGCCGGTGACTTCGTGGCGGCCGCTTTCTTGGCCGGCGACTTCTTGGCGGCGGCCTTCTTCGGAGAGGCCTTCTTCGCCGCTGACTTCTTGGCCTTGGTGGTAGCCGCCTTGCCCGCCTCGGCGGTACGCCCGATCAGGGTCGCCACCTGTTCGGCCAGATCTTCCAGCGAGGTGATGCCCACGCTCTCCAGCTGTTGGGTGACTTCCTTGCGGACTTGTGCGGCGAACGCCTCGCGTCCTTTGCGACTGCGCTCGAGCAGTTCGTCTACGCGGGCCCGGGCGTCGCCGGACTGGAACTCCCCGTTCTGCACCAGTTCGTGCACCAACTCCTCGGCCTTGGCCCGGGTGAGGTTGGTGAAGGCGATCCCGGCGTCGAGGTACTTTTGGAATCCGTCTCCGCTGGCCACGCCGCCATGCTACCGGCCGGGGCCGGGGCGGACACGAAGGGTCAGTGCGCGTGATCCAGGCAGGCTGCGACCAACGAGACGAAGTCGTCCGACCGTAGGGCGACGGGGACGTCGAAGTTCCGGGACGAGGCGGGCGTGACCCCTGAGTCCACCAGGCCGAAGGGGATGTTCAGGCGTTCGGCCAGACGACCGTCGGTGCCTGGCTGATCGCCGATCATCACCACCGAGGCGTCGCCGTCGCTGAACCCGAACCGGGACTGCATGAGCGTCGCCATGGCCGCGTGGGGCTTGCCGGCGATCTCGGGGGTGACACCCGAGGCGGTGGCGACGGCGGCCAGCAGCGCCCCCGACCCGGGCATGAGGCCGTCGGGTGTGGGGTGGGTCGGGTCCTCGTTGGTGGCGACCAGGCGTCCGGACTCCCGGGCGGCGGTGGCGGTGGCGGCCAGGGAGGCGAAGTCGAACGAGCGGTTCCAGCCGACCACCGCCGCGTCGGAGGTGGCGGTGACCTCCCGGGTGGCTTGCGGCTCGATGATGGTTACGCCGTGGGCGGCCAGGCTCTCGTGGACCCCCGCCTCGGCCAGTACCGTCGCCCGGGCACCGGGTTCGAGCAACGAGGCCACCGCACCGGCCGACGTGACCAGGTCCCCGGGTGCCGACTCGATGCCGATCCTGGCCAGCCGGGTCAGGAGCTCGTCGGTGGTGGGTGCGGAGTTGTTGGTGGCGAAGACCACCCGGATGCCCCGGGTGCGCAACGCGCTCGACCGCGTCGGCGACCGGTCCGATGGGCTCGCCGGTGAGCCAGACCACGCCGTCGAGGTCGACGATCCACAGAGCGGCCGAGGCGAACCCGCCCGGATCCGGTGAGGCTGTGAGGCTGCTCATTCCGGGTTGTGGTCGACGGATCCCGGTTCGCCTGCGGTCACCTTGTCGGTGGTTTCGGGCCGGCGGGTCCTGCGGGTCGAGTCGGCCAGTTGGTCGGCCGATTCGAGTACCCGGGTGATCAGCCCTGAGAGGTGGGAGAGCGGCTCGTCCGTCGCCGGCGTCTCGCTGGCATCGACAGCCGGGATGGTTCCCGGTGTCGCGCTCTGGTCGTGGGATTCGAGCGACGAGGCCACCGGCCGGGCGCTCAGGTCGGCGATGCGCTCGCCGGTGACCCGGGCGGCCCGCTCCCAGTACGAGCGGAACATCCCGATGTCGAAGGCGCCGTCACGCACGCGGGCCTGGTCGAGCAGGCGGGCCGGCGGGTCCCGTAGATCACGCACGAGGTGGAGGGCGGCCAGTGCCTTCAGTCCGTACCAGGTGGGGTCGAACTCCCACCAGGCAAAGCCCTGGCGGGCCGAGGCCGGCAGGTAGTGGTGGTTGTTGTGCCACCCCTCCCCTCCGGTGATCACGGCGATGATCATCGAGTTCCGGCTGGTGTCGGGGGTGGCGTAGCGCCGGCGACCGAACAGGTGGGCGACCGAGTTGACCACGAAGGTGCCGTGCCAGAGCAGGACCGTCGAGAGGAAGAAGCCGATCACGAGGCCGCCCCAACCGCCGAGGAGGAAGCACAGCCCGCCGAGCAGTGTCGGCCCGATCCACCAGTGGCGGTCGAGAAAGCGCAACTCGGGGAAGGCGGCGAAGTCCTTGATGCTTGAGGTGTCGGTGTCCTTGTAGCGGGTGGAGAGGATCCAGCCGACGTGGCTCCACCAGAACCCGTCGCGGGGTGAGTGCACGTCGTCATCGAGGTCGGTGTACCGGTGGTGGATGCGGTGGTGGCCGGCCCACCAGAGGGGACCTTTTTGGAGGGCTGTCGTCCCTCCGAGGGCCATGAAGAACTGGGCCACCCGACCCATGCGGTAGCTGCGGTGGGAGAAGTACCGGTGGTAACCGGCGGTGATGCAGAACATCCGGGTGATGTAGAGCACCGCGCAGAGCACCCAGTCCTGCCACGTCACCACCACGAAGAACGCCGCCAAGGGGACCAGGTGGGCGCCGAGGAACGGCAGAGCGGAGATCCAGTCGGTCCGGTCGGCCCTGGCGACGGACTCCTCCGCTGGTTTGGGGTCAGAGGTGCCGGTCGGCACGGTGGTGGCTGCACTCATGGGCGGTGGCCGCCGCCACAGAACGACGACGCCGCGATGCTATCCGATCGGGCTCGGACGACGACAGCAGGAGGCCGGTGGCCGGAGCGCAGCGCGGGGGTCAGTCGCGGACGTACAGGTTGCCGTTGGCCGCCTTGGTGATCGAGACCGGTGTCAGGCCACTGGTGGCCGGCCCCTGCACCACGTGGCCGGTGCGGGGGTTGAACTCCGACCCGTGGCACGGACAGGCGATGATCTTGGCCGCAGCCTGGTAGGCCACCGTGCACCCGGCGTGGGGGCAGACGGCGTCGAAGGCCACGAAGTCGTCGGCCGTCTGTTGGATGACCAGGCCCGGATCGCCGTTTCCGGGCAGGTGAAGGCGGCCGATCCCCCGACCGGCACGCTCGCCGCCGATCCCACGTTGGTGCCCGAGGGCACGGGTGCGGTGGTCGTCTCGCCGCCGCCGCCGGTGGTGGTGGTCGTGGGGCCCGAGGACGGGCTCGTCGTGCTCGGCGCTCCCCCACCGCCCAAGGTGTTCGATGACTCCGTGGTGGTCGAGGACCCACCGGCCAGGCGTCCGAGGCCGGCGGCCAGTCCACCGACCACGACGAACAGGCCGGCCACCATCCCGGTGAGTGCCCCCTTGGACAGGACGTCACGTCGGGGCATGGCGCCGTAGGCGTCCACCGGCTCGACGCGGGCCCGGGGCCGGGCGAACCAGGTGTCAAGGGCCGGGGCACCGGCCGCCCCGGCCAGGGCCAGCGGGGTCCAGGCGAAGAAGAAGACGATGTCCGACCCCGTGTAGTACGGCGCCGAGTGGAAGCTGATGGTGAGGAACAGGCCGAAGGATAAGAGCATGCCGGCCACTGCGGCGATGCGCATCCACAGACCCACCAGGATCCCGATGCCGATCGCCACCTCACCGAGGGCGATGACCACGCCGAGGGCCGGGGCCACTGACAGCAGGTGGGAGAGGAGGCCGTGGATGGGGCTGGACCGGTCGGCCCCGGCCAGCTGGGCGTGGATGGAGATGGGGCTCGAGGATCGGAGGAAGTCGGGATTGGCCAGCTTCTGGCACCCGGCAAAAAGAAAGGTGACCCCGAGGAAGAGGCGAAGGGGCATGAGGTACCACCCGGCGGCCACGGAGCCGTCCGGTCGCCGCACGCTCCACATGGAGGGCGGCCCAGCCGAGCCCGCCACCGCGTTCTCCCGGTCCGCTGCCGCCCGCCCCCGCCTCGACGCGTTCGAGGTCACCGGGTCGATCCCATGGTCGGGCACGATACCGGGTGCGCCCTGCTCGGTGGTGTCGCCGGGGCGGGATGGGCCGACCGGTGCCACCGGCGTGGTTGGTAGCCCGACGCATGGAACACGTAGCATGGCGCCATGGATCAGTTGGTCGTGGCCCAGGGCGGGACCGTCGTGGTACCGGAACGCTCCCGGGCCGACCAGACCATGCGGCGCCTGCTGCGGGTGCCCGAGGACCGGGCCCCCATCGACGAGTCCGAGACCCACCGGATCTTCAGTGCCTCTATCTTCTTGTCGGCCCTGCGGTGCCTGCTCAGCTACATCGTCCTCCCCTTCGTGCTGCCGGCCATCGGATTGGCCCGCGGCGTCGGGCCGGCGATCGGCATTCCCATCGGCGTACTGGCCCTCACCTTCGACTTCCTCGGCATCCGACGCTTCTGGATGGCCGACCACCGCCAGCGCTGGGCGTTCACTGCCTTGTACGCCGTGGTGGGCACCATGGTCTTCGTGCTGCTGGTCGTGGACATCGTCGACGTGATCGGATGACTCCCGGGAGACCCACGTGCTGACTGTCGGGCTCAACCACGTCGCCACGCTGACCAACGACGCACCCCGCCTCCACCGGTTCTACGAGGAGGTCTTCGAGGCCGAAGTGGAACGCGACGCACCCGAGGTGGACGGGAACGAGGCCGTCCGGCTGTCGATCATCAGGATCGGACCCTTCGCCGAGCTCAACGTGTTCCAGATCGTCGGCAACACCGAGGCCGATCGCCAGGTACCCATGTTCGGCCGGGGACGGCTCGACCACTTCGCCCTCCAGGCGGCGTCGCTGTCCGCCTTCGAGACCATCCGTGAGCGGTTGATGGCCCGGGGCGCGGCCGACTCCTTCGTGACCGACTTCGGTCCGGTGCTCAGCATCTTCTTCCGGGACCCCGACGGTCTCGAGGGGGAGGTCTGCGTCGAGAACCCCGACGCGGTGCCCGGTGTGACCCACCCTCCGGGTACCCCGGCCCGTCGCTACGTCCCCGAATCCGGCTGACCCCCTCCTGAGGCGGCGAGACGCCGCCGAGTAACGGTCCTGTGGTGGGCCCCCCGGGGCCGCCGTTTGCCGGGCGGGATTCAAGCCCGGGCCCCGCCTGGTCGATAACCCCGGCAATGCCTGCACCTGCCGCGCCGGCCCGATTGAGCTACCACGGTCGTGACCGGCTGCTGCGCGCTCTGACCACCCTGGCCCTGGCCTGGGGAGTGGTGTACCTGGTGTGGCGGGTGTGGGACACGGGCCGAGGCGCGGAGCCGGTGATGTTCTGGACGCTGTACGCCGCTGAGGTGTTCGGACTCCTCATGCTCGGTTCGTTCGCCTTTCTGGCGTGGCGCATTCCGACGCCGAGGCGGCCGGCCATCGGATGGCGTCCCTCCGTCGACGTCTTCGTCTGCACCTACGACGAAGGCCTCGACGTGCTCGGCGCCACGTTGGTGGGCTGTGACCGGATCGCCTATCCCCACACCACCTGGGTACTCGACGACGGCCGCCGAGACGAGGTGCGTCGCCTCGCCGAGCGGTTCGGGGCCCGCTACCTGAGCCGCCCCACCAACGAGCACGCCAAGGCGGGAAACATCAATCACGCCCTCGGCCGGACCGACGGCCAACTGATCCTCATCCTCGACGCTGACCACGTTCCCCAACCGGACATCCTGGACGCCACGGTCGGCTACTTCGACGACCCGTCGGTGGCCCTGGTGCAGACGCCCCACGACTTCGGAAACCTCGACTCGTTCCAGCACTTCGAGACGGGCCGGCACGACCAGAGCATGTTCTTTGAGGTGCTCATGCCGGGCAAGAACCGCCACGACGGAGCGTTCTGGTGCGGCTCGGCTGCGGTCATCCTCCGGCACGCGCTGGAGGGGATCGGCGGCATCGCCACCGAGACGGTGGCCGAAGACTTCCACACCACCATCCGACTCCACGGTCAGGGCTGGCACACCCGCTATCACGACGAGACGCTCGTCCAAGGACTGGCCCCCCATGACCTCTCCTCGTTCCTCCTCCAGCGGGACCGGTGGGCCCGAGGGAACCTGGCCGTGCTCCGAACCCGGGAGAACCCGGTCGTGGCCCACGGCCTCAGCCTCAAACAGCGGGCCAGCTACCTCTCCTCGCTTCTGGCCTACTTCGTGCCCATCCAGCGCCTGGCCATGTTGGCGGTGCTCGTGGCCATGCTGACGACCGGTCGCCTGCCCATGCACGCCACCCTGTGGCAGTTCGGGGTGTTTTGGCTGCCGTGGATGGTCCTCAATCTGGTGGCCTCGAGCGCCCTCTGCCGCGGTCAGGCCACCTTGTGGGACGGCGCCTACTCCACCCACCTGACCAGTGAGATCTTCACCCGGGCCGTGCTGGCCCTCGTCCGCCCGTCCCGGGTCTCGTTCAAGGTGACACCGAAGGACGGTATCGACGACGGCGGCTGGTCGGCCATGCGTCAGCTCCGACTGGTGGTGGTCACCTTCGTGGTACTGGTGGCGGCCATCGCCCTCCGCTGTCTGACCCTGGCCGGCCTCGTCCACCTCCCCCCGCTTCCCGGACTCGCTGTGGTGGCTGGCCTGACCTTCGCCCTCTGGGAGCTCACCATCCTCACCGCTGCCCTCTGGAAGGTCAGCCGCCGCCACCAGTTCCGCCACCATTACCGGGTCCCCGTCGAGATCGCCGGCGTGGTCAACGGGGGCCTCGTGCGGGTGGTGGACCTGACCCCGGGAGGTGCGGGGATCATCGCTCCCGAGCCCGTCGAGGTGGGAGGCGTACTCGAGCTCCACCTCGACCTGAGCGACGTGCACGGCGACGTGCACGGGGTCGAGGTCAACGTCACGGTGCGGTCGTGCCGTCCTGCTCCTGACTTCGGATGGCGGCTCGGCGGCACCCTCACCCCCGCATCGGAGACCGACGGCGAGCGCCTCATCGAGCACTGCCACGTGGTCTCGAGCCGGGCGCGCCTCATGGAGGCCGGTCACCTCTCGCCGGCCGCCATCGACCCTCTCGCCCCGATCCCGGCGGACGCCGGCGACTCGCAATCGCTGTCGGCCCTGGGCTGACGCCCGTCGGCCGGGCGACCAGCACCACACCGGGGCCGGTGACCGGCCGGTACACCGAGGGTGTCACACCCCTAGGCTGGACTGGACACCGTGGCCACCACCCTGCCCTCCGCCCGGGCCCTCCCACAGCCCCTCCCGCTGGACTTCGTCGCGCCCGGTGGAACCCCTGACCCCGCGCTGGCCGACCTACCGGTCGACTCCATCCTGCGCACGTTCCACCCGGCCGTCGCCGGTTGGTTCCTCGGCAGGTTCCCCGACGGTCCCACCGAGCCGCAAACGGCGGCGTGGCCGCGTATCGCCGAGGGTGGGAACGTGCTGGTGGCCTCGCCCACGGGCACCGGTAAGACCCTGACCGGCTTCCTCGTGGCCATCGACGCGGCCTACCGGGCCGCCACATCGGTCGCCACCCCGACCGACGCACCCCGGGGCCCGGGAGTGGTCTACGTCTCCCCACTACGAGCCCTCGCCACCGATGTCCACGAGAACCTGCAGCTGCCCCTGGCCGGTATCGCCGAGGAGGCGGTCCGCCAGGGCTATCCCGCCCCCGACCTGTCGGTGGCCGTGCGCACCGGGGACACGCCGGCCGCCGAGCGGGCCGCCATGCGCAAGTCGCCTCCCGATCTGTTGGTGACCACCCCGGAGTCGCTCTACCTCCTACTCACCGCCCCGTCGTCGCGGGCGGTGCTCGGCTCGGTCCACACCGTGATCATCGACGAGGTGCACACCCTGGCCCGGGACAAGCGGGGCTCGCACCTGGCCCTCACCCTCGAGCGCCTCGACCATCTCGTCGCCGCGACCGGCGGCCGCCTGCAGCGGATCGGCCTGTCGGCCACCCAGCGGCCGCTCGAGCTCGTGGCCCGGCTCCTCTCGGGGGTCGATTCCGAGCGTGCCCCCACCACCATCGTGGACTGCGGGCACCGCCGGGATCTGGATGTGGCCATCGAGCTCCCCGAGAGCGAACTCGAAGCTGTGGCCAGTGGGGGCCAGCTCGCCGACGTCCTCGACCGCATCGCCGGCCACGTCATGGAGCACCGGACCACGCTGGTCTTCGTCAACACCCGCAAGATGGCCGAGCGCGTGGCCCATCAACTCGCCCTGCGTCTCGGAGCCGACGGGAGGCCGGGCGACGCCGAGAACGACGGGGACGGCCTCGCCACCGACCCGGTCGATGCCGCCCTGCAGGTGGCAGCCCATCACGGGAGCCTGTCGGCGGCCAGGCGGCGGATCGTTGAGCAACGGCTCCGGGCCGGGGACCTGCGTGCCCTCGTGGCCACGGCCTCCTTGGAGCTGGGCATCGACGTGGGCCCGGTGGAGCTGGTGTGCCAGATCGGCTCGCCTCGGGCCATCGGGACCTTCCTCCAGCGGATCGGGAGGGCCAACCACCAGATCGACGGCACTCCGGCCGGGATCCTCTACCCCATGACCAGGGACGAGCTGGTCGAATGCACGGCCCTGCTGGCCGGTGTGAAGGCAGGCCACCTCGACCTGCTCCATCCGCCGGTGGCCCCCGTGGACGTCCTGGCCCAGCAGCTGGTGGCCGAGGTGGCGGCCACCGAGGAGTGGGAGGTCGACGCCCTCTATGAGTTGGTTCGCCGGGCCGGCCCCTACGCCGATCTGAGCCGGGAGACCTTCGATGAGGTGGTCGAACTGGTGTCCTGGGGCATCCAGACCGGCCGGGGCCGACGGGGCGCCCACCTCCATCATGATGCGGTCAACGGCAGACTGCGGGCCCGTCGGGGGGCCCGGCTGGCTGCGCTCACCAGCGGTGGTGCCATCCCCGAGACGGGCGACTACCGGGTGGTGCTCGACCCTGACGGCATCACCGTCGGCTCGGTGCACGAGGACTTCGCCGTGGAGGCCACCGCCGGTGACATCTTCCTCCTCGGCACCCACTCCTGGCGGGTGGTCAAAGTCGAGACGGGGACGGTCCGGGTCATCGATGCCGGCGACCTGCCGCCGACCATCCCGTTCTGGTTGGGCGAGGCACCGGCGCGCTCGGCCGAGCTGTCCGAAGAGGTCGGTGCGTTGCGGGCCGGGCTCGAGCCGTTGCTGGCGGAGGGCGACGGTACCGGGGCGCGGGCCGAGGTGCGCCAACGGGCCGGGGTGTCCCCAGAGGTGGCCGATCAGGTGGTGGCCTATCTGGGCGCGGGACTGGCCTCGCTCGGTGCGCTGCCCACCCGGCAGCGCCTGGTCGTCGAGCGGGTCTTCGACGACAGCGAGGGGACCCAGCTCATCGTTCACTCCCCCTACGGTGGCCGCATCAACCGGGCCCTCGGGTTGGCCCTGCGCAAGCGGTTCTGCGTGTCCTTCGACTTCGAGCTCCAGGCGGCGGCGGACGACGACACGGTCGTGCTCTCCCTCGGACCGCAGCACAGCTTTCCGCTGTCCCAGGTGCCGACCATGCTGCAGAGCGGCACGGTGACCGAGGTGCTGACCCAGGCCGTGCTCCCCCACCCGATGTTGGCCGCCCGCTGGCGGTGGAACCTCAACCGGGCCCTCGTCGTGCCCCGTGCTCGTGGCGGGCAGCGTCGGCCCATCCACCTCCAGCGGATGGAGGCCGAGGACCTGTTGGCCGCCAGCTGGCCGGCCCTCGCCGCTTGCCAGGAGAACGCCGGACCCGGACCGGTCCCCGTGCCCGATCACGTCCTCGTCCGTCAGACGGTGACCGACTGCCTGACCGAACCGCTCGACGCCGAGGGCCTGGTGGCCCTCCTGGCGGCGATGGAGTCCGGCCGGGTCGAGGTGCACCTGGTGGAGTCGGCCGAGCCCTCCCCGCTGTCCCACGGCATCCTGACCGGGAAGCCCTTCACCTTCTTGGACGGTGCACCGCTGGAGGAGCGTCGCACCCGGGCCGTCGCCGTTCCCCGCGGCCTCGGCGCCCTGGGACCCGACGGCCTGCCTCCGGGACTGCCGGTGGCGGCATCCGAGCTCGGGCCCCTCGACCCGGTCGCCGCCGGCGAGGTGTTGGACCAGGTGCAGCCCCGTCCCCGCCACCGCGACGAACTCCACGACCTGATGCTCTCCCTCGTCCTCTGCCGACCGGTGCCGGAATGGCAGCCCTGGTTCGACGAGCTGTGTGCGGAGGGTAGGGCCGGGTGGGTGGAGGGCGCCTGGGCGCCCACCGAACGCCGGACCGCGGCCGAGGGCATCCACCGTTCCCTCACCGATCCCATGGCCGGCGACGACGAGTCGCTGGCCGAGTGCGTGGGTGGCCATCTCGACGTGGCCGGCCCGGTCACCGTGGAGGAGCTGGTGGCGGACGCAGAACTGCCCACCGGGTCGGTGCGTGGGGCTCCGCTCACCGTGGCCCGGGCCCGCACGGGATTGGCCCGGCTGGAGGCGGCCGGATCGGCCATTGCCCTGCCCGACGGTCGTTGGTGCGCCCGACACCTGCTGGTGCGCCTCCACGCGGCTAGCCGGGGTCGCCGACGACGTCACGTGGAGCCGGCGTCCATGGCCGACTTCATGCGGTTCGTCGCCTGTTGGCAGCACGTAGCCGCCGGTACCCGGGCCCAAGGCCGGTCCGGACTGTTGTCGGTCATCGAGCAGCTCCAAGGGGTCGAGGTGGCCGCCGGCGAGTGGGAGGCCACCGTCCTGCCGGCCCGGGTGGAGGGCTACGACCCCCGATGGCTCGACGAACTGTGCCTGGCCGGTGAAGTGGCCTGGGCCCGCCTCTCCCCCCGCCCACCCGGTGCACCCCCGGTTCCGGTCGAGGACGGCTCGACGGTTGCACCCTTCCTCGGCACCGGTCTCCCGAGCGATGGCCACCGAGGGTCGGCCACGCCCTCCTCGGCCACCCCGCTGGCCCTCGTCACCCGGCCCGACCTCACCTGGATGTTGGCGGCGGTGCGTACCGACCGGGACGTGGCCGAGCCGACGGCCGGAGCGTCCGCAGACGTGCTGGCCGTACTCCGTGCCCACGGAGCCGCGTTTCGTTCCGAGTTGGCTCCGTCCTCGGGACGGCTCGACGCCGAGATCGACGAGGGTCTCTGGGATCTGGTGGCCCGGGGCATGGTCACCGCGGACGCCTTCTCGGCGGTCCGCTCGCTGCTCTCCACCCGTCGGCGCCGCTCGGCGTACCGGCCGGGTTCGGCCCGACGGGCCGCACTCGGGCGCCAGCGGGCCCGGGTCGGGACCGGGGTCGGTGAGGGGCGCTGGTCCCTCCTGCCCGAACCCGACGCCTCGGGCACCGGCCCCCACAGCGGCCCGGCGTCCGAGGAGCTGGCCGAGGCGGTGGCCTGGCAGTTGCTGGCCCGCTGGGGGGTCGTGGCCTGGGAGTTGTGGGCCCGCGAGTCCTACCGGATCCCGTGGCGGGACGTGGTGCGGGCCCTCCGGCGGCTGGAGGCCCGCGGCGAGGCCCTCGGTGGTCGCTTCGTGGCCGGGATCTCCGGTGAGCAGTATGCCTCGCCCGAGGCGGCAGCCCTGCTGGCCGACGTGCGGGGGAATCCCCACCGCGGGGACGAGGTCACCGTGTCAGGGGCCGATCCGCTCAACCTCACGGGCACGGTGCTCGGCGGACCCCGGATCCCGTCCATCCGTGACCGCACCGTCCACTACCGGGGAGGCATCCTCGTCGATCCCGTCCCGGTCGCCACCACGGGCTGAGGACCGGCGCCATCGGCCCGAGAGGTCAGCGGGCCGGGCGCCAGTCGGGGTGGAGGTCGTGGGTGAGGGCCAGCTTTTGGGCCCGAACCGTCTGGCCGTTGTCTACCTCGTCGGGGTGCGCAGCCAGCCAGGCGATGGCGGCACCGGGCACCGAAGGAGGGGCACCGGTGTAGTGGCCGACGAGGCCCAGGGCCTCGGCGTTGACCACCTGGCGTTCGGTCTCGACGTATCCCGGATCGACGTTGAAGGCCCGGATCCCACGTTCGCCGAGCTCCACGGCGATGAGGGGGGCGATCCGGTGGAGCGCGGCCTTGGAGGCGGCGTAGCCCAGCCCCCACCCGCCGCTCCCTACGGGTCCGGGAGGATCGGCGGTGGCGGTGTGCGAGGTGACGTTCACGATGGTGCCCCCGCCCCGCTCCAACATGCCGGGTAGGACGGCTTGGGCAAGCACGAACGGCGCCACCACGTTGGCCTCGAGTTTGGCTTCGAGCTGGGCCACCGTGAGGTCGAGGACGGTGACCATGCTGCCCGGCCCGGTGTCCACGGCGTTGTTGACCAACAGGTCGATGCCTCCCCAGGCATCGACGACCCCGGCGACCACGCCGGCCAGCGCTTCGAGCTGGTGGAGGTCGGCGGCGAGCTCCAGGCAGTCGGCCCCACGGTCGCGGATGATGGCACCGGTCTCCTCGAGACTGCCGGGCAGCGGTCGTCCCGCTCCGGTGTCCGAGTCGTCTCGGCCCTCGCCGGCCCGGAGGGTGCGGCCGGTGACAGCAACCTGCCAACCGTCTCGGGCCAGCGCGACCGCTGTGGCCTTGCCGATCCCCCGGGTGGCTCCGGTGACCAGGGCCCGCCGCTGCTCGGATGCGCTCACCATCTGTGGTTTCTAGCAGAAGGCCCGAGTTCCATTCGGTGGGTGCAACCCGCATCGACCCACCGCTTCGCCGGTCCGGAGTGGGAGGATCGGACGTGTCGGCGGTAGCGTGCCGGAGGTGACCCGCCCGCGGAATCTGTCCTATCGGGTGCATCGGATCCCTCCGAGGGCGGTCGCCTTCTGGCTCGTCGTGGCCATGGTGTTCGGGTTGGCGGCGGCACCGTTGGGCCCGGGGCCGAGCGCCGCCGCAGCATCGAGTGTTCCCCGCGAGTCGGGCGCGGCCGGTCCCGACTCGGTCACCGCGTTCGGAAGTGCAGCGACGTCGGCGCCTGGTACCTCCCTTCCCGGGCTCAACGCCCCCATCGTGGGCATGGCCGCCACCCCTGACGGCGCCGGCTACTGGCTGGTGGCCTCCGACGGCGGCATCTTCACCTTCGGTGATGCCGGCTTCGAGGGATCGGACGGCGGTGACCCCCACGGCGCTCCGGCCGTCGGGATGGCCGCCACCGCCGGCGGCTACTGGATCGCCTACGGCCAGAACACCGCAGACGCGCTGATCAGGGCCATCGGTTCGTTCGCCTCGACCCGGGCGGACAACATCACCGTGGCCGTGCAGAACCTGGCCACCGGCCAGACCATCCAGTTCCGCCCGGGCGTCGTCGAGCACACGGCCAGCACCCTGAAGGTGGACATCTTGGCCACACTCCTCACCCAGGCCCAAGCGGCCGGACGGACCTTGACACCCAACGAGCAGTCCCTGGCCGTCCCCATGATCGAGGACAGTCTCGACAGCGCGGCCGACACCCTGTGGACCCGGCTCGGACCGGCGAGCGTGGGGGCGTTCGAGCGGGCGGCCGGCATGACGGCCACGACTCCGGCCACCGACGGCATCTGGGGCACGACCACCACCACCGCCCTCGACCGCCTGGCCATGATCCGCACGGTGGTCCAGCCCAACGCCCTCCTCACCGACGCATCCCGTGCCTATGTGCTCGACCTCATGGAGCACATCACCCCGTCCCAGGACTGGGGCGCGACCGGTGGGGTGCCGCCGGGGGTCACCGTGGCCCTGAAGAACGGGTTCTCGGTCATCAACGGCTGGCAGATCAACACGACGGGATGGGTGGCCGGTGCCGGACGTGACTACCTGATCGCCGTGCTCACCGACGGCAACCCGTCCGAGCAGTACGGGATCGACACGGTTAACGGCGTGTCCGCCCTGGTCTGGCAGGCACTGGCCTCGTAACTACCCGGAGTCCAGGCCCGGGCGACCGTAATTCCGCCCGGAACGGCGCTAGAACATGGCCGGCACTGTGCACGGCAGGCAGGATCCTCCGCCGTGACAGAGGGGCGTCGGCACGCCGGCGGTTGGGCCGGGCAGGGCCCACCGCCGATGTGCACGACCCGTCGACCTCTCCCCGCTCCGTGGGAGCGTCAGGATGCTCGTTCGGTCTACTCCCGCCGTGTGTCGCGGTCTACCGCGGCGCCTCCGGTCGTGGTCCCGATTGACAGGTGACTAAATAGTCACATATAGTGGATCGTGTGGAGAACGACGACACACCGGTGTTCAAGGCGCTCGCCGATCCCACCCGGCGCCTACTGCTCGATGCTCTCTTCGAGCGGGACGGCCAGACCCTCACCGAACTCGAGGGACGGGTGGCGATGACCCGGTTCGGTGTCATGAAGCACCTCGGCCTCCTAGAAGAGGCCGGTCTCGTCGTCACCCGCCGGTCGGGTCGGGAGAAGCTGCACTTCCTCAACCCGGTTCCGATCCGGCTCGTCCACGACCGTTGGATCGACAAGTACACCGAACCCTGGGTCGCTGTGATGAGCGACCTCAAGCACCGATTGGAGCACACCATGGAAAAGATCTACGAGATCTACATCCACACCACGCCCGAACATCTCTGGGATGCCATCACCGATCCGGAGATCCGGAGCAAGTACAACTTCGGCGCCCGGGTGGAGTCGGAGTGGAAGCCGGGCTCCCCCCTCCGGATGGGTGGTCCCGGAGACAGCCTCCTCGGGGAGGGCGAGGTGCTCGAGGCCGAGCCACCCCGTCGTCTGGTCCACACCATGACGGCGCTGTGGGGTGACGACGTGAAGCGTGAAGGCGCCTCCCGGGTCACCTGGACCATCGAGCCGGTCGGCGACTCCTGTCACCTCACCGTCACCCACGACCAGCTGCGTGACGGGGCCAACGACCAGCTCTTCGGTGGATGGCCGATGATCCTCTCGGGATTGAAGACCTGGCTCGAGACCGGCCAACTGCTCACCACCCCGGGCTCACTCCTCTACACCTGAGGCGGCCTGGGTGTCCCATGGGGCACCACGTCGTACTGTTCGGGCGGCCGTCGGCCTGTCGTCGGTCGCCCGGGTGGCGTCGCTCCGGCCTCAGCCGGTGAAGAGCTGGTCGAAGATGCCGTCGACCCCCGAACCGTGGAGGGTCATTCCCCCGTCGACCACCAGGTTCTGGCCCGTGATGAACCGGGCCAGGTCTGAGCAGAGGAAGATGACGACATCGGCGATGTCCTCGGGCTGCCCCACTCGTCCCGCCGGGGTGGTGCGCTCGTACCGTTCCTGGGAGTTGGGGACGAACTGGAGGAGCGGCGCCGTCAACGCCGTCTCGATCATGCCGGGTGACACGGCGTTGACCCGGATGGACGGCGCGTACTCCAGGGCGGCCGATGCGGTGATGGCGGCCACACCGGCCTTGGCCGCCGAGTACGGCGCCTCCCCGGCCGCCGGCCGGGTGCCGCTGATGGAGGCGGTCGAGACGATGCTCCCCCCTCCGGCCGCCTTGATGTGGGGTATGGCGGCCCGGAACCCGAGGTAGACACCGGTCAAGTTGACCGTGATCAGGCGGTTCCACTCCACGGGATCCCACTCGGCCAGAGGCGACATGCCCCCGATGCCGGCGTTGTTGTAGAGGATGGTGATCCCCCCCATGGCCTCGGCCGCCGCGTCGAAGGCCGCAGCCATGGCGTCGGGGTCGGACACGTCGGCCTCGTGGGAAGTCCCTCCGATCTCCTTGGCGCACTCGGCCGCGGCGTCACCGTTGACATCGACCACAGCGACCGTGGCGCCCTCTTCGGCCATGCGCCGGGCGGTCGCTCTTCCGATGCCCGATCCTCCACCGGTGACGATGGCCTTGCCGCCTTCGAGTAGTCCCATGGCCTGCTCCCTCCCTCGAGGTGACGGCCCAGGCCGTCACGTGATGGGTCTCCCACCGCTCGGTGGGATGTCCCGGCTGGCTGCCACGGCAGTGGCGCGCCCTGCGACGCTAGTGGCCGGAGGGCGCAGGGGTGCAACCCGATACCGCTCGGGCGACCGTGCTTCCCCTGGTCCGGGTCGGTGCCCCCTACCATGACGCCATGTCCATGGGCTGCGCACTTCTCGACCGACTCCCCCACACCACCTACGACGAGGGCGGTGCCCATGTGGTGGAGCTCGAGATCACCGATGAGATCCGCGGGCCGGTAGGGGCAGTCCACGGCGGCATCATCGCCAGTCTGGTCGACCGGGTGGGCGCCTATGCCGCCGTCAAGGCCAGTGGCCGCAGCGTCGTCACCTCGACGGTCACGCTCAGCTATCTGGCCGCGGCCACCGCCGGTCCGCTACGCGCCTCGGCCGAGCCCCTGCGGGTCGGTGGTCGCCAAGGGGTGATCGAGGTGCGCGTGCGCGACCAGGGACAGGACGGGTTGTTGGTGGCCACGGCCCTGCTTACGATGAGCTTCGTGTCGAACGGCCCACCCCCGCGCTCGGGCCGCTAGCGAGGACGGGAATGTCCCCACCGGTGGCCTTCGTCTGCGCCATGCCCATGGAGCTCGCTCCCCTGGTCCGGGCGGCCAAACTGACCGAGCACGTACCGGGTCCGGTCGACGCGGCCGGCGGCACGATCGGATCCGTGCCGGTCGTGGCGGTGGTCACCGGCATGGGGACGGCACTGGCCACGGCGGGCGTCGAGGAGCTCCTCGGGGCCATGGCCATCGGCCGCGTGGTGGTGGTGGGGATTGCCGGTGCCCTGGGCGACGGCCTCCCCGTCGGCGCCCTCCTCCATCCCGACCGGGTCATCGACGGGGCCTCCGGGGCCGAGTTTCGCCCCGAACCCCTCGGCCCGGGAACCCCCGAGGGGGCGCTGTGGACCTCGGATGAGATCGTGACCGATCCCACCATGCTCGCCCGGCTCCACCGGGAAGGCGTGGTGGCCTTCGACATGGAGACGGCGGCCATCGCGTCGGTGTGCGAACAGCAGGGTGTCCCCTGGTCGGTGTTCCGGGCGGTGAGCGACCGGACGGCCGACGGGGACGTGGATGATGAGGTCTTTCACTTGAGCCACCAGGACGGAACACCTGACGGCAAGGCCGTGGCCGCCTACGTGCTCCGCCATCCTGGGCGGATCCCCGCCCTCGCCCGCATGGCCAAGGGGTCGAAGTTGGCGACCGAGCGGGCGGCGACGGCGGCCATTGCCGCGGTTGGCGCCCTGGGTTCCGATCCCGGTTTGGCAGGATGATGACGCCGGGCTCGGGATGCGTCCCGTGCGTCAGCGCTCGACGGTGACGCCGAAGCGTTCGACGTAGAAGGCCATGGCGGCGCCCAGGTCGTCCCGGTCGAGGCCGAACTGGCCGAGGTCGTAGAGCACCCCGCCGTGCCTGCCGCGGGGGTGGCTGGCCATGAACGCACCCATGGCTTCTTCCGACGCGTCGGTTACCGGTTGGCCGGCCAGCTCGTAGATCCGGTGGACCATACCGAGGTCGTCGGCCATGAAGCGGTCGAAGCGCACGTCGATGGTGCGGTCGACCGGGAGGAGATCACGGTGGGCGACGCAGGCGCCCAACAGCTGCTCCAGGCGCTCGGCCCAGTAGGCGCCGATGGCCCGGGGATCGACCCGGTCCTGGCCCAGACGGGCCGAGTAGCCGAGCATGGTGACCATGGAGGAGGTCACCGAGACGGGGTCCCGGTGGGTGAGTACGAACACGGCGTCGGGGAAGGTGTCGAGTAGGGCCGGGAACTGTTCGATGTGCTGGGGGGACTTGAGCACCCACCGCTCCCCGCCCCGCAACCACTGCAGGACCTGGAGGATGCGGCGCAGATAGGCGTAGCTCGGGCGTTGGTCCCGGGCCCGGTAGTGGTCCCGCCATGTGGGCATGGGTGCGATGGTCTCGAAGAGCATGGAGGAGATGTCGATCGCCAGTAGCTGGATCTCCTCGTGGACGTGGTCGACCGTCATCTCGTGCATGCGTTTGAACTCGGGCATGGCGCTGTTGACGAACGACAGGGCGGCGTCGCAGCGGTCGATGCGCGGGTCGGCCTCTCCCCCGGTCGGTCGCTCGGCATCGGCGAGGACCGGCTCGAGGCTCTCCCAGTAGGGAAGGGAACGCAGGGCCGGATCGGCCGACATCAGATTGTGGAGGTGGGTGGTGCCCGTGCGGGGCAGCCCACAGATGATGATCGGACTGACGATCGGCTCGGCCAGGATCTCGGGGTGCCGGGCGATGAGATCCTCGACCAGCAGTCGGTTGCGAAGGAGACCGGTGAGCAGAAGGGACTGGGCCAGCAGACCGGCGTCGTTGAGCCGGGCCTCGTTCCGCAGCGACCAGCACAGGATCTCCAGGCGCTCGACGAAGTCCTCGGATCCGAACCGGTCGAGGCCGGTCTCGTCGGCCGCCGCCGTCATGAGGACCTCGGGTCGGAGGTCGACGGTCGCGCCGGCCTCGGCCATCAGGTCGAGTACGGCCCGGATCTCCTCGGTGAAGCGGGGCTCGACCAGATCGTCGATCCTGATCGGGACCGGCCGCTCGACGGTCACCGGCCGGTCAGCGCGATCACGTCGGCGGTGGGTTGCTCGGGTGTGTGTTCGGGGAGGAACCACCGGAACCAGACCCAGCCCGAGTGGTGTCCGGCCGTCGACACCCAGTTGCGGTGGCCGGGGTCGCGGGGAGCGATGACGATCTCCCAGGATCCATCGGGCTCATAGGTCACTTCGGAGCCGTTGATGGTCACCCGCTCGTAGTCGTAGTTGTAGGTGTGGAGGAAGGGATTCCACAGGCACAGGTTCCAAAAGACGCACGCGGGCGAGCGCCCTCGGAGGACGAGGGCGTGGTCGTCGTCCAGGTCGTAGGTGCCCATGGCGTAGGCGGCGTCGCCTGCGGCCCAGCCGAAGGTGGTGGTCGGCACCGGGTAGGGAGGGTCGATGGCGTTGGGGGTCCCCGGAGTCAGGGGCACCATGGCCGACTGGTCCCGCACCCAGGTGAGCGCAGCCCGGAACCGTCGGGCCAGCGAGGCGTCGTCTTCGCGGTAGGTGGCCGGTTGGTCGTCGGCGGCGATCGACCAGGCGGCCTGGACGTCGGCCGCCGGATGGGCCAGGTAGTCACGGGTGATGATGGCCACGGCGTCGGCCTCGAGTTTGATCCACGGTAGGCCCGGTCCGGGATCGGTAGCCGAGAGGACCATCTCGATGGTCCCGTCCGGTCCCGGCGGGGCCTCTCGGCTGTTGAGGCTGCCCACGATGCGCTCCGAGTAGTGGCCGTCGTCAGGCCCGCCGTAGACCGTGAGGGACAGGTAGACGGCGTCACCCGGCTTCACCCGTACCCGGTAGGTGCGCGCCGGGTCGACCGGGGCGAAGTTGTAGAAGGCGTCGGCGTTGTCCCCGCCCCACTTCTTGTAGGGGCCCACGATCTCCACGAATCGGGGACGGGCGCTGTCCGCCCAGACCTGGGTGTCCGTCGCCACCTGGAGGATCGACAGCAGCCACTTGTGTGCCTCGAGGAGGCTCTGGGTGTCGTCAGGGCCCGAGAGGGCTTCGACCAGTCGACGGTGCTGGACCCCGAGTTCGGCCAGCAGTTCGGTGAATACCGCCTCGGTCTCGGTCGTCATGGCCGGGTTCTACCACGGTCCCGTGGTGCGGGCGAGTGCCTAGCCGGCTCGTGGAACGCGCCGGGACCGAAGTTGATCAGGGAACCACCCGGCCGAGATAGGGGGCGTCACCGAAGGCGTAGAGGGCCCCGTCGGCCCCCATCAGGTAGTAGCCGTTGCCGTCGAGGGAGGCGGCCATGGTCCGGACCGGCGCCGAGATGGCCGTCCCGCCGAGGGAGCCGTAGAACGGTGCGCCGAACGAGAAGATGCCACCGTCGGCCGCCACCATGCGGTACCCCCGTCCGGCGGGGTCGGCGGTGATGCCCACCACCGGCTGGTTGAGGTGCGTTCCCCCCATCGAACCGAGGAAGGGGGCGGCGAAGGAAAACACCCCACCGTCGGCGGCCACCAGCCAATACCCCGATCCATCGGGGGTGGCGGCCATGCCCACCACCGGCGCGTTCAGTCGCAGGTTGCCAGTGGACCCGTGGAAGGCGGCGTCACCGAAGGTGAACACACCACCGTCGCGGGCCACGAGGTAGTAGCCATGGCCGTCGGCGGTGGCGGACATGGTGATCACCGGTGCGTTGAGGTGCATGGCTCCGGTGGAGCCGTAGAACTGGGCGTCACCGAAGGTGAAGACTCCTCCGTCGGCTCCGAGAAGCCAGTAGCCCTGGTGGTCCGGCGTGGCCGTGATGCCCACGATCGGTGCGTTGGGTGGCGTGATCAGTGAGCCGAGCACGGGTGCCCCACCAAAGGACCGGACCTGACCCGCGCCATCGACCAGCCAGTAGCCGGGGCACCCTCCCGGTCCCGACGAGGCGGCCACGGCGACGTAAGTGCCGGGAGCAGCCTGATTGGCCACGCTGCCGCAACCCGGGCCGTTGGCCCCTCCCCCGCTGCCGAAGGCCGAGCCGGAGAGAAGGTCGTGGATGAATCCGTTCGGACCCCCGTAGGTCCCGCCGTAACGCTGGAGCTCTGGCGTCACGTAGGTCCCCTCGGTGATCTCGTTCCAGGAGATGAGCAACCATCCATCCGGGTCCCCCGCGGCGTTGCCGTTGAACAGGGCCTGGAGGGTGGCACCGTTGTCTCGGGGCACACAGGTGGTGGACCCGTCCAGCTGGCGGTCGAACCCCGGGGCGAGGGGGGCAAAGTACTTCTTCCCCTCGGCATGGAGCGTGGCGGCCAGCCCTCGGAGTTGTTGGAAGCTGGAGGCGTTGTTCCAGGGATCCTGGCTGGACCAGTACGGACTGTCGGCGTCGAAGTACGGGGCCACCGAGTCGTTCCACTGGTTGTACTGGTAGCCGCCCACGAAGTACCAACTCGAGCGGAACTGACTGCTGATGGCCGCCACCACATTGAGGGGGTACTTGTACGAGCCCACCCAGATGAAGGTGGGACGCCCACCGTTGCTGCGGTCGAAGGCCGGATTGGTTCCGTACTGGGTGGTCAGGTACGTGAGGTCACCGGTGATGGCAGGTTGGGTGAGTCCCGTCGACGAAGCCTCATATGAAAGCCAGAGATGGAAGTTGTGGCCTTCGGCCTGGGCCTGGTCGACGGCCTGGACCAGCAGGTCGAGTCGACGGTCCTCACTGTTGGAAGACGGCATCTGTCCGGCTGATCCGGTGCCGTACCAGTCGACGGCAAATCCGGTCAGACCGGCGGCTACGGCGCTCTGGACGTCGTAGTTGATCTGAGACGGATCGTCCTCGGTGAAGAGCGAGGTGGGGGCGTCGGTCTCGATGTTGCCGTTGTAGAGGCTGGTGGGATTGCAGCCACCGGCATCGAGCGTGGCCGGGAGCGGCAGGGGTGACTGGCCGAAGGGGTAGTTCGCTCCGAGCGTGGTCTGCCAGTGATGGGTGTCCCACCACAGGTAGTAGTAGGCGTACATTCCCTCGGGCGCCGAAGCCACCGCCGGGCGTGGTGTCGATGTGGTCGTCTGGGCCTCGACAGTGGCCCCGATGAGCGGGGCGGAGGCGAGGAGGATGAGCACCACCAGGGCCATCTTCCGGGCCAGACGATGGTGGCGGGTCGGTGTCATCGGGGATGACTTCCCACGGTGCGGGCCGAATGGCGGGGCGCTGGAAGAACAGATCGCATCATTGGGTCACCGGTCGGACCAGGCCTCACGCCGGGACGGCAACGTTCAGGCCGGAAGGTCCTGGCCCTTGATGGCGCACGAGATGCACTCGAGTTCGCCGTCCAGTCGGAGCAAGCCGTCGGCCGGGGTGGGCAGTTCACGCCTGCACCCCGCGCACTTACCGTCTTGGCGCGAGTACTGGGCAGGGATGTGGTTCATCACCCGCTCATAGAGCATTCCCACGATGGCCTTGTCACGTTCATCATCTACCAGGACGTCAGTCGAAGCTTGGGGCACGGAGTAGTAATCGGCCTGTCGGGGCGAGAACTTGAGGGCCGGGCCAGGGATGTGCCCGTTGACAAACGGGTGGGATTTCGATGTCGGTAGCTCGGTGGCCATGGGCTCACACTGGTCGTGACCAGGGAAGTTACGGCATCCGAGGTACGGAGCACTTCGGTGAGGCCTCGACGGCGGAAGGGTCAGGGCCGAGAGCCTCGGCTCCCATCGGTCGCTGGGGTCGCCGGAAAGCACGAGCCCAGTACGGCGGAGGCCACGCGCTCGATGGCCTCACGATCGGTACTGGGCACATCGGCAACCAGTCCCCCGATCTCTCCCCCGACCTGTGCCACTACCCGCCTGGCCAGGCTGAGCCCCGAGGCGGTCGCCCGCACCAGCGTGACCCGGGCGTCCTGGGTCGAGGTCACCCGGGTGACGTGCCCTCGTTCCTCGGCCCGGTCGACCAGGCCCGTGATCGAGGAACGATCGAGCCCGAGATGTTGGGCGATCGCCGTCATCGGCGGGGTTCGGTCCCTCAGGATCCCGAGTAGCCGCAGTTGGGTCACCGAAAGACCGTGCTCCGCCGCCACTCGGACCAGTACGCCGTGGATGGCGAAGGTCAGTTGGACCAGGGAGTCCACGAACTCGACAGTGGGCGCTTCTGACCCGTTGGCCATCGTTCCGTCCTCCAGTTGTACTTTGTACACCCAAGTATATACTTGGGTGTACAAAGTATGTTGGCCCGACCGGAAAGGACCACGTGATGAACGCCGCAGTGGTGCGCCAGTTCGACGAGCCCCCCCGCTACGAGGAGTTCGACCTGCCCGATCCGGCGGGCGATCACGGTGAGATCGTTGACGTCTTGGCAGCCGGGCTGCACCCGCGGGTCCGTTCGCAGGCCAACGGCTCCCATTACACGTCAACCGAGGAGCTGCCCCTCATTCCCGGAGTCGACGGGGTGGGCCGCCGCGCCGACGGCTCGCTCACCTACTTCCTCCTGCCCGACACCGTGTACGGGTCGATGGCCGAGCAAACCGTCATCGACACTCGGCGCTGTCTCCCTCTCCCCTCTGATGCCGACCCCGTCCTCCTGGCCGCGGCGATGAACCCGGCCATGTCATCGTGGGTGGCCCTCAAGCGGAGAGTGGTGTTCACTCCCGGTCAGTCGGTACTGATCTTGGGCGCTACCGGATCCGCCGGTCAGCTGGCCATCCAGATCGCCAAGCACCTCGGGGCGGCCACCGTCGTTGCCGCCGGAAGGGGGGCCGCGAAACTGGCCGCCCTCGGGGCGCTCGGAGCCGACGGCACCATCGATCTGTCGGCCGACCCCCATCGGGTGGCAGAGGAGGTCTCGGCCGAGGCGGCGCAGGTCGATGTGGTCCTCGACTACCTCTGGGGCCCGCCGGCGGAAGCGGCCCTCATGCCGGTCCTCACCGGGCGGGATGACCGGACGGCGCTGATCTCGTGGATCCAGATCGGAGCGGTGGCCGGACCCACCGTCGCGCTCCCGTCGGCTGCGCTCCGCCAGGCCAACATCCACTTCCTCGGGAGTGGGCAAGGCTCGGTCGGCGCCGCCGACATCCTCGCCGCGCTTCCCGAGCTCATCACCGAGATCGGCTCGGGATCGTTCTCGATCGAAGCCCTGGCCAGACCGCTCTCTGACGTCGAGGTGATCTGGAACGACGCCGCGCCCGGTCCTACCGCCCGCGTTGTGCTGACCCCCGTCTCCTGACCGAGGGCTGCGGAGCAGTGCCGTCGGACGGTTCCGACGAACCCCGGACGGTGAAGCCGATGGGCTGGGTGGCATCGGGTCGGTCCGGGCAGGCATGGAATACACTTCGGCGATGGTCGAGGGCAAGATGCGCTTCCACCGGATGGATGAAGGGACCGACGAGGATTTCGCCCTTCTCGCTGCCGTGCACGAAGAGAACATCCGGGCCCTCCCCGAACTGCTCCTCCACATGCTGGCCGATCTCGACGCCGATGCGACCTATCCGGTCAACCGCCTCGAGCACAGTCTGCAGTGTGCGACCCGAGCGCTTCGGGATGACCGGGACGAGGAGTACATCGTGTGCTGCCTGCTCCATGACATCGGTGAATCCTTGGGCCCCTTCAATCACGGCGAGGTGGTTGCGGCCGTCCTGAAGCCGTTTGTGTCGACCGAGAACTACTGGATGCTCGCCCACCATCCCGTCTTCCAGATGTACTTCATCGGGCAACATCTGGGCATCGATCCCAACGAGCGGGATGCTTTCGTGACCAGCCCCTTCTACGATCGAACCGTCGAGTTCTGCGCCCTCTACGACGAGATCTCCTTCGACCCCGACTATCCGAGTGAGCCACTGGCGACCTTCGAGCCCATGGTGAGGCGGACCCTGGACCTCAGCTGGACTCCTCCCCACTAGCGAAGGTCACGCCATGATCGTGAGGGAGGCCGTTCCTCGGGATGCCGGTGCCATGGTCGGGCTCCTCAACGCACTCCTCGGCACCACGACGGTGGAATGGACGGAGACCCCCCACACCCAAGCGACCCTCGCCAACTGGATCGACGACCACGAGACCGTGCTCGTCGCCGAAGAGCAGGGGGAGGTAGTCGGACTCGGAGCATTCGGGTGGTTCCGGGATGCGGTGGCGAGGCCCGGTTACCGGTTCACCGTCGAACACACCGTCCACGTACGCCAGGATCGATGGGGTACCGGTGTCGGCCGGGCACTCATGGGTGCGCTGATCGCCGAGGCGCGCCGGACCGGTAAGCACACGATGGTGGCAGCCATCGATGGCGCCAATGAGCGGTCGATCGCCTTCCACCAGAGCCTGGGCTTTGTCGAGGTGGGCCGCATGCCTCACGTCGGGGCCAAGTTCGACACATGGTTGGAGCTGGTGCTGTTGCAGCTGCGTCTAGATGATCGCCCGACGCCCTGAGGGTGTCGCCGCTTGATGGGATAGCTGAAGCCCGCTCGTCGGCCGCCCCCGCGGTCCGGCACCCAGGCCACCTTCGATCGACCACGAGTCCTCAGCCAGGGGAACGCTACCCAGCGCAGCGGGAATCGCACGCACCGAAGTCGCCGCCCCCACGGCGACGACGGGTATCGGTCTCGCTGGGGTTGACCACCCCGCAGTGGGGTAGGAATTCATCGTGTCGCAGTGGGGGTCAGATTGCTCACTGCGGTGCCGGTGGGAATGAGGCAGGGCGGGCCGAGGTGGCTGTGACGCAATCCTCGGCCCGCTTTCCACCGTCTTCCACCGCGAACCGACGTTGCGCAGCTAATGCACCTGGATGGTCATGGCTAGGTCGGTGTGCCTGTCCTTGAACCCCTGCACGACCGTGGCGACGCCCGTGGATCCTTTGAGCTGAATATCGGTGACCCAAAGCTCGACCTCCACGGCATCGGGTGCCGACAGATCCGGAGGATCGTACGTGACCTCGTAGTCGGCATCTTCCAGCATGGAGACGAGGCCGAGAAGGGGATGGGGAGGCCCGCTGTAGGTAACCCGGATCATGGGAGTGACTGTAACGAGTCACGGCCATTGGATGAGCACCCTGGCCGACGTCGTGGACACCGCCCCTCTGTCCCGGTGTACAGCGCGGTGATCCATTTCGCCGTTCTGTGCTCAGCCAGTCGTCTCCCCTCAGTCGTTCAGCGGTTCCCACACTGCTTGATCATGGGCAAAGACCACTCGCCGGGGGTCCATCGCCTGGAGGTGTTCGAGCCACGCCGGAGTGACCAGCGACGGGACAGCGGTCCCTTCTGATGCGGCGCGGAGGGCAAGCGCGTCCGAGGCATAGGCCGTTGCGGAATCGTGGCATTGGCCGGCCACGATGACGGTTCCCTCGTCGGTGCTCACCACGACTGACTGGTGGCCGTCGGTATGCCCGGGGGTCGGAATGACGTGGACTCCGCTCAACACCTCGGCCGGACCGTCGAGTACGTCGTAGGCGAGCCCGGGTGGGTCGATGAGCTCCGGCAACGTGTACGAGTCCGTCGACCGCGCTGTCTCGAGTTCGATCCGCTGCACGTAAAACCGCCGTTCGGCAAGCAACGGGTTTCCCCCGCAGTGGTCAAAATGAAGGTGGCAGTTGACCACAGTGGTTACTTGGTCCAAGGAGAACCCGCATGTGCGCAATGCCTGAGAGAGGTCAATGCGGACCGGGCGATAGTGGCGGTCCACGTCGGGGTCGCTCCCCATGCCTGAATCCACCAGGAGCAGCCCGTCAGGATGGTCCACGAGGTACCCAAAGCACGGTTCGACTCTGGCCACCTTGGCGTGGGTCTCCTCAGCGGGCCGGACGAAGTATCCGAAGTCGACTCGATGTACCCGGGGATTCGGCATGGGACCATTATGTGCCCCGCGGAGCCAATGGGCTGCTCCCCGGAGGCGATCGGTGGGGATGAGCTGTCGTGGTCGGACGGCGAAGGCGCAGCGATCGTCGGATCCGGTCCCGATGAATGGCTCCGCTGCGGTTGGGTATAGGCGTCTCCATGGTTGGACGTTGGCGGGAGCAGGGAGTCGTTGTACGAACACTGGCGCGGCGACCGCGTCTCGCCTTCACCGTGGGCCTGGTACTCGTCGCTGTACCGGCTCTGCTGTTCGAGGCACCGATAGCCGAGGCCAAGCCTCGAGCGGCGCCACCATCCACCAAAGTGTTGCGGGTCTCGGAGATGCCGCCCGGATGGCGGGTCGACAACTCATCAAGTTCAGGGGGACTAGGTGGATCCAGGTGTCTCGCTGGGCTCACCACCACGACCCACCACACTTCTCAGGCTGCTGCGGAGTTTGAGTACGGCGCCGGACTGCCCTTCGTCGGCGAGACCCTCGGCTCGGGGAAACAGGAGGTCAGCGACTTTGCCAAGGTGTCGGCGCGCTTGGCTGGATGCAAGACACTCAAATTGACCGCCAACGGCGCCACCTATCCCGGGACGATCGGCGCCCTCTCGTTTCCGACTGTCGGTACGAAGTCGTCGGCCTACCTGATCACCTTCGCCATCAAAGGAGTCACCGCGGGGATCGACCTCATCGTGTTCACTACGGCCTCCTACGTCGGCACCTTGACGTACGGCGACGTGGGCACCCCTGACGTCTCCCAGGTCGAGGCGTTCGCCAGTCTGGCGCTGGCCAAACTGCGAGGGTCGCCCCTCCCCTCACTCCCGACTCCGACGACGGCACCGCATTCGGTGGCGTAATGAACCGGTTGGTCGAGGCCGACTCCCCTATCGCCACCTGACCGGGACCTCCGCAAAAGAATGGACTTGCCAGTCCATTCGGTCACTCCTACGGTGGCCCTCGCGTCGAACGTCGAGGAGAACGCCTGTGTCTGAGCGCTTAGAGGGTCGGATCGCCCTGGTCACCGGGTCCACCAGCAACATCGGGATGGCCATCGCCGTCGCATTCGCCGCCGAGGGGGCCAGGGTGGTGGTGACCGGACGTGACGCATCCCGAGGCAACGCCGTCGTCCGATCCGCCCGATCGGTAGGCGGGGAGGCGACGTTTCTACGCCACGAACTGGATGGATCCGCAGAGGGCTCGGCCCGGCTGGCGGCAAGGGCTGCGGCAATCTACGGCCCAATCGAGATCCTCGTGAACAACGCCGGCATCTATCCGCCCGGTGGCACCCTCGCAGTCAACGAAGAGACCTTCGACCAGATCGTGGGGATCAATGTGAAGGCGCCCTACTTCCTCACCGCAGCGGTTGTCCCCACCATGGTCGAAGCGGGTCGAGGGGTGGTGATCAACCTGGGATCGTGGACGGCTCGGCTGGGCATACCCGCAGGCACGGCCTATGCCTCCACCAAAGGGTCGATGGAGACGTTGACTCGGGCCTGGGCTGCGGAGTTCGGGCCGATGGGGATCCGTGTCAACGCCATCTCGCCGGGCGTCACGTTCGATCAGTCGGCTCCGGCCGCCGAGGTGGCGGGTCCGATGATGACGACCACGCCGCTCGGGCGACTCGTGGCTCCGGACTCGGTCGCTCGCGCTGCTGTCTTCCTGGCCAGCGAGGACGCCGCCGACATCCACGGAGCCATCCTTGACGTCGATGGCGGCCGCTCGTCGGTGCTGTTCGCCGCCCGATGACCGGCCTCACCGTCAAGGGCGCGGCGACTCGACTGCGAATCATCGAGGGAGCTGCGGAGCTGATTCGCGAAGCCGGTGTCGGCGACATCACTCTCGACGACATCCGACTGCGGACCACCACCAGCAAAAGCCAGCTCTTCCACTACTTTCCCAATGGACGCGGTGAGTTGCTGTTGGCCGTGGCGCAATTCGAAGCTGACCGCGTCCTGGCCGACCAGCAGCCCCACCTCTCCGAGTTGTCGACGTGGGAGTCGTGGCAGCGGTGGAAAACGGCTCTGCTCGGGCGCTATCGGCGTCAGGGACAAACGTGCCCCCTGGCTGTGCTCATGTCCGAGCTGGGGCGTACCGACCCGGCCGCCCAGGCGGTCACGCGGAGCTTGCTGCTGCGGTGGCGGCACGATCTGGCTGCGGGAGTACGGGCGATGCAACTCCGCGGCACGGCCCGGCAGTCCCTCGACCCCGACGTGTTTGCCGGTGCCCTTGTCGCCGGAATACAGGGCGGCGTGGCCATACTCCTCGCCACCGGCACCAGCACGGACCTGGAAGCCGTGCTCGACCTGCTGCTCGACCAACTCATCAGCCCCGAGCGAGTAGTTGCTTCGGTCCCTTCCGGTCAGGGTCGGACCCTTCGCACCCACTCGGTGTAGCTCCTGATCGCTACCGGACTGAGTGATGCGGCCGCCGCGGGAGCGTCGTGGCGAGTCGGCGCCCGACTCGGTCCTGCGAGGGCCACCGCGTGGTGGCGCTGGGTGCCGGCGGGCCGAGGACGCTGGGTACGGGTCTCGGTCGTGTGTGCCGTTGAGGTGGCGGATCATCGGCCACTGCGGTTGGATCCAGAGTCGGCTCGCGGATGGCAGCGGCCAAGGCGGCCAGCCCGTCACGCCAGGGCATGGCTGAACTCCGATGAGGTTGCAGTATGGCGGCCGCGGTACGTGGAACCTCGGTGTCGAGAAGACCCTGCTCACGTCCGGACGGTCGAGAATGGCGCTTTGTAGGACTCACGAACTAGCCGTACCCGAAATCGTTCTCCGTCAACCGTTGGCAGGGAGGAGCTCGGCTCAATGTCGGGGCCATATACGGTGCATGTGTAGCTCCCGGGCTGCAGCGAGCCAGTCTGGGCGAGGTGGATCTATGCAGGTGTCCGGCATCGTCGCCAACCTTCCCGTCGATGAGATCGAGGCGGCACGTGGCTTCTACCCGGACTATATAAATTTGGATTGAGTTTGGAGGGCTTCAATCTTGGATGGGTGGCGCACTTTCAGTCCCCCGACGGCGGGGCCCACGTCCAACTGGTCACCCGCGACGCCACGGCTCCGGAGGATTCGGTCCTCTCCGTGCACGTGGGCCCTGGTGTCGATGAGGCCTACCAGGAGGCCCAGGCACGTGGGTTCGAGATCGTCTACCCACGGACAGAAGAGCCGTGGGGGGTGCGGCGGTTCTTTGTCCGCGCACCGGATGGCAACGTGATCAACGTCGTGAGCCACAGTGACGAGTAAGTCCGCTACTGCGGCCTGGCAGGGTCTTGCTCGGCCCGAGCCTCCAACGACTCGACTCGGCAGGCCAACTGCTCGACCGCTTCGGTCACGGTAACCATCTGCTCGGCCAGCAGGTGAATCATCTCCGCGTCGAAGACGAAGGCCTCGGCATCAGAGGCCGGACCACCTCCCCCGACCATCTGCTCCAGTTTCTCCTGAGAGGCGTGGGCGGCTGAGCGCAACTCATCGGCATCGTGTTCACCAGGCATGGCTCAGGGAATACCCGATAGGTCGTCACGGCAATCAGACGGCAGCCGAGCAAAGTCGTCGCTCGTCATCAATCAAAACAGGGAGACGCACCGTAGTCACGTCAGGTCAGGCCCTGGCCGAATGGACCAGAGACTCAGATCGTTGGCTAAGCCGCTGACCCAAAGAATGGGGCGTTGAAGGTGAAGACGCCACCATCGGAGGCCACGAGCCAGTAACCGTCGCCGGCTGCATCATCGAGTCCTGCGACGATCGGCTTGTTGAGCGTGATGCCGCCCGTCGAGCCGAAGAAGGGGGCGTCGAAAGCGAAGATCCCCCCGTCGCTGGCCACCAAGCGATAGCCCGATCCGTTGGCCACTGCTGCCATGCCCACCACCGGCTGGTTGAGGTGGATGCCACCGGTGGACCCGTGGAAGGGGGCGTTGAAGGAGAAGATGCCCCCATCGGTCGCCACCAGCCAGTAGCCGCCGGTTGCCGGATCGACGGCCATGCCCACCACGGGCTTGTTGAGATGAATCCCTCCGGTGGAGCCGTAGAACGGTGCGTTTCCGAAGGAGAAGATTCCTCCGTCCGTGGCCACCAGCCAGTAGCCGCCACCGTTCGTAGCGGTGGCCATGCCCACAATGGGTTGATTGAGGTGCATCCCGCCCGTCGAACCGAGGAACGGGGCACCCCCGAAGGAGAAGACACCTCCGTCCGTGGCCACCAGCCAGTAGCCACCTTTGGGATCGACAGCCATGCCCACGATGGGCTTATTGAGGGCAGTGCCCGTGAGTGCACCATCGCAGGGTGCGTTCCCGAAGGCGGCTACGTCCCCGAATCGGTCCACCTCGTAGTAGCCCGAACCGTCGGGTAGTGCTGCCGCCGAAACCACCGTTCCTGTCGGGAGATGCGTGAGGCAGGCCGATCCTGTGGGTGGGGCGCCTGCGCCGGCCGGTGGCGGTGGACTCGTCGAGGAGGGCGCCGTCACCGTCACCGTGAACGTTGTGGCGTGCACGGTCGATCCTCTGGCGGCAACCGTGATCGGATACGTCCCGGCGGGCGTGTTCGGCGACGTGGTGACTGTCATCGTCGACGATTGGCCAGAGGTGACCGAGGTGGAGTCGAAGGAGGCTGTCGTCCCGATCGGCAGACCGGCCGCGCTCAGCGACAGCGATTGACCTGCCCCCCTGGTCACTGTGGTGGCGATCGTGGTGGATGCGGCCGCTCCCGCCACCACCGATGCCGACGCCGGCTGAGCGGCGATGCCGAAGTCCGACGGTGACGTCGTCGCCGTTCCGGTGATGGTGGTCGAGTCGATCACGGCATCGGTGTCAGCGGCGATGGTATTCACCTGGATCGAGGTCGGCGACACCGTCACCTTGGCGAACTCGAACTGGGTCGACTCGCGGAACGCACTCCACGCGGGCTCGGGGAACGCGGCGGTGAAGGCGTCGAAGCCGGACCCTCCGCCGCCTGAGACGATGTAGGTGATCCCATTCCCAGAGTCGTCCTGCACCCCATTGGTCAGCGGGTACGACCGCTCGTAGTTGTGGCTGTTGCCGGACAGCACCAGATTGACCCGGTCCGCTTGGAACAGGGGGATGAACACCTGGGCCAGCTTGGAACTCGAGTTGTTCGTCGTCGAACTGTAGGGGGGTCGCTGGATGGCCACGATGCGCCACTTCTCGCTCTGGTGGGCGGCCAGATCGGCCTGGGCGAAGGCGTACTGGTCGCTGCCCACGGCCATGGGCTCCTCGCTGTCCAGTACCAGGATGTGGGCATCGCCCCAGTCGTAGCTGTACCACTCATGGTTGGCGCCCGGCATGGGGAAGTTCACCCAGAACGCCCCATCGGAGTAGTAGTCCTTGTTGCCGTTGGCCGGGAAGAACGACTGGTCCTTTACGTCTTGGTCCATCTCCTTGTAGAAGTGGGAGTCGTAGTCGGAGTAGGTGGTGTCGAAGTCGGGGTCGGGCAGCCCCGACGACGGATAGATGTTGTCCCCCAACGTCTGGATGAACTGGGTGCCGGCGGTGGCGATGTTGGCGGCGTTCTCCACCTCGCCGGGACCGCCGCCGCCGTAGTCGCCCATGGCGGCGAAACTGAACGTCTGGCCGGGTTGGGCGGCCGTGGTGATCGAGCCAGTAGCGGTGGCAGATTGATCGGTAGTGGGGTCCTGGCTGGTCAGGGTGTACGGATTGGTCGTTGACGCCGCCAGTCCCGACACGGACACCACGTGGTGCTCGGTGATTCCTGCGGGGTCGCTGAGTGTCTGTCCGGCGATCGAGAGCGTGCCCGACGTGGGGATGTTGGTCCACCACGACACAATGCCCGACGAGCCGGTAACGACCGAGTCCACGGGCCCACGGGCGATGTTGACCAGTCCGACCGCGGTGGTGGTCCCGGATTTGGGCGCCGTGGGCACGGAGGCCAGGCCGGCCGAACTTACGGCCACCACGGTGTAGGCATACCCAGTCGACGGGCTCAGCCCGTTGTCGGAGTAGTGGGGAGCATTGGGTCGGTCGACGACGGCGATCTGGGTTCCGTTGCGGAAGACCTCGTAGTAGGCCACGTTGGTGGAGGGCGAGTTGCCCCACAGGACGTCCAGCCGGGATGACGAGAACGCCTTGATGCTCAGGCTGGAGTTGGAGGGTGGCGACGGCACGGTGGAGTCCGTGCTGACCGCAGTGGTCAAGGTCGTGGTCTGCATGGGCGACTGGTTGTTGGCCGAGTCGATGGCCGTCACCCCGAACTGGTAGGTGGTGTTGCTCCGAAGGTTGGTCGCCGGATAGTCCTCGAGCCCGTCGTTGGTGTAGATGATGGACATCGGCCCGCCGTTCAGTCCCCGCCAGATCCGGTAGCCCTCAATGCCCACGTTGTCCTTGGACGTAGCCCAGGTCAGGTAGGCGCTGGTCGACGTCAGGCTCGAGACGGTGATGACGCCGGGCTCGGTGGGTGGTGAGGTGTCAGGCGGCGAGGCGGCCGATGCCGGCCCGGCTACCAGGACGGTCGCCGTGATCGAGGTGGCCATCGCGGCCAGTGTGGCCAGGGCGAGACGAACGAGGCGTGAGTGCACAGAGATACAGCTGCCCTTCGGATTGGTGATGAATCTGGTCATAAGTGAGTCGCTCCGGTCGACCGGTTTCTTCCCGGTCCCTGCACATGGGCCTGCGGTCCTTCTCAGTCGGTGCAGGTTGTGGCGAGGGCGGGGAGCGCTCCAGACACCAGATAGGTGGCGCTGGCTGCCCGGACACACGGGCTGTAAAAGGAGGCCACGTGGCTGTCGCCGCGCCACGTGAGCAGGGTTCCCCCCGTGAGCTCCCCGGCCAGGGCCTGAGCCCAGGCGTAGGGCGTGACCGGGTCGCCTGTCGTACCCACCACGAGGATCGGCGGGGCGCCCGGATCGGAGACCGGCGCCGGTGACCGTGTGGGCAGAGCCGGCCAGGTGGCGCAGCCGAGGAGCCCCCAGGCCAGCAGCGGTCCGAACACCGGTGCCGAGTTCCCGATGGTGGCTGCCAGTCCGCTATAGCTCGCCGGGTCTCGGTCAACGGGGTGGTCGAGGCAGTCGATGGCCTGCTCGGCCTGCGCAGCGTTGGGTGAACTGCCCGTCTCGTACCGCGTGGACATGGCCACGGCCGGCGCACCGTTGCCGCCTTCGGCGGCCTGGAGGGCCGTGGCCAAGGTGGGCCATGAGGTCTGTGATTCCAATCCGGCCAGCAGGGCGTCGTAGAGCTCGGCGGGCCCGGCCGTGCCGGACCCTACGGTGAGCGGTCGGGACCGGGAGGCCTGGATGAGCGCGAGCAACGCCGCTGTCGGGTCGCCCGGGGGCCGCCACACGCAGCCAGCGTTGCCCGCGCACCAGGTGAAGAAAGCCCCGAGAGCGGTCTCGAGGCTCACCGCCTGTTCGGTTGCGTAGGCCGTGGTGGTCAGCGCGGGGTCGATGGCCCCGTCCAACACCATGGCCCGGACCTGGGTCGGGAATAGCTCCGCGTAGGTGGCTCCGAGCAGCGTTCCGTAGGAGTGCCCGATGTAGGTCAGCTGGCTGTCCCCGAGTGCGGCCCGGATGCGGTCGAGGTCTCGGGCTGCATCCACTGTGCCCACGAAGGGCAGCACCGTACCGCTGTACTGCTCGCACTGGGCGGCGAAGGCCCGGTCGTTGCTGACCAGCGCCTGACGGGCCGCCGGTGTCGTTGGGACTGGGTCTACCCCTGGCGTGGACGTGGTGCCCGATGACACACCCACACCGGTCCCGGCGCTGCACACGACGGGGCTGCTCCGGTCGACACCTCGGGGATCGAACGAGACGATGTCGAATCGGTCGAGGACGACGGGTTCCAGGGCTCGTAGCTCGTTCGTCAGGTCGTCGATGCCCGAGGCGCCCGGTCCACCCGGATCGATGACGAGAGACCCGATCCGTTGGGCAGGGACCTCAGCGGGATGCCGGGCCACGGCGATCTGGATAGTGGAGCCCGCAGGGTGGTTGTAATCGAGCGGCACCGTCACCGAGCCACACTGCAGCGAGCCGCACGGTGTCCACTCCACCGGAGTTACTGGGAGTGTCGAGGTGGTGGTGGCACCCGTAGACGCGGGCCCGAGGCGAACAGCGGGGTCGACGGTGGTCCGTGTGCTTGGGGCAGCTTGACCGCTAACCACGCACGCCGTCATCACCGAGGCGAGGGACACCAGCACGACGACGACAGCCAGGAATGACCGGTCGGTCTGATGGCTCGGAGGGAGCCAGCGGCTGGGTGGCATCGTCGCAGTCTGGCATCCACCGCCATCCCTGAGCCTTCACGCGCCAGACTGGAACAGCCCCAGAACAGGTATTTCAGTCGTGTCGGAGGGGGGACTTGAACCCCCACGCCCTTGCGGGCACTAGCCCCTCAAGCTAGCGCGTCTGCCTATTCCGCCACTCCGACGAAGTGGCACCGATATCGCTACCGGGGCGAAGGGCATGGTAGCGCGGTGCTGACCGGAGTTGAGATAACTGCAGCTAGGGCTGATCTACTGCGCTATCCCTGGCCGCTGGGCGGGCCAGGTTTGAGCGTCGTCCACAGGGCCACATTCCACAGAATCCCGTCCACGGAGGGGTTGTAGCTGGCGTTGGCCAGCTGGACCCCGTTGGCCTCGAAGCCCGGCTCGGCAAACAGCGGGAGGCCCACCATCTGATCCCAGAGCTGGTCATCGATCTGGGAGTAGACCGACGCGCCGGTGACGGGGTTCAGATCTTGGGCCGCGGCGGCGAAGAGCTGGTCGACCTGGGGATCGTCGAAATTGCTCCAGTCCTCGGTTCCGCCGGATCCGACCACACCCTGGCCGTCGGAGTACCATGCCGCCGTCGTGGTCAGAAACGGGCTGGTCACCCGGGTGACCAGGGCCATGTCGTAGGCGTTGGTGGCCGCAGCCTCGGCCATGCCGGTGGCACCGTTGACCGCCACGGTGTCCACGGTGATCCCGACCTGGCGCAGCTGTGCCACCAGCTGGGCCGCGATATCCGCCGTCCAGGGATCGCCCGTCTCGACGGCCATTCGCAGGGTCAGCGGGGTGCCGGAGGCATCGACATAGGTGCCGTTGGCGATCTGGTGGTAGCCGATCGACCGAAGCAGCCGGTCGGTGGTGGCCAGATCCGGGACGCTGTACTCACCTGCCGCCGACGACTGGTTGTAACTGGACTGGACCGGGGTGGCCAGATGGTCCTGGTTGACTACCAGATCGGGTTCGATGGCACCAACACTGTGGTTGAGCAGGTCGGTGCGATCGATGGCATGGGCGACGGCCTGACGGGCCGCTACCCGCGCCATCAGGGGGGTGGCCACGTTGAACTCGAGGTCCAACAGTCGCAGGGACGGCTTGACCACGCTCTGGGTGTTGGCGAGTGAGGAGACGGCGTTGAGCGAGTCCAGGTTGAAGTCGGTGGGCTGCGCCGCCGCGTAGTTCCCCTTGGCCAGGGTGCCGGCCCAGGCTGTCGTCAGGGCGGCCACGTTCACCGTGACCTTGTCAATGACCGCCGGGGTCCCCCACCAACGTGGGTTGCGCACCAGGACGGCTGTACCGGTGGGTGATACCGACTGAAGCTTCATCGGTCCGGCGGAGAGGTCGGTGGCCGGGTCGAAGGTGTCGAATCCATGGTTCCAGCCCACCTGGCGGGCGATGTGGGCCGGAACCATATGGTCGAACATCACCCGCCAGTCGGTGTACGGGGTGGAGAACTTCACCGTCACCGTTCTCCCGTGATTGCTCGGTGTGACCGAAGCCACGTCGCGGTAGCCGAGCGTCGACGCCACCTGGTCGGGCTGGCCGTTGTCGACACCGTCCCCCCGTTGGGACTTCCAGGCGTAGATGAAGTCGTCCGCCGTTACCGGGACACCGTCGGACCACACCGCCTTGGGGTTGATGACGTACTGGATGACCAGCGGTGATGGCGAGATCGCCTCCACGCTGACCAGGAGATCGGTGTTGACCTCGGGAATCAGCTTGGGATTGATGATGTAGGCGCTCGGCAGGACCGAGGACAACAGCGTGGGGGTGGAAGACGCCGCCCCGGCCGGGGTGTTGGGGTTGAAGCCGGACCATGGCCGGTCGAGTTCGACCGTCGTGGCGCCGCCGGTGGCGGCGACGAGTGGCGTGGTACTCGGGGCGTCGACCTGGCTGATCCGCCGGGAGCCGACCTGGTCGACCACGGCTACCAGCCCGATGATGAAGATGATGACCAGGGGCAACGTCCAGCGGGCGCGGTGCTCGCGCCACAGGGACGCGAAACGAGGACGGCGACCGGGCGCATCGGCGCCGGTCGGGCTCACTGCAAGCGCAGGATGAGGATCAGGTTAGTGAAGGCGAAGATCACGGCCACGGTGACCGTGATCCGGTCGAGGTTCTTCTCCACCACCGTGGACCCGGCCGCGGCGGAACCCACCGAGCCCCCGAACATGTCGGACAGCCCACCACCCTTGCCGCTGTGCATGAGGATGAGGAAAATGAGCGCGAGGGAGGCAAGAATCTGGAGCACAACCATGATTGCGGTCAGCACGCGATCTTCCTCCTCTGCCTCGTGACCGAGAGAGACGCTACCAAACTCCCTACCGGGAGCGTGTCGCGGCCCGGATGATGTCCAGGAACTTCCCCACGTCGAGGCTCGCCCCACCGACCAGGGCACCGTCGATGTCAGGGTTCGACAGGATGGCCTCGGCGTTCTCACCGTTCACCGATCCGCCGTACTGGATCCGGACGGCGTCGGCCGCCTCGGGCGTGGCCACCTGGGCCACCACCTCCCGGATCCACCCACAAGCCTTCTGGGCGTCCTCGGGGGTCGCCGCCGTCCCCGTTCCGATGGCCCACAGCGGCTCGTAGGCGATGACCACGCCGGCCACCGCCTCGGCGGCCGTCCCGTCGAGAGCGGCCTTCACCTGCCCGGCCAGGACGTCCTCGGTCACCCCGGCCTCTCGCTCCTCGACCGACTCGCCCACACAGCAGATCGGGGTCATGGCGTTGCGCATCACCGCCCGCATCTTGGCCCGGACCACCTCGTCGGTCTCCCCGAACAGCCGTCGGCGTTCGGAGTGCCCCACGATGACGTAGTCCACGTGCAGCTTGGCCAGCATCAACGGGCTGACCTCTCCGGTGAAGGCCCCGGAATCCTCGATGGCGCAGTTCTGGGCCCCGAGCGCCACCGGTATGCCGTCGGGCTCGAGGACCGCCTGGACGGTGCGCAGGTCGGTGAAGGGTGGGTGCACGGACACATCGAGCTGGGACACGTCGCCCGGCTGCAGGCGGAGACCGAGGTCACGAGCGGCGTGCAACGCCTCGTGATGGTCGAAGTTCATCTTCCAGTTGCCGCTGATCAAGGGGCGGCGGCCGGACTTGGCTGCTGTCACGGTCCGGTGGCGACCGTTAGGGCCGTCGGCTGCGGGGCGTTCGAGGCCGCCCGGAGGGCGCGAAGACCGGGCAGATCGCCAAACTCGAGGAGTTCGAGCGAGGCACCCCCGCCGGTGGAGATGAAGTCGATCGCCGAGTCGAGGTGCAGCTCGTCGACGGCGGCCGCACTGTCCCCGCCCCCGACCACGGTGAATCCCTCGCACTCGGCTACAGCCCGGGCCACGCCCTCGGTGCCGGCACCGAACCGGCTGTCCTCGAACACGCCCATCGGCCCGTTCCACAGCACGGTGCCCGCCGTCCCGATGGCTTCGGCATAGGCCTCCACGGTGGCCGGACCGATGTCGAGTCCTCGCCAGCCCGCCGGCACATCGTTCCCCACCACGCGGACCTCGCCGTCGAAGCAGTCGCACCCGAAGTCAGCGTCGGGCTCGAGAGCCACGATGTCGGTGGGTAGAAGAATCTGCTTCCCCGAGCGGAGGAGGGCCGCACAGTCATCGATCCGGTCCGGATCGACCATGGAGCCCCCGACGTCGTGCCCGGCGGCGGCGAGGAAGGTGAACGCCATACCCCCACCCACCACGAGCACGTCTACCCGCTGGAGGAGGGCCTTCATGACCCCGAGCTTGTCGGCGACCTTGGCCCCTCCGACCACCGCCACGAACGGACGGGCCGGGGCACCCAGCAGACAGCCCAAGGCTTCGATCTCACGCTGCAGGAGGAATCCGGCGGCACTGGGGAGCCGGGAGGGCGGCCCGACCACCGAGGCGTGGCTGCGATGCGACACCCCGAAGGCGTCGTTGACGTAGGCGTCGTGGCCGAGCACCAGCTTGTCCACGAAGGACGGGTCGTTCTGCTCTTCGCCCGGGTCGTAGCGGAGATTCTCCATGAGCTCCACCTGGGGGGCCAAGCGGGCCAGCTCCTCGCGCACGGGGCCGAGGTCGTAGCGGGCGTCGGGGGCCCCGCACGGGCGACCGAGATGGGTGCATGCGGTGACCGAGGCCCCTTGGTCGAGGAGGTACTCCAAGGTGGGAAGGGCGGCCCGGATGCGGAAGTCATCGGTCACCACCGACGGCTCGCCCTCGCACCGCCGGAGCGGCACGTTGAAGTCGACTCGCACGAGGACACTGGCGCCGGCCAGGTCGGGAAGGTCCCCGAGCAACGGCAGGCCGTCCAGTAGTGGGTTCCCCTTGTCGCCGCTCATCGTCTGTCCCCCCTCGATCCCTTCACGATGTCATCCGCTCCCGTCAGGAGCCGGATCCGCCTACCACCAAGGACAGGTCGACCAATCGGTTGGCGTACCCCCACTCGTTGTCGTACCAACCCTCCACCTTCACGAGGGTGATGCCCGAGGCCGACGGCATCACCATGGTCAACAGGGAGTCGAAGGTGCACGAGGCCGGACTGCCGACGATGTCGGACGAGACGATGGGGTCCTCGGTGTAGTCGAGCACCTTCGACAGTGGCCCTGACGCCGCGGCGGCGGCGAACGCCGCGTTGACCTCCTCGACCGTGACCGATCCGGGGATGACGGCGGTGAAGTCGGTGATCGATCCGTCGGGGACCGGCACCCGGAGCCCGGTACCGTCGAGGCGACCCTTCATCGACTGCAGGACGAGGCCGGTGGCCCGGGCGGCACCGGTGGACGCCGGCACGATGTTGATGGCGGCGGCCCGGGCCCGACGCAGGTCCTTGTGGGGCAGGTCGAGGAGGTTCTGGTCGTTGGTGAAGGCGTGCACCGTGGTCATGAGGCCGCTCTCCACCCCGAAGGCGTCGTCGAGGACCTTGACCATGGGGACGAAGCAGTTGGTGGTGCACGACGCGTTCGAGACCACGAAGTCTTTGGCCGGGTCGAACTCCCCGTCGTTCACCCCGACCACGAAGGTGGCATCGACATCGGTGGCCGGCGCCGAGACGATGACGCGGCTGGCCCCGGCCTCGAGATGGGCCGAGGCCGAGTCCCGGGTGGTGAAGAGTCCGGTCGACTCGACCACCACGTCCACCCCGAGCCGATCCCACGGCAGGGCCTTCGGGTCCCGCTCGGCCAGCACGACGATCGGACCGGTGTCGAGAACGATCGAGGAGTCCTTCACCCCGACCTCACTACCGAACCGTCCGTGGGTAGAGTCGTAGCGCAGTAGGTGGGCCAGAGTCTCGGCCGAGGTGAGATCGTTGACCGCCACGATCTCCACGTCCGCACCCATGCTCCGGGCGGCCCGAAGGTAGTTGCGGCCAATGCGTCCGAAGCCGTTGATCCCGATCCGTACCGTCATTGCCTCTGCGCCTCGCTCTTCACTCTTCCGTGCGTGCCCACGCAACGTTGACACCCAAGCTGGTGCTGCCCCTCCGACGAACGGAGACCGGGCATCCAGGCTAGGCGATATGGGCCGCTCATTGCATCATCCGAGCAGATCAGCCAGGGTCGACGCCAGTTTGGCGGAGTCATGGGCCAGTCCGTTGGTTCGGGCCAGGGGCACGTCCACCACGGTCGACCGGGGGTTTCCGAGGGCCACCGCCGAGCTGTCGCACACCGTCACATCGACGTCCACACCGTGCGCCACCAGCGCTTCGATGTGCATGGCCACGTCGAATCGCTCGGTTTCGGGGATCTGGGGCCGGAGATTGCACACGTACACCTTGGTGGCGGCCGAGGCGTTGACTCCCGCCCGCACCCCGGGAACGGCGATGGCGGCCAGCACGCTGGTGAACAGGGATCCCGGACCGAGAATGATCTGATCGGCCTCGGCCAGGGCCTGCAGGGCCGGGACCGGGGCCGCCGGGTCGGCCGGCACCAGGGAGACCCGGCGGATGTTGTCGGTGGCCATGACGGCCACCTGTCCCGCGACCGGGCCACCGTCGGCGTCGGCCTTCAACACCACGGGCTCGGTGGTGGCCGGGAGGATCCGGCCCTTCACGCCGAGGAGCCGGCAGGCCTCGTCGAGCGCGGCCACGGGGTCGTGGGCCCCGTCGATGAGCCCGGCCAGGATGAGATTGCCCAGGGCGTGCCCGGCTAGCTCCTCTTCGCCGAACCGGTACTCGAAGGCTGAGGCCAGGAGGGATCCGGGCTCGGCCAGCGCCACCAGGCATTTGCGGAGATCGCCGGGCGGGATGATGTGGAGCAGTTCCCGCAGCCGTCCCGAGGATCCACCGTCGTCGGCCACCGAGACGATGGCCGTCACCCGGTCGGTGTAGGTGCGCACGGCCCGCAGGGTGGCGGCCAGCCCGTGTCCCCCGCCGATGGCCACGACGGACGGCTGGACGCTCATCGCTCGACGTCCCGGTGGAAGACGGTGGTGGGCATGCCGTGGTCGTCCAGCCGGCGGGCCAGCTCCTCGGCCAGGACCACCGAACGGTGCCTTCCGCCCGTGCAGCCCATGGCCACGGTGAGGTAGGACTTCCCCTCCCGGATGTACGAGGGGATCAGCATGGTGAGCAGGTCGTCCAACTTGTCCAAGAAGGCGGTGGTCTCGGGGCGGTCGAGCACGAACTTGCGCACCTGGGGCTCCAGACCGCTGTGGCTGCGCAACGCCTCGTCCCAGTACGGGTTGGGGAGGAACCGGCAGTCGAACATGAGGTCGACGTCGCGGGGGATGCCGTGCTTGAAGCCGAACGAGACGATGGACGTCTGCATCGTGCTCCCCGGCTCGTGCTCGTCGAACACCTCCATCAGCCGCGTGCGCAGCTGATTGGTGTTGAGGTCGCCGGTGTCGATGACCAGGTCGGCCCGGTCGCGCAGACCACTGAGCAGCAGGCGTTCGTCGGCGATGGAGTCGACCACTCCCCGCGCCGCTTGGGGGTGGCGGCGCCGGGTTCCCTCGAACCGCCGGACGAGGACGTCGTCGGCGGCATCGAGGAACAGGATGCGCACCCGGTGGCGGGCCGCCTCCAAGGCATCCACGGCCGGCAGTACGTCGTCGAGGTCCCCTCCCCCGCGTCCGACGACGAAGGCCACCCGCTCGAGCTCGGAGCCCGTGCCGTCCACCAATTCGGAGACCTTGGAGATGAGCGCCGAGGGCATGTTGTCGATGACGAACCAGCCCAGGTCCTCGAGTGTGGCCCCGGCCGTGGAACGGCCGGCCCCGGACATGCCGGTCACCACCAGGTATTCGCTCATCGATCCACCTCTGCTACCGCCCGGCAGGTCCACTGGGCGCCATGGGCGTGTGCAGCCGCTCGAAGACCGACGCACCCACCTCGGCCGGTAACCACGATACGCCGAGCAGCTCCTCTCTCGATACCTTTCGCAGCTCGGCCAGGCCGCCGAACTGCTCGATGAGGCGCTCACGACGCTTGGGCCCGAGTCCGCTGACCCCGTCCAGGGCGCCGATGGTCATGCGCTTGCCCCGGAGGGTCCGGTGGTACGAGATGGCGAAGCGGTGGGCCTCGTCGCGCAGCCGCTGGAGCAGGTACAGGCCCTCGGACTGGCGGGAGAGGCGGTAGGGCTCCGAGCGGCCGGGCCGGTAGACCTCCTCGAAGCTCTTGGCCAGCGAGGCGATGGGAATCCGATCGGTCAAGCCGAGTTGGTCGAGCACGCGCACACCCACGTTGAGCTGGCCGAGGCCGCCGTCGAGGAGGAGGAGCTGGGGAGGATAGGCGAACCGCCGCTTGGACGTGGCCGCCACCGGTGCGGCCGATCCGTTGCCTCCGGTCCCCTCCCCCGTCCCCGTCCCGGCGTGCATGGCGGTGTCGTCGGCCAGCAGTGACGTGAGGCGTCGGGTAAGGACCTCTTCCATGGCCGCGTAGTCGTCGTTCCCGGCAACCGTCGCCACCCGGAAGTGCCGGTAGTCACTCTTCTTCGGCAGGCCGTCCTCGAAGACCACCATGGACCCCACATAGTCGGTGCCCTGTAGGTGGCTCATGTCGTAGCACTCGATCCGTAGCGGAGCCTCGGGCAGGCCGAGCTCGCTCTGGAGGGACTCGAGGGCCCGGGCCCGGCTGTTGTGGTCCGACGTCCGCTGCAGGCGATGGCGGACGAAGGACTCCTTGGCGTTCTGCTCCACCGTCCCGAGCAGCTCCCGCTTGGTCCCCCGCAGGGGCACCCGGAGGGCGACCGGTCCCGGTCGCCGCTCGGTGAGGTACTCGACCACGGCGTCAGCGTCCTCGGGCATGGTGGGTACGAGTACCTGGCGGGGGATCCCCGATGCCGGGTCGGCGTAGACGTCCACCAGGACCCGCTCCATCAGTTGGCCGGGGGTCAGCTCCTCTACCTTGTCGACGAACAGGGCCAGCCGACCGACCACCTTGCCCGACCGCACGTGGAAGACCTGGACGGCCGCCTCCAGCTCGTCTTCGGCCACGCCGAACACATCGAGGTCCTCCCGACTGGCCAGCTCCATCTGGCGCACGGCGTCGGCGGCCCGGACCGCCTCGAGCTTGTCCCGGAGGACCGAGGCCCGCTCGAACTCGAGGGCCCGCGCCGCCTCCTGCATGGCTGACTCGAGGCCGCGCTCGAGGGGTGCGGTCTCACCGCTGAGGAACGAGATGAGGTCGGAGACCAGACCGTCGTACTCCTCATGGGTCACCGCACCCACGCAAGGGCCCGAACAACGTTCGATGTGGTAGAGCAGGCAGGGTCGGCCCAGACGTTCATGGCGGCGGAATTTGGTGTCCGAGCAGGTCCGGACGGGGAAGGACCGCAGCAGCAGATCGAGCGTGCCCCGGATGGCCCCCACGTTGGGATACGGGCCGAAGTACCGGACTCCGCTGCGTTTGCGGCCCCGCACCACGGCGGGACGCGGCCACTCCTCGTTGATGGTCACGGCCAGCCACGGATAGCTCTTGTCGTCCTTCAGCCGGACGTTGTAGCGCGGCTGGAACTGCTTGATGAGGTTGTGTTCGAGGAGAAGGGCCTCGGACTCCGAGTCGACCACCATCCACTCGACGTGATCGGCCTGGCTGACCATCTGGGCTGTTCGAGGTGCCAATCCCAGCGGATCTTGGAAGTACGAGTTGAGGCGTTGGCGGAGGGACTTGGCCTTGCCGACGTAGATGACCCGCCCGTGGGCGTCGATGAACTGATAGGAGCCGGGGGCGTCGGGAATCGAACCGGGTAACGGGCGGGTAACCACACCACCAGTGTGCCGTGTCCTGCCTCGGACCGACGCACCGCACTGTCGCCGGCCCGAGGACATAGACTGCAGATACGCCGGCCTGGTTTCCGGCGACATCTACCGCTCTGGGGCCGACATCCCCGCGGACGGGCGACCAGGCTGTCCCCGCCGGCCATACACCGGAGCGCCTCCACAGGGGGTCATACCCAGAATGCTCCGGCTACAGACGGCACTTCCCGACCGCTACACGACGGCGACCCAGGACCAACTCGCCGCATGGATCGAGCAGGCCAAGGGCACCCTCGGCTCCCGGGTGTTCATCCTCGGCCACCACTACCAACGCGACGAGGTGATGGCCTGGGCCGATGCCCGGGGCGACTCCTTCGGGCTCTCGCGCATCGCCGCCGGGCAGACCGAGGCCGAGTTCGTGGTGTTCTGTGGGGTCCACTTCATGGCGGAGTCGGCCGACATCCTCACCGGGTCCCACCAGCAGGTGATCCTGCCCGACCTCAACGCCGGCTGCTCGATGGCCGACATGGCCGATATCGACTCGGTCGAGGAGGCCTGGGACAGCCTGGCCAGGGTCACCGATGTCGAACGGGTGGTCCCTGTGACCTACATGAACTCCTCGGCCGCCCTCAAGGCGTTCGTCGGGCGCCACGGAGGCGTCGTGTGCACGTCATCCAACGCCCGGGCCGTTTTGACCTGGGCCCTCGGGCGTGACGAGCACGGCCACAGCCGCGGGGACCAGGTGCTGTTCTTCCCCGACCAGCACCTCGGTCGCAATACCGGGTTCGAGCTGGGCTACGGAGCCGAGGACATGGCCGTGTGGAACCCCCGCCTGGACCAAGGGGGCCTCGACGACGTCACCCTGAAGACGGCGACCCTCCTGCTATGGAAGGGCCACTGCTCGGTCCATCAGCGCTTCCGCCCCGCCCACATCGAGGCCTTCCGGGGCGAGCATCCCGACGGGATCGTGGTCGTCCACCCCGAGTGTGCCCACGATGTGGTCGAGGCGGCCGACCAGGTCGGCTCCACCGATTACATCATCCGGGCCGTGGCCGAGGCGCCGTCGGGGTCGGTCATCGGGGTAGGAACCGAGATCCACCTGGTCAAGCGGTTGGACGACGAGACACCGGACAAGACGGTGGTCTCCCTCGACCCCCTGGTCTGCCCGTGCTCGACCATGTTCCGGGTCGATGCCGCCCATCTGGCCTGGGTGCTGGAAGGCCTCGTGGCCGGCGAGGTCCGCAATCGCATCACCGTGGACGAGGAGACTGCTTCCTGGGCCCGGGTGGCCCTGGAGCGGATGCTGGCCACGACCTGAGTTCCCCAGCACGCCACCACCCCGGAGGGCGGAACGTGGTCGGGTCGGCGGAGCCGGCCTCAGCGGGAGGCGGCCACCTTGGCCCGGGCCGGCACCTTGACCGAGGGGGACTTGCTCGCCGTCGTCGAGCGGGTGGCGGCCTTCTTGGTCTTCACCTTCGGCTCGGCCACGGTGGCGGCCTTGGCCTTCCGCCGGGCCGTCGTCGCCCTTCCGTTCGACCGTGACCGGGCCGTCTTGGCCTTCCCCGTGCCGGCGGTGGCGCCCGGCGTGATGCCGAGCAAGGGGGCCAGGACCTGGCCGGTGTAGCTGCCCACGGTGGCGGCGACGTCCTCGGGCGTCCCGACGGCCACGATGGTGCCACCCTTGTCCCCGCCCTCGGGTCCGAGGTCGATCACCCAGTCGGCGCTCTTGATGACATCGAGGTTGTGCTCGATGACGATGACCGTGTTCCCCTGGTCCACCAGACGGCTGAGGACGTCGAGGAGCTTGCGGACGTCGTCGAAGTGCAGCCCTGTGGTGGGCTCGTCGAGGACGTAGAGGGTGTGCCCGGTCGACCGGCGGCTCAGCTCGGAGGCGAGCTTGACCCGCTGTGCCTCACCCCCGGACAGGGTGGGCGCCGGCTGGCCCAGGCGGATGTAGCCGAGGCCCACATCGACCAGGGTCTGGAGATGGCGGGCGATGGGAGGCTGGTGGGCGAAGAAGCCGAGGGCCTCCTCGCACGAGAGTTCGAGCACGTCGGCGATGGTCTTGCCCCGGAAGGTGACCTCCAGGGTGTCCCGGTTGTAACGGGCGCCGTGGCACACCTCACAGGGCACGTAGATGTCGGGGAGGAAGTGCATCTCGATGCGGATGGTCCCGTCCCCCGAGCACGCTTCGCACCGGCCGCCTTTCACGTTGAAGGAGAACCGACCCGGCTGATAGCCGCGGACCTTGGCCTCCTGGGTCTGGCTGAACAGCCTCCGGATGTGGTCGAACACCCCGGTGTAGGTGGCGGGGTTGGAGCGGGGCGTGCGCCCGATGGGGGCCTGGTCGACCTCCACCACTTTGTCCACGTGGGCGACGCCGGTAATCGTCCGGTGGAGGCCGGGCAGGGTCTTGGCCCGGTGGACCTGCTTGGCCAGGGACCGCAGGAGGATGTCGTTGACCAGCGTGGACTTGCCCGACCCCGACACGCCGGTCACGGCCACCAGCCGGCCCAGGGGGAACTCGGCGTCCACATTGTGGAGGTTGTGCTCACGGGCTCCCACCACGGTCAGGGACTCCCCGCTCCCGGGCCGGCGCATGCCCGGCACCGGGATGGACTTGGCACCGGAGATGTACTGCCCGGTCAGGGAGTCGGCGTTGGACTCGAGCCCCCCGGGCCCGGTGACCGGTCCGGAGTGAACGATCCGTCCCCCGTGCTCACCCGCCCCGGGTCCGACGTCGACCACATGGTCGGCCACCCGGATGGTCTCCTCGTCGTGCTCCACCACGATGACGGTGTTGCCCAGGTCCCGGAGGCGCTTGAGTGTCCCGATGAGCCGCTGGTTGTCCCGCTGGTGGAGGCCGATCGAGGGCTCGTCCAGGACGTAGAGCACCCCGACCAGGCCGCTACCGATCTGGCTGGCCAGGCGGATCCGCTGGGCCTCGCCCCCCGACAGGGTGGTGGCCGAGCGAGCGAGGGTCAGGTAGTCGAGGCCCACGTCCAAGAGGAACTGCATGCGCTCTCGCACCTCGCGGAAGACCCGGTCGGCGATGAGGTGGTCCCGGTCCGAGAGGTCGAGGGAGGCCACCACGTCCACCGCCTTGCCGATGGACAGCGAGCAGAGGGCGAAGATGTTGTAGCCCCCGACGGTGACGGCGAGGGACTCGGGCCTCAGCCGGGCCCCGCCACAGACCGGGCAGGGCACCTCCCGCAGGAAGTTCTCCAGGTTGTCGCGCAGGAAGTCGGAGTCGGCCTCGACGTGTCGGCGCTGGAGCCAGGGCACGATGCCTTCGTAGGCGGTGTGGAACGAGCGCTGTCGGCCGTAGCGGTTGCGGTACTTGAGGTGGACCTGCTTTGACCCGGCTCCGTAGAGGACGAGCTTGCGATCGGCCTTGCTCAGCTGCTCCCAGGGCGTGTCGACCGCGAACCCGCCCAGATCGGCCACCGCCGCCACCACCCGGGCGAAGTACTCGCTCCGGGCGCCGGCCCAGGGGGCGAGCGCTCCTTCGGCCAGGGACTTGGTGGGGTCGGGCACGACCAGGTCCGGGTCGACCTCGAACTTGGTGCCGAGTCCGGTGCAGGCCGGGCAGGCCCCGTAGGGCGAGTTGAACGAGAAGTTCCGGGGGGCGGGGTCCTCGAAGCTCAGGCCGTCGAAGGTGCAGGCCAGGTGCTGACTGAAGGTGATGGCCTCCTCCTCGACGCCGTCGGCGTCCACCACCACGATCTCAGCCACCCCTTCGGCCAGGGAGAGGGCCGTCTCCAACGACTCGGTGAGGCGCCGCCGGATGTCGTCTCTTCGGACCAGGCGGTCCACCACTACTTCGATGGTGTGCTGCTCGTAGCGGGCGAGGTCCAGTTGCTCCCGGTCGGCCAGCTCGACGGTGTCCCCGTCGATCCGGGCCCGGGCGAATCCCTGCTTGGCCAAGTCGTCGAGGAGGGCGCCGTACTCCCCTTTGCGCCCCCGGACGACGGGTGCCAGCACCATGAATCGGGTGCCCTCGTCCATGGCCAGGATGCGGTCCACGATCTGTTGTGGGCTCTGGCGCACGACCGGCCGACCGCACGTGGGGCAGTGGGGCTTCCCGATGCGGGCGTAGAGGAGCCGCAGGTAGTCGTAGACCTCGGTGACCGTCCCGACCGTCGAACGAGGGTTGCGGGACGACGACTTCTGGTCGATGGAGATGGCCGGCGAGAGTCCTTCGATGAAGTCCACGTCGGGCTTGTCCATCTGTCCGAGGAACTGACGGGCGTAGGCCGAGAGGGACTCCACGTAGCGGCGCTGCCCCTCGGCGTAGATGGTGTCGAAGGCGAGGGAGGACTTGCCCGATCCCGAGAGTCCGGTGAACACGATGAGCTCGTCCCGCGGGAGGTCCAAGGAGACATCTTGGAGGTTGTGCTCACGCGCGCCTCGGACCACCAAACGATCAGCCATTGGGTGAGGATACCGGTGCGAGAGGGGGGGTCCGGCGGCCGGTCAGGAGCTCGCACCCGCGTCGACGTCGGCGGTCTCGCCCACCAGGACCGGAGTCCCGTCGACGGGATCCCGGACGAGCAGGGCCCGCAGTTCGGCCACCTCGTCGCGGAGGAGGGCGGCCTCTTCGAAACGCAGCTCTTCGGCCGCCTTGTTCATCTCGAGGTCGAGCCGGTGGATCAGACTGGACAGCTCGTCGGCATCGGGTCCGAGCGCCTGGGCCATCTCGGCGGCCACGGCGCGGGGGTCGACGCGTGCTGCGGCCTCCACGGGTCCGACCGCTGCGCCCGCTGCTGGCTCCCTCGTTGGCTCCCGAGGTGATGGCGGCTGATCCCCCGCCTTCGCCACGCACCCGCTCCAGGATGTCGGTGACCGACTTGGTGATGGTGCGGGGATCGATCCCGTGGGCTTGGTTGTAGGCGATCTGGCGGGCCCGCCTCCGCTGGGTCTCCCCGATGGCCGTGGTCATGGAGTCGGTGATGGTGTCGGCGTACATGACCACCCGTCCGTTCACGTTCCTGGCCGCCCGGCCCATGGTCTGGATGAGGGACGAAGCCGAACGGAGGAACCCCTCCTTGTCGGCGTCGAGGATGGCCACCAGCGCCACTTCGGGCAGGTCCAAGCCCTCGCGTAGCAAGTTGATGCCGACCAGGACGTCGAAGGCCCCGAGCCGGAGCTCCCGGAGGATCTCGATCCGGGCCATGGTGTCCACGTCCGAGTGCAGGTACTGGACTCGCACCCCCTGTTCGGCCAGGTAGTCGGTGAGGTCCTCGGCCATCTTCTTGGTCAGGGTGGTGACGAGGACCCGGTGGCCCCCGGCCACCGTCTTGTCGATCCGGGCGCGCAGGTCGTCGATCTGGCCGGTGGTCGGCACGATGTCCACCTCGGGGTCGACCAGCCCCGTGGGCCGGATTACCTGCTCGACGACGTTGGCGCTGTGTTCGAGTTCCCAGGGCCCGGGGGTGGCCGAGAGGAGGATGACCTGTCCGGTGCGCTCGATGAACTCCTCGAATCGCAGGGGGCGGTTGTCCATGGCCGAGGGCAGCCGGAACCCGTGGTCGACCAGGGTCTCTTTGCGTGAACGGTCCCCGGCGTACTGACCCCGCAGCTGGGGGACCGCCACATGGCTCTCGTCCAACACCACGAGGAAGTCCTTCGGGAAGAAGTCGAGCAAGGTGAACGGCGCCTCCCCCGCCGACCGCCCGTCGAGGTGCCGGCTGTAGTTCTCCACCCCGCTGCACACCCCGGTCTCGGCCAGCATCTCGAGGTCGTACTCGGTGCGCATCCGCAGGCGCTGGGCCTCGAGGAGCTTGCCGGCGTCGGTCAGTTCGGGGAGGCGTTGGCGGAGTTCGGCTTCGATACTCTCGACGGCCCGACGCATCCGCTCGTCGCCGGTGCCGTAGTGGGTGTTGGCGAAGACCACCAGCTCTTCGAGATCGTCGCCGATCTCCCCGGTGAGGACGTCGAACGGCCGGATCCTCTCCACGGTGTCGCCGAAGAACTCGATGCGTACGGCCTGGCTCTCGTAGGCGGCGTGGATCTCGACGGTGTCCCCGCGGGCCCGGAACTGGCCACGGGACAAGGTGGCGTCGTTTCGGGAGTACTGCAGCTCCACCAGGCGGCGGAGGAGCGCCCGTTGGTCGTGGACCTCGCCCGGGCGCAGGGCCACGATCCGGTCGCGGTACTCGTCGGGCGAGCCGAGGCCGTAGATGCACGAGACCGAGGCCACCACGATGGTGTCGGGCCGCAGGAGCAGTGACGAGGTGCATGCGTGGCGCAGCCGGTCGATCTCGTCGTTGATGGACGAGTCCTTCTCGATGTAGGTGTCCGAGGACGGCACGTAGGCCTCGGGCTGGTAGTAGTCGTAGTAGGAGACGAAGTACTCCACCCGGTTACGCGGGAAGAACTCCTTCAACTCGGCGGCCAGCTGCGCGGCCAGGGACTTGTTGGGCTCGATGATCAGGGTGGGACGCTGGACCGCCTCGATGGTCCAGGCGATGGTGGCGGTCTTGCCCGATCCGGTGATGCCGAGGAGGGTCTGATAGCGGTCGCCGCGACCCAGCCCTTCGACCAGCCCGGCGATGGCCTGGGGCTGGTCGCCGGCGGGGCGGAACGGCGAGACCACCTCGAAGTCGGGCACGGGACCGATGGTACCGGTCGGGTACTTCACTCGGATTCGTGGGCGTCCGGGAAGCGATGGCCGGGATGGGGACTCCGGACCCCCTGATCAGGTCGGGGGTACCCCGGACCCGGCTGGGCCGGGTAGGTCTCGGCGGCGCTGGCGCAGGGCCACCAGTTCGGACCAGACCCGCTCCACCTCGGCCTCTACGTGCTCCCGGCCCGACGAGTTGTCGATGACCAGGTCGGCCCCCTCCAGACGGGTGGCGCGGTCCGGCTGGGCCTCGATCCTGGCCCGGGCGTCGTCGGCATCCATGCCCCGGTGGGTGACCAGCCGCTCGAGGGCCAGTTCCGTCGGGGTGTCGACCACGATCACCGCGGCCAACTCGAGGGTCTCCCGGTGGATGGGCCGCAGGAGCGGGATGTCGAGGACCACGATGTCATCGGTGTCGGCGAAACGGTCCCGACGGGCGATCATCTCGATGCCGATGGCCGGATGGGTGATGGCATTGAGATCGGCCAGGGCCTCGGGGTGACCGAACACCAGGGCGGCGACCTTGGGTCGGTCGATGGCCCCGTCACCGTCGACGATGCCGGCGCCGAAGCGGTCGATCATCGGCTGGTAAGCCGGGCCACCGGGGGCCACCACCTCTCGGGCGATGCGGTCGGCGTCGACCAGACGGGCCCCGTGGGCCACCAACAGGTCGGCCACCGTGGACTTGCCCGCCCCGATGCCGCCAGTGAGCCCGACAGCCAGCACGGAGAGAGACTCTACTCATCCCGTGCCCAGGGCGGACGACCGGTCGCCCAAGCCCCGGGCGCGCCCCACGCTGCTGAATCGAAGCCCGCTATCCTGCGACCCGGCCGACCCATGAGCGAATCAACCCCCGTCACTCCGCCCGCCGCCGGCCTTCCCTCGGCCGCCGCCGCCGGTGAGCCCGTAACCGCCGATGACGTAGCCGTCCCCGCTACCGACGCGGCTCCTCTGGCCCGCCGGAGGCGACCCGAGGCCGTCGACGTGGCCGTGTGGGTGTTTCTCGCCGCCATCAGCTACATCCCCTCGTTCCTCACCCAACCTGGCCGCGTGGCTTCCGACACCAAGGACTACCTGTACCTGGATCCGGGACGTCTCATCCAGAGCGCCATCTCGGCCTGGGACCCCGACTTCGGGGCCGGGACCGTCACTCACGAGAACATCGGCTTTCTCTTTCCCATGGGTCCGTACTACTGGCTGGTGGCCGAACTCCATATCCCGATGTGGATCGGGCAGCGGTTCTGGATGGGTTCGCTCTTCTTCGCCGCCGGGGCCGGTGTCTGGTATCTCGGACGACTGCTCGGCCTGACCCGCTCGGGCCGCCTGGCGGCCGCCCTGGCCTACATGCTCACTCCCTACGTACTCGACTACATCGCCCGCATCTCGGGCATCGTGATGCCCTGGGCCGCCCTCGGGTGGATGATGGCGTTCACCATCCTGGCTGTGCGCAAGGGCGGTTGGCGTTACCCGGCCCTCTTCGCCGTGGTCATCGCCCTGGTGGGCGGGATCAACGCCACGTCCATCCTCCTCGTGGGCCTGGCCCCCCTCCTGTGGGTGGTCTATGCGGTCTGGGGTACCCACGAAGCCCGGTTCCGGGCTGCGCTGGCCGCCCTGATCCGCCTGGGCGTCCTGTCCCTCGGTGTTTCGGTGTGGTGGATGGCCGGATTCTGGGCCGAGGGGGCCTACGGGCTCAATGTCCTCAAGTACACCGAGACGGTACCCACGGTGTCGTCGACCTCGCTCTCCTCGGAGGTCTTCCGGGGGCTCGGGTACTGGTACTTCTACGGCACCGACAAACTGGGGCCGTGGACCGCGGCGTCCTTCGGCTACCTCCAGTGGACGTGGCTCATCGCGGTGAGCTTCCTCGTTCCAACCCTCTGTGTGGCGGCGGCCATGATCGCCCGCTGGCGGTACCGCACCTTCTCCATCGGCCTCATCGTGGTGGGGATCGTCCTCGCCGTTGGCACCTACCCCTTCAAGGACCCCACCCCCTTCGGCGCCCTCATCAAGGCGGCCGGTCCCGACTCGACGGCCGAGTTGGCCCTGCGCTCGACCAACCGGATCGTGCCCCTCGTCCTCCTCGGGCTCGCTCTCCTACTCGGTGCGGGCATCACCGCCCTCACCGTCCGGAGCCGGTGGATCGGGTGGACGGTCCTCGCGCTGTCGTGCGCGTTGATCGCCGCCGACCTACCGGCCCTGTGGGACGGGACCACGGTGGCCACGAACCTCGAACGCCCATCCACCATCCCGGCTTACGTCTACGACGCCGCCGACTACATGAACGCCCAGCCCCACGACACCCGGGTGCTGCAACTTCCCGGCCAGGACTTCGCCTACTACCGGTGGGGCGTGACGTCGGACCCGGTGTGGCCCGGGCTCATGACGCGGCCGTACGTGATCCGGGCCGCCCAGCCGGCCGGTGAACCGGCCAGCGTCAACCTCGTCCAGGCACTCGACGAATCCCTCCAGGACGGGACCTTCGTACCCTCCACCCTCGTGCCCGTGGCCGGCCTGCTGTCCGCTGGTGACATCCTCTATGAGTCTGACGTCCAGTTCGAGCGTTTCGGCACGGCGCGTCCCCAACCCACGTGGCTCCTGTTCAACAGCCCGGCCACCGGCCTCGGCACGCCGGTCACCTTCGGGAAGCCGCAGCTGTACAAGACCATCAAGTACCCGTTGACCGACGAGACCCAGTTGGCCATCCCGACCGGTGCGGCCATTCCCCCACCGGTGGCCGTCTTCCCGGTGCCCAACGCCCGACTCATCACCCGCACCGAGTCCCCTTCGGACCCCTTGGTCGTCGCCGGGGACGGTCAGGGACTGGTCGAGGCCGCCGGGGCTGGCCTGCTGGCGTCCAACCCCACCATCTTCTACTCGGCCACCTTCGCCGGTAACCGGGCCGGCCTCGACCGCCAGCTCAAGAACGGTGCCGTCCTGGTCCTCACCGACTCCAACCAGAAGCAGCTCGACACATGGGGCACCGTGGTCGACAACTACGGCTACGTGGAGCAGGCCAACGAGACCCCACTGGTCTCCAATCCTGCCGAAGAACCGCTGCCCGTCTTCCCCGGCGCCGGTAGTGACACCCAGACCGTGGCCGTGGTCAACGGCGTGGCCTCGGTGCGGGCCACCGCCTACTCCAACCCCATCACCAACACGGCGGAGAACCAACCGCTCAACGCCGTCGACGGTGACGCCGATACGGCCTGGACCGAAGGGGCGTTCTCCCCCGCCACCGACGAATCCATCCAGGTGAAGTTGGTCCACCCGGTGGCCGCCGACCGCGTCACCCTCCTCCAGCCCCAGACCGGCCCCCGCAACCGCACGGTGACCGATGTGACCCTGAGCTTCGACGGCGGCTCCCCGGTGAACGCCACGCTCGGAGCCGCCTCGCTGACCGGGGCCGGCCAGGTGGTGTCGTTCCCCAAGCGCACCTTCCGGACGCTGACCATCACCGTGAACGGGACGAGTGCCGGGGTGAGGAAGGACTACCGGAGCCAGAGCGCGGTGGGCTTCGCCGAGATCACCATCCCCGGGGTGGCCCCGGCCACCGAGGCCTTACGACTTCCCACCGACCTGTTGAGCGCCGCCGGCGCCTCGTCGCTCGACCACCAACTCGACATCGTGGTGAACCGCATCCGCACCCAGGTCACCCCACCCCGGTCGGATCCCGAGGCGACGATCGTCCGCCAGTTCAGCTTGCCCACGGCGCGGACCTTCTCGATCGGCGGAGCGGCCCGGATCTCGACCCTGGCACCCGATCCGGTGATCGACGGCCTCCTCGGACGGACCGGCACCCCGGGGTCGGCGGTGACCGTGGTCTCCTCCAACTCGTCGGGACGCCTCCCCGGGGATCTCGCCGCCGGCGCCACCCAGGCCGTCGACGGCAATCCGGCCACCTCGTGGTCACCCGGCCTCGGCTCCCAACCCGGTGGCTGGGTCCAGTACCAGCTGAGTGCCCCGATCACTTTTGACCACCTCGACCTCCAGGTGGTCGCCGACGGTCGCCACTCCATCCCGACTTCGCTCACGGTCAGCACCCCCAGCGGGTCCGAGACGGTGGCACTCCCCCCCATCCCCTCGGGTGCGGGACGGCCCCAGGGTTCGGTCACCTCGGTGCCCGTGAGCTTCCCCACTCTCTCGGGGGACAACGTGAAGATCACGGTGGACTCGGTGGCCCCCCACAACTTCCTCGACTATCTGTCCAACGGGCAGAACACCGACCCGGTGGCTCTGGCCGAGGTGGGGCTGCCCGGCGTGTCACCGGTCAGCACACCGGCCCTTATTCCCGGGCGGTGCTACCCGAACCTGGTGGCCGTCGACGGGCGTCCGGTGAGCATCGAGGTGACCGGGACGACGGCCACGGCCCTGGCCAACGGAGGCCTTACCATCCGGGGCTGTGGTGCCTCCGCCCAGGGAATCACCCTCGGGCCCGGAACCCACACCCTCACCACCTCCTCGTACGAGGCCACCGGGCTCGATGTGGATGCCCTGACCTTGGGCTCGGCGGCCGGTGGTGCGGCCGAACCCCTGACCTCGGCCGGGCTCCTGTCCGCCCCGCCGTCCCACCAGAGTCCCCCGGTGACCGTGCTCCACCAGGGCCGCACCTCACTGACCGTCTCGGTGGCCGGCAACGGCACACCGTTTTGGATGGTGCTCGGCCAGAGCCAGAGCGACGGCTGGAAGGCCACCACATCCACCGGGGTCCACCTCTCCTCGTCCACGCTGATCGACGGCTACGCCAACGGGTGGTACGTGCCGGGGTCGGTGGCCCGGGGGCCCACCACCATCACCTTGACCTGGACCCCCCAGCGGGTGGTCAACGTGGCCATCCTGGTCTCGGCGGCGACCTTGTTGGTCAGCGTCGTCCTGATCGCCGTGCCCGCCACCGCGCTCGGTCCGCTGCGTCGACGTCGGCGTCGACAGGGACGCCACCGCACCGGAGGGGCAGAGGACAACGCGGCCACACGGTTGGCCGGACCCGAGGCCACGGCCCTCTCCGTACAGACAGCCCGGGTCGACGTCGACGATTCGAGGGGCGACCCGGAGCGGCCCGCACTCACCTCCCTAATCCGCACCGGGGGTGTGGGGCCGACGTGGCTGAAGGCGGTAGGTATCGCCCTCGTGGTGGGTCTGGCCGCCGCCCTGTTCGTGGCCCCGCTGGCCGGGCTACTCGTCGGCGCCGTGGTCCTCCTCGAGCTCCGGGTCGACCGGAGCCGAGTCGTGGTCGTGGTCGGCACCCTCGGGCTCCTGGTTGTCACCGCGGCCTACGTCACCATCCACCAGCACCGCAACGCCTTCGTCCCGGACATCAACTGGCCCGCCCACATGGGTGTGGCCAACTCCCTCGTCTGGATCGCCGTGTTCCTGCTGGCTGCCGACGGGGTGGCGGCCTGGGTGCGGCACCGTCGGGGCCGACCGAAGTAGAACGTATCGGTCCGGGGGACGGTAGCTGAGCCCCTGCGATCATCACCCTGCTCAGCTGGGTGGCGCGGCCCCGGTCTCTGACCCTACCGCCGCGGCCTCGGGCGGCACCGCCGATCCCGCCGCGCGGCTCGGACGTCGCCACCAGGCGATGGAGTTCTTGAGCCGCAGGGCCGGTTTCTCCACCACGAAGTAGCTCAGGCTGGCCGTGATGATGGTGAGTCCGAGCACGGCGAAGAAGAAGGCCCAGAACTCGAGAGTGAAGTCGCGGAAGTGGCCGGCATCGAGGATGCGGTAGATCCAGGTCTCGTGCCACAGGTAGATGCCGTAGGAGATGGCGCCGAGCGAGGCCATGGGCCACCACTGGAGGAACCGCCGGATCCCCCCCTCCCCTGGGGGCCGAAGACGGCCGGGAGGAGGAGGAAGAAGGCGAACAGCGAGTAGAGGGCCTGGCGGCCGATGTCGAGGAAGGACTCGAAGTACACGGGAATGACCGGAGATCCGATGTTGGAGACGGCCCAGAAACACACCAGGGCGCAGGCCCACGCCGCCCAGGGGAACCACCGGGTCCCGAGCCAAGCCGCCTCACGGTCGCGGTGGTGCATCCACGCGCTGGTCACCGCCAGGCCCATCCCGAGGGCGAACAGGTCGAGATAGGCGGGCAGCCAGACGGTGGCGAGGCGGTAGTAGGGCGTGTGGTGGTCCTGGAACTGGAGCACATAGAAGCGCCATCCGTAGCTGATCACCATCAGCACCACGAGTCCCAGCAACTCGAGCCGGAGGGTCTGCGTCTCGGTCCGGCGGGATCTCCGGCGCCCGAGCACGGCGGCGTAGAGGGGGATGAACAGGTAGAACGTCATCTCGACGCACAGCGACCAGGCCGCCGTGATGCCCTTCAGGTCCTGGGAGGGGAGGTAGATCTGGAGGAAGAGGTAGTGGGAGGCGTAGGCCTTCCAGCCCCCGGGACCGATCCCCGGGCCGGCGTGGAGCACCGAGGTGGTGATGAACAGGGCCAACCAGTAGGCGGGGACGATGCGCAGCAGCCTGCGGAGCCAGAAGGCGCCGGTGCGGGGGCGGCGCACCCCGGCCAGATGGGCCACCACGAAGGGCCGGTAGAGGAGGAATCCCGAGATGAGGAAGAAGACCGACACCCCGATCTCCAGGCGGGCGGTGTACATCCCGACCCCGGTACGGGCCCTCGGGGTCAGGCCCGAGACGAAGGCCACGTGCACGCCGACCACGGTGACCGCGGCGATGGCCCGCAAGCCGTCGAAGGCCGGGAACCGGGGTGGCCGACGCGGGGCCGGCGCCTCTATTCCGGACTCGATGACCGGCGGCTGTTCGAGCGGCGTCTCGATGGACTCGACCAGCGCGGTCATGACACCGCCCGGGATCGGCGAGCGGAGTGGAGGCCGGGGCGGGACGACCCTCTGGCGCGGAGCCGGTTGACGAGGGCATCGAGGGCCACGCCGGCCAGCATGGCCATGGACACGTCGGCCTCCACGGCGAAGCGGGCGTCCCCGAAGGCCAATACGGCGGTCAACGAGGACAAGACGATCAGGGCCAGGAACGGAAACACCAGGAGGCGACGACGGCGAAGCACAAGGGCGCCGACGATGGCTACGGGGACGAGCACGTAGAAGTACCACAGGCCCAGTCGGGACACCCAGGCCGGCCTGCCCGTGCCCACTTCGAGCTCGGACCCCTGGAGGGGGCGGTAGACGTTCCAAATGCGGCCCAGACGCACGGCGGCGACGCCCGCCGCGGTGCCGGGGTGGTCGGTGACATAGGCCCGGCCCACATGGAACTGGTCGGCGGTCACCGAGGCGGGGCTTGCCGACGCGGGGACCCGGGCCAGGCAGGTCGGGCTCCACCATCCCTCGAGGTCGCCTGAGGCGGTGGCGGGACAGTTCGCCCCGGCCACCACGGGTCCGTAGTCCTCGGACAGGACGACGGTGTGGTCGAACACGGCCAGGTTCCGACCCACCCACGGCCCCACGACAACGAGAACGACGACTCCCATCACGGCGAGGCCGCGGATCCGTGTCCCCCAGGGGACCCCGCGGACCAGCAGCCCGAGCGGAAGCCCGATCAGAAGGATCAAGGCCACCAGGTCCGTGCGGGTAAGGGCGCAGAGGCCGAGGGCCAGGCCGACCAGTGCAGCGTGGGCCGAGCTGGGTCGACCCCAGAAGCGGACCGAGGCGAACAGGGTGACGGTGGTGACGGCGATGACCGTCGTCTCGGGCCCGACGGTGGCCGGGTTGACCCACAGGTAGGGAAAGGTGGCGAACACCAAGGCGGCGAGGACACCGGCCCGCTCCCCCACCAGATCGCGAACCGTGATGCCGGCCACCACCACCGAGGCCACGAAGACCATGGCCAAGAACACCATGTGCTTGGTCGAGGTCCCGGCACTGGCCACGTCGGCAATGGCCAGGAGCAGGGTGGGAAGGGGGGGATGGGCGGCAGTGGGTACGTGGGCGTGGGCCGCGGCCACGGCGCGGGCGGGATCGATGAACCACTGGCCCCGCACGAGGAAATGGGCCTGGACGGTGTCGTACCGCCCGGCCGCCGGGAGCGCGGAGCGGTGGGAGACGGCATGGATGAAGAGCGCCTGAATCCCCCCGGCCACCACGGCCACCGCCGTCATCAAGGCGGCAAAGGAGGATCGCCCGGCGACAGCCGATCCCGACACCGACGATGGCGGGGACCCGGTACCGGGCGAACTGCCGCTGGCCGATGCTTCTCCGGCCGCCCGTTGGGCACCGGAGCCGAACCCGGCTCCGGTGTCGTCCTCCTCGACCGAGGTCGCCGCATTCGACAAGGTGTCCGGGCCCGGGGTGACCACGTCGGGCGAGGCGGTGTCGTCGGCCCGTCCGTCCGTCACGTTGCCCCCGTCCACCTCGACGGGGACCGGGGTGCCGCCCGGGCTCGGCCCGGTGACCTCGGGCCGAGCCGAGCCGTCCGACGAGGGGGCGGGAATCGGCGAGGACGAGCCGGTCGACGTGCCGACCGGCGACCCGCTCATCGTCGCCGGAGGACCTGGTCGGCCAACGTCTGCAAGGTGACCTCGGCCGTGCGCTCCCACGACATCTGCTCGGCGCGGCGCACCGCCCCGAGGCTAAGTCGCCGGCGCAGGAGGGGGTTGTCCAGGATGGAGGCGGTGGCCTCCACCATCTCGGGCACCGAGGAGACGAGGAGGCCGGACTCACCGTCCACGACGGCGTCCTCGTGTCCGGCGATGCGGGTGGCCACCGCAGGCGTCCCGCATGCCGCCGCCTCGGTCAGGGTCATGCCCCACCCTTCTCGCACCGAGGTGGAGCCCACCACCCAGGCCCGGCGATAGGCATCGAGGAGGTCACCATCGGGGACCCGACCGGGCAGCGTGAACCACGACCCGGCATCGGCCTTGGCCAGCATCGCCTCGAGGGCGGGCCGCTCGTACCCTTCACCGATGATCGTCGCCTTCAGGTCGGGCCGGTGTTCCTTCAGGGCCACCATGGCGTCGATGAACCAGTCGAATCGCTTCACCGGGACCAGACGGCCCACGGCGACGACGAACGGTTCGGGATCGGTCTCGAGGCCCGGAGTGAACCGGCCATCGATCCCGGGGGGAACCACGGTGACCCGGGACGGGGGGATGTGAAGCCGCCCGACCAGGTCGTCGCGGGCTGACTCGGACAGGGTGACGATCTGGCTGCGCCGATAGAAGGGTGGGGCGACGCGGTGTTCGAGGACGTACCCGAGCTTGGCCAGCGACGGGGAGAGGACCATGTTCCACATCTCGGCGTGGACATGGTGCAAGAACACGATCCTCGGGACGTGGCTCCACAGTGGCGAGAGAAAGGGCATCCCGTTCCAGATTTCGACCAGTCCGTCGCCGGTGCCGATCTTGCCGCGGAGACCGGCGACGGCGGTGCGCGGGAACACCGCGTAGCGGCCGGCACGGCGGTTCACGGCGTAGCCACCCCGGTTGATGTAGCGCGCCGCGCCGTCGACCCTCGAGGTCCAGAGGCGTACGTCGACGCCGGCGTCGGCCCAGCGGGTCAGGATCTCGTGGGCATGCAGTTCCGAGCCACCTGCCTCGGCATCGTCGAGATCCCTCCAGGCCACCACGTCCACCCGGTGCAGACCGGCCCCGTCGGCAATGGCACCGAGCCGGTCTCGGCTCTCGAGGCGTCGGAGTTCGAGGTCGGCGGGGTCCCGGTCGTCGTCGTCGGGAATCATCGCCCCGGAGCTGCCTGCCCCACCTTCGATGCCTCTGCTCACACTGGTCCCCCGAGATCGCGTCGGCCAATACTACTGAGGTCGTCCTCGGGAACCGTGGAGCGGTTCTCGTGCCACCAGCGGAGATGTACGACGGCGAAGGCCACGGCTACGGCCAGGGCCAGGCCACCTTGCACGGCGAGTTCGGCCCGCGCCGTTGCCACCACGGCGCCGTGGGCCTTGTGGATGAGGATCAAGAGGACCACCACCCCGACGGCCAGGAGTCCGACGATCCATCGACGAGCCGCGCCGAAGAGATAGTTGGTCAGGATCACGACGGTGCCGAGACAGGCCATGGCTCCCACCAGCGTGGAGAACGCCGGTGCGGCCCCGTTGAGCTTGGCCGAGAAGAAGGTGGTGAGGAACCACTCCGGGGCCACGAGGGCCACACCCAACAGGACCAGTGCGGGCACGAGGAGGAATACCAAGGTGACAGCCACCTGGCGGAGGGCATGCTGGCCCTGGTGCCAGCGCAGCGCCGCCTCGGGCAACACATAGCTGCCGAGGAGGATGGCGCCGAACACCAGCGATTTGCTGGCCACCGAGATGGCCGCGTAGGGCCCCGAGCTCGACGGGTCGAGACGACCCACGAGAATGATGTCGGCATTCTGGAGGATGCCGAGGAGGGCGAAGCCGATCAGCGCGGCCGAGAGGTCGATGGACAGGGTCCGGTCCCGGGCGGCGAGATCCGAGGCCAAGGGGTCGGTGGCCGGGTAGTTCCAGGCTTTGGTGGCCAGGTGGCGGGCGTGACCGGCCGCCACCAGTTCCCCGAGAAGCAGGCCGACGGCGAATCCGGTGATCCCGAACCCGGCGGCGGCCAGACCGAGCACGAACACCACCCGCACCGCGATCTCGACCACCAGGTTGAGTCCGAGGCCTGAGTAGCGGCGGTGGCCCTGGAGGACGGCCCGGTAGAGGCAGAGCACCAACCACACGCCGCCGGCTATCAGTACGGACGCCACCCCTCCCGAGCTCGGGAGCCGGAGCGCCGAACCGAGGGGCTCGGCGATGGCTACCGAGATCACCACCCACACGGCCAGACCGATGAGGCACCGCCGGGCCATCCGGGTCGTCCAGCGGTGCATCTCTTCTTGGCGACCCTGGGCCGTCGCCGCCGCGATTCGTCGGACCACCCCGACCAAGAGGGCCGACCCCGGCATGGACAGCACGAAGAACAGTCCGAGGAGCTGGGCCACCCCGCCGTACTGTTGGGTGGTGAGCAGCCGGGCCACGAGCACCGTGGCCAGAATGTTGAGCCCGTTGGCCACCAGTCCCCCGACGGCGAGGGGCCCGGCTTGGAGGACACCGCCTACGAAGGACTCGTCCTTCTCCGTACCGGATCCGGTGACCGCGTCGTCGGCGCCTGCGGTCTCAGGAAGGGCTCCGCCGTGTGGCCGGGTGCCGGCGAGAAACGGGTCGGCCATCAGGCCGCCCGAGGGGGTGAGGGCGATGGTGTCGACCAGTGAGTCCTCGGCCACCAGCAGCTCGTCGGTCATGTTCGCCGGCGCGGAGTCGTCGCCACCGTGCGGATCGGCCCGGGGAGGCCTGGGGGCGGATCGGAGGGCGGCCGCCGCAGTGCCGGCCTCAGTGGAAGCCCCGGACTTGTTCCCTCGGGACAGGAGGGAGCGCCAGGTCATCGAGTGGTCGTGGACCGACCGGCCCGGACCCCAGAAGAGCGCGAACTGGCACCAGGCCAGGGGCCGGGCGCGTCGGAGGCGAACGTGGTCACGTGGCTGCCCGGACCTCCCATCGACACCCTTTCCTTCCGTCCTCCGGGCCGGAGGGTCCGCCGTCTTGTGTGCGGTCCCTGGCGTCGACCTTGCCATCGCGGCCGACGTCGGGCGGATTGAACGGACCGAACCCGGCTGCCGGGGACGGTGGTCCCGGGGGCTCTCCCGTTCGGGACGAGCGCCACAGGATACCCCGCCCTACGGGGAGGCGGAGGCTTGACCGCCGGTGGCCGGCGATGAGCGGGTCGTGGTGGGGGCCGCCGCCGGGGCCTCCCGGAGCCGTTGGTGGGCCAGACCCAACTGGACCAGGGTGGGAAGGATGTCCGGGCGCAGGAGCATCCCACCGTAGAGGGAGATGTGCTCGTTGTCGTCGTCCCGGACAGGAACCCCGTGGATGGTGGACCGGTAGGCGCCGCCCGGATCCAGCAGGCGGTTGAGGTCGATCACCGATGCCACCTTCGGGTAGCGGGCCACCGTCTTGCGCACCAGGTCGTTGTACTGGTTGGTCCGGGCGGGCTGGTTGATGTCCCAGGGAGTGCCGTCGGGGGCTTCGGTCGTCTGGGTGATGTAGGGAAGGGTGAACACCACCACGTGGGCGCCGCGGGAGGAGAGGATCGAGATGGCCTGGCCCAACTCGGCGGCGTAGATCCGGTCCCAGGCGGGCTCACCGATTCGGGTCCAGTGCCCGTCGATGATGCGGTCAGAGACCTCCCAACGACCGAGCAGGACGGCCACCACATCGGGGTCCTGGCGGTCGATCAGTTCCTTCCAGTGCTGTTGCCAGCCGGCACACCCCTGGGCCGCCTGGGTCACCGAGCCCTCGATGTTGACGACGGTGTCCGGATCGAGGTCGCACCCCACGATCCCCTGGTTGTCCACGCTCGCCCCCCAGGAGTCGGCCTGGACGCCGAGTCCGGTGCCCAGCGTCTCGGCCAGCGAGTCGCCGAGCAGGAGGATGTGGACGTGGTGGCCCCCGGCCAGCGTCGAGGGGGGGTGGGCAGGTACGGCGAACACCCCGACTTTCTTCGGTGCTTCGCGCACCACCTGGGCCGGAGGCGGGACGGTGGTGAGGACGAGAGCCACGACGGCGATGACCAGAGCCACGGGGAACGCCACCACCAGATACCGCCCGGGGACGGCCCGGCGGTTGCGGATCGGCATCTCCACCAGGTGGTAGGAGGCGACGGCGGCCGCGCCGGTGGCGGCCAGGCGTACCAGCAGCAGCGGGGTGCCCGACAGACCGGTGTGCTGTCCGTCGATCATGAGGAACATCGGGTAGTGGTAGAGGTAGAGGCCGTAGGAGATGCGGCCGATGTAGCCGAGGGCCCCGACGGCGAGGGCCCGAGACACCAGGTCGTCGGGGCGGACCACCACGAGCAGGATCACGGCGGTGGTGGCCGCCGCCACCAGCAGGAAGCCCCCGTCGTAGAGGAAGGCGGTCTGTCCGCTGACGGTATGGAGGGCCCACAGGAGCCCGACGACGCCCAGCCCACCGAGCACGGAGATCTGCCAACCCGGATAGCCGAGGCCGCCCTGCCCCCTGGTTCCACCGTCCTCAGTGGCGGTTCCCCCGACCGGCTCCGGGCGGGCCCACCGCACGATGCGGGGCATCACCGCGGCCAACAGTGCCCCGGCCATCACCTCTTGGACCCTGGTCTGGGTCCCGTAGTAGAGGCTGGTGGCGCTCACACCGTGGTGGAACAGCACGGTGGTGATCAGCGCCGAGAGCACGATGCCGATAGACGCCACGGCCGCCAGCCCCCGGCGTCCCCGTCGACGCATGACGAAGAGGGCCAGGGCCGGCCACACCAGGTAGAACTGCTCCTCGACAGCGAGCGACCATGTGTGCAACAGCGGTGAGGGCGGACCGAACCGGACGAAGTAGTTCGCCCCGGTGGCGATGAAGCGCCAGTTGGCCACGTAGGCGAGGGTGGCGATGGCATCGCCGCGAAGCGAGCTCAGGGTGCTCGGGAGAGCGAACCACTGCGCGTAGGCGGCGATCACCAGCATGGTCACGAAGAGGGCGGGTAAGAGGCGACGGGCCCGGCGTTCGTAGAACGCCCGGAAACGCACCGTCCCCGAGTTGGACCACTCCCCGATCAGCAGCGAGGTGATCAAGAACCCCGACAGCACGAAGAAGATGTCCACCCCGAGCAATCCGCCCCGGGCCCAGGACACACCGCCGTGGAAGGCCAGGACGCCGAGTACGGCGATGGCCCGGATCCCGTCGAGTCCGGGCACGTGGGGGCCGGACCGTCGAGGCGGCTCCCCCGCTTCGGCCATCAGGTCAGGATCGCCCGGCGGCTCGGGTGCCTGCGGCTCCTCGCCGGATACGAGGTCCATGGTCGTCACGGCTGATGATCGTTGCACGTCCGTGCGGCCTCGGAGGGGCAGGCCCCGGACTCAGGCGTGAAGCGGGGATCCCTTCCCGGCCATCCGGCCGACGTAGGCTGACCGCTCATGCGTCGCCGGAGCCATTCCCCACCGCGCTGGTGGTTGTGGTTGGGAGTGTGGACCGCACTGGGCCTCGCCATCCGGTTGATCACCGTCTACAGCCAGCCCGACAAGGTCGCCGGGGGCGACGCCTACTTCTACCACTACGGAGCCAATCTGCTGGTCAGCGGGCATGGCTTCATCAATCCCTACCTCTACATCCCCCACGGGGCCCACCACGCCGTGCAGTCGGCCTCGTTCCCGCCCCTGTTTATCTTTTTGGTGGCCATCCCCTCGGCCATCGGCCTGAAGAGCTTCCTCGCCGAGCGGGTCTGGTGCTGCGTCCTCGGCGCCGCGGCCATCGTGGTCTGCGGCTACACCGGCCGGGAGATCGCCGGCCGCCGGGTGGGCCTGATCGCCGCCTTCCTGCTGGCGGTGTACCCCAACATCTGGATGACCGACGAGCTGGCCCTGTCCGAGACCATCGCCCCGCTGCTGGTGGCCGGCGTCCTGTTTTTCACCTACCGGTTCTGGAAGAGCCCCACGCTGCCCCGGGCCGTCTGGTTGGCCGCCTCGATCGGGGTGGCCATGCTCGGACGTGACGAACTCACCGTCCTGGTGGTCTTCATCTTCGTGCCCATCGTCCTTCTGGCCCGGGCCCTCACCTGGAAGCGCCGGTTCGCCACCCTCGCCCTCGGGCTGGTGGTCACGGGCCTCGTCGTGGCCCCGTGGGTCGGGTACAACCTGAACCGGTTCGACAAACCCGTGTTCATCAGCAGCGGGCTCGGCGTGACCCTCGCCTCGGCCGACTGTCCGACCACCTACTCGGGCCAGTTCGAGGGCTACTGGTCCATGAAGTGCGCACTGGCCTACGCCGCCCAGCCGTCGGTCAACGTCCACGCCGACGAGTCCGTCGAGGGAGCGCAGCTCCAGCATCTGGCCCTCGACTACGTGAAGGCCCACGAGAATCGGCTGGTGCCGGTGACCCTGGCCAAGCTCGGCCGAGCCTTCGGGTTCTTCCACCCCATGCAGCAGATCTTCCTCGATTACTACGTGGAGACCCGTCCGTACCGCTGGGCGGTGACCGGGCTCATCTCCTACTACGTCGCTCTTGGCCCTGTCCGTCGGGGGCACGGTGGTCCTCCGGCGCCGCCGCATCCCGTCGTTCCCGCTCTGGGCCATCGGCCTCCAGGTGGTGTGCTCGGTGGTGCTCACCTTCGGCCAGACCCGGTACCGGACCACCTTCGAGGTCTCCTTGGTGCTCTTGGCCGCCGTCCAGCTCGAATGGTTCTGGGCACGACTGCGACGAGGGGGTGACCCGGGATCCGACGCCCAGCCTGCCCCCGGGTTCGATTCGCCCGAGGCTCTCGACCAGCCGACGCGGCTCGATGGCCGTGCAGACGGGCATGACGACCGTGCCCCGGAGCCGGCCACCGACGGGGCGATACTTACCGCGGCGACCGGTCAGTGACCGGACAGGGCGAGATGGCGATGCCCGACAGCCCGAAGATCCTTGTGGTGCTTCCGGCCCTCAACGAGGAGCGCTCGGTGGGGATCGTGGTCAAAGAGGTCCAGACCGCCGAACCTGAGTGCACGGTGCTGGTGGTCGACGACGGATCCACAGACGGCACGGCGGCCCAGGCCCGGGAGGCGGGGGCCCAGGTGATCTCCAACCCGTTCAACCTGGGCGTGGGCGGGGCCATGCGGGTGGGATTCCGGGTGGCCCGGGACCACGGCTACGACGTTCTCGTCCAGGTGGATGCGGACGGCCAGCACGACGCCCGGGACATCGGGCTGCTCGTGACCCACTTCGATGATGAACCCGGTCCCCAGGTGGTCATCGGGGCGCGGTTCGCCGGCCAGGGGGACATCGCCGTACCCCGGGCCCGACGGGCGGCCATGCGACTGCTGGCCCGGTACCTCTCCCGGGTGACACGGACCAAGCTCACCGACGTGACCTCGGGCTTCCGGGCCCACAACCGGGCCGGCATCGAACTGTTCGCCCAGAGCTACCCGGCTGACTATCTCTCGGACACCGTCGAGTCGTTGATCATCGCCGCCGACGCCGGGGGGCGTGTCCACCAGGTTCCGGTCACCATGCGCCCCCGCCTGGCCGGATCGCCTAGCCAGTCACCGGTGCGGGCCGCCCTCTACCTGCTCCGGGTGATGATGGTGCTCGTGCTCTCGGTATTCCGCCGCCACTCCAATCCCAATCGGCAACGCAGGACGGAGGCCACATGACCGGAGTCCACATCATCGCCCTGGTGAGCGCCCTCGTCACGCTCACCGTGATCATCGAGCTCTCCCGACGGCGCCACCTGCACGAGAAGTACGCCATCATGTGGCTGGCCGTGGCCCTCGTGATCGCCGTCTTCGCCGTCTTCCCAGGGCTGTTCAACTCCCTCGCTCACGCCTTCGGGGTGAAGAACCCGCCCGACCTGCTGACGGTGATGGCGGCCCTCTTCCTCCTCACCGTCTGCGTCCGGCTCAGCTGGGAGGTGGGCCGTCTGGAGGACCACTCCCGGGCACTGGCCGAAGAAGTGGCCCTCCTGCGCAAGGATCTGGACGACCGGACCCTCGAGAGCACCTAGTCGACTGCGGACCAGGTCCGGCCCATCCGAGGGTCAGCCGGTGGTCTTCCTCGGGAGGATCGGCGCATCCCGGCCCGTGCCGCCCGAACGGCTGGACGGCCGTTCGCTGCCCGAGTCGTCCTCTTCGTGGTACTCCTCTTCCACGTTGACCGACCAGATGTCGTGGTGGGCGCCGTGGATGTTCTCGACGGTCAGCATGGCCGTGTACATGGAATGGTCCTGGTTGTTGTACTTGTGCATCCCGTTGCGCCCCACGGGGTGGACGTTCGGGGCGTGCTGTTCGAACCACTGGCGGATCACCTCGACGTTGTCCCGGTAGACGTCGTCGTAGACCGGGTAGGCCTTGGGCATCCGGACCACGTAGCCGGCCTCGACGTCGGAGGGTTCGACGAGCCCGATGGCGGCCAGCTCCTTCGTGCCGAGGGCCACGAGCTCGTCATCCGAGCAGTTCCAGAGCTCATCGTTCTCGAACACGAAGTACTCCATGCCAAGACAGGTGCGCCCGTCTTTGACCAAGAAGGGCGACCACGAGCCGAAGTTCTGGATCCGACCCACCTTCACGTCGGGAGCGTGGATGTAGATCCAGTTGTCTGGGAACCCCCGGTCGACCGGGACCACGAGGGCCACGGTGATGAAGTCGCGGTAGTGGAGGTCGTCGGCGGCCTTGCGGACCTCGTTGGGGACCGGTGGGTCAACGATGCGGGCCAGCGTGGTGAACGGCATCGACGAGATCACGTGGGACACGTCGATGCGCTCGTCGACGCCGCCCGACGACACGGTCACGGCCACGGCGGCGCCGTCCTCGACATGGACGGTGGTGGCTGACGTCTCCATGCGCACCGTGGCCCCGGCGGCCTCGATCTGCTCAGTGCAGCGCTCCCACATCATCCCCGGCCCATACTTCGGGTACTGGAACTCCTCAATGAGACTGGTCACCTGCTTGGACTTGTCCCGGCGGGAGCCGGCCAGTGAGGCCCGGATGGGCTCCCACACCGCGTTCCAAAGCGACATGCCCTTGATCCGTTGGGCACCCCAGTCGGCGGAGATCTCCGAAGCCGAGACCGCCCACAGCTTCTCGTTGTACGTCTTGAAGAAGTGGTTGTAGAGGCGCCATCCGTAGTTCGAGACGATGTAGCCCTCGAGGGTGGTCAGATCCTTCGGGGGATGGATCCGGACCCAGAGGAATGACAGCCCGCACAAGAAGGCCTCCACCACCCCGAGGTTGGACAGGGCGTTGCCCAGCTTGATCGGATAGTCGTAGAACTTGCCCCCGTAGTAGATGCGGCTCATGCGGGGACGCAGCAAGAAGTCCTCGGGGGGCAGCACCTTGTGCCAGAACTCCTCGACCGGCTGGACCTTGGTGAAGAACCGGTGGCCGCCGATATCGAACCGCCAACCGTCGCGCTCGACGGTGCGGCTGATGCCTCCCACTACCGAGTCCGCCTCGACGACGGTCACCGGATCGCCCCGCTCCACCAGTTCGTAGGCGGCGGTGAGACCGGCCGGGCCGGCCCCGATGACCAGCACCGGCTCGGTGAGGTGGAGGGGGTTCGCGTCGGCCGCCGGTGGCTTCTCCGGTCCGGTCATGGGTTGGACTGCCTCGTTGGTTTCGGTGTGCTCATGGGCGGGGTGGTCATCATTGCGTGCGGTCCTGTCGCGTCGTCCGGTCATGCCGATGGAGACCGACCGATTCGAACCGTCTGCTTCCATCTGACGTCCCACGACACGCCGGGGCGGTGGGACCGGTACTGCGAGGCGCCGTGCTCCCGGTCGGGCACCGCCCCGCAGGTTAGCGGCTCCCCTTAGCTCAGCGTTGTACCCGGCACCGTTCGGCCCCGTCCGGGCCGGGATCGGCGGAGACCGAGCCGCCTACCCGGTCGGCACCGGTGTCGGACGCCCCGAGGGTCCTGGAGGGGGACGAGCGGGTACCTCGCCGTCCGGGCCCGCCGCTTCTTTGCCAGACCCGGTGTCCTGACCAGGAGTACCGCCCCGCTCGTCGGGGGTGCCCCCCGACGCTCCCGATCGGGCGTCGCCACGGTGGAACCTGGTCCACAGCCAGTCCAGTTGGACGGCGGCGGCCAGCACCAAGGAGACCTCGAAGGTGCTGCGGTAGCGGGTCTGTCCGAAGGTGAGGGCGACCGAAATAGCGACGTCGAGCCCCACGGCGAGGAGGGGGAAGATCGGCACCCGCCGTCGCCGGAGGATGACCAGCCCACCGACCGAGAGCGCCACCAGGGCGTAGTACATGCCCAGTCCGACCAGCGCCCAACGGTAGGGGCGTGTCTCGACGGTGGAGTCCAAGCGGATCTGCTCCAACGGGTGGAAGAGGGCGAAGGCCCGGCCCAGGCGGGCCATCTCCACCGGGAACAGGCGGTTGGTGTGCGTGTCGATGAAGCGCCAGGCATCGGCCTGGGCCGCCGCGCCCTGCACCGACTCGTCATGGTGCGGGTTGGCGACCTTCTCTTTCACGGCGACGGCACACTCGAGTGACCAGTAGCCCTCGGTCGGGCCGGAGTAGAGCTGGGCACAGTTGGACGAGGCCAGCGTCACACCGAAGCCCGAGCTGATGAAGACCGGATCGTCGAACCGGCTCATGTTGTAGCCCACCCAGGGCCCGACGATGAGTAAGGAACAGAGTCCGCCGACGGCCAGCAGGGCCACCCGCCGTCGCCACCGGAGGGCTGAGGCCATCAGGGCCAACGGGACCAGGATGAACACGGCCAGCAGCGAGAGTTCGTCCCGTCCGAGGGCCGCCACGCCGATGGCCGCCCCGAGGGCGAGCACCGACCCGAAGGTGGGTCGTTTCCAGAACCGGTATGCAGTCAGCAACACCGCCGCCACCAACAGGGGCGAGAGCGCCTCGGACAGTCCCAACTCGTCACTCATCCAGAGGTTCGGATAGACGGCCACCAAGAAGGCGGCGATCAGACCGACCCGCCGTCCTCCGATCTCACGGCCGGTGTATCCGCAGAGGACGACGCCGCCAGCTCCGATGAGACAGCACCAGACCCGCGTGGCCAAGAATGTCTTCAGTCCGAGGAGAGACGGGATGGCCAGCACAAACACGAAGAGTGGTGGCCACGCCGCTGTCTGTACTTGGTGATGGGCGGTGCCCGAGTAGTAGATGAAGGGGTTGACGAACCCTTTGCCGGCCACCAGGAGATTGGCGGCGTAGTGGTAGTAATAGCTATCGCCACCAGGACTTCGTCCCGATCGCCCGGGGCCGAAGAGCGAAGCCAGTCGGATGCCCAAACCGACGACCGTCCACAGACCGAGCCAGCCCCACCACCCACGGGCAGAATGTCTCCCCGTGCCTAGCATGGACCACAACTCTATGCTGTGATCTCCGGCGTTTTGCGAACCGGGGAGGCGTCACCGAAGGGCCTGCGAGTCCGTTGGAGGCCTGTCCGAAGCAACTCCGGGCCAACGATGGGCAACCGAGGGCTGGGAGCCGACGCCGTGTCGGGTCCCGAGGGGGCAACGGTAGATGTTGACAGCTACAGGGCTCATCGAGGCCTGGGACGAGGCACCGGCGGCACCGGCTGTCGAAGGGACCCTCGCGCCTTCTCCCGACGATCAAGCCGACCGCACGCCGCTGTCGCCCCCCGACCCGGGGGCGCTCGAGCCCGACCCCTACTCCCCCATCGTCGGCCATCGGGTCGCCCCGCTGGACGGCATGCGGGCCTTCGCCGTCACCGCGGTGATCCTCTACCACGCCAATCCCAGTTGGGCGCCGGGCGGCTACTTCGGGGTGGACGTCTTCTTCGTGCTCTCGGGTTTCTTGATCACCACCCTTCTCCTCGGCGAGTGGCGGAGGACCGGTGGGGTGGCCCTCCGGTCCTTCTGGGGGCGACGGGCCCGCCGGCTCCTCCCTGCCCTGTTCGTGATGCTCGCCGTGGTGGGATCGGTCTCGGTCCTGTTGCCCAAAGTGCTGGGATCGCCGGGCCTCCTCGGTGACACGCTGGCCACGGTGGGGTACGTGGCCAACTGGCACTTCATCGCCGGAAACACCAGCTACTTCGCCACGGTCGGCAACCCCTCCCCACTCCAGCACACCTGGACCCTGGCCATCGAGGAGCAGTTCTACCTGGTCTGGCCCCTCATCCTCTTGGCGTTGGTGGGCGGCTTCCGTGCTCTTCACCGGCCGTCGAGGGAGCGAAGCCGCCACCGGCTCTTGGTGGTGGCCCTCGTCGCCCTGGTGGGTGCGGCGGCCTCGGCCCTCACCATGGCCTACCTGACCCCGGTCGGCACCACGTCGGTCAACCGCGCCTACTACGGGAGCGACACCCGGGCCCAGGGCCTGCTGGTGGGCGCGGCACTGGCCGCGGTCTGCCTGTGGTGGGGCCCGGTCCGCACCGCCATCGGGCGGCGCCTGCTCGGGGTGATCGGCGTGGTCGGAGCCCTCGTCGTTCTCGTCATGTGGCGGACCGTTCCCGAGACGTCGCCACTCACCTTCCACGGGGGCTTCGCCCTCCTGGCCGTGGCCACGGCCGGCGTCATCGCCTGCATCACCTTGTTGACCCGCCACCCGGTCGGAGGTCTCCTCTCGTTGCGGCCGCTCCCCTACATCGGGAAGATCTCCTACGGCATGTACCTCTGGTACTGGCCCGTCTTGTTGGTGATGACCTCACAGCGAACCCATCTGCAGGGGGTGGGACTGCTCGCCGCCCGACTGGCCGTGATCGTGGGCGTCGCTGCGCTGTCGTTCCACTTCGTCGAGACCCCTATCCACCGGGGCCGACTGGCCGGATGGCGTTCGCTGGTGGCCATCCCGGTGGCGGCCATCGTGGTGTCGCTCCTTCCCATGATGATGCCCTCGGCCTCCGCCGTCGTCCCGGACCTCCCGCCGCCGGCGGCCGCTGCCGGAACCGGAGCGGTGGCCGGGTTGGCCGGAGCCGCTGCGGCGCCAGTGCGCCCGGTGCGGATCCTGCTCGTCGGTGACTCCATGGCCGGTTCACTCGGAGTTGGCCTCAAGCAGGTGGCGGCCCGGTACGGCGCCGAGGTGTTGAACGACGGCGCCCCAGGCTGTTCGCTGGCCGAGGCCCAAGAGGTCCGCGTGCTGTGGTTCACCGATCCTCCCGGAACCCCATGTCAGGGGGGCGATCCGAGCCAGCTCATCAGCACCTACCGGACCCTCGTCCAGCAGTTCGACCCCGATGTCGTCGTCTACCTCGCCCGGGGGGACACCCTCGACACCGAGCTCAACGGGACGTGGCAGCACCTGGGCCAGCCCACCTTCAACTTCTGGGCCGAGGCCCGCTACGACCAGGCCGTGGCCGCCCTCAGCTCCAACGGCGCCAAGGTCGTCTTTTTGACATCGCCGTACTACAACAGCGGCGAAGAACCGGACGGGTCGTCCTGGCCGGAGAACGATCCGGCCCGGGTCGCCACCGACAACCAACTCCTCGAGTCGGCCGCCCAGCTCAATCCCCAGACCGTGTCGGTGTTCGACCTCGGTTCGTTCCTCTCGCCCGGCGACCAGTTCACCACGGCCGTCGACGGGGTGGACGCCCGCTGTTCTGACGGGGTCCACATGACGGTCCCCGGTGGCGAACTAGTGGGCACCCGCCTGTTGCCCAAGCTCGTCACGTTGGGTCGAAGCCACGCCAGCCTGGCCTCATCGGCCAGCCGACCGGTGCTGCCCGAGATCGCCCAGCCGTGGTGGTATGCGGAACTCCCCTGCGGGACCTGAGCGGATTTGTGGCGGAAGCCGCTACGGCGATGTCGGGGTGAAGCGGACCAACGACATCGGCTGATAGAAGCTCACGTCGTTGGCACCAACCAGTGCCTGGGCGTGGTAGCTGGGATCGTCCTGGAGGGTCTGAACGATCCCTTCGCATTTGACCCCGAAGGTCTGATAGCCGGGGGCCCACACGAGGAAGATCTGTTTGCCCGTTTTGGCTGCCAGGGACTCCAGATGATCGGCGAAGGCCAGCGGATCGCCTTTGGCCGAGGCTGCGCCGTAGTCGACCCAGTTGATGTAGGTCGGTCCGGTGCCGCGTGGGAACGTGGTCTGAAGGTAGCGGTTGGGCGGCAGGAGGCGGTTCACGGCGGGGCCCAACTGGTCGGGGCAGTAGGCCACGATGTCACCGGCATGGCCGTAGTGGGCGATGGCTCGGGACACCTGGCCCGCCTGGGTCCGGTTGGTGGTGACGTTGGTGACCGACCCGGCCAGGCCGGCGATGACGGCCAAGGTGAGCACGACGCTCCGGACACGCCGGTCCCGGAGGGTGACCAGTCCAATGGCCACCATGAGGATGAGGGGGATGAACACCACCGACGCGTAACGGGCGTCGAAGGCACTGTTGGTCAGGAATCCTCCGGCGATGGCGGCACCAAGGGTCCCGGCCACGGCGATGGCCAGCGGGCGGCCGAGGGGCCGGGTGGCGATGTCGAGATTGATGTGGCGGCGGTCGGCGGCCACCCCGAACAGTCCCAGCCCGGCCAGGGCGAAGAACATGAGGGCGAGGGCGCGCCCCTGGTTGGTGCTCCCTCCGGCGAATGAGGACACTGCGTTGACCATGGCCGAGAAGTTGGCTGGGGTGGCCCAGGGGGTCCCGGTGTGCTTCGACTGGAAGAGGAAGGTCGGCAGCCACGGGAGGAAGGTGAGGCAGCCGACGACGGCCGCGGCCAGGGAGGCCCGGGCACCCCGGATCCACTCGGGGCGGCCGCGCCAGGACTGGTACGCCAGCCACAGCATCGTGGTGCCGATCAGGTAGAGGGACCAGTAGTGGGTGTAGAGGAGCAGGCCAGTGACCGCAGCCACGGCGATGAGATTGCCGGCCCGCGGATGACGCAGCGAGCGGTCGAGGGCGAGAAAGCCGAGGATCGTGAGCAGCACGACGAGCGAGTACATCCGGGTCTCGGTGTCGTAGCGGGTGGCGAAGGGCGAGGTGGCCACGAGCAGCATGGCCGCCCACCCCACCTTGGGGCCGCCCAGGCGCTTTCCCGCCACCCACGCCAGGGGCACGGTGACCACCCCGATCACCCCCGACAGCGAGCGCACGGCGATGTCGGATGTGCCGAACGCTCCCATCCAGAAGTGTAAGAGCACGTAGAAGAGGGGTGGTGCCCCGTCGCGGCGGAGGTACGAGGGGATCTGGTGGATTGGAAGTCGGGCGATGTTGACGGTCAGGGCTTCGTCCAGCCAGAGGTCCGAACGGGTCCAGAACCGGAGGACCACCGCGCCCATGAGGACCACCACCGTGCCTACTCCGAACAGGATCACCGTTCGGCGGGAGAAGGGCCGTCCCTCGGGGTCTTCGCCATCCTCGGACCCGGTATGGCGGCCCGTGCCCCCCGGGCCGGTAGTGCCCGCCGCCGGCCCGGTCGGTGCGCGGTCGGGGTCGGGCCCGGATCCCCTGTCGGTCCCACCCTCGAGGTCGGAGCCGAGGCGGTCGTCCTCAGGCGCGGCAACGGGGGCGGATCCTGGTGGAGGAGCGTCCATGGCACGCATGGTACCCAGGGTGCGCCACAAGGTGTGATCTCCCCTTTCATGCGTGGACCCTGGCCCTACCTGGGAGTAACCTGCCCGCACGACACGGTGCGCCTGTGGCAGAGTGCATCCGGCGTCGGGATGACGAGCGTCAGCATCGGGCAGGGAGAGATGGGGGAACTCTGTGACATCGGATAATGAATTAAGCCGTCGGTCGTTTCTGTCCCGAGGGGCAGCAACGGGTGGACTGGTAGCGCTGGGGGCAGCCGGCGCAGGCATGGTCGGGGATCTGGTGACCAGTGGCACCAGCTACGCCAGTACCTCGAAGTCGAAGGCCGGCGTGGGCACGGGCCAGCCGGTCCGCGGCGGCAAACTGATCGTCGGGGTGATAGCGGAGATCGACGGGTTCTATCCGGGCACCGCCCACTGGGACACCAACGGCTTCAACTACGCCAACGCCATCTATGACCCGCTGATGGCCGTGGCCGCCGACGGCACCACCCAGCCGTACCTGGCCAAGACGATGACCAGCAACTCGACCTACGACACCTGGACCATGACCCTGCGGTCGGGAGTGAAGTTCAGCGATGGATCGGATCTCACCTCGGCAGTGGTACTGGCCAACTACAACGCCCTGAAGGCCTCGGCGCTCACCGGTGTCGCCCTCGACCAGATCGCCTCGGTCACCACCCCCGACGCCATGACCGTCGTCTACAAGCTCACCGGGCCCAACCCCACCTTCCCCTCGGGACTTACCACCCAGGTCGGCTACGTGGTCGGTGAAGCCATGATCGAACAGGCCACCGCCCACCCCAACGCCGCCCCCACCCCCATCGGCACCGGGCCGTTCATCTACACCAGCTGGCAGCCGAACGACCACTTCACCGCCACCCGCAATCCCAACTACTGGCGCAAAGGTCTCCCCTATCTGGACCAGATCACCTTCAAGCCGATCCCCGACACCACCCAGCGGGAGTCCTCCCTCCGCACCGGTGGCGTTGACCTGATCCAGTCGGTCGACCCCACCACCATCACCAACTTCTCGGGCTCGGGGGGATCGGGCTACCAGCTGGTGACCACCGCCACCGGCGTCATCGGCCAGCCGTCCTTCTCCTTCATCATGTTGAACACGGCAGTTGCCCCCACCAACGACCTGACCATCCGCCAGGCGCTGGCCTACGGGATGAACCAGTCCCAGATCCAAAAGGTGGCCGGGGGCCCACCGGCCAAGCCGGCCACCGGGATCTTCCTCCCGGGCTCGCCCTACTACTCGAACACCCACTACCCCACCTTCAACCCGAAAAAGGCCAAGGCCCTGGTCCAGGCGTACAAGGCCAAGCACGGTACGCCCGTGCTCAATCTGCTCACCATCCCGGTCCCCCTGGAGATAAAGATCGTCCAGGCCCTCCAGCAGATGTGGCAGGAGGTGGGCTTCAAAGTCACCCTGTCCGAAGTGCAGCAGGCCACCATCATCGACGACTTCGTACTGGGCAACTTCCAGGCGGTCACCTCGTACCAGTTCGGCGCCGTCAACCCCGACCTCAACTATGTGTGGTGGAGTACCACCACGCTCTCCCCGGTGGGCAAGATCGGCCTCAACTTCACCCGCATCAACGACCCCATCATCGAGCTGAACCTGCTGAAGGGACGTCACGCCACCAACCAGTCGTCCCGGGTGGCGGCCTACCGGGCGGTCAACGAGCAGTTGGCCAAGCAGCTGCCCTACCTGTGGATCGAGCAGTACGTATTCTCCGAGGTGGGCGACAGCCGGGTGCAGAACTTCGCCAACCCCACGCTGCCGAGCGGCAAGCCGCAGTACCGGTTCGACGAAGGCATCTTCGTACCTACGCAGATCTGGTTGAAGAGCTAGCGGCTCGGGCGACCGGCACCGCATTCCCACCCACCATGGCCAAGTACCTCCTCCGCCGGTTCATCCAACTGGTCGTGGTGGCGTTCATTATCTCGATCCTGGTGTTCCTCCTGGTCCATCTGCTGCCGGGCGACCCCGCCACCATCATCCTCGGAGCCAACGACACCGCCCACAACCGTGCGGTGCTCTTGAAACAGCTCGGTCTGGACAAGCCCCTCATCCAGCAGTACTTCACCTGGCTGGGCTCGGTCCTCCACGGCAACCTCGGTCAGTCCTACCTCAATCACCAGCCCGTGACCCAGATCCTGGCCGAAGGGTGGCCGATCGACCTCGAACTGATCATCATCTCCCAGATCGTGGCCTTCGCCGTGGCGATCCCATTGGCCCTCGTCACCTCGAGACGGCCCAACCGGCCCCTCGACAACGCCGCCACCACCGGCACCTTCGGGATGCTCGCCCTTCCGCCCTTCGTCATCGCCCCGGTCATGGTGGCGGTGTTCGCCGTGGGGTTGCACTGGTTTCCGGCCACCGGGTACGTGCCCTTCACCCAGGACCCGGCCACCAACCTCCACGACATGATCCTGCCGTCGCTGGCCATCACCGCGGGCTCCATCGCCGTCTACTACCGGCTCTTCCGGTCGGACTTGATCAGCACGCTGCAAGAGGACTTCATCACCATGGCCCGGTCCAAGGGCCTGTCCTCCCGCTGGATCATGTGGCGTCATGCCTTCCGGCCCTCTTCGTTCTCCCTGCTGGCCGCAGCCGGGGTCAACATCGGGGCGCTCATCGCCGGCACGTTCATCGTCGAGTACCTCTTCGCCCTCGACGGGCTGGGCTACTCGCTGGTTCAGGCCGTCCAGCAGCGGGACTATCTCGTCGTGCAGGGCATTACCCTGGTCATCGCCATCGTCTATGTGGTGTTGCAGTTCATCATCGACTTCTTCTTCACGGTGGTGGATCCGAGAGTGACCCGGGAGTGAACGGTGCCTGACGATCGCGAGCTCACCGATACCCGGAGTTCCGGGCGCCTCCTCTCCGACCAGGTCCCCGGCCTGGCCGCCGTGGACGAACTGGTCGTATCCCGACAGAGCGAAGCCCTGGAGTCGGCCGACATCCTCCAGCGCAAGCCGCTCGGCCTCCTCTTCTGGTTGGCCGCCGCCTGGGTGGGCCTGGTGGTCATCCTGGCCATCGTGGCCAATCTCCTACCCCTGCCCAACCCCAACTTCCAGAACTACTCGGCCATCAACGCCCCGCCGAGCCTCCATCACCTCCTCGGCACCGACGACCTGGGGCGGGACCTGCTCAGCCGACTCATCTACGGCGCCCGGGTCTCCCTCGTCGTGGGATTCGTCTCCGTGGCCATCGGTCTGCTGGTAGGGGGAACGCTCGGGCTGGTGTCGGGCTACAAGGGGGGTCGGCTCGACGTCTCCCTCAACGCCGCCTCGTTCGTGCTCCTCGCCTTCCCGGCCATCGTGGCCGTGATCGCCATCGTGGCGTTCTGGGGATCCTCGTTGTGGAAGATCACCCTGATCCTGGGGGTGGCCGTCATCCCGCTCCTCTACCGGGTGGTTCGCGCCTCAAGCCTGTCGTTCGCCAACCGAGACTTCGTCATCGCCGCGCGCACGCTCGGGGCCAAATCGTCGCGCATCGTGTTTCGGGAGATACTCCCGAACGTGGTGCCCGTGGCGGTGACATTCGGGCTGATCTCGGTGGCGGGGGTGATCGTCATCGAGGGATCGCTGGCCTTTTTGGGGCTGTCTGTCCCCCTGCCCACGGCCTCGTGGGGAAACATGATCGCCGAGGGCTCGAGCAACGGGAACCTGCAGACCAACCCCTACATCATGCTGTGGCCGGTGCTGGCCATGTTCCTCCTCCTGCTCTCCATCAACCTCATCGGCGACCGGTTCCGCCAGCGTTACGACATCCGAGAGGGGCTGCTGTGATCGGCCGCAAGCGCCGGAAGGGCACCTCGCTCGAGTTCAGCGACGTCGGTGACCAGAGCGAGCCACTCCTCGTGGTCGAGGATCTCCACACCTCGTTCCGGACGGGACGGGGAACGGTTCGGGCCGTCGACGGCGTCTCCTTGTCGGTCTCGCGCGGAAAGACCCTGGGCATCGTCGGGGAGTCGGGATCGGGAAAGACGGTGCTGTCCCGCTCGATCATGGGCCTACTCCCACCCCGTGACGTGATCAGGAGCGGGACGGTCCACTTCGCCGGCCACGACCTCACCGCCATGACCCCCGAGCAGCTCCGGGAGGTCTGGGGCGCCGAGTTGAGCATGATCTTCCAGGACCCGATGACCGCCCTCAATCCGGTCAAACGGATCGGTCGCCAGATCACCGAGTCCCTGCGCCTCCACGTGGACATGGACCGCAAAGAGGCCGACGCCACCGCCATCGAGCTCCTCCGCCAGGTGGGCATCCCCTCCCCCGAAGAGCGCATCCGCTGGTATCCGTTCCAGCTCTCGGGCGGTATGCGCCAGCGGGTGATGATCGCCATCGCCTTGGCCTGCGCCCCGCGTCTGGTCATGGCCGACGAGCCGACCACCGGTCTCGACGTCACCGTGCAGGCCCAAATCCTCGATCTGCTGGCCGAGCTGCAGCGGGAACGCCACATGGCGGTGATCCTGGTCACCCACGACCTCGGGGTCGTGGCCAACCGGGCCGACGAGATCGTGGTCATGTACGCCGGACGGATTGTGGAGCGGGCGCCCACCCATACCCTGTTCAACGACACCCACATGCCCTACACCCAGGCTCTGATGGACTCCATCCCCCGTCTGGCCGACCCCAGCGGCACCCGGCTCCACGCCATCGCCGGGCGTCCTCCCGATCTCGTCCACCCCCCGAGTGGTTGCCGGTTCGCCCCTCGCTGCCCCTACGCTCAGGACAAGTGCCGGGAGAGCGATCCTCCGCTCCGCACCGCCGGGTCGCCCGACCATCTCTTTGCCTGCTGGTTTCCCCTGGTCAACGGTGTACCCACCGCTCCATCGAGCACGAGCGTCACCGTCCCCAGCGCCACGGGTACCGACACCGGAGCCGTGGCCCCATGAGTGCCAACGACCCGAACACCGCCGCAGGCCGACTGAGGCCTGCCGCCCCAGCCCCCGCGCCTTCCGCTCCGGCCCCGCCCGTTTCTACTCCCGCCCTCGGTGGAGCCGGCAGTCCCCAACCCACCGCTCCGGATCCGGACGTGGTCCTGTCCGTGGACCGGCTGGTAGTCGAGTTCCGGAGTGGGCGACAGACCGTGCACGCGGTATCGGAGGTGAGTTTCACCGTCCGCACCGGGGAGACCCTCGGCCTCGTAGGCGAGTCGGGATGCGGTAAGTCGACGACCGGCCGCGCCCTCGTCCAGGTCCAGCCCCCGACCTCGGGTCACGTCACCTACAAAGGCCAAGTGCTCGATGAGCTGAGCAGCAGGGACCTGCGGCGGGTCAGGACCAAGATCCAGATGATCTTCCAGGACCCGATCTCCTCGCTCAATCCACGCCGTCGGGTCCGTGACATCGTGGCTGAGCCGCTGAGCATCTGGGGGCGGGGTACGAAACAGGAACGGGCCGCCAAAGTCCACGAGATGCTGGAGGCCGTCGGGATCGACCCCGAGGCCGCCGGCGACCGGCGACCGCAGGAGTTCTCCGGCGGACAGTGCCAACGCATCAGCATCGCCCGGGCTCTGATGGCCGATCCCGACCTGCTCATCTGCGACGAACCGGTTTCCGCCCTCGATGTGTCCGTGCAGGCCCAGATCCTCAATCTCCTGGCCGACCTGAAGGAGAAGTTCGGACTGACCATGGTGTTCATCGCCCACGACCTGGCCGTGGTGAAGAACGTCTCGGACCGGGTGGCCGTCATGTACCTCGGGAAACTGGTCGAGGTCGCCGGATCCGACGACCTCTACCGCTCGGCCGCGCACCCCTACACCGAGGCGTTGCTGGCCTCGATCCCCGAACCCGATCCTGACCAGGCGGCCAACCAGAAGGCGTTGAGCGGGGAACTACCCTCACCGCTCCATCCGCCCTCGGGCTGTCGGTTCCGCACGCGGTGTCCCTACGCCCAGGATGTCTGCGCCGAGCAGGAGCCGCTCCTCCGTGACGTCGGGCCGGGCCACCAGGTCGCCTGCCACTTCCCACTCGTGCCTGCCCCAGTCGACGATTCGAGCGACAGCGCCCATCCGACACCGGTGACCTCCGGAACCTGACCATCGGCGGGCGGCCCACGGCCGACACGGGTTCTTCGCCGGCGATCCGAAGTGGAGGAAACGCCACCGGACGCGCCGGTGCCACGAGCCTGAGCAGTACTCGGGCCACCCGGCCCTGGCCGGCTACCCCTCGGTCGGCGTCGGGGCCGCCTCTGGGGCCACCGCGGCGGCTTCCGCTGCAGCGACCTCGGGGGCGGCCACATCGGCCACGGGTGATTCGGGCACGGCCGGGGCTTCACCGGCCGGAGCCTCGGGACCGCCTTCGCCCGTGCCGTGCTCGGCCACGTAGTCGGCCCAGGCCGCTTGGGCCTCGGTCTCGGGCGTGAACTCGGCCTCGGCAAACTCGAAGGGTCCGACGTAGTTGCCCTCGGCGTCGTAGGCGTGCTCGCCGAACGCCTCGCGGTACTCCTCGGATACCTCGCCACCCTCGGCGGCCTGCTTGATCGAGAGGCTGATCCGCCGACGCTGGAGGTCGATGTCGATGATCTTGACCCACAGCTCCTCGCCGGGGGTGACCACCTGCTCGGGCAGGTCGACGTGGTGCCCGGCCATCTCCGAGATGTGGACCAGACCTTCGATGCCGTCGCCCACCTGGACAAAGGACCCGAAGGGGACCAACTTGGTGATCCGGCCGTACACCAGCTCGCCCACCTGGTGGGAGTTGGCGAACTCCTGCCACGGGTCGGTCTGGGTGGCCTTCAACGAGAGGCTGATGCGCTCCTTGGACAGGTCGACGTCGAGGACCTCCACATCGATCTCATCACCGACGGAGACGACCGACGAGGGGTGATCAACATGCTTCCAAGACAGTTCGGACACGTGGACGAGCCCGTCCATGCCCCCAAGGTCGACGAAGGCGCCGAAGTTGACCACCGACGACACGACGCCCTTGCGACGCTCGCCGGGCTTGAGGTTGACGAGGAACTCGCCCCGCTGTTCCTTCTGGGTCTCCTCCAGCCAGGCACGCCGTGAGAGGACCACGTTGTTGCGGTTCCGGTCGAGCTCGATGATCTTGGCCTCGATGACCCGCCCCACGTAGGGCTGGAGTTCACGCACCCGGCGTAGCTCGACGAGGGACGCCGGCAGGAAGCCTCGCAGTCCAATGTCCACGATGAGGCCACCCTTGACGACCTCGATGACGGGGCCGGTTACGACCTCATCGGACTCCTTCAGCTTCTCGATAGTGCCCCAGGCCCGTTCGTACTGGGCACGCTTCTTGGACAGGATCAGGCGACCCTCTTTGTCCTCCTTTTGGAGGACCAGGGCCTCGATGGCCTCGCCCAGCGTCACGATCTCGGAGGGGTCAACGTCGTTGCGGATGGACAGCTCGCGGACGGGAATCACGCCCTCGGACTTGAAGCCGATATCGAGGAGGACTTCATCCCGGTCGATCTTGACGACCGTTCCCTCCACCAGATCGCCGTCCTCGAACTCGACGATGGTGCCGGCCATGGCGTCTTCGAGAGACGCCCCGCCAAGGTCGTCTTCGGTCACCGAACGCGGGATGTAGACCCCGTTTTCGTCGAAGGTCCCCATGGCTTCGGGGGACAGGAGGGTGGTGCCATCAGGCACGACGTGAGTATCAGACATGAAGGTAGGTAGCTCGCTTTCCGGACGGATCGCCGCGCCCCATCAGGGGTGCGGCGGTGAAGATCAGGGTCACACCGTTGCGACCGGGAGTCAATCGTACCCGACCGGGTCCCCCGGCGGCGCAGCGCCGGCGTCCGGGCACCCATCCCCCGGCACGACGCCCGGCTGGGTCAGGCGCTTTTGGCGTCGGCCCAGGAGGATCCCCAGGCCATGGCCACCTTGAGTGGGACGGAGAGTTCCACCGCACCGGTCAGCGCGGCTTCAGTCAGGGCGGCGACCTCGTCCTCTTCGGTCGGGTCCACGTCGAGCAGAACCTCGTCGTGGACCTGGAGGACGAGGTCCGATGCCAGCCCCCTCTGTTCGATCTCGGTGTCCAGCCGGATGAGCGCCACCTTGAACAGGTCGGCGGCCAGTCCTTGAATGCCGGCGTTCATGGCCTGGCGTTCGGCCGCCTGGCGCACCTGGTAGTTGGTCGACACGAGGTCCGGCAACGGTCGGCGGCGCCCGAAGGTGGTCACCGTGTACCCGGTCACCCGGGCCTCGGCGACGGCCCGGTCCATGTAGTCGTTCACTGAGGGGAAGGCGGCGAAGAAGGCCTGGAGGATCCCCTGGGCCTCCTCGACCGGCACGCCCAGACGTTGGGAGAGCCCGTAGGCCTCCATGCCGTAGGCCAGTCCGTAGGAGACCATCTTGGCCGTCGAACGCTGAGCGTGGCTCACCTCGTCGCGCCCGACACCGAACACGCGTGACGCCACTGTGCGGTGGATGTCCTCGCCGGCGGCGAAGGCCGCGGTGAGCCCCGGATCACCCGAAAGGTGGGCGATGGCCCGCAGCTCCACCTGGTCGTAGTCGGCCACCAGCAGCCGCCGACCGGCCGAGGGGACGAAGGCTTCACGGAAACGTCGGCCCTCGTCGGTGCGCACGGGGATGTTGTGGAGGTTGGGCCGGTCCGAGGACAGCCGTCCGGTGCGGGCCACGGTCTGGCGGAACGTGGCGTGTATGCGTCCATCTTCGGCTACCTCGGCGGCCAGGCTCTCCCCGTAGGTGGAACGGAGCTTCTCCACTTCGCGGTAGCGGAGCAGGGCCTCGATGATGTCGTGTTGGCCCCGTAGCTGCTCGAGGGTTCGGGCGTCGGTCGAGAACCCCGTCTTGGTCTTACGCAGCGGGGTGAGGCCAAGCTTTTCGTAGAGGACGGTCCGCAGCTGGGGCACCGAGTTGATCTTGAACGGCTCCCCGGCCAACTCCTGGATGGTGACCTCGAGGATGCCGACCTCCTCGGCCAGCGAGGCGGCGATGTCCTGGAGCACGGTCCGGTCGACGGGGACTCCCGCCACCTCCATGCGGGCCAGTACCCGGACCAGGGGCTGTTCGATGTCGGCGTTGAGCTCGTCCTCCCCCACCTCGGCGAGAGCGGCCAGGAGTGGCGCTCGGAGCCGGGCGAGCACGGTGGCCAGACGTACCGCTCCGAGTGTGACCGAATCGAGTTCAGACGCTCCCGCCCCGTCGGCCTCGTCGGGAGTGTCGAGGAGGAACGTTCCTTGGCCCTTGGGACCCGTGCCGTCGTCGAGCTCCACATCGAGGAAGCGGGCGGCTAGATCGCTGAGCCGGTAACTGTCGATGGAGGGATCGAGGAGATAGGCGCCTACTGCGGTGTCAAGGGCCAGGCGGGCGATGTCGACCCCCGAGGGGAGCAGGGACCGCATGAGCTCCTTGGCATGGTGGGCGACGACCTCCACTCCCCCGGTCCCGAGCCCGAGGGCCAGGGCGTTCAATACACCGACGTCCTCGAGTAGGGGGTCGCCAGTCGCGTCTGATCCCACGTGGATGGCCTCGTCATCTGCGCCATCCGGTCCGGGCTCGGCGGCCAGGGTTAGGGAGGCCAGCGGCGAGCGGCCAGGGTCGCCCGTCCAGCGGGGATGGAGGGCGATCGCCACCGAACGCTCCCGTGCCGTGGCGAACAGTGTCGCGAGCTGCTCGACGGCGACGATCGGCTCGTGGGGAACCGATGCTGGGGGCCGAGCCAACCAGTCAGGTTGGTCCCCTGTCGTGTGCTCGGCCAGCGCCGTGGTGGCTGCCGTACCCACCACTCCGGCCGGCAGGGCCGACCCGGCCCGCGGCTCGCCGAAGGCTCCCTCGCCCATGAGCGTGGTGAAACGGCTCCAGAGCTGACGCAGCTCCAGTTCGGCGAATACCTGGTGTGCTGTCTCCAGATCCCAACCGCCGAGGACCAGCTGGTCGATGTGCACGTCGAGTGGAACGTTGCGGACGAGCGGGATCACCTCGGCGTTCTTGCGAACCCGGTCGAGGTTGGCGGCCAGGTTCTCCCGGAGCTTGGGTGAGAGCGCATCAAGATGGTCGTAGAGGGTCTCGAGGTCCCCGTATTCGTTGACCAACTTGGCCGCGGTCTTCTCCCCGACGCCGGGGACACCGGGGAGGTTGTCGGAGGGATCGCCCCGGAGTGCGGCCAACAGCGGGTACTTCTCCGGCGGCACACCGGTCCGCTCGGTGATGCCCGCCTCGTCGTAGAGGGCGTAGTCGCTGACGCCGCGCCGGTTGTAGAGCACCCGCACATAGGGGTCTTGGACCAGTTGATAGGAGTCTCGGTCGCCGGTGACGATAATGACCGGGTGCCCTCGGTCTCGCGCCTCGGTAGCCAGGGTGGCCAGCACGTCGTCGGCCTCGAAGCCCTCGGAGGTGAGCACCGGGATGGCCAGTGAGTCGAGGACGTTGCGAATCATGTCGAACTGCGGAGGGAGGTCCGGGGGCGTCTCTGACCGGCCGCCTTTGTACTCTTCGACGATGTCGTCACGGAAGGTGCCGCCGGGGAGGTCGAAGGCCACGGCGAGACCCACCGGACGGTGATCACGGACCAGGTTGACGACCATCGAGGCGAACCCATGGACCGCGTTGGTGACGATGCCTGCACTGGTGGCGAGGTCGGGGGGAAGGGCGAAGTAGGCGCGGAAGGCGAGGGACATGCCGTCCAACAGGATCAGAGGAGGTGAGGCCGGGTCTCGTGCCGCCTCGACTGCAGGATCCGGGGGTGAGGGTGCCTCCCTCGGCCCCGAGGATGCCCCCGTGGTTGGTGAGTCCGACTTCGTTACCGACTTCGCACTGTCCGCCATCGTGGCTGTACGAACCTTTAGGGAAGGGTGCCGTCGAGGACCTGACGGGCGACGTCGATCATGCGGGACCGCGTGCCCATGGCGGTCTTTTGGATGTAGCCGAATGCCTCGGACTCGGTCATACCCGAGCGCTCCATCAAGACCCCTTTGGCCCGATCCACGAGCCGGCGGGTCTCGAGTTTGTCCTCGGCGCTGGAGTGCGGTCCGTTGGTCCCCTCGGCCACCGCCTGTTTGGCTTCGGCATCGATAGCCCACTCCTGCTCGCAGCGGGCCACCGCCTGATCGATGGCCGGCATGAGTTCGATGCGCTGGAACGGCTTCACCAGATAGGCAGCCACCCCGGCGTCCCGAGCCTCGTCGATGAGGGTGCGCTGGCTGAAGGCGGTGAGGATCAACACGGCCACTTTGAGCTCGAGGTCCCGGATGGCCCGGGCCGCGGCCAGTCCGTCCGAGCCGGGCATCTTGACGTCCAGAATGACCAGATCGGGGTGGTGCTCGCGGACGAGCTCCACGGCCTCATCGCCGCGACCCGTCTCACCCACCACGTCGTACCCTTCGTCGAGCAGGATCTCTTTCAGATCTAGGCGGATGATGGCTTCGTCTTCGGCGATGACCACTCGTCGGGTCATGGTGTGTCAGGTCCTTCCGGTCGGGATCCGGACCGGAAGCACGATCCTCGGTGCAGGACGGCCCGGAGGCAGCCCGTTCCTCGGAAGAGAGCCACCGGCCGGTAGCGCCGCGACACTAGGCGATTCAGGGTCAACCGGGATCAACTACCAGTCGGTCGAGCAGTTCGTTCTGTCGGCGCTCGAGATCGACGACCCGGCCGACGAGCGCGGCCCGCGTCTGTCGCATGACGGTGGCCTGACGACTGGCCTCGTCATGCTCCTTTGTGGCCAACGGACTCTCGGCCACCAGAGCCCGGAGTCGGGTGTCGTCAGCGATCTCGTCGGCTACCACCAGCTGCTCGTCGATGACCGCCAGCTCACGGCGCGCCCGGACCAGCTGGTCGTGGGCGTCGCTCAGCCGGCGTTCGATGGTGCTCCGATGCATGGAAGGGCAATTCTACGCATGACACGGGTACCGTGAGACCGGCAGCCTTTCCTGCCACCCCGAATCGGGTGGAGGCCCAGGTTCGACAGACCGGCCCGAGCTCGACGCAGGCCGGTGGGTCGCCCGTCCAGCTCACAGCCGTCAGTGGGCGATCAGGTGGCGGATGCCCCCCAAGCTGACCAGCGCCTCGGTCGTGGGCGGTGGACCCATGCCGGGCCCCCGGGGGACCGACCGCCCGATCGGCCCCCCGGGACCCCCCAAGGGGCCCCCGGGGTCAGGAACGAGATCCTCCATCAAATACGTACGCGCCGCGCTGAGGTCGCCCGGCCAGGACATCCCAGGCAGCGCCCCCAGCACGGTGTTGACCCCCCGGGCGTAGCCCGATTCGAACATTCCGCCTATCCAGAGGGGGACGTGGGCCGTCCTGCAGGATTCGATGACGGCCAGTGCCGAACCGAGTCCGCCCAGTCGGGCCGGTTTTACGCACACCACCGAACACGCCCCACGGGCCAGGGCCCTGTCGACAGCCTCGGGCGAGTCGAGGCTCTCGTCCAGACAGATCGGCGTCTTCATCCGCGTGGCCAGTCGGGCGTGGGCGGCTAGGTCGGCGCGCCCGAAGGGCTGCTCGATACAGAGCAGCCCGAAGCGGTCCAGCGCCACCAGCATGTCCTCGTCCATGCCGGCCGGCCGGTACGAGCCGTTGGCGTCAACTTGCAGACGCAGGGATGGAAAGGCAACGGAGAGGGCCTCAATGGGTGCGATATCCCATCCCGGGCCGATCTTTACCTTGACCCTCCCATAACCCTGATCGACGAGGTGGCCCACGGTTCTCACCAACTCGTCCTCGGTGTCCGCGGTCCCCACCACCGCCCCGGGCTCGACGATCCGGTTCTCCACGCCCAGCAGGCCGGCTAGTGACTGCCCGGTAGCTCGGAGATGGACATCGGCTGTCGCCATCTCGAGCGCGGCGAATGCCAATGGAACATCGGAGGCACTCTGGTGGACATCGGCCAGGTCGGCAGGCCCAGGGAGCGACCCCCGCTCGGCGCTGTGTGCGAGCAACGCGGGAACCAAGTCGTGGAGGAGAACGTCAAACGAGCGGCCGGCATCTTCGTTGTCGAAGGTGGTGTCGGCGAGCGCCGCACACTCACCCCAACCATCGACAGAAATGCCCAGATCGGGCGCCCGACCGAGGGCATGGACAACCACAAGCGGACGACTCTGGTGGATCCCCTGTGCTGTAGCCACTGGCCTCCGGAACGGCAGCTCTACCGACCACAGCTCTACCGAGTCGAGGGTGACCTCTGCACCTCGACCCAGAGTCGCCCACCGCTCAGGGAGGTCCGCACTCTCGTTCGGGACATCGGGGGTCATCCCGAGAGCCTAGGGTCGCCGCGGAGAGACCTACCCGGCGACCGGTTCCCGCGATCCGGAGCCGCCGCTGAGCATGAGCGCCTAGTTGCCTATCTGCACGGCGACCCCGGCACTGGTAGCCGCATTGCCGGCGGCGTCGGTGGCCACACTCTGGAGGGTGTAGGTCCCGTTGGCCACGGCCGTGGTGTCGATGAAGGCCAGATAGCCGTAGAGGGTGGGCACCCCGGTGGCCACCACTGCGTGGGACAGTGTGCCACCGGTCAGGGTGAACACCACCTTGGTCACACCGACGTTATCGATGGCCAGAGCATCCGCCGGTGCTTTGCCCGACAGGGCGGTTCCGGTGGCCGGGACGATCACCGCGGTCTGCGGTGGTGTGTTGTCAACCGCCACGGTGACCCCGGCACTGGTCGTCGTGTTGCCAACGGCGTCGGTGGCCACACTCTGAAGGGTGTAGGTCCCGTCGGCCACGGCCGTAGTGTCGATGAAGGCCAGATACCCGTAGAGGGTGGGTACCCCGGTGGCCACTACTGCGTGGGACAGTGCGCCACCGGTCAGGGTGAACACCACATTGGTTACACCGACGTTATCGATGGCCAGAGCGTCCGCCGGTGCTTTGCCCGACAGGGCGGTTCCGGTGGCCGGGACGATCACCGCGGTCTGCGGTGGAGTGTCGATCACGTGTTCGAACGCCAATGCCACTTCGGCGTGTCCCGCATCGTTGGGGTGGATGTTGTTCGCCGAGCACATCAGAGTCCAGGCACAGATGAGGGCGACGTTCTCCGGAACCGTGGTGCCGAGGTAGGTACCGGTGAGGGCGAAGTTGGTGGTCTGGAAGATACCGGCAGTGTCTGCGGTCGCCGCATGGGCGGTGGTGTAGATCTGAGTCAGTAGGGCGTTTAGGGCGACCGCGTCCGTCTCACTTTGCTGCGCCAGCACCTGACCGCTTGCGCCGGTAAGCCATTGGTCGAGGAAGGGGTCGTAGTACGTCATCCCGTAGATGGGCAGCGTGGGATCGACGCTCCGGAGTCCGTTGAGGATCTGCGGGATGTAGGTAGTGATATTGCTCAGTCCGCTTTGGACGCAGCTCGTGTTGATGCCACCGGAGCCGAGACACCCATCGACGTCGTTGGCCCCGATGTCGATGGTGAGCATGGCCACCTGGCCGGGATGGGCAGCAAGGAAGGCCTTGGCGTCCCCTAGCTGGGTCCCGGTGGTGTAGGAGCAACCTGGGCCGAGGACGACCGTGGCCGAGGTGGCACCGCCGCATCCGAGGTTGACCACCTGGAGGCCGGGATGCAGAGCCAGTTCGTGTTGGTAGACGAGGTTTACGTAGTCGTTGGCTGGCGTAGAAGCACCGGTACCGGCCGCCATCGAGTCCCCCATGGCCACGTAATAGGTCACCGGCGAGGTACTGGCGGCCGCAGCCCGTGCGACCGGCGCCAACCCTGCGGTGGTACCGACGACCATCAGGACGAGGACCAACACGGCCCACCCACCTCGACGTCGGCTTGTCGTCCCGACGCGATCGATCTCGGACATGCTCTCGTTGTTCACCGATCCCCTCCCTTGTCGACGTCCGACCCTACCAACTGGCGTCGGGCACCATGGAGGTGCCTCCCGCTAAGGGGTGGGCCACGACGATGCAACCGAAAGCCTTGTTATCGGCGCGCCGTTCGGTTCGCTGTCGGACTGATCGGGCGGTGGCCGGATCGGGTGCTCCACTTGGACCATGGCATCCGTCCGATACCGTGTCCCTGCGTACACGCTTGTCGAGTCGGACCACGCCATCAGAATGCAGCACCGGTTACTAGATCATGCGGCCAGCATGGGCAACCCGGTGCTGAGGAAGGTCCAGCTCACACGCACATTGCCCGGGTGACGGAATGGCAGACGTGGTGGACTCAAAATCCACTGTCCGAAAGGGCGTGCGGGTTCGAATCCCGCCCCGGGCACCATCGGGGGAAGGTCATTTGACCTGGGCAGAGTAGCCGCCGGACGCCGAGTCGGTAGTAGCCGGTAACCATTGTCCTGCACCGCCAGGTCGGCCGTGGCGACCCCCGCCCGTAGTTGTTGGGTCCTACCGGAGAGACCGGCCGGTCGAGACGGCAACGGACCCCAGTTCGACACTCGTCGGGGCCTACCGCTCGCCGTCGTGAAGGACGACACGGGGTCGACCCGAAGTACGTTGCACTTTGGTTTCCCGTTGGACATTCTCCACGTCATGGAGCACCTCCTCGGAGGCTTCCTCGAGCATCATCAAACCGCTTTCGGCTTCGGGCAGGGCACGGAGCAGTTCGTCCAGCTTCCGCTGGGTGGCCGCCTGCTCCCGCCCCTGGGTGTGCTGAATGACGAAGACCATAATGAGAGTGACCACTGACGTGGCCACGGCGAAGCCTGTCTCCCAGTGGGAGGAGAATCCGAGGCAGGCCCCGACGACAATCGCGGCCATGAGCACCGTAGCCACGAGTACCGACGCGGCCGGCAGCGAACTCAGATGATCGATCCGGTAGACAAACCGGCTGGTGGGCGGCAATTCCTCGGTTCGGCGGAGTATTCGCTCGCGACGTTCGCGTCCGCGACCAGATATGTCGAGCGCCATTGTTGGGTTCTACCCGCAGTCGGCATCCCTAACCCCGTTGTGTCCCCCACGCCGTGCCGCACCTCCACCAGGCTTCGGGTGTCAAGGCGACGACCCTCCCTCACTCTCCAACTCACGGGATCGGCCGATGATCCGATCGCCCAGAGTGAGCATGGCCTGACCTCGGGTCTCGGCGGCCGAAAGACTGGCTTCCACCGCGGCTCTATCCACGGGTCGGAGCGACGGCATCTCGTCAAGGAATTCGAGCGCTGACAGTGCGATCTCCTTTGCAGCTCTCACTCCCTTCCTCGCCAGGTCCTGATCACCTTCCTCACCATCCGATGACAGGGCGACGAGGGCCAGCGCCTGGCCGTAGGTCTGGACGGCTCCGATCAATAGGGGCAGACAGGCCCGACAGACCGAGAGGGCGACGCCTCGTGACGTCTTCAGACCGGCGATCTGAACGGTCCATTCCTGCCGCCACAGGTCGATGGCTCCTGTTGAGCGTGTGGCAACGCTGACCGCGTCGAGGCATTCCTCCTTCTGGACGGTGCCGGCGTCGAAGGCTGCCTCTTGCTCGGCCAAGACGACCAGAATCCGTCGTAGGCGCTCGACGGCGTCTTGCACCTCGGTCTCCCACCCCTCGTCCCGTTGGCGCCGCACGGTCGCAGGCTACTCATTCGTATACGAGGTCCCTTGATGGATCCGTCTCAGGCTACGGAAGGGGCCCCGTGATCAGCGCCAGCCCGCTGGCGCTAGCTCCACCGTCACCTCCACTGCCTGACGCCGCCGCTCCGCCGCCCTCCGCCGCGCCACCACTGGTGAAGACGTGGTTCGTCACCCCGACACCCCCACTCGCCCCGGGCATGTTCCTGACCCCGCCACCTTGCGAGTCCGAACCGCTGACCCCCGAAGCACCGCCACCTGTACCGCCACGGACGGTCGACGATGCACCGCCTCCGCCGCCGCCGGGCCACGCGTAGAGGTACGAGGAGCCTGATGGCCCGCCCCCTGAAGTAGTCGCACCACCGCCCGACCCCGGCGCCCGGAGGTCACCATCGCTCGACGCACCCGCTCCGACCGGGTTCAGCACGGGCGCACCGCGGTTACCGGGTGCTCCTGCACCCCCGGACCCGCCGTCTGCCGAGGCGATGCTTTCAAAGCTGGACAGGGCGCCTGATCTGCCGCCGGCACCCGAACCGCAGTTCGCGGAGCCACCGGTGCCGCCCGTCCCACCCCCACCGACCTTGACCTCAAACCGCTGACCGGCCCGAGCCTCGAGATCATTGATCGTCACGGCTCCCGCGGCACCTCCCGCACCGCCCACTTGGTTCGGTACGCCGCCGGCAACACAGGCGGCTCCGCCGCCGCCGCCTCCGCCTCCCCCGCCAATGACCAGCACGTTGTAGGTGCCATCGTGAGGCGCGGTCCAGGTTCGACTGGATGTGAGCAGGTGCATGTCGGCGGGGAGTTTGCTCGGATCTTGAGGAATTGTCCCCTTGGGAGCATCGGAAGTGCTCGTCGTCGTCGGGCTGGCCTTGCCACACGATGCCAAGACCAGTCCTGCGGCAACCACGATGAGAATGACTCGCCGATGCTTCGAGGCCGGCGCCTGTGCTAGCTGGACAGTCTTGCCCACGATCTCGCCGCCCCTCCCTCGTCAAAACGAATGTAAACGCCTTGGCTCTCGTCTAACCGGTTCCTTCGAGCACCAACCCAAGGGATCAAAAGCCGCCGCAAGTAGTGGATTCTCCACGAACGAACCAGCCAGTGCAACCATGAAAACGCCAGGGACCCGGGAAGCAACGAAGTGGTCGTACCGGCACCCACCGTGGCCAAGCCCGGTGAGTCAGCGACTCCCGAAACGTTGGGGGCGCATGAATACCACGTAGACCCTGTCGACCAACTCTTCGGCGGCGACGGCGAACGAGAGCCCGTGCGGTTCAGGTGCGGGCCATCCGGTGGCGCCCCGGAACCCTCGTGGTGCGATCAGTCCTCGGTCGGAATAGCCGCAGCACTCCGGGCGTGCAGCCTTGTCGGGAAGCTCAAGACGACCTTCGGATCGAGCTTCTTCAAGCTCAAGGCACGCTTTTCGACGAGGTGCCAACTGAGAACGGCCAAGCCGACCGAACCGGCGACGGCCGACGCGGCAAATGCTGGATAGCCCCAGTGCTGTACCCCCCACATTCCGAGGAGCTGCATCACCGGCCAGCCGTAGATGTACACGCCATAGGAGTAGTCGTTGCGTGCCCCAACCCGTTGGAACACGGCAGGAAGATGTATACCCACCCAGACAAGCGGATAGGCGAGGGCTGGTGCCATGACGCTGGTCGGTCCGGGCAGGAAGTGCGAGAAGCGGAGCTCGCCGTTCCCGAAAAAGGGCAGGCACGAACCCGCCACGAATACCGCGCCAAGACCCAAGGCAAGCCAGCCTGAGTCCGGGACATTGTCGCGGTAGAGATAGAGCACAGCTCCGGCGAGGAAGGCCGGAGCAAGCGTGATGAATCCGAAGATAAGGCTCGGAGGAAGCGCGAATGGGCCGAACGATCGAACGGCGTCATTTGCCGGGCCCCAACTGGCGATCACTATCTCGAAAAGCCATACGCCACAGGCAAGTCCGACCACGAAGTGGCGACGGTGAAGGAGCTTGAGGGAAGCCAACCCCGCGAGGATCAGGTAGCAGCAGACCTCGGGAAGCAGTGTCCACACCGAGTTATTCCAGAAGAAGGGGACGGGCCCCCCGTACGGCGTGGTCCCGATGTTGAACTGATTCCATCCGAGGAGCGAGTTGTGATACAGGTAGTCGAACGGACTGGAATGACCGATGAAGTAGTAGCACGAGAAAATGCTGCACGATGGTGCGTGCGATTGGTGAATCCAGGCGAGTGCTCCGATGATGAATGCAGTAATCACCAGGCAGAGCCAGTAGGCAGGCATGATGCGCAAGAAGCGCTGCCAGAGGTAACGACCCACATGGTTTCGCAGGGCCGAACCGGTGATGAGGAACCCGCTCAGGCAGAAGAAGCCATACAGCGTCGGAACGGCAATAGTGGTGCGCCCACCAAGAATCCACTCACTCCCAAAACCACCGAGGGTGATGGCATGCGAGAAGATGACGGTCAGGCAAAAGGTGAGCCGAAGAAAGTTGAGGCTGTTGTGCCTCGGGGAATACGCCTCCCCCAAGGTGGGTCGTCGCGCAGGGTCGCTCGAAGGTGCCGAATCCGAAATGGCATCGCGAGTCAACCTGGAGTCCCCCGGCAGTTCACCTGGCCCGTTGTCCAGTCGACAGAGCCTCACCGAGGAGGCGAGGCGTTGTCAACTAACGCAGCTCCGTCCGCCGTCTTCGATGACAGGCGGTCGAGATCTGTTCGGATCGGTCCCAAAAGAGGGTGGCGGCGAGGTGTTCGGTGTCATCTCGTGTCACTCGGTCCGCCTCGAAGGGCGGGACTTGGCAGCCGATCACTGGGTTCGTGCGCGGCCACCCCCGGGTGATCCGGCCGGTAGGGCCCTCTCGCCAGTGGCTCCGGCTCTCCACCGCGATCCCATCGTGGTGCCGATGGTCTGCAACACGCACATCCGGACCCTGGCACCCCCTCGTCCTACAGGGGCGGGGCCACGTGCGGGGTCAATCAGCCGGTTCGGAGTGGGCCGGCCTCCGCGATCGGGTCCGGGAAACGATGAGAAGCACGGCCAAACCCACGACGGCGCAGAGTGCCACCACGATGCCGAGCGAGAACTTCTTCGGCCAATACGTCAGCTCCACCACATGTCGACCGGGCGGCACTCGAAGTTGAAGCATGGTGCCGGCAAAGGGGTCCATGTCGGCCTGCTTGCCATCAACGGTGGCCCGCCAACCCGGCACATTGGTTAGTCGGAGGCGAAGGACGCTTCCGGTGGGGCCGTGGGTGACCATTCGCCACTCATTCGGGGTCGGGTGAGCAGCGGTGACCGGTATGCCGTTGTCGTACTTGCCGGGAAACGCACCGGTATGGGTCAGGGGGACGAGTGTGGCTGCAGCCGCGCCGGGCACTCGATAGAGGTCCTCACTGCCTAGTCGCCGATCGAAGACGGAGCCCGGGGGGCCAGGAACTCCATGGGGCTCGAGAATGAAACTCACTCCGTAGAGGCGAGCCACACGGGTGGAGGTGATCGTTGGACTGAATACGTCCTCGTACTCGGAGAGTACGGAGGTAGATGCGCCATGCAACAAGAAGTAGCTGTGCGGGACCAACGGGTCATAGTTGGCAAACTCCTGGACGTTGTAGAGGAGATTGGCATTCACCATGATTCCCATGCTCGCCGGATATGGAGGTGACACTCCGAACCCCACGATCCCGTGGCCGACGGCGCGGCCTGCAGTGAGGCCACCGCCGGAGTCATGGGCGGGTACTGCGAGGTCGACGAGAAGAGGGGGGCACCTGCAGTAACCAGGAAACCGGTCATCATCACAAGAAGAATCGACCCGGCCACGTTCCCGACGCTCAGCACGGATGAGGTTGCAGGTCTCCGGCCCCCGGCTTTCTTGGCCACCTTGGTGAGCACCCCGACAACCGCAAGTCCCACCACCACCTCAACGGTGGGCCAGATGAAGCTGTGCGATCGAATAGTCATCTGTAGTGGCGTGAGTCCCCTGCGGCCCACGAGCCAGACGATCACAAGCAGCACCGCCATCGCTGCGAACCCGAAGCCGACCACCCGCCGCACGTGCCGTTCGCCGTGGGACTTGACCAGAACATCCATCCCCATACCGGCGAGAACCGCGATGGCCAGCAGCAAGGGGGCCAGCGCGAAGGTCCAGTAGATGCGGTACACCGAATCGTCCAAGAAAGTGACGAGGGGGGGCACGAATGCAAGCAGTCCCATGCCCACGGCGACCAGAGCAATGCTGCGGACCTCCGGTTGCCTCCAGCGAACAACAACCGCCGTCATGGCCAGAACGAGCGCCGTCACGCCGATGTAGGCCGCAGTGAACTCGTAGGCAGAGACGCCGAACCACTCATTGTGGACAAGGGGCAGGCCATCGAACCCCTGGAAGATCAGATGGAGCAGCTCCTGGGGGGGCAGGCCCTTAGGGCCCAGGGCCGGTCCCACAACATTGCGGTTGGATCCCTTGGCCACCTCGAGCCCCGGCAGGACGAGTGGAGCGGCAAGAGCCGAACCGGCGACGACGCCCAGGGCCAGGTCGACGAGGGGCCGCACGACCGGGCCAGAGCCGCCGAGTGGGCGCCACCTAAGCAGGAGCATCCCAACGGCGAAGATGGCCGCCGAACCTCCGAGGAGGAGCACGACCTCGGGATCCCCTGCGTAGATGATGAACGCGAACACCACGGCAAGGACGGCGATCGCCCGGGCCCGCTTGTCGCCACGCAGAACGAGCACGACTGCGGCAAGCAGCCAGCCCCCCAGACACATCACCGAGGAGTAGGGCCACCCGAGTAGGGCGATGAAGGGTCCGCTCAACTCGAAGGCGATCGCCCCCATGACGCACCCGAGCGTCCCGAGGCGCAGCAGCTTCCCGAACAGGTAGACGCCCGAACCCGCGATCAACACGGTGACGATTACTTGCGCGGTGTAGGCGAGTCGGACGGGAAACACGTACCCGACCAGGACGGGGAGGCTGAAGGGAGCCGACTCCCAGTTGAAGGCCAGCGGCATCCCTAACGCGCTGTATGGGTTCCACAGCGGCAGATGGCCCTGATGCACTTGGGTCCACACCAGGTTCGTCCAGGGGATGAACAGTGAGATCTGGTCCAAGGTCGATGAGTTGTGGGCCTTGAGGTTCGGGACCTTGTTTAGGCCGGTGGACTGGAGGATGTCGTATGGCCCGAGGGACGCTCCGTGGACCAGAGCCGGGATCAGCACCAGCACGCCTGCGATCGCCACGACGCCCAGCCCGACCACGTCGACGATGCCCCAACGGACGCGGGCCGATTCGGCCTCCCCTTCCACCGAAGTGAGTGAGAGGTCGGCGCCACTGGCGCTGGGCGCTCCGAGACTCAAGGTAGCGGCTCTGGCATAGGAGTGATCACATCGCTGATGTCACGTCGCCTGCTGCTGGACGCGGCAAGTTGGTCAGTTGACGCCTTCTGGGCACTCGGCCAGGGCGGTTCCTGGCCACTACCAGGGGCTGAGCCTAATCCGAAGCGGCCATACCCGCGCGTCGCCAACCCGGTTGGTCTTTCGGCGAAACCCAGCACGACGACCAGGGTGGCGTGAGTGGGGTGTACCCTGCCACGTGAGGACCGCTCGCCGCCGTGCGCGAGGTTCATGGATGTTCTGATGGCTGGTTGTTCTCCGACCTCTGTGAAGAAGGTATCGACGGAGTGCTCCGCTGCCGGGACGCCCCGGGTGTGGCTGCTGGCCGACTCCCTCGTGGTGCTCGCTGGATCGCCCTGACTTCGGTGATTGCGAGTGAGGTCGTCATCTCGCTCCCGAGGTGCTCATCAAGGTGGGAACGGTATCGGCGCCCCACCCGGAATGCCTGTCGCCCCCGGCGGGGCGGTTCGTTCCCCCGATGCGGTCGGATTCGGGGTTCCCCACTCATCCGGTGACCCGGGAGTAATCACCGGCTGGCGTGCCTGCCGTGCCACACTTGTCCCGCCATCGGAAACGAGGGTGACGAGATCCATCGCCCACCGTCCGTGAAGAGCCATTCGAGAGGAGTCGGCAGGTGCTGGCCTTTACCTTCCCAGGACAGGGATCGCAGCGGTCCGGGATGGGCCACGCCTGGGTCGAACACCCCTCCTGGGAGGTCATCGCCGAGGCCTCGGACATCGCCGGCAGGGACCTGACCAGCCTGCTCCTCGACGCCCCCATGGAGGAGCTGACCCTTACCGCCAACGCCCAACTGGCCACCTTCGTGATGAGCCTGGTGGTCCTGGACGCCGTCGAGCGGCTCGGCCTCTTCCCGGCCGCCAGCGCCGGTCACAGCCTGGGCGAATACACGGCCCTCGTGGCATCGGGGTCACTCTCGCTGGCGGACGGAACCCGTCTGGTGCTCGAGCGTGGGAAGGCCATGCAGGTGGCGGCGGACGAGCGGCCCGGCACCATGGCTGCCCTCATCGGGATCGCCGACGACGATGCCGAGGCCGCCTGTCAGCGAGCGGAGGCCGAGGTCTGGGTGGCCAACTACAACGCCCCCGGCCAGGTGGTGATTGCCGGCACCGTCGAGGGTGTGGCCTCGGCCACCGAGCGGGCCAAAGAGTTGGGGGCGAGGAAGGTGCTGCCCATCCCGGTATCGGGGGCGTTCCACACCCAGTTGATGCTGCCGGCCCGAACGAGGCTCCGCCAGAGCCTCGACCAGGTCACCTTCCACTCCCCCGAAGTACCCGTCGTCGCCAATGTGGACGCCCGGGTGCACACTGATGCAGCCGAATGGCCGGGACTGCTCTCGTCCCAACTGTGCAGCCCGGTCCGGTGGCGCCAGTCCCTCGAAACCCTGAGCGGACGAGGGGCCACCGTCCTCGCTGAACTCGGACCCGGTGGCGTGCTCACGGGAATGGTCCGTCGCACCATCCCCGATGTACGAGGAGTGGCAGTGGCCGTTCCCGCCGATCTCGACAAGTTGATGGATACCGTCGCCGGGACCGACGAATGGACCGCTTCGTCACCCAGCCACCAAGGCGAGCACCTCTACACCTCTGAGCGGGTCATCGTGAGCCCCGCCCCAGGCGTGTTCGAGCCCGATGTGAAGCTCGCCGCCCTGGAAAGCACGGCCCTGGCCGAGGCCACTGCCGTACCGGGAAGTGGTGACGGTGTCGAACCGGGGTCGATCCTGGCGGTCGGCGACCGGGTCGGTACCGTCGGCCTCACCGACGTCCGCACCCCCTTCGACGGGATCCTGGTCCGATGGCTGGCCGTACGCGGTGAGCGGGTGGTCGAGGGCCAACCGGTGGCCTGGATCCGGACACCGGGGAGCGACTCGTGAGTCCGACAGCTGAAGCAGAGGAGACCGAAGCCCCAGAGGTCGGTCGAGTGGTCATGGTCACCGGTGGCTCGAGGGGCATCGGCCTCGCCTGTGCGAACTGGTTCCTAGCCAGGGGCGACCGTGTCGCAATCACGTCCCGTTCCGGAGCGGTCGACGGCGAGGTGATGGGCGGCCCCGGGCAATTGCTGTCGCTGACCTGCGACGTCACCGATACCGCTCAGGTCGATGCAGCCTTCAAGGCGGTCGAGGAGCAGTGGTCGCCGGTCGAGGTGCTCGTGGCCAACGCCGGGATCACCCGGGACACCCTGGTCCTGCGGATGGGTGACGACGCCTGGTCCGAGGTCATCGACACTAATCTGTCGGGGGCCTTCCGGGTGACCAAACGGGCGCTGTCCAAGATGATCCGCCTCCACCGGGGTCGCGTGATCATGATCTCGTCGGTGGGGGCCTATATCGGGTCGCCCGGTCAGGCCAACTATGCCGCGTCCAAAGCGGGACTGGTGGGCATGGCCCGCTCTATGGCCCGGGAGGTGGCCAGCCGGTCGATCACTGTCAACGTGGTCGCCCCGGGCCTGGTGGAAACGAATATGCTCGCGGCTCTCGGTGAGGAACGCTTGGCGGAATTCGCATCCCAGGTCCCGTTGGGTAGGGTGGCCCGACCCGAGGAGATCGCTGAGGCTGTCGGATTTCTGGCATCGGACGGCGCCGCCTACGTGACCGGGGCGGTCCTGCCGGTCGACGGCGGCCTCGGAATGGGTCTGTGAGCAGCCCGATCCGGGAGCACCGCCGTCCGGACCGATGTGGCTAGGTCAGCCAGGGTCGATCAATCGATGACAACAATGAAAAAGGAGCAAGTTCGTGACTAACGACGAGGCATTCGAGAAGTTCACGGAGTGTGCGGTCGAAGTTCTCCAGGTGCCCGCCGACAAGGTCACCCGGGAGGCGAGGTTCGCTGAGGACCTGGATGCCGACAGCCTCGACCTAGTCGAGCTGGTCATGGCCCTCGAAGAGACCTTCGACGTGTCCGTGGATGAGACCGAGCTCGAGGGCATCGAGACCATCGGACAGGCCTTCGACCTGATCGTCGCCAAGCTCTGATGCTGCTGGGTATCGGTCCCGATGGCCCGGTGGCCGGTCGACGGGTTGCCGTCACCGGTCTCGGTGTGGCGTCATGCTGCGGGATGGGCACCGATGCCCTGTGGGCCGGGCTGAACGGTGTGCCCCCTGAAGGTGAGCGTCGGGTCCCCGACTTCAACCCTGAACAGTGGTTTACCGTCAAAGAGGCCCGCCAAGTGGACCGGTTCGCCCAGTTCGCCGTGGCCGTCGCCGACATGGCGCTGGCCGACGCCGGCGAGCTCGATGCCGATCCCGGGCGGTCCGGTGTGGTGATGGGTACCGGCGTCGGGGGCCTCGAGACCCTCGAAACCCAGATTCTGGTATTCGGGGAGAAGGGCCCACGTCGGGTCTCCCCCCGCCTGGTACCCATGATGATGTCGAACGCCGGAGCTGCCGCGGTATCTATTCGGCTGGGATGGCACGGACCGTCCGAGACGGTCACGACAGCGTGCGCAGCCGGCGCCCACAGCATCGGGCATGCCGCCCGACTGGTGGCCTCGGGTCGGTGCGACGTCGCCATCGGTGGGGCGGCGGAGGCCGGAATGACCGGCGTAGGCATCGCCGCCTTCTCCAACATGACTGCACTCTCGAGTTCGGGGAACTCACGACCGTTCGACATCCGGCGAGACGGCTTCGTGATCACCGAGGGCGCCGGTGCCCTCGTACTCGAGGAGTGGGACCGGGCCGTGGCCCGTGGTGCCCACATCTACGGTGAGCTGTCGGGGTCGGCCAGCACGGCCGACGCCCACCACATCACCGCGCCGATCCCGGGGGGATCGGGTGCGGCCGCGTGCATGACCCTCGCCATGGAAGACGCTTCGGTCGAGCCAACCGAGATCGGGCACATCAACGCCCACGGGACCTCCACCCCGCTCAACGACCAGGCCGAATCGGATGCCATCGCCAAGGTGTTCGGTGCCTCGGCCCCGCCGGTGACCTCCACCAAGGGCATCACCGGCCACGGTTTGGGGGCCTGTGGCGCCATCGAGGCCGTGGCGGTGCTCCTCAGCATCGAACACGCCCTGATCCCCCCCACCTACGGCTACGAGCAGCCCGATCCGGACATCCACCTCGACATCGTGGCCGGGGAGGCCCGCCGGTGGAAGCCGGCACCCGTGCTGTCCAACTCGTTCGGCTTCGGCGGCCATAACGGCTGTCTCGTCATCTCACCAGCCTGAGGGGCCCTGGGTCGGCTCAGCAGGCCCGGGCCTGACGAATCGTCCCGCGGCCCCGCCCCCTAGCGTTGGGATCCCATGACCGACGACGTGGTCTCGACCCACTCCCCTTCCGCACCTGACCGGGACAGAAGGTACGGCGCCCCAGAGGACGGCGTACCCGGCCACGAGCGATCCGATCGCTCCGAGGCCGGGTCGGCGTCGGGGACCACAGGCAACGACCAACGGTCCGACCTGGCCATCGGTGCCTTCACCCCCCACGGCCCCTGGACGGTCGACCCCGCAACGATGATCTGGCGATTCCCGTCCGCCACATCACCAGGCGTCGACGCCCTGCGGAACGAGGCCGCCCGCCTGGCCGCACAGCTGGTGCGACCCCAGCAGCTGCCCTCGGTGGCACGGGTGGCAACGGTCGGTTACCGGCTCGGCTCGGCCCTGCTCGGCTGGGGCCTCCGCGATCGCGGCACCCCGTCATCTCGATCAGGACTGTCCCGGCGGCTGCGCCCGGCCTTCGAGCGCCTGGGACCCACCTACATCAAGCTGGGTCAGATCATCTCCTCGGGCGAGGGGATCTTTCCCGAAGAACTCGTCGAGGAGTTCCGCCTCCTGCGCGACCGGGTACCACCCGAACCCTTCGCCACGGTGCGGCGCACCATTGAAGAGGACCTGGGTCGACCACTGGCCGACGTCTTTGTCTCCTTCGACCGCAAACCCATCGCTTCCGCGTCCATTGCCCAGGTCCATGCGGCCACGCTTCGTTCCGGCGAGCGGGTAGTGGTCAAGGTCCAGCGGCGAACGGTGGCGTCGCTCGTCCGCCTGGACATCGCCGCCATGTCCTGGATCGCCCCGCAACTCGTTGGTCGGATCCCGATCGCCACCCTGACCAACCCCCCCGCCCTCGTCGACCTATTCGCCGAAACCATCGTGGAGGAACTCGATTTTCGTCTCGAGGCCCAGAACATGCTGGACATAGCGGCGGTCTTCGCGGGGAGTGGCCAGCGGTCCATCGTGGTGCCCCGCCCGCACCCCGAGCTGGTGACCCGACGGGTCCTGGTCATGGAACAGCTGCACGGCTTCGCCTGGGGCAACGCCGCAGGCATGCGGGCCGCTGGGATCGACACGGCCGCGGTCCTGCGGTCGAGTCTCATCGCCTTCTTGGAAGGTGCGCTCCTCTATGGAGTGTTCCACGGCGACCTGCACGGCGGGAACCTCATGGTTCAGGCCGACGGGACGGTGGCGCTGCTCGACTTCGGGATCACCGGACGTCTGGATGAGCGCAAGCGTCTGGCCTTCCTACGACTCCAGATGGGTGCCACCACCAACAACCTGGCCGCTCAGGTGGAAGCGCTGCGAGATCTCGGGGCCCTGCCCGCTGATACCGACGTGGAAGCGGTCATCCGAGACCTGGGGCTCGACCGGCCCCCCGTCGATCCCACCACCCTGACCGCGGACGAGATGGTGGCCGAACTGCGGGACGTGACCAAAGCGCTACTGGGCTACGGGGCCCGCATGCCCAAAGAGCTCATGCTCTTCGTCAAGGACATCTTGTTCCTGAACGGCGCCATGGCCACCATGGCCCCGGACGTCGACATCTTGGGAGAGATCCTGGCCGTGGTGACCTACTTCACCGAACACCATGGCGACCAGATCGCTCGGGAGGTGGGCCTCGACCTTGTCGACACGCCCATCGATCTGGACGGCTACCGGGCTGCCATGGGGTTTGCCGACGAAACCGACCCCATTACCTTCCAGGACCTGCAGGAGCGCCGGGAGCTGATCCGCCAGCGCCTCCAGGACCGGAGCGAGCAGCGCAACCGCCGTTCGTTCCTACGCGCCCTCTATCGGCTGGTGCGACCGGACCGTAGCTGAGTCGTCTGGACTGTCGGCCCGAGCCTCCGGTCAGGCCGGCGCCACCTCGTCGAGAGCACGCCTCAAGGATCCGACGAAGGCGGCGGCGCCGTCGGGTCCTTCTCCTTCGAGGAGCCGACGGACCAGAGCCGAGCCGACGACGACCCCGTCAGCCTCCTCGCATACGGCCACGGCCTGCCCGGGAGTCGAGACTCCGATCCCCACACATACCGGGAGTTCGGTTGCCCGCACCACCCGTCCTGCCACTTGGCGGGCCGAGTCGGCCAGCTCGGCCTGTTCGCCCGTGACCCCCATGCGGCCCACGGCGTAGACGAAGCCCCGCGACCGTCTACAGACGGCAGCAATCCGCGCTTCGGGAGTAGACGGGGCCACCAACAACACGCTGGCCACGTCGGCATCATCGGCGGCGCGGACCCAGGCCCCCAGCTCTTCGAGGGGCAGGTCCGGGATGATCGCCCCAGCCACGCCGGATTCGGCCATCATTCCGGCGATTCGGTCGTGACCGGCCCGGTAGATGACGTTGTAGTAGGTCATGACCACCAGCGGGACACCCACGTCGATGCGGCTGAGGTCGGCCAGGATGCCGTCGGGGGTGGTACCCCGTTCGAGGGCACGGAGCGACGCCTCTTGGATCGTGGCGCCGTCGATCATCGGGTCGGAGAACGGTATGCCCACCTCGATGGCGTCGGCCCCGGCCCCGGCCAGGGCCTCGATGGTCAGCAACCACTCGTCGTCCATCCCGCCGGTGACATAGGGGACGAGCAGCTTGTGGCCGGCGTCCCGACGGGCGGTGAGCGACGACTCGAGGCGCCCGGGCCGGTACTCGATGGGCCCGGCGGTCGGAGGCGCCGATCGGTCGGTGCTCGGGGCGCTCACGGCCGCAGCAACTCGCGCACCTGGGCCACGTCCTTGTCGCCGCGACCCGAGAGGTTCACGAGGACGGTAGAGCCGCTCGGGAGGTCCGGGGTCCCGGCTCGGGCAATCACCCAGGCCAGGGCATGGGCGGACTCGAGGGCGGGGATGATGCCCTCGGTACGGGCCAGGCGCTGGAAGGCGTCGAGGACCTGGCCGTCGTCGGCCGACTCGTACCGGGCCCGGCCCAGTTCACCCAGATGGGCGTGCTCGGGCCCGATGCCCGGATAGTCCAATCCGGCTGAGATGGAGTGGGCCTCGAGGATCTGGCCCTCCTCGTTCTGCATGAGGGAGCTCCGCATCCCGTGGAGGATCCCGGGGATGCCCATGGTCATCGCCGCCCCGCCCGCCGCTTCCACGGCCACCAGCGCCGAGGATGTGGCATCGGCGAAGCCGGCAAAGATGCCCGCCGCGTTGGAGCCCCCGCCGGCACAAGCCACCACGACGTCGGGGTCGACCCCGTCGAGCAAGTCTCGGCACTGCCCACGTGCCTCGTCGCCGATCACCCGCTGGAACTCGCGCACCATCCAGGGGTAGGGGTGTGGCCCCATGACCGACCCGAGGCAGTAGTGCGTCTCCCCGACCGAGGCCACCCAGTCCCGGAGGGCCTCGTTGACGGCGTCCTTCAACGTACGACTCCCGCTCGACACCGGTTGGACCTGGGCTCCCAGCAGCTCCATGCGGAAGACGTTCAGCTCTTGGCGCTGGGTGTCCACCTCGCCCATGTAGACCAGGCACTCCATCCCGAACAGGGCCGCAGCCGTGGCCGTGGCCACCCCGTGCTGGCCCGCCCCGGTCTCGGCGATGAGCCGGTGTTTGCCCATCCGCCGGGCCAACAGCGCCTGGCCGATGACGTTGTTCAGCTTGTGGGAACCCGTATGGGCCAGGTCCTCCCGCTTCAAGAGGAGGCGGATGCCGAGCTCTCCGGACAACCGTCCGCACTCCGTGACCGGGGTGGGCCGACCACCGTAGTGGCGCAGGATGTCGTCGAATTCGGCGTGGAAGGCCGGGTCGGCCCATGCCGATCGAAAGGCGGCTTCGAGCTCCATGCAGGCTGGGATCAGTGCCTCGGGGACGAACCGACCCCCGAACTGGCCGAATCGTCCGCTCGGGCCGGGGTCGCCCATGATGGGGTCCATCGGGCCGGAGGCGGCGTCAGTTCCCGAAGGGCGCAATCGCTCGGTCATAGCTCGTCTTGCCAATCGAAGAGAGCGGGTCCGCCGTCATCGGTGCGTGCAGCCTGGGTGTAGGTGCTCGCCGCGGCCTGACCGGCGGTCGTCGCCACCACCCGGGCGGCGGCGTGGGCGGCGGCGATGAACGCCCGCAGCTTGCCAGGATCTTTGACGCCCGGCGAGGCCTCGACGCCTGAGGCCACATCCACTCCCCAGGGATGGAGGTGCTCGATGGCCGCCCCGACGTTCTCGGGGCGGAGGCCACCCGAGACGATCAGGCGAGTCGGGTCGACCACCCCCTCGGCCAGACGCCAGTCGAAGAGCTCCCCCGAACCGGGGTTGGCTCCGTCGATCAAGAGGGTCTGCGCGCCGTACTCCTCGAACCGCTCGATGTTGCGGTGACCGGCCGAGAACGCCTTGATGGTCCAGCGCGTGCGGGCCCGGATCCACTGGGTGTCCTCGATGGACTCCACTCCGTGGAGCTGCACGGCACCGAGCCCGATCTGATTGGCGATGTCCACCACTCGCTGGCGGGCCTCGTCTCGGAACACACCGACGGTGACGATCCCGTGGGGCAGCCGTTTCACGATGTCGGCTACCGCCGAGGGAGCCATCTGGCGGGGAGACGGCGCAAAGATGAACCCGACAGCATTCGCCCCCATCCCGACGGCCAACAGTGCGTCCGCCTCCGAGGTGATCCCACAGATCTTGACGAACAGCCCTTCGGTGTCGGCGTCGTGCTCGGGGCCTCCCCCGATGCCGAACCCACCCGACCCGGTGGGTGTCACGCTCCCACGCCGAGCATCGTCTGAACGGCCGAGCGGCGGTCTCCGGAACGCATCAGGCGCTCCCCCACCAACACCGCCTGGTAGCCGGCGTCGGCCAAGCGTCGTACGTCGTCGGGGCCCGTGATGCCCGACTCGGCCACGGTGGTGACACCAGCGGGGATGGTCTCACCCAGACGCAGCGCACGCTCGTGATCGACCTCGAAGGTCCGAAGGTCGCGCTGGTTGACCCCTATCATCTCGGCGCCGCCGTCGAGCGCCCGCTTCAGTTCGAGGTCATCGTGCACCTCTACCAATGCGCTCAGCGAGCACTGTCGGGCCAGGGCGATCAACGCCACCAACTCGGTGTCGGCCAGTGCAGCCACGATGAGGAGTACGGCGTCGGCACCCATCAACCGGGCGTCACACACATCCAGAGCACTCACGGTGAAATCCTTGCGGAGCACCGGGAGACTGCATGCGGAGCGGGCGGCCTGGAGGTCCTCGACACTGCCCCCGAAGAAGTCGGCATCGGTCAGCACCGAGAGGCAGCTGGCTCCACCGGCTTCGTACTGGGAGGCCACCACAACGGGATCGAGGGTGGGATCGAGGTCGCCCTTGGACGGGGAACGGCGTTTGATCTCGGCGATCAGCGCCATGCCATCGCCAGATGCCCCGTCGGCAATGGCGGCCGTGAAGGGCCGCACCGGTCCGGCGTGGGCAACCTGTTCGAGGACGTCGTCGAGCCGCCGTTCATCACCGGCGGCAGCCGCCCGATGGGCAGTGATGATGGTCTCAAGGTAGGCCGGCATAGCTTTCCGATCCTACCAACCCCACCCACCAAGCCCGTCTGATGGGAGTGGGGCACGTCGAGCTGAATTGGCTGGTTGGGCATCCAGGGCCACCGCCCACGGGCCCAGAACAACCGCTCAGGAGCGAGCGGACCCGACCGTTTGGGTCGCCATCAGCCTGCCCGCTCCCGGGCCGGGGCGGTGGGCGGAGGGAGGTTCGTGGGGGACATCCCCCTCCCAATCACACTTTCCTAACCATGAACGGCGATGATGTCCTGCCGATGGCAGGCTGGAGGACATGGTGGTAGTCGACGACACGGTGGTGGTGATCGAGGACGATCACCACATCTCGGACCTGGTGGCTATGTATCTCCGGCGGGACGGCTTCCGGGTACTCCAGGCCGATGACGGCACCGCGGGTCTGGCCCTGGTGGAGCGGGAGCAACCGAAGCTGGTGATCGTGGACATCGGTCTGCCCGGGGATCTCGACGGCTTCGACGTCTGTCGCAGGCTCCGGGGGGAGACCTTCAGCGCCCGGCACCGGGCCGGCTCGGCGGGGGCGGCCAGCGGAGGGATTCCGGTGCTCATCCTCAGCGCCCGGGACGACGAGGTGGACCGGGTCCTGGGCTTCGAGCTTGGCGCCGACGACTACGTCACCAAGCCGTTCTCCGCCCGCGAGCTGGTGGCCCGGGTTCATGCCATCCTGCGTCGGAGCGAGGGCGCCCCGGCGGCCGAGCCCCCGACGGTGGTGGCGCTCGGCAACATCGAGGTCGATACCGGACGCCGGGAGGTCCGCCGGTCCGGCGAGGTAGTACCCCTGGCCACACGGGAGTTCGACCTCCTGACCTATCTGGCCGGCAATCTGGGGCTGGCCCTGTCGAGGCGGCAGTTGCTCAACGGGGTGTGGGGCGACGACTGGTACGGCGATGAACGGACCGTCGACGTCCATGTGCGCCAGCTGCGCAAAAAGCTGGGTGAGGATCTACCCCTGGCCACGGTCTGGGGAGTCGGTTACCGAATGGGATGAGGCGGCGCCTGACCATATCGATCCTGGTGTTGATCGCCCTGACCTTGGTGGTCACCACGCTCGGCGGCTACTTCTTCATCCGGCGGGCTGCCATCTCCACCACGCAGAATGAACTCGCCGGCCAGGCCAAGGCCGTCTCGAACACCTTCTCGTCCACTCCCTTGACCAGAGCGACGTTCCAAAAGGAGAAGAAGATCATCACCGAGGCGGGGAACTTCGCCGGCGCTACCGTCCTCCGGCTCAACCCCGATGGCACCTACACCGGGAAGCTTCCCGCTGGCATCACCCTTGCCGACCTTCACGTTGGCGCGCTCCAGGCCGGTATCCAAGTCACCGGTCACACCCGCAGCCTCCTGGCCTTTTCAGCGGTGCCCACGCCCATCGTCGGTGTCTCGCGCTTCACGCCGGTACTGGTCGTCACCCGCCAGATCCACAATACGGCCAACGGGCTCCGCTACTTCGTGTGGGTGGGGGTGATCGCGCTGGCCGTGGCGGCCCTGGTGGCCGCCGCCCTGGCCCGGCGGTTCACGAAGCCCGTGGTCGCCGCGGTGGCCACTACCCGTCGTATCGCATCCGGCGACCTCGACGCCACCGTTCCGGTGACCCGCCGGGAGGACCGCGAGTTCGCGCAGCTGGCCGATTCGATCAACGCCATGGGGGCCAACCTGGCTCGGGCACGCGATCAGGAACGACAGTTCCTCTTGTCGGTCTCCCACGAGCTCCGCACTCCGCTCACCTCCATCCGCGGCTACGCCGACGCCGTGCTCGATGGGACGGCAGCCGACGCTCAGGCGGCGGCTTCGGTCATCAGTGCCGAGTCCCGCAGACTCGAGCGGCTGGTCGAAGACCTCTTGGATCTGGCCCGGCTGGATGCCGATCGATTCTCCTTCCACCTGCAGACCGTGGACGCCGCGGCCCTGGCCGCTCAGGTGGCGGAAGGATTCCGCCCCCGAGCCGAGGAGCTGGGCATCGGACTGACCGTATCGTCGGGGACCGACGTGCCCCTGTGGGTAGTGGCCGACGCCGACCGTCTGGCTCAGATCGTGGCCAACCTCGTGGAGAACGCCTCGTACTTCGCGCACCACAGTGTGGCCGTGGGGGCAGGGGACGTCGGGGGGATCCCGACCATCTGGGTAGTGGACGACGGCCCCGGCATCCCTTCCGACCAACTGAGCCGGGTATTCGATCGCCACTTCACGTCGGACCGGGCTGGTGGACGCCGAAAGGGGTCCGGCCTAGGCCTGGCCATCGTCTCGGAGCTGTCGGCCGCCATGGGAGCCGGCGTGCGGGTCGAGTCACCCGTCTCGGAGAACCGGGGCACCCGGATGCTCATCGGCTTCGGCTCTCACGCCGCCCCGCCGAGCGGGGAGGGCGGGGAGATCCGATCCGGTCCGGCCCCCACGCGTCCGCAATCGGGCTCCACGCCAGTGGGAGTCGGTGCTGTCCCACACGCGCCCCCGCCCGTGCCCGATACCCTCGGCTCGTTCGGACTGCAGGGCCCAGAGGGCCAGCTCGGAGATGCGCACGATGCCTGAGGTGGTGGTGGTCACTGGAGCCTCGTCGGGCATAGGCCTGTCCTGTGCCGACCGGCTTCACCGGGAGGGCTGGACCGTGGTCGGTGCCAGCCGGCGCGGCACCTCAGCTGGGGGGTGGAGCCCCCTGGTCATGGACGTCGACGACGACACCTCGGTAAGCGAAGGCCTCGACCGAGTCGTGGCTGAGCACGGCCGAATCGACGCTGTGGTCACCTGTGCGGGATGGGGTCTGGCCGGTGCCGTCGAAGAAACGCCTCTGGGTGATGCCCGGGATCAGTTCGAGACCCTGTTCTGGGGAACCGTCCGAGTCGTCCAAGGTGTGCTTCCCGGCATGCGGGAGCGTAAACGGGGCCGGATCGTCCTCATGAGTTCGATCGGGGGAATCGTGAGCCTCCCTTTCCAGGCCTTCTACAGCGCAGCCAAGTTCGCCCTGGAGGGCTACGGGGAGGCACTGGCCTACGAGGTGGCCCCGTTCGGCGTCGAGGTAACCCTGGTCGAGCCGGGAAACGTCCGTACCGGCTTCACTGCGGCTCGGCGCGAGGTGGCTTGCGGGGACGAGGGCTCGTCCCCCTACGCCGCCGCCGCCACCAGGGCGGTCGGCAAGATGGCCGAGGACGAGTCGAACGGGGTGGATCCGGCGAAGGTGGCCGACGTGGCCCTCAGGGTGCTCACCGCCCGTCGGCCGCCCCGACGGGTGTCGGTGGGCAGCATGGACGAGCGCATCGGCATTACCGCCAAGCGGCTGTTGCCCCACCGCCTCTTCGAGCGGGCGGCCAAGGGTAGCCTCGGCGTCTGATCACGACGTCGGGCTCCTCGCGAGCCCCGGGGTTCCCTGAGCTGCAGGAGGCAAGGACATGGCCAATCCCCTCGGACCCCTCGGTCCGGCGGACGAGCGCTTCGACCACCAGATCGCCGACACCTTCGCCACCGTGGGGCCGAGCGACCCGTCATGGACCGAGAAGGTATGTGCCATGGCGGCCCGGAAGGACGGGCAGCTCCAGCTGGGCTTCGGCATGGGCAAGTACACCAACCGAAACGTGCTGGACGGATACGCCGGCCTGTCGAGGGGAGCTGAACAGCTCACCGTGCGGGGCAGCCGGCGCCTGTTCCCCGAGCCCGAGTTGACCGCCGTCGGGCCCATCCACTACGAGGTGCTCGAGCCCATGAAGCGGGTCCGCTTCTCGCTCGAGGCCAATGACTGCCAGCCGCTGGCCTTTGACTGGGTCTACGAGGCGATCCTGCCTCCGGCCGCCGAGGAGCGGACCCATCAGCGCGTCCCGTTCGGCTACCGGGTCAGTGCCGAGCTGGTCCGCTACCACCAGATCGGCACCGCCTCGGGTTGGGTGGAGCTGGACGGCGAGCGCCACGAAATCACCCCCGACGAGTGGGTCTCCACCCGGGACCACTCCTGGGGGGTCCGCTACGACGTGGGCACACCACCGACGGATATCGACCCATTCAATCCGGTGGCGGCGATGGACTTCCAGATGATCTGGTGCCCGGTCCTCATGGCTGACCCCGACGGGACCTCCTGGGGCCTGTTCATGCATCTGGTCGACATGACCGGGTTCGGCCGTCACCACCGGACCGTCATGGGGAGCATCGAGCGGGTGGACGGGTCGGTGTCGCGCATGGCCGACATCCGGCCCGACTTCGCCTACGACCCGGTCAACCGCCGTCTACAGGGTGGTCGGGTCGAAGTGAGCATGGAGGACGGAACCGTCCGGCGATTCGAGGTCGAGGTGCCCGGCGACACGGGATTTCATCTGGGTGCCGGGCTCTACTTCGGCTGGCAGGGCCATCACCACGGCGAGTGGCGGGGCGAGCTGCACATCGACGGTGAGCGCCTGGCCGACTGTCGGGACGCCGACCTCGTCCGGGAGCTGCACCAGATTCGGGACACCGTGGTGCACGTCCGTGACCTCGACACCGGCGCGGAGGGGTGGGGCAACTGCCAGCCCATGATGTGCGGCGGATTCCCCGACAAGGGACTGAGTGCGGAGTCGTCCTTCTGGTAAGCCCCGGACCTGCCGGGCGGCCCGGAGGGTTCTCCCTCGGGTCGACAGGTGGCCGATCAGATGGCGATGCGGTCCCAGTAGGTGCCGTCGATCATGCCCCGGAGGGTGGCCCGGTGGATGATGAGGTCGTCGACCTCATCTGGCATGACCGCCTCGCCAAAGAAGACGGCACGTTCGGTGACACGTCGCATGATGGCACCGTGCCTCACCGCGGCGAAGGCCACGAACCAGGTGAGATCGGTCGGTGTGTAACCGGTGGCCTCGGCGTAAGCACGGGCCACGTCCACGGGCCGGAACAGGTCGGGAAGGCCGGGTAGACCGATATCGGTGGCGATGTCCTGGAAGAACAGGTGCAGGTAGCACATCCATCCCAGATCCACCTCGGGCGGTGCCACCGAGGCCATCTCCCAGTCGAGGACGGCCACCACCCTGTTGTCCCGGAACATCATGTTGCCGATGCGTCCGTCCCCCCAGGACAGGGCGTCGGCCCCGAGTCCGGTAGGTCGGTGTTCCTCCAGCCAGTCGAAGCAGTCGGCCAGTAACGGGGACGGGGTGTCCCGCCCCACCCAGTCGGCATACTCCTTCCATCGCCGCACGAGCCGGTCGAGGGCCGTGGCCCCAGGGCCACCAGCGTCGAGGAATCCGAGGTCGTGGGAGTCGGCGGTGAGCGAGTGGATCCCGGCCAGGGCGACGACGGCGGACTGTTGGAGTGCCTGCTGCCCGGCGGGGCCGGCGTCAGAGAGCCAGCTCTCGCCGAAGGTGTAGGGCAGCACATCGGGTGGAACCAGTCCCTTCACCTGCTCCATGACGAGAAACGGTCCACCCAGCACGGCCGGGTCAGCTTCGTACCAGAGCGTGTGGGGCACGGGCACGTCGGTGTGCTCCCCCACGAGACGCATGACCCGGAACTGCATGCCGAGGTCGTAGGAGGTGAACAGGGGGTAGGCGGTGGCGGGGGGCTCGATCCTGGCCACCAGCCCGTGGTCGACGGGTCCCAGCCCTTCGTCCCAGGTGCCGGTGAACAGCACCGTCTCTGAGGACATGCCGTTCGACTCGGGGCTGGTCACGTCGGTGATCGACGGCTGGGCAGCCGGACCGAGGGTGCGGGCCAGCCACTCCTCGAGCTGACGGGCGGTCTCATCGGGGTCCCGGGTCGTCGTGGTGATGTGATCCACGTCGATGGAGGCCGTGCCGTGTGGCTCGGGACCTCCCGGAGTCTCGGTGGTCATGGTGTCCCCCCTTGGGCTTCCCGGTGCACCCATGTCGCTCTGGCCCGAAGGTCTACCACCGCCAGGCGCGCACGTTTGACCTCGTGACCACGATCAGCGCCGCTCCCAGCCGGCGAGCGGCAGGGCCATGGCTTCGGCGCCGAGCTGGGAGGTGGTGCCGTCGGCGTGGGTGGACGCCACCACCACCGGAGCGGGCGGTTCCACCCGGCGGTGCAAGGTGGCGAGGGCCACCATGGTGCCGAGGCCGGGTGAACGGGCCACCGAGGACAGGTAGCCGACCTCGTGCTCGCCGTCGGCCGTCAACACGGCGGCACCCACCAGCGCCGCTACGGCCGGCTCGGCCGACCGGTCGTCGTCGGGGATCACCACCGCCCGCAGCCGGCGGGCCACGTTGGAGCCTCGTGCGTCCAACCGGGCCACTAGCTCTTGCCCGGTGAAACAGCCCTTGGTGAACGACACCGTCCGCTCCACCAGACCCGCCTCGGCGGCGATGGTGCCCTCGATCAGCTCCCGGCCGTTGCGCGGGATGCCGGCCTCGATGCGGGCTGCCTCCCACACCCCTTCTGGGCAGTGGATGACCGAATCCTCGACCCACTCCTCCAGGCCTCCGACGGGCCTTGGTCCAAGAAGATCCACCCCGTCGAGGTCGGCCCAGGAGACTGGTAGCACCCGGTCAGGATGGCCCCGGACGGCCGTAGCGGCCTGCGGTCCACGGACGGCGGCACAGACCCAGTCGAGTGACTCGAACTCGACCTTGGTCCGCAGCCGGAACCGTTCGAGACGGGCCACCATGGCCGGCCCCGACCCCCCGTCGGTGTCGAGGAGGAATTGGTTGTCCGACTCCCGGGTCATGCGCAGGTAGACCTCGACTTTGCCCTGGGGGCTGAGCAGCAGGGACTCCATTGAGGAACCGTCGGTCAGGGCCGCCACGTCCTGGCTGCACTGTCCCTGCAGATAGCTGGCGGCATCCAGGCCGGACACCCGAATCACGTCACGGGGAAGGAGGATCACTGCCGCCGAGGTGTGGAGGGCATCGTAGGCGGCGTCGGCATCAGCCTCGACCCGCTTTTCACTGGGGCTCATGACCGCACCGGTGCCGCGGCGACGCGTGCCATGGCCACGGCCGAAAGCATGGCCGCGGCCTTGTGGGCGCACTCCGCGTTTTCCGAGGCGGGATCACTGTCGGCCACGATGCCCGCCCCGGCCTGGACCGACGCCCGGCCGTCCGGGCTCACCGTCATGGTACGGATGGCGATGGCCGTGTCGAGATTGCCGGAGAAGTCGAGATAGCCGACCACGCCGCCGTAGACGCCCCGCTTGGTCGGCTCGAGTTCGTCGATGATCTCCATGGCCCGGACTTTCGGGGCACCCGACAGGGTGCCGGCCGGGAGCGTGGCTCGCAGCACGTCGATGGGACCCTTGCCCGGTGCCAGGCGCCCGGAGACCTGCGAGGTCAGGTGCATGATGTGGCTGTAACGCTCGACGATCATCATCTCCTCGACCACCTCGGTGCCGAAGGTCACCACCCGGCCGACGTCGTTGCGGGCCAGGTCGACCAGCATCACGTGCTCGGCCACCTCTTTGGGGTCCTCGACCAGTTCGGCCTCCAGGCGACCGTCCTCTTCTGGTGTCGAGCCCCGAGGTCGAGATCCGGCGATGGGACGGGAGACCACTGTCCCCTCACGCAGGCGCACCATGGGCTCGGGGGACGCCCCCACCACGGTGACCTCGGGAAAGCGTAAGAAGTACAGATACGGACTCGGGTTGACCAGCCGCAGCACTCGGTAGACATCGAAAGGATCCACCCCGAGGATGCCGAGATCGAACCGCTGTGACAACACCACCTGGAAAATGTCCCCGGCGGTGACGTGTTCCTTGGCGGCCCGGACAGCGTCCTCGTAGAGGGAATCGGACATGGTGCTGGTCACATCGTCGGGCACCCCGGCTCGCTTGGGACGGAGTCGGCCCGGTTGGTCGAGGGGGCGGAAGCATTCGTCGGTCAACGCATCGAGCCGGTCCATGGCGTCTCGATGGGCCCGGTCGAGGTCGGCGTCCGACCACGCCGGGTCGACGACCACGTTGTCGATCAGCACCACCCGCTGACGCCAGTGGTCGAAGGCGGCCAACTGGCCGATCACCGCCAGCACGGCATCGGGATGCCCGAGATCGTCGGGCGGGACGTCCGGCAGGTGTTCCACCTCGCGGACGACGTCGTAGCCCAGGTAGCCCACCAGACCGGCGTGAAGCGGTGGTAGGTCCGGGAGTTCGGGTGAGTCGAAGGTGGCCAGAATGGCCTCGAGGGCGGCCAGCACGCCGCGGTCACCACTCACCCGCCCGTCGGTGGCTTCGTCGAGGTCGAGCTCTCCCTCGGTGGTGACAGCCGAGCCGCGGGCGGTGATGGTGGCGAGGGGGTTGCGGCCCACGAAGGAGTAGCGCCCCCAGCGCTCACCTCCTTCCACCGACTCCAACAGGAAGCCGGTGCGGTTCTCGGCTTCCACGATCTGGAGGAACGCCGCCACCGGGGTTGTGGTGTCTGCGACCAGCTCCCGCCACACCGGGACGATGCGGTGTCGGGCCGCCAGCCTACGGAACCCGGCCGGTCCGGGTCCCTCCGGATCGTCACCCGAAGACGCCGTCATCGGTCGGCCGGGCTGTCACCGAAGGCACGGAAGAAACAGCTCCGGTTGCCGGTGTGGCAGGCCCCGGCGCCCGCCTGGTCGACCACCACGAGCAAGGCGTCTCCGTCACAGTCGTAATGCACGCTTCGCACGTACTGTCGGTCGCCGGAGGTCTCACCCTTGCACCAGTACTCCTGGCGACTGCGGCTCCAGAACCACGTGCGGCCGGTCTCGAGGGTCCGACGGAGGGACTCGGGGTTCATCCAGGCAAACATCAAGACGGCATGGTCCGAGGCGTCCTGGACGATGGCGCCCACCAGTCCGTCGCCGTTGTAGGCGATCTGGCCCAGCTCCTCCTCGGTGAAGTCCACCGGCATGGCCTCGAAGGGGTCGGTGATCCTGACGGTACTGCTGTCGGTCTGAGCGGTGGTCACGAGCGGTGCTCCCTGGTGCGCTGGTCTCGGTGTGGTGGTCATGGTCTCGAAGTGCGGTGGTCGTTGCCTAGTGGTGCGGCGTGCCGGTCGGGGCGCTGCGGACCCGCTCCAACCGAACCGGTGGTCGGGGTGCTCACCCCGGCGCTCGAGTCGGTCCTGGCCTGGAGGCCGCTCCCCGAGACCCGCTCTCACCCGTTGGTCAGAGGTAGAGCCCGGTCCCACCGTCGACGTGGGTGGCGGCCACAGCGTGGATGTCCCGTTCGCGGAGGATGACGTACTCCTCACCCTGCACTTCCACCTCGAAACGGTCCTCCGGGTTGAACAGGACGGTGTCGCCGACCTTGACCGAACGGACATGGGGCCCGACCGCCACGGCCTCGGCCCAGGCCAGTCGTCGGGAGACCTGAGCAGTGGCAGGAATGAGGATCCCCGACCGCGAACGCCGCTCACCGTCGGCCTGCCCGACCTGGACGAGCACCCGGTCGGCCAGCACGGAGATGGCCAGTTTGGCCGGACCGCTGTCCCCATTCTGGCTGGTCGTCGGGGCATCTGGCGTTGCGGTGGCCACATGACAAGGCTACCGCAGAGGCGGTCCGATCCGATCCCGGTCCCGACCGGTGAACTCGTACGGCGAAGCGGTCCGCCGCGCCCTCATGCCGGACGGACATCGACGCCGGCGGCCAGCAGATGGTCCTTGGCCTGGCCGATGGTGAACTCCCCGAGGTGGAAGATCGAGGCGGCGAGAACGGCGTCGGCCTCCCCGAGCGTGGCCCCTTCGACCAGGTGGTCCAGGGTCCCCACACCGCCCGAGGCGACGACGGGGACGGGGCAGCGACGGCTCACCGCTCGTGTGAGCTCGAGGTCGAAGCCGTCGCGGGTGCCGTCCCGGTCCATCGACGTGAGGAGGATCTCACCCGCCCCGGCCGTCGCACACCGTTCGGCCCACTCGAGGGCGTCGAGGCCGGTCGGTCGGCGACCCCCGTGGGTGAAGACCTCCCATCCCTCAGCGCTACCCGCATCGTCGGGTCGACGTCGGGCGTCCACCGCCACCACCACGCACTGGCTGCCGAACTCCTCAGCCAGCTCGGCCACGAGTTCGGGACGGTCGACCGCGGCGGTGTTGACACCCACCTTGTCCGCCCCGGCCCGTAGGAGCAGTCGTGCGTCCTCGACGGACCGGATCCCACCGCCCACGGTGAAGGGGATGAATACCATCTCGGCGGTCCGGGAGACCACGTCCACCATGGTGCGCCTCTCGTCCGAGGATGCGGTGATGTCGAGGAAGACGAGCTCGTCGGCTCCCTGCGCGTCGTAACGACCGGCCAGTTCGACCGGGTCCCCGGCATCGAACAGGTCGGTGAAGCGCACCCCTTTGACCACTCGTCCGGCGTCGACGTCGAGACACGGGATTACCCGGACGGCGCGCATGCAGCTACCCCCTCTTCCACGGTCATCCGTCCGTCCACCAACGCCTTCCCGGTGATGGAACCGGCCAGGCGACGATTCGGACCGGAACCGACGGGCTCAACCACGAGTCGGGCCAGCTCGGCGACGTCGGTGACGGAGCCGACCCCGCCCGAAGCGATGACCGGGATCGACGTCGCCGCGAGCACCTCGCGGAGGCCGCCGATATCGGGGCCCTGCAGGGTCCCGTCTCGCTCGATGGCGGTGACGATCACCGCGGCGACCCCGGCACCGTCCAGTTCGCGAAGGAACTCGGGAACGGTCCGACCGCTGCCGTGCTCCCAGCCCCGCACCGCTACCTCGGTTCGCCCGTCGGGGCCGCGCCGGTAGTCGATCCCGACGGCGACCCGGCCCGGGTGGGCACCGGCCAACTCGGCCACCAGATCGGGGTGGTCGACGGCCACCGTGCCGAGCACGACCCGAGCCACCCCGCCGTCGAGGAGTTCGGCGACGTCGTCCGCGGACCGGACTCCCCCACCGGTCTGTACGGGCACCTCGACGGCACGGGCGATGGCCAGCACGCTGGAACGGTTGGCTGCGTGCCCGAGGCGGGCGGCATCGAGGTCGACGACGTGGAGCCAGGGAGCGCCACCGGCGACGAATCGCCGGGCCAGGTCGAGCGGGTCTCCGTACTCGGTCTGACGGTCGAAATCGCCCTGAGTCAGTCGTACGGCACCGCCGTCGCGGATATCGACGGCCGGATAGAGCTCCATCACCGTCGACCGTCGTGGACCGCGCCCACGAAGTTGGCCAGGATGCCCAGTCCGACGGCCCCAGACTTCTCGGGGTGGAACTGGGTGCCCCACACGGCACCCCGCTCGGCCGAGGCGGTCACCGGGCCTCCGTAGTCACAGGTGGAGGACGTGTCCGAACTGAGCTCGGGAGCGAACGAGTGGACGAAGTACACCCACGCCCCGTCTCCAACCCCGGCGAGCAGACCCGAGGCGGCTTCGGAGTCCGTCGGCGCGTCCGGGCCCGGGCCGTCCACCGGGTCCAGCCGGTTCCACTGCATCTGGGGGTGCTTGACCCCAGGAGGCAGTCGCCGGACCAGACCGGGGAGGATCCCGAGGCCGGGCTGGGAGGGGTCCTCGTCTGACCCCTCGTAGAGGAGCTGGAATCCGACACAGATCCCGAGAAAGGGCACACCTCGTTCGACGGCTGACCGAGCGGCTCGGTCGAGGCCGCTCGACACCAGTGCCTCTGCGCACCGACCGAACGCCCCGACCCCGGGCAGGACCACGCCGTCGGCCTGTTCGGCCAGGTCGGGATCGTCCACCAGTCGGGCATCGGCCCCCAGGTGCTGGAGAGCCTTCTCGGCCGACCGGAGGTTCCCGATGCCGTAGTCGAGTACCGCGATCACCGGCTGGAGGTGACGAGCGGGTCTGGCCGCCCGATCACATCCGTCGTCCGCGGGCCTCTACGGCGCGTCACAGGGTGCCCTTGGTCGAGGGGATGCCGCCCCCCTCCACGCGCACCGCGTCCCGCAGGGCGCGGGCCACCCCCTTGAACGAGGCCTCGATGATGTGGTGGGTGTTCTTCCCCGACCGCAGCCGCACATGGAGGGTGAGCCCGGCCGCGGTGGCGAACGCACGCCAGAACTCCTCGGCCAGTTGCGGATCGAACGGCGGATTCCCGAGCGGGTTGGTCTCGGGGGGGAAGTCGATGTCGTAGACCAGGAACGGGCGGCCCGAGAGATCGAGCGCCACCTCGATCAGGGCCTCGTCCAGCGGTACCGACACCGATCCGAACCGCCGGACCCCGGACTTGTCGCCCAGCGCCTCAGCCAGGACCTCGCCGAGGGTGATCCCGACATCCTCCACCGTGTGATGGGCATCCACGTCGAGGTCGCCGCGCGCGTGGACGGTCAGATCGAAGCCGCCGTGGCGGCCGAGCTGGCTGACCATGTGATCGAAGAAGGGCAGACCGGTCTCGACGTCGGTGGACCCCGACCCGTCGATGTCGAGGGTGATGTCAATCGAGGTCTCCTTGGTGGCCCGACGGGCGGTCCCGGTCCTCGGTGCGGAAGGCGTGGGGGTCGTGGTGGTCATCGCAGGCTTTCGTGCAGTCCGGCCAGGAACCGGTCGTTCTCCTCGGGGAGGCCCACCGTTACCCGCAGGCAGCCGGTGAGCCCTGGCCACTCAGAACAGTCTCGCACGAGGACCGACGCGTCGAGGAGGTGGGCCCACACCTCGGTGGCCGGCACGGTCAAGGGACGGAACAGGATGAAGTTCGCATCCGAGGGCCACGTCTCCACCGGGAGTTCGGCCAAGGTGGCGGAAATCCGGCCGCGCTCCTCGTTGATGAGGGCAATCCGGGCCTCCATCTCGTCCACGTGCTCGAGGGCCAACCGGCCGGCCAGCTGTTTGGCCGCATCGAGGTGGTAGGGCAGGGCCACGAGCTCACAGGCCCGCACGACCTCGGGTGCGGCGATCAGGTACCCCAGGCGCATCCCGGCCATCGACCAGGTCTTGGAGAACGTCCGCACGACGGCCACACGGTCTGACTCTGGTCCCGGCTCGGCCATCAGGTCGAGGGCCGACGACGGGGCAAAGTGACCGTAGGCCTCGTCCACCACGAGGAGCCCGGGTGCGAGTTCGAGTACCGCTCGAATCTGCTCTGGGGGATCGGCCCGTCCCGTCGGATTGTTGGGCGAGCAGAGAAAGGTGATGACGGGCCGGGTCGCCTCGGTGACCCGCCGGACCTCGTCGAGATCGAGGACGAAGTCGTCGGTCCGACCCCCCGCGGCCACCTCGGTTCCCGTCGTACGGGCAATGTGACGGTGGAGCGTGTATGTCGGCTCGAACAGTGCGACGGTGCGCCCTGGGCCACCGAAGGCGAGGAGTAGCGACTGGAGGACCTCGTTGGACCCATTGGCACAAAAGACCCGCTCGGGACCGACGCCATGACTCTCGCCGATGGCCCGACGGAGTTCGAGGGCCTCGCGGTCGGGGTAGCGGTTGAAGTCGATGGCTTCGAGTCCGGCCTGGAAGTCCTCCAGCCATCCAGCCGGGGGGGCCATGGGCGACTCGTTGGTGTTGAGGCGCACATCCACCTCGACCTGGGCGGAGTGGTAGCCGACCAGCTCGGCGAGGTCTGGGCGCACGGCGGGCAGGCCTACGGGTGCCGCGTCCGAACCGGACCGGCGCTGACCGGATCCGTCCGCGGCTACCGAGGCCATCGGAGGCGCACCGACTCGGCGTGCGCAGGCAGACCCTCGGTCTCGGCCAGGGTCACTACGTAGGGACCGAGCACCTCGAGCGCCTTCTCACTGATGGTCACGGCGTGGATGTGCCTTCGGAAGTCGTCCACCCGCAGCGCGCTGGCGAACCGGGCGGTGCGATTAGTCGGAAGGACATGATTCGGCCCGGCCAGGTAGTCCCCCATGCTGGCCGGTGACGACGACCCGAGAAACACCGCGCCGGCCGAGGTCACCTGGGAGAGGAGCGACGGGGCATCCCGGGTCATGATCTCCAGGTGCTCGGGAGCCACGATGTTGGCGACGGCCATGGCCTGCTTCGGACCGTCCACGACCACGGCGTACCCACCGGCAGCCAGGGTGGCTTCGAGGTCGGCGCGTCGCGGTGATGCCCGGACGATGCGGTCGACCTGGGCGGTGACGGCCTCGGCCACCGCCTCGGACCAGGTCACCAGCCAGGCCAGGCCGTCGGGTCCGTGCTCGGCCTGGACGACCAGGTCGATGGCGGCCAGTTCGGTGGGGGCGCCTGGTCCGGCCACCACCACCACCTCGGAGGGCCCGGCGAACGCCGAGGCGACGCCGACGACCCCGGAGACCTGGCGCTTGGCCTCAGCCACATACCGGTTACCCGGCCCGACGATGACGTCAACGGCCTCGATGGACTCGGTGCCGTAGGCCATGGCGGCGATGGCTTGTGCTCCGCCCACCCGGAAGACCTCATGGATTCCGGCCACGGCGGCGGCGGCCAGTGAGGCGTCGTCGATGCGACCATCGGGACCCGGCGGCACACACAGGACGATCTCTTCGACGCCGGCCACCTGGGCGGGGACGGCGCACATGAGGACAGTGGAGGGATAGCGGGCCCGTCCCCCCGGTGCATAGCAACCGGCCCGGGCCACCGGGCGGACCAGGTGGCGGACATCGATCCCACCCGACTCGAAGTTCTCTGCTTCGGGGTCGGCCGACTCGTGGGCGTGGTAGGCCAGGATCCGGTCGTGGGCCACGTCGAGGGCCTCTTGCAGTGGGCCAGGAATGCGGGCCAGGGCTGCTTGGATCTCCTGTTCAGGGACTCGCAGCTCGTCGATATCCACGCCGTCGAACTTCTGGCCGAACCTCCGCACCGCGGCGTCTCCGTCGGCCCGCACCTCGGCCAGGATGGCCGCCACGGCCTCCGACGAGCGGTCCTGTTCGTCGGTGGGACGCGGCAGCGCATCCCGCAGGGCCCTGCGGTTGCCGGTGAAGCCGCGGAAGTCGAGGCGGCGGAGCGTCATAGCCCATCGATGCTACCGGACCGTCGATGGCGGCCGGCCCCGTCCATCGGACGGAGAGGGCTCGGTCGCCGGGTGACGAGGTGTCACCGGCCCCGAGCGGATGTCATGATCGGTGCATGGCCACCAGCTCCGCCGAACTCTCGTCCCTAGCCACCGCCCTCGATGAGCTGAGCAGGAGAATCACGGTCCATGCCGATGCGGCCGACGCTGCCAAAGACGAGGAGACCGCCCGCGAGCTGTTCGCCATCGAGCGGTCGCTGAACAGCGCCAACCGGCGTCTGGCCAAGCTCTCCCTCGCCTTGAGCCGCCGTTGACCGTCGGGCGGTGGGTCGGCTGAAGGGCACGTTGGGTCGGGTCGGGCGTCCCGTAACGGTCCGCCTCGAGATGGTCCCGGCGTCCGGACCCCAGACGCGGCGAAGGCACCCCGAAGGGTGCCTTCGCGCGAGCGGGTCGGGCGGCGGATCCCGAACACCGCTCTGCGGAACCAGTTGGCGGGAACCGGTTCCGAGACCTCTAGATCATCACGTTTTCGGTGTGAATGCCAGTCACGAACAACCTAAATGCGCGCGCCGGTGACCGATCTGTCCTCATCCACGTGACAAATGTCCTGTTCGTGGGCTTCTTTCTCCCGGCACACCACTATGTCGAGGTATCCGGCCCGGCGATTCCCCGCCGTGGCGACCTCCCCGTTCCCCCGGAGGCCACCGTTGGTCCTTCTCCGACCACCGTCGGTGACTGCACCGACGGGCAGAAGTCAGCCAGGACGCACCGTTCACAGCGCGGACGCCGAGCGGTGCAGGTGGCCCGGCCGTGGAGAATGAGGCGGAGGCTGAATACACCGCGCCCGGCTGCGGGAATCATGGCGTTGAGTTCGGTCTCCATGCGCACCGGGTCCCGAGCCGTGCTCAACCCCAGTCGGGCCGACAGCCGCTGGACGTGCGTGTCGACCGGCATCCCGGGAAGAGCAAAGGCCACACTGCGAAGTACGTTCGCCGTCTTGCGTCCCACACCGGGGAGAGTCACCAAGTCGGCCATCGATGAGGGGACCACGCCACCGAATCGGTCGACGACGGCCGTCGCCATCCCGATCAGGTTCCGGGCCTTGGCACGGAAAAACCCTGTCGAATGGATGATGCCCTCGACCTCGGCCGGATCGGCCACGGCCAGCGCGTAGGCATCAGGGAACCGGGCGAAGAGGGCGGGCGTGGTCAGGTTGACCCGCTCGTCGGTGCACTGAGCCGACAAGATGGTCGCACAGAGGAGTTGGAAGGGGTCGCTGTAGTCGAGAGCACACAGATCCCGGGCCGAACCCGGGAACACCTCGGCCAGGCGTTCGGCCGTCCGCCGGGCCCGCCCGGCCGGAGTTCGGGGTCGGGCCACGACGGGGAGACTACCGGTAGCGTGCTGTCGATGGTGGCCCTGACGCTCGGCATGGCGGACGAACCGACAGCCGATCTGCGAGAGTCCGTCACGGCCCTGGCCGACCGGGTGGAGGCGGCCCTCGGGCATGCCCCGTTAAGCGAGCACCAACGAATCGCGCTCGCCCGGGAGTCGTGGCATCCGAGCGACACGACGGACGGGCACCGAACCGCAGGCGTTACGGCCCGGGAAGCCGGGGCGTCCCCGTTGCTCGGCTACGCCCAGGTGACGCGCGAGCGCGTCGGTGGCGAGTACGCGGTCGAGATCCTCGTCGATCCTTCCGCCGGGCCGGCCTCGGCCGTAGCCGATGCCCTGGTCGGTGCCGTCGTCGCCCGGGTGGCCGAGTGGGGAGGGAGGACGGTCCGGCTCTGGGTGCCGAAGGCGTCGGCGTCGGCCGACGCCCTGGCCGCCCGGCACGGGTTCGGCCCTGAACGAGATCTCATCCAGATGCGGTGCCCCCTGCCCCTTCCCGTCTCCGTGCACGCCCCTGATGTGGAGTCACCGCCCACACGGGCGTTCCGGCCCGGTGCCGATGACGACGCCTGGCTGTCCGTGAACAACCGGGCCTTCGCTTCCCATCCCGAACAGGGCGGCTGGGATCGGGCCACCCTCCACGAGCGGGAGCATGAACCGTGGTTCGACCGCCGCGGATTCCTGATCCTCGAAGCCGACGACCGCATGGCCGGATTTTGCTGGACCAAGGTCCACGCCACCACCGACCCGCCGATGGGTGAGATCTACGTCATCGGCGTCGACCCCGACTTCCACGGCCGCGGGTGGGGACGCGCCCTGACCCAAGCCGGCCTCGACTGGTTGGCTGCCCAAGGCCTCTCGCTGGGCATGCTCTACGTCGACGCCGACAACGTCGCCGCCGTGAAGCTGTACCGGTCCATGGGGTTCACCGACGACCACGTCGACCGGTCCTACCTCGGAACGGTCGATCCCGCCTGAGCCTGTCCAGAGCGGGTCAGGACGGCCCGGTCAGCGTGTGCCGATGAGGTGACCCACGCCGTAGGTCACGCCGGCGGCGATCCCCGAGATGAGCAACTGGCGCGTCGCCGACCAGAGCCAGGGGCGACCGGTGAACACGGCCAAGGCGGCTCCGACCGCAAAGGCGCTCACCGCGGTGAGGGCGACGGACCACAAGATGGCCGTCGTTCCCCCGGTGATCAGCCACGGCACCAGAGGAATGAACGCGCCCAGGGCGAACATCACGAACGACGAGACGGCGGCCTGGAGTGGGTTGCCCGTCTCATCGGGGTTGATGCCCAGCTCCTCACGGGCATGGGTCTCGAGTGCGAGTTCGGGGTCGCTCATCATCTTCACCGAGAGCTCGTCGGCCATGTCGTTGTCGAGGCCGCGGCTGCGGTAGATGGCGGCGAGCTCCCTGCGCTCGTCCTCGGGCTCGTGGCGGATGGCGTCCCGCTCCACGTCGAGTTCACGCAACATCAGCTCGGATTGGGCCCGCATGGAGACGTACTCACCGGCGGCCATTGAAAATGACCCGGCGATGAGGCCGGCCACGCCGGCCAGCCGGACGGCCGACGCCGACGAGTGGGCGCCGGCCATCCCGAGGATCAAGGCCACGTTGGAGACGAGGCCGTCGCTCACCCCGAACACGGCGGCCCGGGCTCCGCCGCCTTGCAGGTTGCGGTGACTGTGTTGCATGGCCATCGAGTGCAGCGTACCGACCAGACCCGGGTAAGGACGCTCTGCGGCGCGGACGAAGGAGCACCTCACCCCAGCAGTCGGCGCCGTGGGGACCCGGGGTGGTCGGCCCCCCCGCTCTCCCGTACAGTCTTAGGTCATGGCAACCACCGTGCAGGGCATCGACAAATTCCACGAACTGGTCGGGCAGCATCTCGGCTACAGCGAATGGCACCGCATCGACCAGGCCCAGATCAACCAGTTCGCCGAAGCCACCGGTGACCACCAGTGGATTCATGTGGACCCCGAGCGGGCCAAGAGCGGCCCCTTCGGAACGGCCATCGCCCACGGCTACCTGACGCTCTCCCTCGCCCCGGTCTTCCTCGGCGAGGTTCTGGTCGTCGAGGGCGCGTCCATGGGCGTCAACTACGGGTGCAACAAGGTCCGGTTCCCGGCCCCCGTGCCTGTCGACAGCAACTTGCGCCTGGGCGTCACCGTGGCCGGGGCCGAGGACGTCAAGGGCGGGGTTCAGGTCTCCCTCGACGTCACCTTCGAGACCGAGGGTTCGACGAAGCCCAGCTGCGTGGCCGAAGTGGTCTACCGCTACTTCTACTAGCACTCCGCCACCCAACCCGGTCGACCAGCCCAACCTGGTGCCCGCGCTCGTCGGTGCCGGGCCCGTTCCCGACCCGGCCGCCGGCTGATCCGATCCCGCACGCCACCCTGAGAGCCCGCGCTCGGATAGTACGAGCGATTACTCCTAGAGTGGTCGACATGGAGATGCGCGTCGAACAGCTGTCGGCCCGGGCCGACGTGACGGTCGACACCATCCGCTACTACCAGAGCAAGGGTCTGCTGGAACCGCCCCGGCGGGAGGGCCGCGTGGCCTGGTACGGCGACGACCATCTCGAGCGGCTGGCCCGGATCCGTTCCCTCCAGGGACGCGGGTTCACCCTGGCGACCATCGTCCGCCTGGTCTCGGGCGAGTTGGACGCCGCCGACGAGGCCCTACTCGGCGAGCTGTCGGGCTGGCGGGACGAGGCGGGACGGACGGGCTCGTCCGAGTCCTCCGTCGCCACCACGGCGTCAGAATCCGCTCGAGCCGTCGGTGCCACCGCCGATCTGATCGGCTCGGAGTCAGGGCCCTCCCTCACCTTGGAGGATCTCGCCGAGGCCACCGGCATGCCGCTCGCCCTCTTGAAGGCCGTGGAGGCAGAAGGGCTGCTCATCCCCCGCCGCATCACCGGCCAGGACCGCTACACCGAGGCCGATGTGGCGGCCGCCCGCGCCGGGCTCTTGTTGTTGGAGTGGGGTATCCCCCTCTCGGCCCTCCTCGACCTGGCCCGACGCCACCACGAGGCCACCGAGGCCGTGGCCCGAGAGGCCGTGGCCATGTTCTCGACCTTCGTGCGGGGACCCCTGCGTACCGAACACCCCGGCGAAGAGGGGGGTCCGGCTGCCGCGGACGAGCCCCACATCGAACGCCTACTGCAGGCCTACGCCGAACTCCTCCCCGCGGTCAACACACTGGTGGGCCACCACTTCACCCGCACCCTGATCAGCGTGGCCCTCGATCATGTGGAAGAGGAGGGCTCCGATGCCGAGCGGCGGGCCATCGGCGACCAGGCCGGTATCGAGATGGGCGGAACGGTCCACCGGCCTGCCGAGATCGTGCCGGACGGGGTTACGGCCGATGGCGCCCTCTCGGGTGGCCGATGAGCGACTCCCCGAGCCTCGACGCCGCCGCCCGGGCCGCCGAGGCCGACCTTCCCACCGGCCCGGAGAAGACCGCCCTCGTCCGCTCCATGTTCGACACCATCGCTCCCCGCTACGACCTGGTGAATCGGATGATGACCTTCGGGCTCGATGTGCGCTGGCGAAAGCAGTCGGCCCGGGCCCTCGGGTTGCCCGACGGGGCCCGGGTCCTCGACCTGGCCTGTGGAACCGGCGACTTCCTCCGCATCCTGTCCGCGGCGGGATTGGTGCCGGTCGGCATGGATCTGTCGTGGGGCATGCTCGTAGCCAACAGCACCGGAGCGCCGCTGGCCCAGGCCGACGGGGCCGCCCTTCCCCTGGGTCCGGCGTCGGTCGACGGAATCACCTGTGGCTATGCCCTCCGGAACTTCACCGAGCTCGCAACGGTGTTCGGCGAGTTCGGGCGGGTGGTCCGCCCCGGAGGTCGGATCAGCTTGTTAGAGGTGGCTGAACCCCATCACGGCCTGCTCCTCGTCGGACACCGGATCTGGTTTCGCCGGGTGGTGCCGGTCATCGGCGGCCTTCTTTCGGACCGCGCCGCCTACCGCTACCTGCCCCGCTCCACCGCCTACCTGCCCGGAACCGACGAGCTCCGCGCCATGCTCGCAGAGGCCGGCTTCTCGTCGGTGAATCAGCGACCCCTCTCGGGCGGCCTGAGCCAACTCATCACCGCCACCCGAACCGGGCGACCGTGACCTCGGTGGCGACGCTCGCAGGGGTTCGACTCCCCCTCGATCCGGGTCCCCGACTCGACCCCTTCGCCCTGGCCGGGTCCACAGGAATGCTGTTCAGCACCGAGGACCGCACCTTGGTGGGGTTGGGTGCGGCGTGCACCCTCGATCTACCCCACGGCCTCGACGGCTCCGCCGACGTGGACGGGGTGGCCCGTTGCCTGGCCGCCATCGGCTGCGAGGACCGGTTCGATCCGTCGACCTCGGGGGTGATCGCCTTTGCCGCTCTCCCCTTTGACCGCACCGTTCAGGGATCCCTGGTGGTTCCGGCCATCACCTACGGCCTCGAGGCCTCCGGCACCGAGTGGGTGACCGTGCTCAGCTCCGATGCCGCCGAGCTGCCGGTCAGCTCGGCCGGACTGCGCTCGTGGCTGGTCGACCAGTACGACGAGCGCTCCCAGCGGTCCGCCCCGGTGCCCGGGCGGGTCCCGACCATCGTCCCCCACACGACGGACTCGTCGTTCGAGGCCATGGTGGCCGAGTCCGTTGGAGCCGTCGAGCGCAACGAGGTCACCAAGGTGGTGGTGTCGCGTCAGGTGGAGGTACGGATGGACGAGCCCATCGCGGTGGCCGCCCTACTCGAGCGGTGGCACGGGATCGAACCCACCGCCTCTTTGTTCTCCCTCCCGACCTCCCGGGGTCAGCTGGTCGGAGCCAGCCCCGAGCTTCTGGTGGAGCGGACCGGGGACCGGGTTCGCTGCCGCCCGTTGGCCGGCACCACCGACCGGACCCACGGGGAAACGAGCGTCCTGCCCCGTGAGCTCCTCACATCGAGCAAGGACAGTGCCGAGCACCGATTGGTGGTGGAGGCCATCGGGGAGACTCTCGCCCCCCTGTGCACCGATCTCGACGTTCCTGCCCACCCCGACCTCGTCCACCTCCACAACATCACCCACCTCGGGACCACCGTCGTCGGCTTGCTCGCCCGACGCGGGGACGGTTCGATCCCGACGGCTCTCGACCTCGTGGCCGCCCTCCATCCCACGCCGGCGGTGGGCGGGGTCCCCCGTGACGTGGCCCTCGAACTCATCGACCGCCTCGAGCCCGAGCCCCGGGGGCACTTCGCCGGACCGGTGGGCTACGTGGATGCACGGGGTGACGGGCGCTGGATGATCGGGATCCGGGCCATGACGGTCGCCGACACGGACGCCCTCCTCGCTGCCGGCGTCGGGATCGTACGGGGGTCGGACCCGAAGACCGAGCTCGTCGAGGTCAACCTCAAATTCGACGGCGGCCTTCCATGCCCTCGCCCCCGGCATCACCTTCACCACCGCTGAGGGTCCGGCGGCCCAGCACGCGGTGGGCTGACCCATTCCTGACGGCGTCCTCTGATCGCTTCCTACGCCACCGGGTCGGGCGTGTTGACCGAACCCGCCTGGTCGGCCCACCGGATGACCTCGGCCAGGGACGAGGGGTCGTCGCGGGCGACGAAGTGCCCGGCGCGGGCCAAAAAGACCAGTTCCGCTCCTGGAATCGCCCGGGCCAGGGTCTCCGCCGCGCCTGGGGGCACGACCAGATCCCACTGACCGGACACCACCGCCACCGGTAGGTCGAGTCGATCGAGGGCGGCGACCACCGCGGGCAACTCATTGGTCAGGGCCCGCTGTTCGACCATGAACGTCCGACGATGCCGGCCGAGCGCTCCCCGCCCACCGCCGAGGACCCGCTCGTCGGGAAGGACGGTGGCCACCTGTTGGCGGTAACGACTCGGCACGTAGTCGGTGAACCGACGGAGCCTCGGCAGCACCTCTCCGATGCCCACCAGGCCGGCCACGGTGAGGACGTCGCCTATGCCGGGGTAGGTCAACCACCGGTCGAGGGCGTTCAGGCTGTCGGGGGTGCACGCCGCACCCACCAGAACCAGGCTCTTCACCAGTGACGCATGACGGGCGGCCAACAGGACGGCCGCCCCTCCCGACCAGCTGTGGGCGACCACCGTGGCCGGCCATGCGCCCCGTTCCTTCATGAACTCGGCGATCAGGTCGGCGTTGGCGGCGAGGCCCTGGGCTTCGCCGGCCGACCTCCCGTAGCCGATCCGGTCCGGGGCGAGGACCCGGTACTCGGGTACCAAGAGTTCGGTGACCGGGTCGAACGAAGCCCCCGAACCGGGCTGGCCGTGGAGCAGCACGACGGGAGGTCCCGAGCCGCGGTCAATGGACGCCAGCATCCCGGGGGCTTCCACCTCCTGGCGCAGCCGCGTCGGTAGGAATCGGATCCCCGAGTTCGTCGGGTGCCGCCAGACCGTCGGCCAGCGGTGCACCGTTGCCCGGGACGGGCCCGAGGCCCTGGCCGTCGGGCGGACCGTGCTCTGCCCAGTGCCCCACATCACCCCGGAACAGGGGCAGGACCACGGTGAAGTTGGATCCTTGGCCCACCGCCGTGTCCACGCGGGCGGAGCCCCCGAACGTGCGGGCCAGGGTGGCCACGATGAACAGGCCCAGGCCCGAGCCGCCGTCGAGGCGGTCGGTGTCGCCCCGGTAGAAGCGGTCGAACACGTGCTGAGCCTGTTCCGGTGTCATCCCCGGGCCGCGGTCCCGGACCTGCAGCAGGGCCTCGTGGCCCTGCACGGTCACCCCCACCTCGACCAGAGTTCCCGGCGGGGTGTGGGCCAGCGCATTGTCCACCAGGTTGTGCACCAACTGATGGAGGCGGACGTCGTCCCCCGACACCGGCACCTCCTCGGGAGCCCAGAGCTCGATGGGGCGCCCCGGGTCGACGGTCCGGGCGTCCTCCACGGCGTCGGCGGCCACGGCAGCGAGGTCGACACGGTGCCGGGACGGCGCCGGCCCCTCGCCCTCCCGGGCCAGTACGGCCAGGTCGCCGACGAGCGATCCCATCCGCGCCGCCTCTTTCTCGATCCGTGACAGGGCGCGGTCCCGGGCCGCCTCATCGCCCAGGGCGTCCTTGCGCAGTAGTTCCGCGTAGCCCCGGATCGAGGTGAGCGGGGTGCGCAGCTCATGGGATGCGTCCGACAGGAAGCTCCGCAGACGGTCCTCGGAGCGTGCCCGTTGGGAGAATGCCGTCTCGATCTGGGCCAGCATGCCGTTCAGGGCGCGCCCGAGCCGGGCGATCTCCCCGTCGCCCTCGGTGGGCTCCACCCGCCGGGTGAGATCACCCGCGGCGATGGCGTCGGCTTGTTTAGCCATGGCCTCGAGTGGTCGCAGCCCCTGGCGGATCAGCAGCGTCATCAACAACAACAACGCGGCCAAGAGGCCGAGGGACACCGCCAACTCGATGGTCCGCAACGAGTTGAGGGTGGCGTTGACCGTGGTCAACGAGGTCGCCACCACGACGGTCTTCCCGTGCACCGACAGGGCTTGGAGGCGGTACCGCGGCCCTCGCCCGCCCACCGATCCCACCGTCACCGAGTCCGACGTCGGCCGATAGGCCTGATCGGGTCGACCCACGGCAGAACGCGCGGAGGTGGCGAGCGGCAGCGACGCCGGCAGGGCCGGTGCGGGGTCCTTGCCTCCGAGGGAGTCCGAGGGGCGTGAGATCACAACGTGGTGGATGGGATCGATCAGTTCCACGTACACGTCCGGACCCACATGGGTGCCGATGGAGGCCGGGGTGATGGCGAAGGACCGGTTGTCGGCCCGGGTCACGAAGCTAGCCATCTGGTGGCTGGCCGCACTGAGCTGGTCGTCGACCCGCCCGTAGAGGTAGGAGTGCAGGGAGGTGAGGGTGATGATGTCGACGGCGGCCAGTCCGAAGGCCACCAACCCGATCATGGTGACCACGAGTCGGCGGCGCAGCGTCACGGTCTGGGTTCTCGCAGGCTGTACCCGACCCGGCGGATGGTGTGGATCAGGGGCGGGTCGTAACAGTCGACCTTCTTGCGGAGGTAGGAGATGTAGATCTCCACGATGTTGGAGTCCCCGACGAACCCCTCGTCCCAGACGGCGTCGAGGATCTGGGACTTGGACAGCACCTGGCGGGCGTTGCGCAACAAGAAGTGGAGGAGTTTGAACTCGGTGGCGGTGAGATCGATGAGGTGGTCTCCCCGCCAGACCTCGTGGGTCCCGACATCGACCACCAGGTCGCTGAATTGCAGGCGACCTTCGTCGAGGTACTCCTCCAGCCCGGTGCGCCGCAGGACGGCCCGGATCCGGGCCACCAGTTCGTCGATGCTGAAGGGCTTGGTGACATAGTCGTCGCCTCGCGCCAGTCCGGCCAACTTGTCGGCTGTGGCGTCTCGTGCGGTGAGGAAGAGGACCGGTGTCTCGATGTGCTCGGCTCGCAGCCGTTGGCACACCTCAAACCCGTCGATGTCGGGCAACATGACGTCGAGGACGATGAGATCGCACCGTCCTGCCCGGGCTTTCTCCAGGCCGTCGAGGCCGGTGGAGGCCTCCTCGGTGGTGAAGCCCTCGAACCGGAGCGCGGCGGTCACCACGTCGGTGATGTACGGCTCGTCGTCGACGACGAGTACCCGTCCCTCGTCGGTCATGGGAGGGTGGCGTCGCCGGCGAGCGCCGGTCGACCTCGGACTCCCTCGACCAGCCGGAGGAGTCCCCACCAGGTGACGAGGCCCAGGGCCTCGACCACGATGATCATGGACATCTTCGACTCACCTTCGACCCGATCGATGAAACGGATGGGCACCTCGACGATGTGGGCCCCGGCCCGCTTGGCCTGATAGGTCATCTCGATCTGGAACCCGTAACCGTCCGCCCGAATGCGGTCGAGGTCGATCCGGCGGAGGACGGTAGCTGAGTACGCCCGGAACCCCGAGGTGGAGTCGGCCACCCCGAGACCGAGGAGGGCCGACGCGTACAGGTTGCCACCCCTCGACAGTAGACGACGGTGCCAGGCCCAGTTGGGGATGATCCCGCCCGGAACATAGCGGGAACCGACCGCCAGCTCCGAGCCGCCCGAGAGTGCTTCCACCAGTTGGGGCAGGGCCTCGGGCTCGTGGGACAGATCAGCGTCCATCTCGATGCAGGCCTCGAACCCGCGTTCGAGGCCCCAGGCGAACCCGGCCCGGTAGGCCGTGCCCAGTCCCGACTTGCCGGACCGTCGGAGGATTTCGATGTTCCCGAGCTCCTTGCCGAGGACCTCGGCGGTGTCGGCGGTGCCGTCGGGGCTCCCGTCATCGACCACCAGCACAGTGGCGTCGACCAGGGCGGCACGGATCCTCCGGAGCACCTTGTCGATGTTCTCCACCTCGTTGTAGGTGGGTAGCACCACCAGGACGCGCATAGGTCCAGCTTAGGAGACCGCACTCCACGCCACCGGTGCAGGCCAGAACCGCCGATCTCAGCCTGGTTCGCTGCCTGAGCCGCTGCTCTCGACGGCGAGGCCCCCGGGGGGCTCGCCCGTCGGTGGGTCGGCGCCCCCCTCTCCGCCCAGGGTGTCGACGGCCCGGGTTCGCTGCCAGATCTCCCGGGAGATGACCTGGACGGCGCCGGCCACCGGGATGGCGATGAGGGCCCCGGTCAGGCCGCCGAGGGTCGAGCCGAACACGCCCCCCAGGTTGGCCCCGATGAGTACGGCCAACAGCACCCAGAGGGGATTCATCCGGACCGTCCGGCTCATGACCACGGGGTAGAGGAAGTGGTTCTCCACCAGCTGGAACCCCACGAACACGATGGCCATCACCACCCCGGAGGTAGGCGAGTGGAGGAAGGCGATCAGCACGCTCGGAACTCCGGCGATGAGGCCACCCACCAGGGGGATCATCGCCACCAGGGCTACCCACAGCCCGATGATGAGGGCGAAGGGCACGCCGAGGATGAGGAGGGTGATCAGGACGACCACGCCGAACAGCACCGAGAGGGCCACGGTCCCGAGCACGTAGGAGGTGACCGACCGGGACACCCGGTGGGCGACGTCCACCACGGTCTGGCGCCGCTCGGGTCGCATCGCCCCCAGCAGCCCGGCCCGGAGCTTGGGCGCTTCGAGCAGCATGAACAGGCTGAGGAAGCCGATGGTCGTGATGGCCAGGATGGTGGAAGCCACGGCCTCACCGGCGCTGAGGGCCGGTTTGGCCAGGTTCTGTGCGGCCGTCTTGAGCTTCGGGGCGTTCTTCTGGACCCAGGAGAGGAGGTGGAGCCGTTGCAGGGTGTGGGCCAACCAGCCATGGCCCTTCTCCACCTGATCGACCATGGTGGGCAGACGCCCGGCCACGTGGGTCAAGGAGTTGACCAACGGGTAGCCGAGCAGGCCGAGCAGGCCGAGGAAGACGAGGAGGGCCACGGCCATGACCACCCCGACCGCCGTCCCCCGCCGGAGTCGGCGGCGCTGGAGGAAGTTGACGGCCGGGTTGAGGACGAGGGCGATGAAGGCAGCGATGAGGATCCACAAGATGACCTCGCGGAGCCGCCCGATCAACCGGTAGAGGACCCAGGTGACGATGACGACGGCGTCAATGGTCAAGATGGTCCGAAGGGGGACCCCCTTGGCCGATGCCGCGGCGAACAGACGCTCCCGGCGGGAGGCGTCGGGACCCACCTCACGGTCCTGGCGCTCGACCGTCGTCTCGTTGATCACCGTCGTGGTGGCCCCGTGCGTCGTCACATGCGAGACAGTGACCGGGTCGTGGTGGGTGGTCCCGGCCGGCATCGAGCCGTCGGGCCCCACCCCGTTCGGAGCGTCGTCATGGCCCTCGGTGGGCGCCCCACCAGGCCCTCTTGTCAGCGCACCGGTGGGCTCTGGATCCCGCTGGACCGGCTCCGTCACCCGGCCAGCATGTCAGGTTCGGAGGGTCGGGCGTGTCAACATAGTCACGATGGAGGGCGAGGAGGAAGACGTGACGCCCCCCTCGCGGCGGCGGTGGTGGTACCGGGGCCCGTTCGTTCGGCGCGAGGTGCGACTCAGTGTCGGGACGCTGCTGGTGTTCTTGTTCGTGTTCTACGTGGCCCTGCCCCTCCTGGCCAGCCACCGGGCCGAGGTCAACTCCCTGGCCCACATCAATATCGGCTACCTGGCCCTCGGGGTGCTTCTCGAAGTCGGTGCCCTCGTCGCCTACACCCAGCTCACCCACGCCGTGCTGCCACCCGACGGTCCCCGGAGGCTCCGGCTCTTCCGGATAAACATGTCGACCCTGGCCCTCAGCCATGTGTCCCCCGGGGGCACCGCCCCTGGAGCCGCCCTGGGCTACCGCCTACTCACCCAGTCGGATGTCTCGGGCTCCGACGCCGGCTTCGCCCTCGGCACCCAGGGCATCGGCTCGGCCGTAGTCCTCAATGTCATCTTCTGGTGCTCGCTGGTGGCATTCCTCGTCACCCACGGCTTCCACGGACCGTCGAGCCACCACGGCGGGCAGTCCCAGTCGGCTTCCATCCTGGTCATCGTGGCCGCCGGGGTCGGCGTCATCCTGCTCGGCGCCTTCGGCGGCCTGTTCTACCTCCTCACCCGGGGCCAGGAGCGGGCCAGCCGGGTGGTCCGCCGGGTGGCCGGCCGGATCCGATTCCTCGACGCCGATCGCACGACAGCCCTGGTCGAGCGGTTGGCCGAGCGCTTCGCAGCGCTCATGGAGGACCGTTCCCTCACCCGTCGGGCCATCGGCTGGGCCGCGGCCAACTGGCTCCTCGACGCCGCCTCACTCTGGGTCTTCGTGGCCGCCTTCAGTCACTTCATCTCGCCGATCGACCTGCTCATGGCCTACGGGCTGGCCAACATCCTGGCTGCCATCCCGGTCACCCCCGGCGGGCTCGGTGTGGTCGAGTTCGTGCTGGTCTCGATGATCACCGGCTTCGGCCCGACGGCAGCCCAGGCCCTCTCGGCCGTGCTCGCCTACCGTGCCGTCAACTTCTGGCTCCCCATCCCCTTTGGTGGCCTGGCCTACGCCTCGCTCGAGTTCGAACGACGACCGAGCTACCGGAAGCTGCAGGGATTCCTCCGCCAACGCATCACCTTCCGACGGGGTGGGGCGTCCCCGGCCACCGCCGACTCCGACGGCCCAGGGCTGGCAACACCGGCCACGGGATCCGGACCGGTCATCCTCGACGCTGACGCTGCGCCCAGCGGCGCCACCATCGCCCGGACCTCGACGCCTGCTCCCGGGATCCCGGTCCCGGTGCGGACCTCGGTGTCGTCCACTCTGGGTCGAAGCGGGCCTCGGGAACCGACGTCGGTGCCGTCCCCCGGATCGTGGGCGTCCGGGGGCCGACGTCCAGGCGAGTCCGGCGTGCGGCCAGGGCCTGTGTTTGGAACTGATCCTGGAGGCTGAGTCCGAGGCTGTGGGTCGGAACCTCGGGTGCGGTGCGCAGCCAGCGCCCATTCGATCCCAGCTCCCAGCTGGTGGCCTGGTCGAGGAGGGCCCAGTCGAGGAGGCCGGCCACCCGACGCTGTAGGGCGGGGTCGCCGATGGGGACCACGACCTCGACGCGCCGGTCGAGATTCCGTTCCATCAAGTCGGCCGAGCCCACCGCCACCCGGACCGGCCGCCCGGCCGCTCCCCCGAAACAGAACACCCGGGAGTGCTCGAGATACCGGCCCACGACGGACCGGACCCTGATGCCCTCGGACAGCCCGGGTACGCCGGGCCGCAGACAGCACCGTCCCCGGACGATCAGGTCCACCGAGGCGCCGGCCTGTGCCGCCCGGCAGAGGGCGTCGATCATGGCCGGATCGGTGAGGCCGTTGGTCTTGATGACGATCCTGCCGTCCGGCCCGGCCCGCCGCTCCTCGTCGATGGCGGCCAGCAGCCCCGACCGCGTGGACAGCGGAGAGACCAGGAGACGGCGGAATGCCGGTGCCTCGCCCGACCCCGACAAGAGGTTGAACAGCTCACCCACGTCTGCCCCCACGTCCGGATCCGAGGTGAACAGACCGAGGTCCTCGTAGACCCGGGCGGTCTCGGCGTTGTAGTTGCCCGTACCGATGTGACAGTACCGGCGCACCTCGGACCCCTCCCGGCGTACCACCAGGCAGATCTTGGCGTGGGTCTTGAGGGTGGCGAGCCCGTAGATGACCTGTACGCCGGCCTCTTCGAGCACACGGGCCCAGGCGATGTTGATCCGCTCGTCGAACCGGGCCTGGAGTTCGACCACCACGGTGACCTGCTTGCCCGATCGTGAGGCCCGGATCAGTGATGCCACCACCGGGCTGTCCTCGCCCGTCCGGTAGAGGGTCTGTTTGATGGCGAGCACCGACGGATCCTCGGCCGCAGCGGCCACGAAGGCTTCGACCGAGCCGCTGAACGACTCGTAGGGATGGTGGACGAGCACATCGCGCTCGGCCAGGACGGCGAACAGGTCGGACGCACCACTGAACGAGGGCGGAACCACCGGTGTCCAGGGATCAGCCGACAGATCCGGACGGTCCAGTTCGGTCAGCGAGACGAGGCCGCTCAGGTCCAGGGGCACGTCGACCAGGTAGACGCTGTCCTCGGATACGTCGACCTCGGCGACAAGCATGTCGAGGAGGTCAGTCGAGATGCCCGAGGACACCTCGAGCCGCACGGCCTGGCCGAACCGGCGTCGGTGGAGTTCGAGCTCCACCGCGGCGACCAGGTCGTCGGTCTCGTACTCGTCCACCGAGAGATCGATGTTGCGCGATACCCGGAACACCTGGTGCTCCTCGATGCTCATGCCCGGGAAGATGGTCCCGAGGTGGGCGGCCACCAGCTGCTCCACCGGCACGAAGCGACGGCCGTCGGCCAGGGGCAGCAGACGGGGAAGGAGCGGTGGCACCTTCACCTGGGCGATCCGCTCCTCCCCGGTAGCCGGGTCGGCCACCCGTACCACCAGGTTCAACGAGAGGTCGGCGATGGCCGGGAACGGATGTCCCTGCCCCATGGCCAAGGGCGTGAGGATGGGGAACACACCCCGGTCGAACACCTCCCCCAGGGCGGCGCGATCTGCCGCATCGAGGGTGTGCCAGTCGGTGAGGACGATCCCGGCCGACGTGAGTGCCGGCCTCACCTGGCGCAAGAACAGGTCGCTGTGCGCCTGGACCAGCTCGGTGGCCCGGGCGGTGATGGCAGCCAACTGCTCGGCCGGGCGCATCCCGTCGGGCGACGCCACCCGGATCCCGGCGGCCACCTGATCCTCCAGCCCGGCCACCCGCACCTGGAAGAACTCGTCGAGCCCCTCGGCGAAGATGGCCAGATACCGGACCCGCTCGAGGAGGGGGAATCGTGAGTCGGCCACCAATTCGAGCAGGCGGGCGGCGAAGTCGAGCCAGGAGAGCTCCCGGTTGATGAACCGCCCGGGGTCAGCCAGGGTGGGAAGGGGGCTCCGGGCTGCGGCGATGAGGGCCGCCGCCCCGAGCGGTGTGGGGCGGCGGCGCTCGGTCGCCACGACCACCTCGGGGTCCGGCCATCGGGCGCCCTGGCGACGATCCGGGGCCCCACGCCTGCGGTCACCTCCCGGGTCGAGGGCGGACGGGTGGGCGAGCGTGGTCTCGCGCTCGCTCACGCTCGAATCCCCGCCGTCAACGGGCCCGGCCCGGCGGTCGCGGGGGCCCCGGCTCCACCGACTTGGGCGCCCACGCCGATAGGCTCGCCCGGATGCCGGTCATGACGTTGCGTTCCTCCACGACCAAACGTCCTCACCGGGCCTTCAAGGCTCGCCGGCGCACCGAACTGGGCCTGCTCGTGGCGGCCTCGATCATCATCATCGCCGCCTACACGCTCATGATCCTCGGGAACACCTCGAAGGTTCCCGCCGATGTGGTGCCCCTCATGGTGGCCATGCTGATTCTCGGAGGGGTGGCCCACATCGCCAACCGTATCTTCGTACCCAGTGCCCACCCGGTGATCCTCCCCATCGCCTTCCTGCTCAACGGCATCGGCTACGTGATGATCTTCCGCATCGACCTGGGTAAGGGTGAGAACTACGCCCCGCTCCAGGCGGCCTGGACGGCCGGTGGCGTGGCCGCCTACGTCCTGACCCTGGTCATCGTGCGGCGGTCCCGTGACCTCGACCGCTACCGCTACCTCCTCTTGGCGGCCGGGGTGGCCCTGCTCCTCTTGCCCCTGGTGCCCCACGTGGGAGCCGACATCAACGGTGCCCGCCTGTGGGTCAAGCTCGGCAGCTTCGAATTCCAGCCGGTCGAGCTGGGCAAGATCGTCCTGTGCATCTTCTTCGCCTCCTACTTCGCCGATAAGCGGGAGCTGCTGACCATCCCGACGGCCCGGTTCGGCAACCGGCTCTTCCTCGATCCCCGGCCCTTGGTGCCCATCCTGTTGGCCTGGGTGTTCGCCATCGGCATCATGAGCCTCGAACACGACATCGGGTTCTCGGCCATGTTGTTCACCCTGTTCATCGGACTGCTGTGGGTGACCACGGGGCGCACCGGCTACCTGTTCCTCGGGATCGTCCTGTTCGCCATCGGCGCCTACCTGGCCAACAAGTACTTCAACCAGACCCATATCCGTGTCGAGACCTGGCTCGATCCCGGCAAGTACGCCAATACCTCGGGGCGCCAGCTCGTGCAGTCGTGGTACGCCCTCGGCAGTGGCGGCATCGGGGGCTCGGGTCTCGGCCTCGGATTCGGCGCCTACCAGATCCCCATCCCCCAGACCGACTTCATCTTCGCCATCATCGGCGAGGAGATGGGGCTCCTCGGGTCGACCATGGTGGTCGTGGCCTTCCTGCTCCTGGTCGGAGCGGGCTTGCGCGTGGCCCAGGCCGCCCGCTCCGAATTCGCCAAGCTGACCGCGGTCGGGCTCACCATGATCCTCGGATTCCAGGCGTTCTTCATCATCGGTGGGGTGGTCAGGATCCTGCCCCTGACCGGGATCACGCTGCCCTTCGTCTCCTACGGGGGCTCCGCACTCATCGCCAATTACGTGTTGATCGCCGTGCTCATGCGTATCTCCGACGAGGGTGGGGCCGCCGCCGACGCCGCCGATCAGGCCCAGTGGGAGAAGGCCGAAGAGCGCAGGGAACGGCTGCTCAGCGGCGGGTAGTGGCGCGCCCGGAGACGCCCCTCAGGCGTCGGAACCCGGGCCGGGTGGGACCACGTCGCCGTCGATTTCGAACAGGCGGCGGTCGATGAGGATGGGCACGCTCACCGGCTGGAGGAGAGCGACGGTCAGTGCGTCGGACGGACGGCACGAGTGCACCGAGCGGCCGGTGCGTCCCCGCAGATCCAGCTCGGCGAAGTAGATGGCCCCCTGGCGACCGACGAGCCGCACCGCCACCACGTCGATGTCGAACCCCTGGAGCACCTGGCTCATGAGCTCATGGGTCAGAGGCCGCGGCGTGGGAATCCTGCGCATGGCGTGGGTGAGCACCACGGCGTCCTGGAAGCCGATGGAGAACGAGAGCTGGCGCCGGGGTGACTCCGACTCTCGCAGCACGACCGTCGGATGCTGGTTGGGCAGGTCGACATTGACGGCGGCCACGATGGCCATCCGGTAGTCCCCCATGGCCGGGGCGGTCCCGACCCCCGGCACCGTCGAGTCGTCCGATCCGATCTCGCCGGCGGGTTCGACCCCATCGGCGGCGGCCGGCCCGGCCTCGGGTTCGGTGTCCGATTCGGGTTCGAGCTCGGATTCAGGTTCGACGGTGCCGGTGATGTCGGTCGAAGCGGCGTCGGGAGCGGGCAGCACCGGGTCCACACCGTCCACCGGAGGTGGGGGCACGTCCACCTGGCCCGGGGCGGGTTCGCTCACCGGGCGCTCCGGGAGTTGACACTGGCGGTGATCCCGATGGCGGCCATGAAGACGAACATGGCCGAGCCGCCGTACGACAGGAACGGGAGGGGGATCCCGGTCACCGGCATGATCCCCATGTTCATCCCGACGTTCTCGAACACCGAGAACACGAGTAGGGCGAAGATGCCGGTGCACAGCAAACGACCCAGGTTGTCGCGGGCCAACTGGGCGGCCCGGAGGATCCGCCAGGCCACCACGCCGTAGATGGCCAGCAGCACGCTGGCCCCGACGAAGCCCACCTGCTCCCCCACGGCCGAGAAGATGAAGTCGGTCTGCTGCTCGGGCACATAGGCCAGATTGGTCAGGGCCCCGTGGCCGAGACCGCGTCCGAACACCCCGCCGTGGGCGATGGCCTCCTTGGCCTGGGCCACGTTGTAGCTGGCCGCCTGACTGGCCCCGTTGGGTGAGATGAAGCTGGTGAGGCGGTCGATCTGGTATTTCTGCAGGATGCCCACGTTGATGGCGAACAGGACCAAGAGCACGGCCGCGGCGATGAGGGCGAGCAAGTAACGCCCGGGCATCCCGGCCACGGCCAACATGACGAGCAGGATGACCGACATGACGATGGCCGTTCCGAGGTCGGGCTGTTTGAAGACCAACAAGATGGGCAGTCCGGCCATGAGGACCATCCGGACCAGATCGCGGAACTCGAGCCCTTCGGGTCGGCGCGAACAGTACGTGGCGATGGCGATGATGAGCACCACCGTGGCGAACTCGGACGGTTGGAGCTGGATGGGGCCGAGGGGGAACCAACGCTGGGCGCCGAGACGGGCCGGGGTGGCGAGCACGGCGATCAGGGCCACCACGACCCCGATGTAGAGCACCGTGCTGATCTGTTCGAGCCGTCGGTAGTCGAACAGGGCCATCACCACCAACACCACCCCCCCGATGACCAAGAAGATGACCTGGCGCTTCAGGAAATACCGGGGATCCTCACCGGCCAGGGCCAGCTTGCCCTTGGTGGCCGTGTAGACGGTGACCACACCGATCACTCCGAGGAGGAAGGTGCAGCCCACCAGGACCATGTCGAACCGGGCGCTCAGGGTCCGGATCCGAGGCCGGGCGGCGACGGTTGCGGGGGCATAGTTCACCAAGGGACTCTGATCGGGGAAGGTTACTCGCCTCCCCGGGCCCCCTTCTCGCGCCCACCCTCAGCGGTCACGGATCACCTCCCACATGGCCTCGACCGGTGGTTCGAGGCCGGTCCAGGCGGCCAGCTGCAAGGCGGCCTGGTGCACCAGCATGCCGAGCCCGTTGTCCACGATCGCCCCGCGGGCCCGAGCCGCAGCCATCCACGGCGTCTCCGAGGGGTGGTAGACGAGGTCGACCACCCGCTGGCCCGCGCTGAGCAGCGTGGGGTCGATCGGCCAGGCCTGTCCCCCGTCGGGATCAGCACCGGCCATGCCCATCGGGGTGGCGTTGACCACGAGGTCGGCGGATCGGGCGTCTGACGGCTCCCCGGCTCGACCCACCGGACCGGCCAGGGTGAGGGCGGCCGCCGCCCGCTCGGGGGTGCGGTTGACCACCACCACTTCGCCAGCACCGGCGTCGGCCAGCGCGGCGATCACAGCCCGGGCCGCTCCACCTGCCCCCACCACCAGACAGCGGAGACCCCGGGGTTCAAAACCGTCCCGGTGACCGAGGGCGGCGAGGAAGCCGGCACCGTCGGTGTTCTCGCCCCGCCAGCCGCGATCGGTGTCGACCACGCAGTTGACCGCGCCGAGCCGTGCGGCCAGGGTCGAGCGGTCTGTGACCAGCCGGGCCGCCTCGGCCTTGTGGGGCATGGTGACCGACAGGCCCACCACCCCGAGGGCCCGGGCCCCGTCGAGGGCTGTGGCCGTCTTGCCCGAGGACACCCGGAACCCCACCGACACCCAGTCGAGGCCCAGGTGCGAAAAGGCCGTGTTGTGCAAGAGGGGCGAGAGCGAGTGGTCCACCGGATCGCCGATCACCCCGACGACGGTGGTGGCGGCCGAGAGCTGACGCCCCGAGGGATCCCGGGCGCCGGGATCGGTGGCGGTCATCCCAGGCCTCGCTGTTTGGCCAGGGCTTCGTTCTGCTGCTGTTCGGCGAAGGTGTCGGCAAAGGCCTCGGTGCCGTCTTTTTGCACCACTACGAAGAACAGCCACGTCCCGGGAGGAGGATCGAGGGCCGCTTGGAGCGCGGCCTTCGACGGGAAGCAGATCGGGGTCGGGGTGAGGCCCTTGTTCAGGTAGGTGTTGTACGGCGAACGGATGGCCAGGTCGGCCGAGGTGACCGGCCCCCCGTCCCGGCCCTCGGAGTAGAGGACCGTCGAGTCCATCTGGAGGGGCATGTCGTTGGCCAACCGGTTGAGGATGACCCGGGCCACCGGGCCCAGGTTCTTCCCGATCACCCCCTCTTTCTCCACGATGGAGGCCACGGTGATCAGCTGGTAAGGGGTGAGGTCGAGCTTGGCCGCTCCCACCCGGAGGTCGAGTTCGTCGGCCAGCCGGTTGAACCGGTCGACCATGGTGGTCAGCAGCTGGGTGTCGGTCTCCCCGGGCACCACGATGTACTGCCCGGTGCCCAACAGTCCGTCCAGGTTGGTCGATCCGGCCGGCTGGAACGGTGAGGTCACCTTCCCGCTGGTGGCGACGGCCGAGAATGCCGACGCCGAATGTCCGGGCAGTTGGCCCACCTGGGTGGCCACTTCGGCCACGGTGAAGCCGGGGGGAATCTCGATCGGATACACGTTGGGCCCGGCCCCGATGATGCGGTTGACCGTAGCGAAGCTGCTGTTCTTGTGGAACGCGTAGGAGCCGGGCAGGACGGATGGCGAGGAGTGGAACTGGCTCCAGATGCGGTAGGCGAGCGAACTGCCGATGACGCCGTCGGACTGGAGGGTCGACGCCAGCTGGCTCGTCCCGCTGCCGGAGTGGACGGTGGCGATGACCTGGGTCCCCGGCGGGCCACCGGGGCTGGCTTCGTGCTGGATCCAGAGGAACCCTCCGAGCAGGACGACACCACGGCCACCCCCACCACGACCACCACGACCAGGCGCAGCCGATGACGCGGTCGGGGGCGGCGGTGACCGGGGGCGTTCACCCGTGTCGGCCGCGGTGACGCATCGAAGGACCCCTCCCCCTCCTCGGGACCCGTCGGGCCGGTCGGCCCCGTGGTGGTCACTGGCGCCCCGGAACCGAGTCGAGCCACGCCGACAGCAGTACGGCCGCCGCCGCCTGGTCGACGATCCCCCGCCGCTTGCGGCTGTCGGCCCCACCTGCGCTCAGGGACTGGTGGGCGGTGACGGTGGTGAGGCGTTCGTCGAACAGCTCCACGGCCACGCCGTGAGGCTCCAACAGGGTGGCCAGGGCCTCGGACTCGGCCACCGCCTCGGTGGCGGCCCGGCCCCGGGAGCCGTCGAGGGAGAGCGGAAGGCCGACCACCACCACCACGGCCTCCTCTTCGAGGACGAGGTCGACCAGGGTCCGTCGATCACGGGTGGCATCGCCGGAGCGCACCACGGTGGTCCGGGGCAGGGCCATGGTGCCGGCGGAGTCGGACACGGCGACCCCGATCCGACGTGAGCCCAGATCGATGCCGACGGCCCGACCCCGACGGGTCGGCTCGTCAGGGCTCATGACCGGTCAGTCACCACGAAGGACCCGCCGCGCCTCATCGAGGGCCCGGTCGAGGCCGCTCGGATCCCGGCCGCCGGCCACAGCCATCTCCGGCGAGCCCCCGCCGCCACCCCCGAGGAGGGAAGCCAACTGTTTGACCAGCTCACCGGCGTGGACGGCGTCGGACCCGGACCGGTCGGCCGATACGACGAGGGAGGCCTTCTCCCCGTCGGGGCTGCCCCCGAGGACCACAGCCCGCAGGTCGGCGGTGGTTCGGGCGGTCTGGGCCAGGTCCCTTAGGGCATCGGCATCGAGTCCGTCCCGCCGGGCCACCACGACGCCGGCCACCGCCCCGGCGGCCAGGGACGAGGCCTCGGCGGCCAGTTCTCGGCTGCGGGACTGCTCGAGTGATCGTTCGACGGTCCGCTGTCGTTCCAGCAGACGATCGATGGCCTCGGGCACGTGCTCGGGTTCGGTGCGGAGCAAGGTGGCGGCCTCGGTCAGGAGGCCCTCTCGGGCCATGATCCGGTCGAGCGCACTGGCACCGGTGACAGCGAACAGCCGCCTGGTGTTGGAGCCGATGGACGACTCCGAGGTGATGGTGATGGGTCCGATCATGCCCAGGGCACCCACGTGGGTCCCCCCGCACAGTTCGATGGAGTGGGGCCCGGCCCGCACCACTCGGACCCGCTCGCCGTACTTGTCCCCGAAGAAGGCGAGGGCCCCCATGGCCTCGGCCTGGGCCTTGGTGGTCTCCTCCACGATGACGTCGGCGTCGGTCAGGACGTCGCTGTTGGCCATCGACGCCACCGCACCGAGCTCCTCGGGACCGATGTTCCCGTGGTGGCTGAAGTCGAAGCGCAGGTAGTCGGGGGCCACCCGTGAGCCCTGCTGGCGGACGTGGTCGCCGAGGACGTTGCGGAGGGCGGCATGGAGCAGGTGGGTCCCGGTGTGGTTGCGGCGGAGCGAGTCGCGCCGCACACCGTCGATGGTGGCCAGGGCCTCCTGTCCGGCGAAGATCTCGCCGGTGACGTGGGCCCGGTGGGAGGTCAACCCGGGTAGGGCCGACACCGTGTCGTAGATCGTGGCGGTGCCGGTCTCGGTCACGATGGTGCCCGTATCGCCGTCCTGGCCACCTCCCTCGGCGTAGAACGGGGTCCGGTCGAGGAAGATCTCGGCTCTGCCCTCGTGGTCCGGGTCGAGGTCGGCCAGTACCGCCACCACCCGGGCCGGAGCCGAGTAGCCGTCGGGACGCTGCCCGACGAACACCGTCTGGCCCTCGGTGTCGAGGACCGAGCGGTAGGCCTGCTCGCCGGCGGGCGTCTTGGTGGCCCGAGCCGCGGCCCGGGCCTGGGTGCGCTGGACGTCCATGGCCGCCTCGAAAGCCTCGAGGTCGACGCTGACCCCAGCCTCCTCGGCGATCTCGACGGTCAGCTCCACCGGGAATCCGTAGGTGTCATGGAGCCGGAAGGCCAGGTCCCCTGAGACGGCGCGGGACCCCGAGGCGAGCTCCTCTTCGAGGATGGTGGAGCCCGTGGCCAGCGTGCGCAGGAATCCCTCCTCCTCCCGACCGATGACGTCGAGCACGAGGTGGTGCTGCTCGGCCAGGGCCGGATAGGCCGACCCCAGGATCCCGACGGCCGAGTCGACCAGGCGCGGCGTCACCGCTCCGTCGAAGCCCAGCTGGCGGGCGCGGCGCACGGCACGGCGGATGATCCGCCGCAGGACGTAGCCCCGGCCCTCGTTGGCCGGAAGCACCCCGTCGGCCACCAACATGGACATGGCCCGTCCGTGGTCTGCGAGGATGCGTAGGCCCACATCGGCGGCGGCATCCGCGCCGTAGGTGTGCCCGGTGATCGACTGGGCCGTCTCGATCATGGGCAGGAACAGGTCGGTGGCGAAGATGGAGTCCGTGCCCTGGATCACCGGGAGAATGCGCTCCAAGCCGGCACCGGTGTCGATGCTCGGCCGGGGCAGATCGTCCATCGACCCGTCGGGGTTCCGGTTGTACTGCATGAAGACGAGGTTCCAGATCTCCACGAACCGCTCGGGGCCGCCGAAGGCCGGTCCCCCCTCGTCCCCGTAGCCAGGTCCCTTGTCGAAGAACAGCTCCGAGCTCGGACCACACGGGCCGGTATCACCCATCTTCCAGAAGTTGTCATCGCCGAGACGTTGGATCCGCTCGGACGGGACCCCGACGACGTCGCGCCAGATCTGCTCGGCTTCGTCGTCGGTCTCGAAGACCGTTACCCAGACGCGCTCCCCGTCGATGCCCAAGACCTCGGTGACCAGCTCCCAGGCGAAGGGGATGGCTTCGGCCTTGAAGTAGTCCCCGAAGCTGAAGTTGCCGAGCATCTCGAAGAACGTGCAGTGGCGCTCGGTGGTGCCGACCACCTCGATATCCACTGTCCGGAAGCACTTCTGGACCGACGTCGCCCGACGCCAGGGCGGGATCTCATCCCCGGTGAAGAACGGTTTGAAGGGCACCATGCCGGCGATGGTGAACAGGACCGAGGGATCGTGGGGAATCAGACTGGCCGAGGGCACCGGCGCATGGCCGTGCTCGGTGAAGAACCGGGTGAAAGCGCCGCGCAGATGATCGGCGTCAGGCGCCGTGCCAGAGGTCACGACCTCAAATCCTACCTGGTCAGGTCGGAGGTGGACTTCGCCGTCAGACGCATGCGCCTGCGTCCCGACGGCCGGCGGCGGGAGGGAGCGTCAACCGACGACAGCGGCGTCTGGACGACCAGCGCGGGCGGGAGGGAGGGAGTCGTTGCCCCCACGACGAGGTCGCCGGTCATTCCCTGGGCGGCCAGGTCGGACCACAGCTCTTCTTCCCGCCGCAGCATCTCGTCGCGGCCGGAGCTCAACGCGTCCCGGAGCCGATCGCCGGCGCCCCCGGCGACTTGGCGCGCCGAGCGCCCGACCTCCACCACCAACGCGTCGGGCTGGAGGCGGGCGGCGGCCTGTTGGACGGTGCGGCGCACCCGGCGCTCGGCCCAGAGCGAGGAACCCGCCCCGAGGGCAGCTCCGGTCACCAGCCAGAATGTGCGCTTGGGCATGGCTCAGGCCCTCCCGTGGCGCGATGGGGATGACACCGATCCGTTGCGGTCCTTCGCCTCGCTGCCCGAGGCCAGGCGGCGGATGCCCGTTGCCGCGCCGGCCCGAACGGCGAGCACCTTCACCACCGGATTGGCGAAGGCCCGGTAGGCCAGTTTCGAGGCCGAATCGACGGTGGCGTGCACGGACTCGGTCGAGTCGAGGACCGCACCGACCCGTTCCATCTCGGTGGCGGCCTGGTCCACCACCCGTTGGGCATCGGCCACCAGGGGAACGGTCTGGCGTCGCAGGTCCTCGGCCACCCGGCGCAGTGTGCGCACCTGGAGCTGGAGAGACCGGAGGGCGACGAGGAGGCCGGCGACCGCCACGAAGCACAGGATGGAAGCGACGAGTACGGCGATCTGGCCAGCGGACATGATCCGGTCAGTGTAGATCCTTGACGTGCCCTGACCGGTGGGCCCCCGGGTCGGGACGAACCGGGTTCGCTCCCTCGTCCTCGGGGCGGGCGGCCCGGACCCCCCGGCCTGGCCGACTAGGTCGAGGCCATGCCCACAATGGGCCGGTTGAGATGGGTGCCGCCCGTCGAACCGGCGAACGGCGCATCCCCGAAGGAGAAGATGCCGCCGTCCCGGGCCACCAGCCAGTAGCCGCCCCCGCTGATGTCGGCGGCCATACCCACGATGGGCTGGTTCAGGTGGATGCCGCCGGTTCCTCCCCGGAAGACGGCGTCGCCGAAGGTGAAGATGCCCCCGTCGCTGGCCACCAGCCAGTAGCCGCCCCCGCTCGTGTCTGCGGCCATGCCCACGATGGGCTGGTTGAGGTGGGTGCCGCCGGTCGAGCCGTGGAACGCGGCATCGCCGAACGAGAAGATCCCACCGTCCCGGGCCACCAGCCAGTAGCCATGGCCCGTGGGCGTGGCCGCCATGCCCACGATGGGCTGGTTGAGGTGCATGCCACCGGTCGATCCGAAGAAGCCGGCGTCACCGAAGGCAAAGATGCCGCCGTCGGAGGCCACCAGCCAGTAGCCGCGGCCCGTGGGTGTGGCCGCCATGCCCACGATGGGCTGGTTGAGGTGCATGCCACCGGTCGATCCGAAGAAGCCGGCGTCACCGAAGGCAAAGATGCCGCCGTCGCTGGCCACCAGCCAGTAGCCACCGTCGTCGGCGCTGGCTGCCATGCCCACCACGGGCTTGTTGAGGGTGATCCCACCCGTCGACCCCTGGAAGCCGGCATGGCCGAACGTGAAGATCCCGCCGTCGCTGGCCACCAGCCAGTAGCCCGGCGGAGCGAAGGTGTAGTGGTCGGTGGCCACCAGTGGGCTCGATCCCTCCGAGTTGGCCACCGAGATGTCGACCGTGGTTCCCGTGGACGGCCCGGTCGGTGCCCGGGCCACGAGGGTGGTGCCCGACGTCACGGAGAACGACGCTCCTGTCCCGCCGAAGTGGACCGAGGTCGCCCCGGAGAAGTTGTAACCGGTCACTGTGACCGAGTTGCCCCCGGCCACCGGACCCTTGGTCGGCTGGACTCCCGTGACCACGGGGCACACCGGAGGGGAGGTCAGCACCGAGAGCAGCCGCGATCCGGCCGGGGAGCCCCACCCGGTGGCCACGTCGTAGTTGGCCGTGGCCGCGAACTTTCCCGCGCTGGACGAGAGGAGGGCGTTGTTCCCCGTGGTCACGTCGTTGAACGGGGTGCCGGCACAGGACCCGGCGTCGTAGAGCACGGGGTTGACCAGCCCGGCCGGGGCGGACAGGTGCTGGTCGATGACGGCCATCAGGGCCCCCCATAGGGGCGAGGCGCCACTGGTGCCGCCGACGACGCCCCAGGTGCCTCCGTGGTACGACCAGTAGATGGCGTAGCCGTGGGCGGGATCGGCCGACGCAGCGACGTCGGGGACCTCACGACAGCTGGACCGGCCGAGTGACGAGCACTGGGCCAGGGCGGCCGAGGCGTCGACGCCCGGCCCCGACTGCCACGACGGCTGGTCGAAGTCCGACGAGACACCGCCACCGCTCGAGCCGTAGAAGTCGTTCCACACCGACTCGGCGGGAGGTGCCCCCGCCGACGTGAGCGAGGTCCCCCCCACCCCGGTCACGTCGGGTTGGTCGGCCGGATCATCGACGGTCACCGTCGAGGACGGCTGGGTCGGGTAACAGTCCGTGGAGCCCGAATCGCCCGAGGCCGCCACCACGGTCTGACCTTGGGCCGCCGCCTCGGCGAAGATCGAGGACTCGACGGCCTGTTGGTTCCCCTGCATGGCCATCTGGGGCTCGCACAGCCCCCAGCTGGTGGTGATGACCTTCAAGGAGAGGTCGTTGACCATGTGGTCGTAGGTGTCGACGGGTCCGTTGCCCGTCTGGGGACCGGTGTACACCTTGACCGTCGCCCCCGGGGCCAGGCCGATCACGTCCTCGATGTCGAGGGCCGCCTCGCCCTCTTGGATCGAAGTCCCCGCTCCCCCGTCGACCAGCGTGTTGGTGACGGACGTACCGATCCCGTAACAGGCCTTGTAGGCGGTGATGTCGGCCGGCGTGTAGGGCTCGAGCTCGTAGACACCGATGGACACCCCCGTACCGTCCAGTCCCTGGCCGTAGAGCGAGTTCAACCCGTAGGCGGAAGCCAGCTGCGTGGCCGTGTAGCCACCGGTGTTGGCGGCGGCCTGGCAGGTTCCCGGGCCCACCGCCGGCACGGCGTGGGGGACGTCGGACGGTGTGTCGCCACCTTCGGCCGACGATGCGCCCTCGGGGGTGGTGACCAGCTGGGGTTGGGGTGTGGCCACCGTGGAGAGGCCGATCACCCCGGCGACCGACGGGGCCAGCGCGGCGGGAACAGCGGGCTGCTGCGAGTTGAACCGGGCCACACGCCCGTCGGGGAGGCGGGTGGCAACCAGGGACACGTCGAGGGCCTGTTCCAGCTGGACCGTCGATCCGGTGACAGGAACGAGGAGTCCGTCGGGCGACGTCGTGCCCGGCTCGAGACCCGCCGAGGTCAACCAGGCCCGGGTGGCAGCGATGGTCTCAGGGGTGGGCCCGAAGGTGGAGGCGAACTGACCGGCGGCCAGATAGTGGTGGTACTGCGGCGATCCCGGCGTCGACACGGCGGTCACGAAGGCATCGAGGGCGGACTGGTCCCGCGGATGCAGGGCCACATCGACGGTGACCGGGGCCGAGGCATCGGCCGGACCGACCACGGCCGAGCCGGCCGGGAGGGTCGGCGTGGGACCGGCCAGACGCACCGCGGGGCCCGTTCCTCCTGCCGTCGCCGCCCCGGCCGGAGCGTTGAGACCGGTGGCCGACACCGCCGCCACCCCTAGGCAGCACAACACCGTTGCCACCACTCCCCGCCGTCCCTGCCGCGTCATGGCCGACAGTCTGTCCTATTCCGGCGGGCTTGCCGCGCCGGGGGGTACCCCATCGCCGTCCGACTCCGGGGCGCTCCCCGGACCCACCGGTGGTCCCGGGCTCTCCGCCTCGTCCCCCTCGCCGCGCCAGCGGGCCAACCGCTCGGCCACGACGGCCTCGTGGCCACGGTCGCTCGGCTCGTAGTACCGGCGGTCGGCCAGTTCGTCGGGCCGGTACTGCTGATCGGTCCAGGCACCCGGCCGGTCGTGGGGGTACACGTACCCTTCGCCGTGGCCGATGGATCCCGCACTCCGGTAGTGGGCGTCTCGGAGATGGGCGGGCACGGTCCCCCTCGGCCCCTCCCGTACATCCCGTTGGGCCAGCCCGAGGGCCACGGTGACCCGGTTCGACTTCGGGGCGCAGGCCAGATGCACGACGGCCTGGGCCAGGTTGAGCTGGGCCTCGGGCAGCCCGACGAACTCGACGGCCCGGGCCGCGGCGTCAGCCACCACAAGGGCCAAGGGGTCGGCCTCACCGATGTCCTCGCTGGCCAGGATGACCAGCCGACGGGCGATGAACCGGGCGTCTTCTCCCGCCTCCAGCATGCGGGCCAGCCAGTAGAGTCCGGCGTCGGGGTCCGAACCCCGCACGGACTTGATGAACGCGCTCACCTGGTCGTAATGGTCGTCTTCGCCGTAGTGGTGGAGGCGGGAGTGCCGCGCCCGTTCGACATCCTCCACGGTCACCGGATCGGGCCCGGCCAGCGCCATGGCCACCTCGAGGGTGGTGAGGACGGCCCGGGCGTCCCCGTCGGCCAGGCCCACCAGTGCCGCCACCGCCTCGGCGTCTGCGGTCGCCCCCTCAGCGGCCAGGCCGCGGGCCACCACTTCTTCGAGCTCCTCGAGGGAGAGGGGCTCCAGCCTCCAGAGGGTGGAGCGGGACAGCAGGGGCGCGTTCACCTCGAAGAACGGGTTCTCGGTAGTGGCCCCGATGAGCACCACCAACCCCTCTTCCACCGAGGGGAGGAGGGCATCTTGTTGGGAGCGATTGAAGCGGTGGACCTCGTCCAGGAACAGGATGGTCCCCCGGCCCTGCTCCCCGAGGAGCCGGCGTGCCCCTTCCACCACCTCACGGACATCTTTGACCCCCGCGCTGACTGCCGACAAGGGGACGAAGCGCTTGGCCGTGGCCGTGGCCACCACCGAAGCCAGGGTGGTCTTGCCCGTCCCGGGTGGCCCCCACAGGATGGCCGAGGTCAGTCGGTCGGCCTCGATGAGCGCTCGCAGGGGGGCACCCGGACCGACCAGGTGCTGTTGGCCGATGATCTCGTCGAGCGAGGTGGGCCGGAGCCGGGCGGCCAGGGGGGCCCGGGCCGCCAAGCGCTCCTCCGCGGCGCCGGAGAAGAGATCGTCACCGGCCATGGCGACGGCTCACTCCCGGGGCGGGAGGGCACGCAGCCCGAGGTCGGCCAGAACACCGTCGGCCAGCGGCTTCGGGGCACCGGTCATGGGGTCCGATCCGGACTGGGTCTTCGGGAAGGCGATGACCTCGCGGATCGAGTCCTCGCCGGCGAAGATGGCCGCCAGGCGGTCGATGCCCACCGCGAAGCCGGCGTGGGGTGGTGCCCCGTAGCGGAAGGCACCGAGCAGGAAGCCGAAGCGAGCCTCGGCGTCCTCGTCGCTGATGCCGAGGACCGAGAAGACCCGGCTCTGGATGTCGGCCCGGTGGATCCGGACGCTGCCCGAACCGAGCTCCCACCCGTTGAGGACGAGGTCGTAGGCCTGGGAGCGCACCGACGCGGGGTCGCTCTCCAGGCGGTCGATGTCCTCGGCGTGCGGCATGGTGAAGGGATGGTGGGCCGAGACCGGATGGCCGGCGTCGTCGGTGCCGTCGAACATGGGGAAGTCCACCACCCACAGATAGCGGTAGGGACCCTCGCTCACCGGGCGCCCTCCGAGCTCGACCCGCAGATGCCCGAGGACCGTGCTGGCCAGTCGGTACTCGTCGGCCACCACGAGCACCAGGTCACCCGCAGCGGCACCGGTGGCGGCCAGGAGCCCCTGTCGCTCGTCGTCGGCGAGGAAGCGGTCGAGGGGCGAGTCGAGCGCTAGCCCTCCGGCATCCCCCTCGCCGGTCGTGACCCGGAACCAGGCCAGGCCCTTGGCGCCGAGGGAACGGGCCCGGTCGGTCAGGTTGTCCAGCTTGGATCGGGTCAGCGTGGCGCCGCCCTCCAGTACCAAGGCCTTCACGCACGGCGCCCCGAACGCCTTGACCTCGGTGCCGTCGAACACCGGGGAGAGGTCGACCAGTTCCATGCCGAACCGCAGGTCGGGCTTGTCCGTGCCGTAGCGGTCGATGGCCTCGGCCCAGGTCATGGTGGGGATGGAGGAGGGCCGCTCGCCCGTCACGGCTTCGGCGGCATCGAGGACCGCCTCGGAGACGAAGGCGAGGACGTCGGCTTGGGAGACGAACGACGCCTCCACATCGAGTTGGGAGAACTCGAACTGCCGGTCGGCACGCAGGTCCTCGTCGCGCAGACAGCGGGCGATCTGGTAGTAGCGGTCGACGCCGGCCACCATCAGCAGTTGCTTGGCCAACTGGGGACTCTGGGGCAGGACGTAGCAGCTGCCCGGGGTCAGGCGACTGGGCACGGCGAACTCGCGGGCCCCTTCGGGAGTCGGGGCCCAGAGCAGCGGGGTCTCCACTTCGACAAAGCCCTGGCGGTCCATGGCCGCCCGCAGGGCACGGTTGATGGCGGCCCGCACCCGGAGGTTGGACTGCATGCGGGGGCGGCGTAGATCCACGAAGCGGTGCTTCAGTCGGATCCCCTCGTCCACCTCGACCCGGTCGTCGACGGCGAAGGGCGGCGGCTCGGCCCGGTTGAGCACGGTCACCGTGCACTCGCCGAGCTCTACGTGGCCGGTCGGGAGCTCGGGGTTGACCGTGCCCTCCGGACGGGGCCGCACCGTTCCCTCGACGGCCAGCACGTACTCGCTGCGCACGTCGACGGTTCCCGGGATCACACACTGGACGATGCCGGTGTGGTCCCGGAGGTCGATGAAGGCCAGGTGCTCGCCGTGTTCACGTCGCTTGGCCACCCATCCGCACACCGTCACCGTGGTCCCCACGTCGTCGACTCCGAGCGAACCGCACAGACGGGTCCGCATGGAGGTCGCTTGGGTGGGCACGGGGACGGTCACAGAAGATCCTTTCGGGGGCGGGGCCCGATTACGGGACCCTGGACACAGTAGGGGCAGTCGGGGCGGTCATCGACCCGTACCTCCCCCGGCCGTGCCATCACCGGCTCCCAGCGGCCCGGCCTGGCCAAGCGCGTGGCGCACGGCCTCCACCACCTCAACGCGGGACACGGTGCGTTGCTCCCCGTCGCCGCGGAGCGGTCGGAGAGTCACGGTGCCCGACGCCACCTCGTCGGGTCCCACGATCAAGGCCATCCGGGCACCCGACCGGTCGGCCGCCTTCATCTGGGACTTGAGGGAGCGGCCGTCGAAGGCCCGGTCGGCCCTCAGACCCGCAGCCCGCAGTTCGGCGGTGAGGTCACGGGCCGCGTCCCCGCCGCTCACGTCCACCACGAAGGCATCGAGCGGGGTCGGGTCCACACCGAAAACCCCCTCGGCGTCACAGGCCAACAGAATGCGCTCGATGCCCAGGCCGAAGCCGATACCCGGAGTCGGTGGTCCTCCGAGCATTTCCACCATGCCGTCGTAGCGGCCCCCGCCACCGATGCCGTTCTGGGCCGACTCGAGTGCGCCCGAGGAGAACTCGAAGGTGGTCCGGGTGTAGTAGTCGAACCCCCGAACGAGCCGGTGGTCGAGCTCGAAGGGCACCGACAGGGCCACGAGCCCGGTCGTGACCCGCTCGAAGTGGGCCCGACAGGGATCGCAGAGGTGGTCGGCCAACGCCGGTGCGCCCGAGGTCGCCTGCAGGCAGGCCGGTCGTTTGCAGTCGAGGACCCGGAGTGGATTGGCGTCCAGGCGGTCGCGGTGCTCGGGGCACAGTTCGTCCCGTCGCTCGGCCAGGTAGCCGCGCAAGAGGTCGAGGTAGTCCGGACGGCAGACGTCGTCCCCCATGGAGTTGATCCGGAGGGTGAACGAGGAAAGACCGAGGGCACGGTAGAAGCCATCGGCCAGGGAGACCACCTCCACGTCGAGGTCGGCGTCGCCCGTGCCGATGACCTCCACCCCGAGCTGGTGGTGTTGGCGGTACCGCCCGGCCTGGGGTCGCTCGTAGCGGAAGGCCGGCGTGGCGTACCAGGCCTTCCAGGGAAGCGGAGGGCGGTGCTGGACGTAGGCCCGGACGATCGGAGCGGTTCCCTCGGGTCGCAGGGCGAGGGATCGTCCGCCCCGGTCCTCGAACTCATACATCTCCTTGCCCACCACATCACTGCCTTCGCCCGTGCCGCGGCGGAAGACCCGCACGTCTTCGAAGATCGGCGTGTGGGCGAGCCCGTAGCCGGCCGACTCCACGTGGGCGGCGAAGGCGGCGAGCAAGGCCTCCCACCGGGTGGACTCGGGGAACAGGACGTCGTGGGTGCCGCTCGGGGCGCGCGCCGTCAGCGGGTCGTCACTCACGGCGTCTCAGTCCTTCTTGCCGGGAAGGATGCGGTAGACGTCGTAGACCGCGTCGAGATGGCGTATGAGATTCAGCACCGACTCCAGGTGGCCGGGATCGGCCAGCTCTACGTCGAAGCGCATCCGGCTGATCCGGTCCGAATCGGTCTGCGTGTTGGCGCTCACGATGTTCAGGTGGTGCTCGGAGACGACTTTGGTCACGTCGGTCAGCAGGCGGGAGCGATCGATGGCCACCACTTCGATGGTGGCCACGAACACTCCCGAGGAGCGGTGGTCCCACTCGACTTCGATGAGCCGTTCCCGCGACCGGCTGGCCAGCGAGGCGGCGTTGGCGCAGTCGGCCCGGTGCACCGAGACCCCGCGGCCCCGGGTCACGAAGCCCACGATCTCATCGCCGGGCACCGGTGTGCAGCATCGTGACAGCCGTACCATCAGGTCGTCGAGGCCCTCCACGTACACCCCGACGGCCGAACCCCGCCCCGGGCGGGGGGCGGTGGGCTGCTGGCGGGCGGTAACCGGGAGCTGCTCCTCGTAGACCCCGCCCCGCAGGTCCCGGAGGATCCGTTGGGCCACGGCCCGGGCCGAGACCCGGTTATCGCCGATGGCCGCGTGCAGTGCGTCGACGTCGGCGTAGTTCATGGCCGCGGCGACATCACCCAAGGCCTTCTCCGAGGCCAGCTTCTGGACGGGCAGACCCTCGCGGCGGAGCTCTTTGATCAGCTCGTCCCGCCCGAACTCGATAGCGTCCTCGCGCCGCTCCCGGGAGAACCACTGGCGGATCTTGGTCCGGGCCCGGGACGAGGCCACCATGCCCAGCCAGTCCCGGGACGGACCGGCAGTGGGAGCCTTGGACGTGAAGATCTCCACGGTGTCTGCCGAGTTGAGCCGGGTGTCCAGCGGGACCAGGCGCCCGTTGACCTTGGCCCCGATACAGCGATGGCCCACTTCGGTGTGGATGGAGTAGGCGAAGTCGACCGGGGTGGCATTGGCGGTGAGGGCGATGACCTTGCCCTTGGGGGTGAAGACGTAGACCTCGTCCTCTTCGAGGTCGAGCTTCAGGGCCTCGAGGAACTCGATGGGGTCGGTGGTCTCGTTCTGGAAGTCGACGATCCGCTGCATCCACTCGATCTCGGCCGTCGTAGAGGAGGTCTCCTTGGCCAGGGCCAACCGCTCGGCCCGGCGGTCGCGCTCGGCCAACTCGGCGCGTTGGGCCGGTGTCATCGACGAGGCCTTCTTGGCCGACTCCCGCTTGCCGTCGGCCTTGGTGCCGTCAGTGGGCCCGGTGGAGGGGCCTCGCTTGGACGCCGCTTTGTCCCCTCGGGTCTTCGTGGTGCCCGTCGTCGAGTCCTTGCCTCCCTTGGGGGAGGTGGCCGGACGCTCGGGGCGGCCCGGGTTCTCCTTGTACCCCCAGTGGGCGGCGATCCCGTACTCGGCCCGACGGTGCATCTCGTGGGTCCGCACCTGGACTTCGATGGGCTTCCCGTCCAGCCCGATCACCGTGGTGTGGAGGGACTGGTAGAGGTTGAACTTGGGCGAGTTGATGTAGTCCTTGAACCGGCCCTGGACCGGGGGCCAGATGGCGTGGATGGAGCCGAGGGCCGCCCAGCAGTCCTTCTCGGCCTCCACGATGACCCGGATGCCCACCAGGTCGTAGAGATCGTCGAACTCCTTGCCCCGCACGACCATCTTCTCGTAGATGCTCCAGAGGTGCTTCGGCCGTCCGGTGACCTCGGCGTTCAATCCCGACGCGGCCAGCCGCTCGCGCACCGATACCAGCACCCGGGCCAGGAACTCGTCACGCAAGGGGGCCCGGCTGGCCACCATCTGCTCGATCTCGGCGTAGCGCTTCGGATGGAGGGTGGCAAAGGACAGGTCCTCCAGCTGCCATCGGACCTCTTGGATCCCGAGGCGGTGGGCCAGCGGCGCGTAGATGTCGAGGGTCTCCTGGGCTGACCGTCGCTGCTTCCACTCCGGCATCACCGACAGGGTGCGCATGTTGTGGAGGCGGTCGGCCAGCTTGATGATGAGCACCCGCCAGTCGTTGGCCATGGCCACCAACATCTTGCGGACCGTGGCGGCCTGCTGGGCCTCTTTCGAGTCGAACTGGAGCCGATCGAGCTTGGTGACCCCGTCCACGATGAGGGCCACGGCCGGTCCGAAGTCCCGATCGATGACCTCGGTGGTCACTCCGGTGTCCTCCACGGCGTCGTGGAGGAGGGCGGCGGCCACGGTCATGGCGTCGAGGCCCAGGTCGGCGACGATCCCCGCCACGGCGATGGGATGGGTGATGTAGGGCTCCCCCGAGCGCCGTAGTTGGCCGGCATGGGCCACCGTGGCCGTCTCGGCGGCCCGGACGATCAGCGAGGTGTCATCGCCAGGATGTCGGCGGAGGAACGACTGGATCACCGGGACCAGCAGGGCGGCCTCGTCCGCCGGGCAGCGTCGAGTCGGTGAGGGCACTCTCGCCGGTGGCGGTCCCCTCGGCTGGTACGGGCGTGGCCAGAGCCATCTCTAGAGGGTACCTGTCGACGTGGCCCCATCGGTACCTCATCGACTGGGAACGGCGCTCCTCATGGCCGTCAGGTCAGCGGCGTTTTCCCTTGCCGCCCTTGCCTTTGCCCTTCCGGGGCCGGGGTGGGGGCCGGTTCCCCGACGCCTGCGTCGACCCCGCCTGGGTCGACCCGCCTCCACTGGACCCACCGCCACCGCTCGACCCGTTGGCGACCACCGACTCGGTAGCCGTCGACGTGCCGGCCGGCGCTCCTCCGGACGGCGCTGACCGCTTGGCCGAGCTCCCGGACCGTCGGGCGGCCGAAGCCGCTCCGGGTCGGATAACCCCGGTCGACTGGACGGCCCGCTTGCCCGACCGCCGGCCTCCCCCCGAAGCACCGGCCATGGCCGCGGCCATGGCCGGGGTCAGGGCGCCGACCCGGTCCCCCCGGGTCTCCAGCCGCTGGCGGATGGTGATGTAGCGGGGCTCGCGCTCCTTCATGAAGGCGAGGAGCGGTGAGGCGATGAAGATCGAGGAGTAGGCACCGCTGGTGAGACCGATGACCAGGGCCAGTCCGAAGTCCTGGAGGGAGGTGGCACCGAGAATGAACGACCCGACCACCAGGACCGAAAGGACGGGGATGATGGCCACCAGCGAGGTGTTGATGGAGCGAGCCAGCGTCTGGTTCATGGAGAGGTTGACCATCTCGGAGTACGTGATCCGCCCCGAGGCGCCGAGGCCCTTGGCGTTGTCGCGTATTCGGTCGAAGACCACCACGGTGTCGTACAGGGAGTACCCGAGCACAGTGAGCACGGCGATCACCGTGTCCGGCGTCACCTGGAAGCCGGCAATCGAGTAGATGCCGACGGTGATCAAGATGTCGTGAACCACGGCCACGATGGCCGCCACCGCCATCTTGAATTCGAAGCGGAACGAGATGTACAGCGTGACGGCGATGAAGAAGACGATGAGGGCCTCGATGGCCTTCGAGGTGACCTGGGACCCCCACGACGCCCCCACACTGTTGAAGCTGACGTCCTGGGTCGAGATGTGGGCGGCTTGGGCCAGTGCGTCGGTCACCTTGTTCTGAATGGCCGTCTGCTGTTCGAGCGACTTGGCGTTGAGGTCGGCGGTGACCTGGATCTCTTTGGTGTGCTTGACCTCGTTGGTCAGCTGCACGACGGTGGGTTGGGTGACGCCTGCCGCCTCCACCGCCGTGGTGGCCTCGGCCACGGTGAGGCTCGGCGAGGCGACCAGCCAGGACTGGCCCCCCTTGAAGTCGATGCTCTCGTTGAGCCCCCGGGTGGACAGCGAGATGATCCCGATGAGGATGATCAGGGCCGACACGCCGAACCACCAGCGCCGGTTGCCGATGAAGTCGAAGGAGGTTTCCCCGCGGTAGAGCCGGACGAAGACGTTGTGGCGCTTCTCCCCTGCCTCCTCGGCGTCCAGCTCCTCGGCGGCGAAGGCCAGCTCCTCGTCGAAGGCCTCCTCCAGCTCGGTGGCAGCCTCCTCCTCGTCAGCGCCCGGCTCGTCCCCGGCCAGGCCGTCGTCGTTCGACTTCGGGCTCACGACGTCGCCCCGGCGGTGACGCCCAGTCCGCTGGACATGCTCATGGCGCTGGCCTCATTGCCGCCCCGGCTCTGGCCGATGAGGATGACGAAGGGCCGGGTGAAGAAGTACGTGAGGATGAGGTCCAAGATGGTGGAGATACCGAGGAAGAGGGCGAAGCCCTTGACTGGGCCGATGGCGATCTCGTAGAGGATGACCGCACCGAGCAGGGACACGGCGTCGGCCGCCACCACGGTCCTAAAGGCGGACGCGAAGCTCTTGTCCACACTGCTCCGGACCGTTCGGCCCGACCGGGTCTCATCCTTTAATCGCTCGAAGTAGACGATGTAGGAGTCGACGGTGATGCCGACGGACACGATGATGCCGATGATGCCGGCGAGGTCGATGGTGGTGCCGAGGGTCTGGCCCATGATGGCGATGATCGCCCACAGGGCGGCGCCGGTAAGTGCCAGCCCGGCCAGCACGACCAGGCCCAGCAGGCGGTAGTAGAAGATCATGTAGAGCATGACGAGCAAGAGCCCGGCCAGACCGGAGATGAGCCCGGCCTGCAGCGAGGACTTCCCGAGGGTCGGTGAGACGCTCTGGACGTTGGCCGGGATCAGCTTGACGGGCAGGGCCCCGAAGGTGAGCTGCGTGGCAAGGAGCTTGGCCTGGGTCTCGGTGAAGCCCCCCGAGATCTGCACCTGACCGTCGAACGAGGTGAACGAAGACTGGGTGGGCTGGGTGATGGGCGCCGAGATGACCTGGCCGTCGAGATCGATGCCGATGATGGCATGGAACTGCTCGGAGGCCAGCGTGTCCCACTCGGACGCCCCCTGGCTGGTCAGATTGAGGTTCACCGCCCATTGGCCCCCGTTCAGCTGGGCGTTGGCCGACTTGACGGCGGCCCCGGTCATCCCCGCCGGGGCCAGCACGTAACGCACGGTCGATCCGGTCCCCGCCGATCCGGGCAGGAGCACGGTGGCGTCCTTGTTGTCGTCCGCCGACGGGGTGCTCTTGTACGTTTCGAACTGCGAGTCGGGTTGGATGTTGTTGTTGCTCGTGTAGCCGTTCACGTTGCTCGAGTCCGGGGTGACCTCCAGGTTGGCCTTGGTCAGCTGGGTGGCCGCCGCGCAGGTCGGCAGGGTCCCCGTCGTGGCCTTCGCCCCCTTCGCCACATGGAAGGCCGGCGCATAGCACTCGGCGGCGCGGAAGTAGAGCTGGGCGGTCTGACCCAGTTCGGCCAGTACCTGTTGGGAGTTCTTCTCACCGGGGATGGACACCGAGATCTGGTCCTTGCCCTGGCTCTCGACCGTGGCCCCACTGGTGCCGGCGTTGACCCGCTCCCCGAGGATGGTGGTGATCGTGGTGAGTTCAGCCGCACTCACCGGATGGGCGGTCTGGTAGACCACCGCCAGTCCCCCGTCGAGGTCGAGTCCGAGCTTCGGTGACCACCCGGCGGCCAGTGTGGCGCTGAGGGCGATGACGATGATGGCCACCACGGACAGCAGGCTGACCCACAGCGAGCGCTTTCTCTTCATGGGCGCTCAGATGATCGGCGGGACGTCGTCGCCACCCTGGTCCTCGCCGTCGGCGGACTGGTTGCGCAGTCCACGCCGCCGGGCGCGCCGGTTGCTCGCTTCGGGAGCCGGTTCGGGTTCGTCCTCGTGTTCCGTCGCTTCGTGCTCATCGCCGGCCTCATCGGCCACGCCGTGCTCGTCCTCGGTCTCATGCCCGTCGTCGTCGTGCTCGTCGTCGTCGCCGTCGTGATCCGTATGGTCGTACTCGTCGTCATCACCGGCTTCGTCGTCGAACTCGTCCTCCACCGGCACCACGGGCTCGATCTTGCGGAGCACGTACTGCTTCAGCACCACAAAGGACGCACCGACGCTGGTCTCGAGGGTGACCCGGTCCCCGTCGATATCGATGATGTAGCCCACGATCCCACCGGCGGTGAGCACCTCGTCGCCCACCTCCCAGGCTGCGCCCTCCTCCCGGGCCGCCTGGGCCTTGCGCTTCCGGGGTCGGTAGTAGAGGAAGTAGAACGCCGCGGCGATGACCGCGTAGATGATGATGATGGGACTGATCCCACTCGACTTCTTCGCCGCCGCGGCTGTGACCGTCCAGGCCACGGCTGTGAGCGCGCCAGTCATCGGGAAAGGGAGGGGAGGTCGGGGGTAATCACAGCGGACCGACTGTAGCCCAGCCCCGCGGCCAACTGATGCCGCCTAGGCCCGGGTCGCCCACGCCTCGGAGGTCGAGGCCCGCAGCGCGGCGAACCGTCCCTCCACGATGGCGGCCCGGGCGTCGGCCATGAGGCGGAGGACGAACGCCAGGTTGTGGATGCTCACCAGGCGCCAGGCGGTGGGCTCGCCCACCCCGAGCAGGTGGCGCAGGTACCCCCGGGACCAACGGGAGCAGGTCAGGCAGTCACACCCGTCCTCCAGGGGTCCGTCGTCCTCGGCGTGGACGGCGTTTCTGAGGTTCACCTTGCCGTTGCCGGTGAGCACGCCGCCGTGCCGGGCCATCCGGGTGGGGGCCACGCAGTCGAACTGGTCGACGCCGAGGGCGACGGCCTCGAGGAGCCCGACGGGGTCGCCCACACCCATGAGATACCTCGGCCGATCCGGAGGCAGGTGGGGCACCGTGGCGGCCAGGGCCTCGAGCATGGCCGGCCGGGTCTCCCCCACCGAGAGGCCGCCGATCCCGTACCCGTCAAACCCGATGGCCACGGTTCGGGCCGCGCTCTCGGCCCGGAGCGCGGGATCGGTACCCCCCTGCACGATGCCGAAGAGGGCCTGTCCTTCGGGCCGCGCCTCCAAGTGGTCGTGATGGGTCCGGGCCCGCGCCGCCCAGGCCGCCGTTCGTTCCACGGCCACCCGTAGCACCTCGGGTGACGCCGGGAGGGTGGCACACACGTCCAGGACCATCTGGATGTCGGCTCCGATCAGGCCCTGGGCCTCGACCGCCGACTCGGGGGTGAGCCGGACCCGGTCGCCGTCGTAGACCGAGGCAAAGGTGACCCCGTCGTCGTCCACGCTCGGCCGCAGGGAGTGGACCTGGAAACCACCCGAGTCGGTCAGGGTGTGGCCGTCCCATCCGGTGAAGCGGTGGAGGCCCCCCAGGCGGGCGACCGTGTGGGCGCCCGGGCGCAGCATCAGGTGGTAGGTGTTGGCCAACACCACCTCGGCCCCGAGTGCGGCGAGGTCGATGCTGTCGAGGGCCTTGACCGCACCACGGGTGCCCACGGGCATGAACGCCGGCGTGGCGTAGGAGCCGCGAGCCGTCCGCACGGTTCCCGCCCGGGCGTACCCGTCGGTCGCCTCTACCTCGATGGGGGTCCGGCTCACCGCTCGCCCACGGTGGCCGGGGTGGGCTCCGCCGGCACTCCACCGCTGCGGCCGACCACCATGGCGTCACCGAAGGAGAGGAACCGGTAGCCGGCATCGAGGGCCACCTCGTAGAGACGGCGCCACCCCGGGCCGTAGAACGACTCGACCAGCAACAACAGGCTGGACCGGGGCAGGTGGAAGTTGGTGATGAGGACGTCCACCACCCGGAAGGGGAACGCACCGTGGATGTAGAGGTCGGACCGGCCGACCAACTGTCCGGTGGCTGCCGCCGACTCGAGGGCCCGCACCGCCGTAGTGCCCACGGCCACCACCCGTCTGGCCGCAGTACAGGCCGTCATGGTCGCTTCGGGAACGGCGTAACGCTCGGTGTGGATCACGTGCTCCTCGGCCGTCGGGGCGGTGACGGGTCGGAAGGTGTCGAGTCCGATGGCGAGGTCCACCCGGGCCAGGGTGGCGCCACGGGCCTCGCAGGCGGCGAGGAGTTCCGGGGTGAAGTGCAGGCCGGCGGTGGGGGCCGCCGTCGACCGCTCGCCCAGGGGTTGACGGGCCGAGTACACCGTCTGGTAGCGCTCGGGGTCATCGAGGGGCCGGTGGATGTAGGGCGGGAGGGGCATCACGCCGCTTCGCTCCACCACCGACGCGTCGAGCACCCGCACCGACCGACGCCCGTCGTCGACCCCGCCTAGGGCCGGACCTACCTCGATCACCGGTGGGTCACCCGGCGCGGCGCCGGATTCGAAGAGCGGCGTGGCCGAGGGCAGGCGGCGGCCGGGACGGACGAGGGCCTCCCAGACCTCGCTCCCGGCGTCGATGGGCTCGAGGAGGAGCACCTCGGCGCGGCCGCCGGAGCGCTTCTTCAGGGACAGTCGGGCCGGAAGCACCCTCGTGTCGTTGACCACCAGGACGTCACCGGGTCCGAGCAGCTGGGGCAGGTCGGCCACCGTTCGGTGTCCGGGTTCGGCGTTGCCGGCCAGTCCGGGGGCCACGAGCAGACGGGCCGCACTACGGGGCTCCGCCGGTCGCTGGGCGATCGCCGACTCTGGGAGGGCATAGTCGTAGGCGTCCATCGATGTCCGGACAGGATCGATCCGGTCCTCGGTCCGCTCCGACATGGCTCCATGGTGGCAGACCGGTCCAGGGACGCGGTCACGCTGGACCGAATCACGCTGGACCGAATCAGAGGAGGGTCGCCTCCACCGGCGTCAGTCCGAGGTGGGCGAACGCACGGGGAGCGGCCATCCTTCCCCGCGCCGTGCGCATCAACAGGCCCTGTTGGAGCAGATACGGTTCGTAGGCGTCCTCGATGGTGTCGGGCTCCTCGCCGATGCACTGGGCCAGCGTGGTGAGGCCGACGGGGCGTCCGGCGAACCGTATGCACAAGACGTCCAGGATGGCCCGGTCCACCTTGTCGAGGCCCAGCTCGTCCACCCCGAAGACCTCGAGGCCGGCCACCGCCGCCTCCGAGGTGATGGTGCCTTCAGCCCGGACCTCGACGAAGTCCCGTACCCGCCGGAGGAGGCGGTTGGCGATGCGGGGCGTCCCCCGGGAGCGCTCGGCGATCCGTAGGGCCCCCTCGGGATCCACCGGGACACCGAGGATTCCCGCCGATCGGTCTACGATGGTGCGGAGCTCGTCCACGTCGTAGTGGTCGAGCCGGCCGACGAAGCCGAAGCGGTCACGGAGGGGGCCGGCCACCAGACCGGTGCGGGTGGTGGCCCCGACCAGGGTGAACCGGGGCAGGTCGAGACGGATGCTGCGGGCTGTCGGCCCCTTGCCGATCAGAATGTCGAGCTTGAAGTCCTCCATGGCCGGATAGAGGATCTCCTCGACGGCCCGATGCAGTCGGTGGATCTCGTCGATGAAGAGGACGTCCCCCTCCTGGAGGTCGGTGAGTAGGGCGGCGAGGTCCCCGGCCCTCACGAGCACCGGGCCCGAGGTGATGCGCAGTCCCACGCCCATCTCGGCGGCCACGATGCCGGCCAGCGAGGTCTTGCCCAGGCCGGGGGGCCCGGCAAAGAGCAGGTGGTCGGCCGGCTGGTTTCGCTTGAGCGCCGCCTCGATCACGATCCGGAGGTGCTCGGTGAGCTGGCGTTGCCCGACGAACTCGTCGAGTGTGTGAGGTCGCAGTCCGGCATCTTCGACCTCCTCGGCCGGCGCCACCGTCGGATCGACCGGCCGCACCTTCCCACCGACGGGGTCGGTGTCGGTGCCTTCGGTGATCAGGACCTCTCGACGGGCCTCAGGCGTCATCGGTTCCGGGCCAGTTCCCGCAGTGCTGTCCGGACCATGTCCTCGACCGAGGTCCCGTCGTCGACCGCCTCCAGGGCACCGCGGATCTCCTCGGGGCCGTAGCCCAACTCGGTGAGAGCGGCCCGGGCCTCGCCGAGCGGTGAGCCGGTGGACGACATCACCGGCCCCGGGTCGCCAAGCGTCGGGAGGTCGAGGCGTGCCTTCAACTCGAGCAGGAGCCGGGCGGCAGTCTTCTTCCCCACGCCGGGCACCGAACACAACGTGTCCACATCGTCCTCCAGGACCGCTGTCGACAGGGACGCCGGCGAGAGCGACGACAGGATGGCGAGGGCCAGGGAGGGTCCGACACCGTGGGCGCCGAGTAACGCCTCGAAGCACCGCCGCTCGTCGGCGTGGGCGAAGCCGAACAGGACGATGGCGTCCTCGCGCACGTGGGTGTGGACGTGGACGAACACCTCGCTCCCGTTGGGTCCGAGGGCGGCCAACAACGAGGTGGTCACCGAGCAGCGGTAGCCGACGCCCCCCACCTCCACGATGATTTCGCCGGGGGCGGGCCGGTCGAGCAGCGAACCTCGCAACGAACCGATCACGACGACTCCCCAACGGTCGACGCCGCGGCCACCGCCCGTCGGAGAGGCTGGGTGGTGAGATGGCACGCCGCCAGGGCGAGGGCGTCGGCCACGTCGGGGGGCCGGGGGGGCTCGGTGAGTCCGAGCACCGAGGCCACCATCCGCTGGACCTGATCCTTTGTGGCCGAGCCGTAACCCACCACCGCCTGTTTCACCTCGTTGGCCGTGTACTGGGCCACTTCGCAGCCGGCTTCAGCGGCCACCACCATGGCCACCCCGGCGGCCTGGCCCGTGGCCATGGCCGTGCGGGCGTTGACCTGGAAGAAGACCCGCTCGACGACCACGGCTTCGGGACGGTACTCGGCCACCAGCGAGCGCAACTCGTCGGACAGGATCCGCAGGCGTTCAGGCAGGGGCACGGTGGGCTCGGTCGAGATCACCCCACCGGCCACTGCGGCCAACGAACCTCCCCGTCGGGTGACCACGCCATACCCGCAGCGCGACAAACCCGGATCGATCCCCAGGACGAACATGCGTTCGACGCTACCCCTCCCCGGCCACCGGAGGGCGGATACCAGGGGCCGGCCTCAACCCTCGTAGGCGGCCATCACCGAGTCAGGGATGTCGAAGTTGGCGTAGACGTTCTGGACGTCGTCATGGTCATCGAGCGCCTCGAGCAGGCGGAGGACCTTTTTCGCCTCGGACTCCGCCCCCACCTCGATGGTCGTGGTGGGCACCATGGAGAGCTCGGAGGCACCCGGTTCGAGGCCGGCCTCCTCGAGCGCGGTGTGGACGGCCATCAGCTCGGCCGGCGCGCTCGTCACCAACCACCGCTCCCCCTCGTCGGCAAGGTCCTCGGCACCGGCTTCCATGACCACCTCGAGGACCCGGTCCTCGTCAAAGGTGCGGGGTACGGCGATCACCCCTTTGCGCTCGAACTGCCAGCTCACCGCTCCGGGCTCGGCCATGCTCCCGCCGTTCTTGGAGAAGAGGTTGCGGATCTCGGCTCCGGTGCGGTTCCGGTTGTCACTCAGGCACTCCACGATGACGGCCACCCCGGCCGGTGCGTATCCCTCATAGACGATCGATTCGTACCGGACCCCCTCGAGTTCGCCCGACCCCCGCTTGATGGCCCGCTCGATGGTGTCGATGGGAACCGAGGCGTCCCGGGCCTTCGTGTACATGGTGCGCAGGCTGGCATTGGCCGACATGTCACTCCCGCCCTCACGGGCGGCCACCTCGACCTGGCGGATGATCTTGGCGAACACCTTGGCCCGGGCCGCGTCCTTCGCCCCTTTTTGATGCTTGGTGGTCGCCCATTTGGAGTGTCCCGACATCGACTAGCGCCTCTCCTCTTTGGTCATCTCCACGAACAGCTGATGCAGCCTACGGTCGCCGGTGAGTTCGGGGTGGAACGAACTGATGAGCACGGGTCCCTGCCGGCACAGCACCGGTTGACCGGCCACCGGACCCGCCGGGTCGACAGGCAGCGTAGCCAGGACCTCGACGTCAGGGCCGACCCGTTCAACCACCGGTGCCCGGATGAACACCGCGTGGACCGGATCGGCTCCGAGACCGACCACACCGAGGTCGCATTCGAACGAGGCCCGCTGTCGACCGAAGCCGTTCCGGCGGATAGTCATGTCGACGAGGTCGAAGCGTCGTTGGTCGGTGCGCCCGTCGAGCACCTGAGTGGCGAGCAGGATCATGCCCGCACAGGTGCCGAAGGCGGGAAGGCCCCCGTGGAGGGCACGGCCCAGGGGCTCGAACAGTCCCGAGGACTCCAAGAGCAGCGAGAGGGTGGTCGATTCGCCACCGGGCAGCACGATTCCCGACAGGCCGTCGAGGTCCCCGGGTTCTCGGACCAGACGCACCGTGGCGCCGAGCGAGGCCAGGGTGGAGGCGTGCTCACGTACATCACCCTGGAGAGCGAGAACCCCCACGGTCATGGTCGTGCTCCTCGAAGCGGCCGGCCCCGCGGCCGGTCACCAACCACGCTCGGCCAGGTGCACCCCGAGTGACGAGATCTCCTGGCCCGGCATGGCGTCGCCGAGACCGGTGGAGACCTTGGCCACGAGGTCGGCGTCGGTGTAGTGGGCGGTCGCCTCGACGATGGCCCGGGCCATACGCGACGGATCACCACTCTTGAAGATGCCCGAGCCGACGAAGACCGCCTCGGCTCCGAGCTGCATGACGAGGGAGGCGTCGGCGGGCGTGGCTATGCCTCCGGCGCAGAATAGCGGCACGGGTAGTCGTCCGGTGGTGGCGATCTCCTGGATCAGGCCGATGGGGGCCACCAGTTGCTTGGCCCACCCGTACAGCTCAGCCGAGTCGGCCTCGGTGACCCGTCGGATATCGCCCAGGATCGACCGCAGGTGGCGCACGGCCTCCACGACGTTGCCCGTCCCGGCCTCACCCTTCGAGCGGATCATGGCCGCGCCCTCCGAGATGCGCCGCAGCGCCTCGCCGAGGTTGGTGGCGCCGCACACAAAGGGGATCTCGTAGGCCCATTTGTCGATGTGATGGGCCTCGTCGGCCGGGGTGAGAACTTCGCTCTCGTCGATGTAGTCCACCCCGAGGGCGGCCAGCACCTGCGCCTCGGCGAAGTGCCCGATACGGGCCTTGGCCATCACCGGGACGGTCACCGCCGCCTTGATCCCTTCGATGAGGGCGGGGTCACTCATGCGCGCCACGCCCCCGTCACGTCGGATGTCGGACGGCACACGCTCGAGGGCCATCACGGCGACCGCACCGGCATCCTCGGCCACCTTGGCCTGCTCCGCGTCGACCACATCCATGATGACGCCACCCCGTAGCATTTCGGCCAGGCCCCGCTTGACGGTGAACGTCCCGGTGGGACGGCTATCGGCGCTGGTGCGGGAGTCCTTCGGAGATTCGGCCATAGGGCCCATTCTACTCCCGAAGCCCCCTCTGGCCGCCCGGCTCCACCGGCACCGATGTGCCGTCGCCCGACGCCCGCACGCCCGACGCCCGCACGCGACCACGACCGCCCCGGAAGGGACGGTCGTGGTCGGTACTGCTTCGAGGTTCGCTCGAACTACGCCTGGAGTGTCGCCTCGGCGTCGATGTCGATGTCGACCTTCTTGCCCACCACGAGTCCGCCGGCCTCCATGACCGCACCGAAGGCCACGCCGAAGTCCTCCCGGTTGATCGAGGTCTTGGCACTGAAGCCCACACGGTGGTTGCCGTAGGGATCCTGCACGACGCCCTCGAGCGTGGCATCGAGCGTCACCGACTTGGTCACGCCGCGGATGGTCAGGTCGCCCTCGACCTTCCACTCGGTCGGTCCTTCGGTCTTGATCGACGTGCTCGTGAACGTCCAGGTGGGATGGTTCTCCACGTCGAAGAAGTCGTTGGTGCGCAGGTGGTTGTCCCGGTTCTCGTCCCGGGTGTCGACGCTCGTGGCATCGATGGTCACATTGACCTCGGAATCCTCGGGATTCTCGGCCAGCACCAGGGTTCCCTCGAACTTGGGAAACGATCCCCGGACCTTCGACACGGCCATATGCCGGGCCTGGAAGCCCAGGTTGGTGTGGGACGGGTCGAGAACATACGTACCGACGGCCGGGTACTCCACGCCGTTTACCGTCCGACTGACTACTTGGGTCTCTGGCGACATGGCCACTCCTTGGGTCTCGTGCTTCGGGCGCTGTCTGCGCTCTATGTGCTTGTACAAGCAACTATACCACAGATATTTGTGTTAGCAACTACCTCTTCACTACCTATAGGATGTGGCCATGGGTGCGACCGCGAAGATCGACGACGAACGGCTCACCACAGTGGGGCTCCTGATGGAGTCGGCGGCTGGGCTTCGGCGTGTCTTCCAGCGTCGACTGGAAGAGGAGCAGTCACTCTCCAACCAGTCCTTCGACGTGCTCATCCGACTGGCCCGCAGCCCGGGTTCCGAGCTCCGTATGAGCGAACTCGCCGCCCAGACCTCCCTCACCCCGAGTGGCCTGACCCGGTCGGTCGACCGGCTCCAGGAGCAGGGACTGGTCGAACGCCGGGTGTGTCCCGAAGATCGTCGGGGATCCTTCGCCGTGCTCACCGCCTCGGGAAGAGCGGTGATGGACCGGGCCATCCCCAACCACATCGCCCACATCGACGAGGTCCTGAGCGACCTGTTCACCCCCGGCGAGGAGGAGACGCTGGCGGCCCTGCTACGTCGTCTGCGAGACCACCTCTATGACAGCGGCACCGAATGGGCCCTCAGCCACGATGACGACGGCGAGGTGTGCCCCGGCGGCGAGTGAGCCGAGCGCCACATCACGGCATCCGACTCGACCACGGCCCCGCGCCGGCGTCGTCCCGCACCGCCCGGGCTCAGTAGAGGGCCTGAGCCGCCGCCCGGACTCGGGTGTCGTCGAGGTTTCCCTCCGCTGACTGGCCGGGCGGGGTGCCGACCATCGGGTCGATCCAGAGCCAGCGGGTGAGGACGGCCGTCCTGCCGTGACCAGGGGGCCAGGAAGTGGCCCGACCCGGGGTGTCAAGCATCGTGCTGAGTGCCGATCCGATTCCGGGTGGATACCGAACCACGGCCGCGGCCCGTTGGTCGGCATCGAACTCGCGGCCCCTGCCTATCAACGAGTGGACCCGCTCGACGGCCCGGGGCATGCCGATGAACAACGACAGCGGAGCGCTGACCCGCACCGCCACGGTGGCGAGCACGGTGTCGTGGCGCTTCACGTGGACCAGCTCGTGGGCCAGCACGCCCTCGAGCTCCACGAGGGTGAGCGACTCGTCGAGGCCAGAGGTCACGACCAGGGTGGCGGTCTGGGGATCGCGACCGACGGCCATGGCGTTGGGCACCGGACTGTCCACTACGCAGATGTCGGGCTGAGGAAGTCCCATGGTGGCGCAGAGTCCGTCCACCAGGTTGTGCAGCCGTGGCCGGTCGCTCTCCCGGCTGGGTCGGGCCCCCACGGCACGCAGGACCACGGCGGGCGCAGGCTGCCACAGCACGACCAACACCGAGACGGCCACAACGACGAAGGCCAAGGCGGCCAGGAAGACCGGCAGTCCGACGGCGGCCAGCACCACGCCGACCACGGCACCAGCGACCAGAGCAGGTACGAGGCACATCCGCATGGCTCGACGGTGGTTGGCCCGGATGGTGTTGGCCTCCTCGTGGCCCTCGCTGCTCCGGTCGACCGTGGCGACCACCGGGGCGGCAACTACCTGGGGGGCGGTCCCCTCCCGTCCCCGTGAGGCCTGTCCTGGGCCTTGTCGCCCCGAGCCCTGTCGTTGTCCACCCGAGCCTGAGCGCGATCCACTGCCCGAAGAGTTCTGTCCTCCGCCCCCACTGCGCGACCGGTTTCCTCCCGAGCCCGAGCCGCCACTCCGACCGGTGCCACTACCTCCCCCACTCCCGCCGCCGCCGTTGCCGCCGCGGTTGCCGGCGTTGGCCGACGATCCCGACCGGTTGCGGTTCCGATTCCGATTGCGGTTCCGGTTGGAGGAGCCACCACCGCCTGACCGGCTGCCCGAGGTGGCACTGGGCTGGGAGCTGCTCCCGGAGCCTCCACCCGTTCGGTCGGGGCTGTCGGAGCCGTTCTGTTCGGGAGGAGCCATGGTCGAAGCAGTGTAGGACCGCTCAGGCCTCGGCCCGGACCACAGCGGTGTCGTACCGGGCCTCGTACCATTCGGCCAGGCGGGCCATCGACCAGTGGGAGGCCCACTCCCAGGCTTCATCCAGCCTGACCTTCCGATCGGTGACCGTCTCGGCTATGGGCTCGTCGACACCTCTGCTCGGGTATGGGCCTGCCGAAAGGCCGAGGGTGGCGTCGAGGCGGGCGGCCAGGGCGTCACCGTCCCCGGGGGGAACGAGAACGGCATGGCCACCGGCGGCTTGGCGGTACCCGTCGATGTCGCTCGCCACGACGAGTGACCGAGCCGCCATGGCCTCCACTAGGACCATGCCGAAGGACTCCCCGCCCAGTGACGGCGCCACCAGCACGTCGGCCCCCACCAGCCTCCGGGTCTTCTCCTCCTCGCCGAGGACACCGAGCCAGCACAGATCAGGGGCCTCGGGGTAGAGCCGCCGCAACGCGTCGGTCTGGGGTCCGTCGCCGGCGATCCACAGCGTCGGGCCCGGCTCGGCATCGGAACCGGCCCCCGGAGGAGGGCGGCGCAGCCGGGTGAAGGCGGACAACAAGACGCTCAGTCCCTTGCGCTCCTCGTGACGACCGAGAAAGAGGATGGTGGGGCCCGATCGTGGCCACGGTTCCACGTCGACGTACCGGTCCATCTCGACGCCGTTGAAACCCACCTCGTACTCCCCACCGAGGGCGTGCTCGGCTGTGGTACGCGCCGCCGGTGAGACGGCGCAGCGTATGGCGAAGCGGTCGGCCAGGCGGCGCACCAACGGTCTCAGCACGTTGTAGAAGGGACTCCGGCCACTGCGGTGGAACGTGGCCACCACCGGAGGCAGGTCGCGGCCCACCAGCAGGCCGAAGGGAAGGCCCGGGGCGAACGGCTCGTGGACGTGGACCACGTCGAAACCACCGGACCGCAGAGTGCCGAGCGCCGCCATGACGGCCGGTAACGAGAGGCTCACCGGGGCCACCGAGCCGTTGGCCCGAAGGGAGACCGAGTGCCCGGTCGCCTCCAGCTGGATACCGGGCGGAGCATCGGTGGTCGCATCGAGCGGGGCGAACACCGTCACCCGGTGCCCCCGCCGCTGGAGGGCACGGGCCAGTCCCACCACCTGGCCCTGGACCCCCCCGGGTCGGGAGAGGCTGTAGGGACAGACGAGGGCGACAGTGCGCTTGGTGGCGGGCCCGGGGCCGCTCGGATCCACCGGCGGTCAGTCGGCCGTGGAGCGGCGCTCGCGGCGCCGGCTCCACTTGACGCCGTACATGGCGTCGTCCGCCCGGCTCAACAGCTTGGACGGATCGGTGTCGGGATTGTCCACGAACACGCCACCCACCGACGCCAGTACCGAGAGGGTTCGGCCGTCGATCCGGTACGGACGGGCGAGCGCCGAGGAGATCCGCTCGTTGATGAGGAGCATCTCTTCTTCCCCACTCTCGATATCGCAGACCACGACGAACTCGTCGCCCCCCAGGCGGGCCACGGTGTCCGATGGCCGCACGAGGGCCGACAGCCGCCGGGCCACGGCGATCAGCATGTCGTCCCCCACGTCATGGCCGAGCTCGTCGTTAATTTCCTTGAACTCGTCGAGGTCGAGCAGGAAGACGGCCACGCCCTGGCGTCCGTCCCCACCTCCGCCAGCACCGGTCGCCGCCGCGGTCTCAACCGAGCGGGCCAGCCCGTCGATGGCCTCTTGGAGCCGCTCGGCGAGCAGGGTCCGATTGGCCAGACCGGTGAGGGGATCATGGAGGGCCATCTCGGCCAGGCGCTCCTCGTTGCGCTTCTGTTCGGTGACGTCGTGCATGGCCACCACGGCGCCGAGCATCCACCCGTCGTCGTCCACGAGCGCCTGCCCATTGACGCTGACCTTCCGGTGTCCGCCGGCCTCGGAGACGAGGACGATCTCCACGTCGCGGAGCTGCTCGCCCGACATGGCCCGCAACAACGGGTCCTCCTGGCGGTCCATGGGTGAGCCGTCCGCTCCCAACAGGCCATGGTCGGCCGGGACGGTCCCGATGGGGTCAGACTCCTCGGACAGCCCGTGCAGGCGCCGGGCCGCCGGGTTGAAGACGGTGATCCTGCCCTCGGCGTCGCTGGCCACGATGCCCTCTTCCAAGGTGTCCAACAGCACCTGGAGGAACTGCTCGGAGCGGTGGAGCTCGAGGGTGGCCTGGCGGGTGGCGGTGATGTCGCTGAACGAGGCGACGGCCCCGGCGATCCTTCCGTCCGCTCCCACCATGGGCTGGATGTTGATCCGGACCCACCGGGGGGGCCGGTCCTCGCTCAGGATGCCGAGGACCACACCGACGATGCGCCGGCCCTGGCGCAGGCCGACCAGCACCGGGTGCTCGGAAGCGGCCATCTCGGCGCCTTCAGCATCCACGAGGACGTCACCCTCGGCCTCACCTTCGGCCAGGATCGCCTCCAGTCGCCGTCCCACCACCCGGATGCGGGGAGCCTCGAACATCACCTCGAAGGACTCGTTGACCCGCACGATGGTGCCGGCGGCATCCACCATCATCACGCCGTCGGCCAAGGAGTCGATCAGGGTCGTCTGGCGCCGGTCGTCCTCGCTGATCCGTTGTTCCAGGCGCTTGCGACCGGTGATGTCCCGGATATTCACCACAATGCCGCCGATGGGTGCAGCCAAGTGGTTCATGGCCACCACGTCGATGTCGACCACGGTTCCGTCGGCCCGGACCGTCTGCATCTCGAGGGAGACCGACAGCCGCCGACGGGCCACCAGGTCCTCGAAGAGGCGGCGAACCGGGGCCACACTCTGGGCGTCGAAGAGGCTGAAGGCGTCCATCCCGATGGCGTCAGAGGCGTCGTAGCCGAAGAGGCGCTCCGCCGATGAGCTGACGAAGATGAACCGGCCGTCGATGTCGACCACCGCCACCACATCGAGTTCATGTTCGACCATGTGGTGGAAGGTCGGCTCGACGACAGCCCGGAGGTGACCGTTGTCCCGTCCGGCTCCGACGAACACCGTCTGGTCCCCGGCGTGCCCGTTGGTCCGAGCCGTTCGCTCCCCCGGCGGGCCGGCGGGCTCGACGTCCTGGTCGGCCGACGGCGGTCGGTTTTCGAACCGGGTCACGCCGCCGCCCCCGGGCGGTCCGACAGCCAGAGGGGCTGGAAGACGTGCCACTGCTCGGGTGCCCGACGGATCAAACCCTCGAACCGGGTGGCGATCTCCTGGGTCAGGCGGGCCACATCGGTGCGGAGTGAGCCCCGGCGCGTGGTGTCGAGCGGCGGCTCCACGAGTGCCCGGTGGTCGGGTCCGGGTCCGCTGTAGACCGCACCGGTGACCAGTCGGGCCCCGGTGCGTAGGGCCAACGTGGCCGGCCCGGCCGGCATGGTCGTCCGTTCGCCGAAGAACTCCACCTCGATCCCGTTCCCGGCCACGTCCCGGTCGCACAGCAGGCCGACCAGGCCTCCGGCCCGCAGGGTGGACATGACCGAGCTGCCCGACGACGCGTCGAGGGGCACGATGGTGAGTCCCATGGCTGCCCGCTGTTCGACGAAGAACTCGAAGAGCTCGGGAGGTTCGATGCGCTCGGCCACCGACGTCATGGGGAGATTCTGGGTGGCGAGGAACGCGCCCCCGAACTCCCAGCTCCCGATGTGGGGAAGCGCCATGATCACGCCTTCACCCGAGGCCACGCCGTCGGCCAGGTACTCGAGCCCGTGGACGTAGGTCCTGGCCTCCACCTCGGCCGGCGACGTCCGGCCCAGGCGTGCGCCCTCGACCCAGTAGCGCGCATAGGAGCGGAACGACCGGTGGGCCCACCGGTCGAGCAGGGCCTCGTCGCCCTCGCCGGCATCGAGGACCCGGCGCAGATTGGCGGTCACCATCCGTCGCTGCTCGGCCCGCACCGAGAACAGCACGTCCCCGACGCGGTTGGCCAGAGCGAGCGCCACCGGCTCGGGAAGTGCGGCGAGACAGCGCGCCAGTGTGGTGTACGTCCGAAACACCACTGCTCCCTGGTTCACGAGCCCTCGTCCCCGTCTGCTTCTCTGAAGGTCCGGCTCAGGTGTGTCGGCGACCGGTGCGCTGGCGGGGGCCCTGCCGGGCCTGCCTGGCGCGCCACGTCCGTCCGGATCGGCTGGCCAGCTCACCCTGGCGACGGGCTCGCCACCGAGAAGGCGTGGTCGACGACTTCCGGGTACGCGACCGGGCCGTGGTGGTACGGCTGCGCCGCTGACGACGCGGCGTGGCCACCGGAACGGGTGCTTCGGCCAGTCGCCACACCTTCACGAACCGACCGACGGCCGTGGCCATGGTGAGGGCGAGCATCACCCACAGGACGGGGACCAAGAAGGCCGCGGTGATAAAGCCGATGCCGAGCAGGATCATCCGTTCGGCCCGCTCCATGAGTCCACCCTTGGCCGAGATGCCGAGCGATTCGGCCTTGGCCCGTTGGTAGGACACGAGCGAGGTGGCCCCGAGCACGGCAAAGGGGAGCAGGACGAGATGACCGGGATGGGTCGAGACCAGATACCAGGCCACACCGCCGAGGATGAGGGCGTCCGACACCCGGTCGGTGACCGAATCGAAGAACGCCCCGCGCACCGACGAGGTCCCCGACGCCTTGGCCACCGGGCCGTCCAAGAGGTCGTGGAGGCCGGTGAGGATGAGCAGGACGATGGCCAAATGGAGGTGGCCGGTGGCCACGGACACCGCGGTAGCCGTCGCCGAGACGAGCCCGGTGGCGGTCAGCATGTCGGCGGTTACGCCCATGCGTTGCAGTTTGTGGCCGACGGGACCGGTACTCCGGTCAACTGCGCCGCGCCATCGTCCGTCGAACATGCCGATCCTCCAGAATGGTCTCTCCACTCTACCATCTGCTTGCTGGAGTAAGCAGGGAATCCTCTGGCCAGGGCCCTGTCGGCGGCCCCGCACCCGACCCCGGACCGGCCGATCGCCGACCGGTCGGACCGAGTGGGCTCAGAGGGCGAGGGGCCTGGTGGGAGCCATGATGAGCGCCGGATCGGACTTCCAGTCCACTCCGGCCACATCGATGTACAGCTCGATCTCATTGCCGTCGGGGTCGAGGATGTACAGGCTGTGGGTCACGGTGTGGTCACTCGAGCCCACGATCGGCACTCCGGCCTCCTCCAGCCGGGCCACCGCCGCCCGCAGCTCCTCGTCGGTATCGCCAACTTTGAGTCCGAAGTGGTAGAGGCCGAGATGACGGCCCCGGGGTTGGGGGGTGGCATCCTCCCCCACCGCGATCAGTAGCAGCTCATGGTGGGTGCGGCCCGACGAGAAGGCCGCAGCCGGAACACCCAGCGTGGTCGGGAAGGCCACGTCCCAGCCGAGCACGTCGCGGTAGAAGGCGGCCGACCGTTCGACGTCCCTCACGTACAACACCAGGTGTCCGAGTTCCTTGATCTGCATGGTCAGTCCCTTCGCCTTGTCCATCCGGGCAACACCGTTGTCGGGCCTTCGATTCCTGTCGGGTCCGCCGACCCCAGGCGGCCTCCTACTCGGGCCAGGCGTCGTGGAGCCGCCCCCAGGTGACGGCCAGCGTCTCGGGCAGCACCCGGGTACCGGCCACGGCGGTCATGAAGTTGGTGTCACCCACCCAGCGGGGCACCGCGTGCATGTGGAGGTGCCGGGGGATCCCCGCCCCGGCCGCCGCTCCCAGGTTGGCCCCGAGGTTGATCCCCTCGGGGCCGAGGGCTGACTCGAGGGCGGACACCCCTCGCCGCAGGGCCGACCACATCTCGGCTCCCTCCTCGGAGGAGAGTTCGCCCAGCGATCGGACGTGGCGGACCGGAAGCGCCATCAGATGGCCCGAGGCATAAGGGTAGGCGTTGAGCACGACAAAGGTCTCTTCGCCCCGCCACAGGACGCCGTTGTCCGGCGAGGGCGGCCCACTGGCGGCGATCCGACAAAAGACACAGCGGTCCTGGTCGTCGACTGACGCATGGTCCTGTGCAGGTACCGGATCAGTCGACCCGACCGAGGTCACATAGGCACTGCGCCACCCGGCCCAGAGGTGGTCGAGGCTCACGACCCGGTTTCGGGGAGGCGGCGCTCGGCGATCTCGGCCTCCAGCGCCTCGGTGAACTCCATCAGCGCCACCCCACGCTCGGGGGGACCGCTTCCCCGTCGGTTCACCCCGACGGTGCCCGCGGCGACGTCGTCGTCCCCCACCACCAGGATGTAGGGGATCTTGAGGACCTTGGCCTTACGGATCCGGGCTCCCAGCTTCTCATCAGCGGGATCCACCGACACCCGGGCGCCGACGGCCCGGAGCCGGTCGGCCACCTTGTGGGCATACGCCTCGTGGTCGTCCCTCACCCCGAGCACACGGACCTGTTCGGGACAGAGCCAGGTGGGCAGGGCCCCGGCGTAATGCTCGAGCAGGATGGCAAAGAAGCGCTCCACCGTCCCGAACAGGGCCCGGTGGATCATGATGGGGCGGTGGCGGGCGTTGTCGGCCCCGATGTACTCGGCCTCGAACCGCTGGGGCGTCTGGAAGTCGAGCTGGATGGTCGACATCTGGTGGGTCCTGCCGATGGCGTCTTTGGCCTGTACGGAGATCTTGGGGCCGTAGAAGGCGCCGCCGCCTTCGTCGAGCACCAGGTCGAGATCCATGGCCAGGGCCGTGGTGCGCAGGGTCTCGGTGGCCTCCTCCCACTCTTCGGGCGTGCCCACCGCCTTGCCCTCGGGACGGGTCGAGAGCTCCAAGAAGAAGTCCTCCAGGCCGAAGTCGCGTAGCAGGGAGAGGACGAAGGTCAACGTGGTGTGGAGCTCGGCGGCCATCTGGTCGCGGGTGCAGAAGATGTGGGCGTCGTCCTGGGTCATGCCCCGCACCCGGGTCAGCCCGTGCACGACACCGGACTTCTCGTAGCGGTAGACCGTCCCGAACTCGAACAGCCGAAGGGGCAGTTCACGGTAGGACCGCTGGCTGCTCTTGTAGATGAGCACGTGGAACGGACAGTTCATCGGCTTCAGGTAGTACTGCTGGCCGCCGTCGAGTTCCATGGGCGGGAACATCCCCTCGGCGAACCAGTCGAGATGTCCCGAGGTCTCGAACAGCTCGGCTTTGGTGATGTGGGGGGTGGTCACGAACTCGTAGCCGGCCGCCTTGTGTCGTTGGTAGGAGTAGTCCTCCATCAGGCGGCGGATGGTCCCACCTTTCGGGTGGAACACGGCCAGCCCTGAGCCGATCTCCTCGGGGAAGGAGAACAGGTCGAGCTCCAGGCCCAGTTTGCGGTGATCCCGGCGCTCGGCCTCCTCCAGGCGGTGCAGATGCTCGGCCAGGGCCTTGTCCGACTCCCAGGCGGTGCCGTAGATCCGCTGGAGCTGCTGGCGTTTCTCGTCCCCGCGCCAGTAGGCGCCGGCCACCCGCATGAGGGCGAAGTGGCCCAACCGGCTGGTCGACGGCACGTGGGGCCCACGACACAGGTCGGTGAACGACGGCGAGTTCCAGTAGGTGGAGACAAGTGCCTCCTCGCCCCCTTCGGCGGGGGCATCGACCTCGTCGTGACCGGCTCCGACCGCCTCGATGATCTCCCGCTTGAACGGCTGGTCGTCGAAGAGGGCCAGGCCCTCGTCGATGGAGTGCTCGTGACGGATGAAGGGCTGGTCCTCGGCCATGATCTCGCGCATGGTGGCAGCGATCCGCTCCAGGTCCTCGTCGCTGAAGTGGGCGCCGTCGGGGAGTTCGAAGTCATAGTAGAAGCCGTCCTCGATGACCGGCCCGATGGCGAAGTGGGCGCCGGGCCAGAGCCGCAGCACGGCTTGAGCCAGCACATGGGCGGTCGAGTGGCGCAGGACCGCCCTGCCCGCATCGGACTCGGCGGTCAGCACACTGACCTTGGCGCCGTCCCGCAACGGCGTGTCGAGATCGACCTCGGCACCGTCGAAGGAGGCGGCGACCGCCGCCCGGGCCAGGCGCGGACCGATCGACTCGGCGAACTGCAGCGCGGTGGTGCCGGCGTCGAACTCCTTCGTCGATCCATCGGGAAGTTGGACGGTCACGGCTGGCATGGGGTGGTCTCTCTCCATCGGGATTCGTACGGGTGGGGCGCGCCGGTGCGGAGCCGGGAAGGGTTCGCCGATGCGGACCCGCTCCCTGTCGCCGTGTCGGCCGTCCCTCGACAGGAAGGCCCCGGAACACGGATCCCGGGTGCACTACGTGCTGTGGTTACAGGGTAATGCCCAACAGGGCGGCGCCCTGGACCACCGGCCGGCCGGCCGCCGCCTCCTCGTCCAGCACGGCGAGAGCCCCGGGCGTGTCGAGGTCGTCGTCGAGCCGGGCACGGACCCGATCGATGGCCGCCTCACGGGTAGGGTCGGCGCCCACCGGGGCGCCTCGCCAGGCCTCCAGGCGGCGGGCGGCCCGGGGCATGTCGTCTGGACCCCACTCCCAGTCGTTGCGGTAGTGGTGGTGGAGAAGGGCCGAGCGCACCACCGCCGGCTCCCACTCCTTCAGCAGATCGCCCACGAAGACCAGATTCCCGAGGGACTTGGACATCTTCGTGCCGTCCAGCCCGACCAGGCCTACGTGGAGCCAGTGGCCGACGAAGGGCCTGCCGGTGACCGACTCGGACTGAGCGGTCTCGCACTCGTGGTGGGGGAAGACGAGATCACGACCGCCACCGTGGACGTCGATGGTCTCGCCGAGCTCGCGGAGGGCCAGAGCCGAGCACTCGATGTGCCACCCGGGCCGGCCGGGGCCCCACCGTGACTCCCACGACGGCTCGTCGGGGAGCGACGGCTGCCAGAGCACGAAGTCCAGCGGATGGCGCTTGTTGGGGTCGTCGGGATTGCCACCGTGCTCGGCGGCCATGGCCAGCATGGTCGGCTGGTCGAAGTGGCTGACTGCGCCGAACCGGTCGAAGGTGGTGACGTCGAAGTAGACCGCACCGCCGGATTGATAGGCACTCCCTGAGTCGAGCACCGCTCCGATCAGCGTGAGGATCTCGGCGATGGCCGAGGTGGCCCGGGGCTCCGACCACGCCGGGATCAGGTCCAGTGCCGCCATGTCCGAGTCGAAGCGGGCGATCTCCTCGGCCGCCAGGTCGAGGTAGTGCACTCCGAGTTCTCTGGCCTTGCGCAGGATGTCATCGTCGACATCGGTGACATTGCGCACACACCGGGTCTCGTGTCCGAGGTCGCGGAGGCGGCGCTGGAGGATGTCGAAGGTCAGATAGACCTGGGCGTGGCCGAGGTGCGCCGAGTCGTAGGGCGTGATCCCGCACGAGTACAAGGTGACGACCGGCCCCACCTCGAGTGGGGCGACCACCTGTCGGGCCGTGTCGTAGAGCCGAACCGTCGGTCCGAGGTCCGCGGCAACCAACCCATCCTCCCCCCCTCCATCAGCGGTCGCCGTAGCCGGCCAGTTGCACGGCGGCATGCACCTTGTGGCGGATGTTGACAGTGATGAGCACGGCGGTGAAGGCCTCGATGGGCGCGGCCTGGGACAGACTGCCGGCATCCACCCCACGGAGGCCGTCGATGCGGTCCACGAGGGCCACGGTGGCCGCCGTGGCCTCGGCGTGGTCGGAACAGACGAGGACGTCGGCCACAAGCGGCGTGGTGAGCTTTTCCATCTCCGAGGCCGGGAGATGATGGAAGGAGGCTGACACGAGCGAGCCCGGCAGGGCGGCCTGGATCGATGCGGCTACCGAACCGCGGGCGGGACGAGGGCGAGGAACTCCCGGCCCTCTTTGGCCAGCGCATTGGCCATCGAGACCACCACCTTGCCCGACAGCGCCGAGGCCAGCGGCTTCACCGTGGCGATGGCGCTGTCCCAGGGCGTGGCCACCACGACCAGTTCCGATGCGGCCGTATCCTCGTTCGACGCCCCGGTGATGGCCAACTCGTGATCGGGCCAGGCCTCGACCAGGCCGCCAGCTACCTCCTCGGCCCGGGAAGCGTCCCTCGAACCGATGACGACCTGCTCACCGACGGCGGCCAGCCGCACGGCCAACCCGCGTCCGGCCGGGCCGGTCCCTCCCAGAATTCCGACTCGCATGTGCCTACCCTTCCACACCGCCCCGTCACGGCGGGACGAGGCCATGACGATAACCTGACTCGCTGATGGGACTCCTCGAGGGTAAACGGATCTTGGTCACGGGCGTGCTGACCGACGCATCACTGGCCTTTGCGGTGGCCCGACGGGCCCAAGGCGAAGGGGCCGAGGTGGTGTTGTCGGGGGCTGGACGGGGCCTCTCGCTGACCCGGCGTACGGCGCGGAAGCTCCCCGAGGAGGCCGAGGTCCTCGAGATCGACGTGACCGAGCCGTCGCAACTCGCGTCGGCGGCCACCGCCCTCGGCGAGCGGTGGACCCGGATGGACGGCCTGCTCCACGCCATCGGCTTCGCCCCGCCCGAGTGCCTCGGCGGCGACATGTTCCAGGCCGGATGGGAGGAAGTCTCGGTGGCCCTCCGGGTCTCGGCCTACTCGCTGAAAGCCCTGGTCGAGGCGTTTCGCCCCCTCCTGGTGGCCGCGGGTACCGACGGGGGTCTTGGAGCATCGGTGGTGGGGCTCGACTTCGATGCCACCGTGGCCTGGCCCGCCTATGACTGGATGGGCGTGTCCAAGGCTGCGTTGGAGTCGCTCTCGCGTTATTTGGCCCGCGATCTCGGGCCGGACAAGATCCGGATGAACCTGGTGGCCGCCGGTCCCGTCAAGACCTTGGCGGCCAAATCGATTCCCGGATTCGCCACCTTCGAGGACACCTGGGCCGACCGGGCCCCCCTCGGCTGGGACGTGCTCGACACCGATGTGGTGGCCCGGGCCTGCGTCGCCCTGTTCTCTGACCTGTTGCCCATGACGACCGGTGAGATCATCCACGTCGACGGCGGCGTCCACGCCACGGGGGCCTGAGCGGTGCTCACCGGAGACGAACTGCGCCAACGTGTGGTCGGCTACGTAGACGCCATCAACTCGAGGGATCCGAGAGCCATCGCCGAACGGTTCACCGAGGACGCCGTCCATGCTGACCCGGTGTCCAACCCCCCGAACCTCGGGCGCACCGCTATCGTCACCTTCTTCGAGAACGGAATAGCCGCCAGCGACACCTGGACGTTCACGGCCAAAGCCGTCCACACCTGCGCCGACCAGGTTGCGGTGGACTTCGCCATCGCGGTCGAGACGGGTGGCGCGACGATGACCATCGACGGGATCGAGGTCTTCGCCGTCGACGACGAGGGCCTCTTCCGTTCGGTGCACGCCTACTGGGACGACGCCGACCTCACCTTCGGTTAGGAGGCCACCGATGACCGAGAGCGCAGTGGCGGTCACCAATCTCATCCACCGCTACGCCGAACTCATCGACCTCGGCGACTTCGCGGGTGTGGCCGACCTGCTCGGCGATGCAGCGGTGGGCGATGGCAGCGGCGCCGGTGACTCGAGGCTCCTGTCCGGGAGGGATGCCATCTTGGCCATGTTCACCTCCACCACCCGGCTCTATCCCGATGGCACGCCGGGGACCAAACACGTCACCACCAACGTCATCCTCGAGATCGACGACACCGAGGGACAGGCCGGGGCCCGCAGCTACTGGACGGTCCTGCAGGCCGTCCCCGGGTTGGCCCTGCAGCCCATCCTGGCCGGCCGCTACCACGACCGGTTCGAGCGGGTGGAGGGCACCTGGCGGTTCGCTGAGCGCCGCTATCTCATCGACTTGGTGGGCGACGTGAGTCACCACATGCTCGCCAACATCCCCGACTGACCCCCGTCGACGTGGCGCCGACGTCATCCGGCCTTGACCGGTGATGGCGGCGACCCCTACGTTCCCTCAGGTTGTCGGAGTGAAAGGGGGAGGCTCATGCCTACCGTGACCGTCAACGGGCCGGAGGCGGCCCGGACCCTCCGCACCGTGGTGGCCGCCGAGTCGGCCGATTCGGAGCGGCAGCGCACCTTGAATCCCGCAACGGTAGAGGCGCTCTGGGGCAGCGGGCTCATGCAGTGGGCCAACCCCAGCGAGGCCGGAGGGTGCGAGCCCTCCTTTGCCGAGATGATCGACACCTGGATCGAACTGGCCTGGCAGGACGGCTCCCTCGGCTGGATCGGCATCGCCAACCTGCCGTCGGCCGCAGCCATTGCCGCTTACCTCCCCCAAGAGGGATTCGACGAGGTCTTCACCGGCCACGACAACCGGGTAACCGCCGGTGGCCAGTTCTTCCCCAACGGATTGGGTGAGACCGTAGAGGGCGGATTCCGCATCACCGGCGCCTGGAACTTCGGCTCGGGCACGGGCCACTCCGAGTACGTGGCAGCGGGCTTCATGCCGACGGTCGGGGGCGAGCTGGTGGTGGACGACAGCGGGATCCCCCCGCTGTTGGTGGCGGTCATCCCCCGAGCGGAGATCAACTTCACCGATGGATGGCATGTCCAGGGCCTGAAGGCCACCGGCTCGTTCGACTACAACGTGGCCGAGCTGTTCGTCCCCGAGTACCGCACCTTCGAGCTGTTCTGTCGGACGCCCCAACGGGGCACGTCCCCGGCCTTCCGCATGGGACTCATGCCCATCACCGCCGCCGGCCATGCGTCGTGGGCCCTCGGTGTGGCCAAGTCCATGCTCGACGACGTGACCGAACTGGCCCGCACCAAGGTGCGGATGGGCGAGTCGGAGTCCATCGCCCACAAGCCCTCCTTCCAGCGCAACCTCTCCCACCACCGGGCCATGTGGCAGGCGGCCCGACTCCTCGTGGTCACCACGTTCACCGACACCGAGCAGGCCGTGAAGAACGGCCAGGACCTCACCCCGGAGCTGCGGGCCGAGATGCGGGTGGCGGCGACCTACGCCACCGAGGCCAGCCGGGAGATCGTCCAGTGGGCCCACCTGGCCGCAGGCACCGCGGCCATACGCGAGGGCAGCCGCCTCGAGCGGGCGTTCCGCGACATGTACACCGGCACCCAGCACGTGTTCATCGGCGAGAAGACCTATACCGACGCCGCCCAGATCCACCTCGGGCTCCTCGAGGACCAGCTCGGCCTGTAAGCACGAGCAGGCCCCCGGACGGTCAGAGTTGGAGTGACTTGACCTCGAGGTACTCCTCGAGCCCGTAGGCACCGAGCTCCCGCCCGTTGCCCGACTGCTTGTAGCCGCCGAAGGGGGCCAGGGGGTTGAATCCGCCGCCGTTCACCTCGACCTGGCCGGTCCGCAGCTGACGGGCTACACCCTTGGCCCGGTCGGCATCACCTGACCACACGCCTCCCGCCAACCCGTAGTCGGTGTCGTTGGCGATCTCGACGGCTTCTTCTTCGGTGTCGTAGGGGATGATGACCAGGACCGGACCGAAGATCTCCTCCCGGGCGATAGTCATGTCTCGCGTCACCGACGAGAACACCGTGGGTTGCACGAAGAAGCCGTGGGCGAGCCCGTCGGGCGCCTCGACCCCACCGGTGACGAGTTGGGCACCCTCGCCGATCCCCTTGTCGATGTACCCTCGCACCCGGTCCCGCTGCACGGCGGATACCAACGGCCCGAGACGCGTCCCAGCGGCGAAGGGATCACCGGGGACATGGGACTCGGCCGCTTCCCGAGCCAGCGACTCGACCTCGGCCAGGCGGTCCCGGGGCACGAGCATCCGGGTCAGGGCGCTGCATGTCTGGCCGGAGTTGGCGAAGCACTTGGCCACTCCGTCGGGTACGGCCTTGGCGAAATCGGCGTCGTCGAGGAGCACGTTGGCCGACTTGCCGCCCAACTCGAGCGCCACCCGTTTGACGGAGGCCGATGCCACCTCGGACACCCGCCGCCCCGCCCGGGTCGAGCCGGTGAACGAGACCATGTCGACGCCGGGATGGGCGGCGATGGCCTCCCCCACGACGGGTCCGACTCCGGTCACCAGGTTGAAGATCCCCGGAGGGGCCCCGACCTCGTCGAAGATGTCGGCCAGAACGAAGGCGTTCAACGGAGCCACCTCGCTGGGCTTGAGGACCACGGTGCAACCGGCGGCCAGCGCCGGGGCCACCTTGGCGGCGATCTGGTGCAGCGGGTAGTTCCAGGGGGTGATGGCGCCGACCACGCCCACCGGCTCTCGGACCACGAGCGAGTTGCCCACGGCCTTCTCCCAGGTGAAGTCCTCGGCCACCGAAGCCATCGACCCGAAGCTGGCCATGGGCAGCCCCACCTGCACGAGCTGGGAGAGCGTGTAGGGCATCCCCACTTCATGGGTGATCAGGTCGGCCAGGCTGTCCATGCGTGCCCCCAGCGCCTCGCTGATCTTGGTCAACAGCGCCGTGCGCTCGGCCACCGGGGTCGCTGACCAGGCGGGGAAGGCTCGTCGGGCCGCCTCGACGGCGGCGTCGATGTCCTCGGGAGTGCCCTCGGGAACGGTACCGATGACCTCCTCGTTGGTCGAGTCGATGACATCGATCGACCCGCTTCCCGTCGAGGACACCCACCGCCCGTCGATGTAGAGCCGGTCACGTACGTCGGTCTTCATGGGTTCCATGGTGATGCCTCCCCGAATGGCACGATCGGCGGCCGCCGTGCCTCGTTTGTCTGTACTTCTCACTGTAGGTGTTCGGGCGTCACGCGCACCGGCCGACCTGATCACTGCGTCCCCCAAGGGTCGCGCCCGTATTGCATAACGATTCCAATATAAGTAGAGTCCACCGCAGCGCTCGGGAGTCGAGTCGTCACCAGTCGGGGGAACGTGTCACAGACCCAAGAAGAGCGGAAGGCCGAGACCCGAGCGCGACTACTGGCCGCTGCCGCCCAGCTCTTCTCCGAGCAAGGAATCGATGCGGTGTCGGTGGACGCCGTGGCCGAGGCGGCCGGGCGGACCTCGGGTGCGGTCTACGCCCACTTCGGAAGCAAACAGGGTCTCTTGCTGGCCCTCCTCGACTCCTGGAAGGACACCGTGCTGACCGTGCTGTTGGCCGAGGTGGCGGTGACGGAGTCGCCCTTCGGACAGTTGGCGGCGGTGTGGGGCAACGTCGGGGGCGCGGTGGCGGACGGTCCGGGCAGCTGGTCGCTCCTCGAACAAGAGCTATGGCTCCGGGCCGCCCGAGACGACGAGGTAGCCACCGTCGTCCGTACGAGAAACGCCGAGGCCCGCCAGTACACGGCCCGGCGCCTGGCCGGCTGGTCCTCGGCCGTCGACGCCCATCCGGTGGCCCGGCCCGACGATCTCGCCGTACTGGTCAAGGCACTGCTCACCGGACTCGCCATGCAACGCCGCCTCGACCCGGAATCCGTCGACGACGATCTCGCCGTTCGGGGACTGGCCGCCCTCCTCGGGATGCCCGTTCCGACCGACTCGAACGTCGGCCCATCCCCGCACGCGGCACCGACCCCAGCGCCGATTCCCCAGACAGAACCGATTCCCCAGACCACACCGACCCCACAAGGAGCCACGTCATGAACACCGAGATCCGACAGAAGCTCGGCATCGAGTTCCCCATCTTCGCCTTCACCCACTGCCGGGACGTGGTGGCCGCGGTGACCAATGCCGGTGGCATCGGCGTGCTCGGAGCCATCGGGTTCTCGCCCGAGCAGCTGGAGGTGGAGCTCACGTGGATCGACGAGCACGTGGGTGACCGCCCCTACGGCGTCGACATCGTGATCCCGGCCAAGTACGAGGGCATGGACGAGATGGACCCCGACAAGCTCGAGGCCCAGATCCGGGCGCTGGTCCCACCCCAGCACAAAGAGTTCGCCATGAAGATCCTGGCCGACCACGGGGTGCCCGAGATCCCCGAGGCCGAGCGGAACTCGAACGGCATGATCGGTTGGACGGCCGCCCACGCCGCAGGACTGCTGACCGTGGCCCTCGCCCATCCGAATGTGAAGCTGATCGCCAACGCCCTCGGCACTCCCCCACCCGACGTGGTCGAGCGCGTCCAGGGTGCCGGCCTGATGATCGGGGCTTTGGCCGGTTCGGTCAAACACGCCCTCAACCACAAGGCGGCCGGCCTCGACTTCATCATCTGCCAGGGCTCAGAAGGCGGAGGCCACACCGGGGACGTGGGGAGCATCGTGCTCTGGCCCGAAGTGGTCGAAGCCGTCGCCCCCATTCCGGTGCTCGCCGCCGGTGGGGTGGGCAGCGGAAAGCAGATGGCCGCCGCCCTCGCCCTCGGGGCCCAGGGCGTGTGGTCGGGAACGTTGTGGCTCACTGTGGAAGAGGCCGACATCCCGCCCAAGCAGATGGAGACCTATCTGGCCGCCTCCAGCCGGGACACGGTGCGGTCGCGCTCGTTCACCGGTAAGCCCTGTCGGATGCTGAAGAACGACTGGACCGACGCCTGGGAGTCCGAGGACACGCCCGACCCCCTCCCGATGCCGCTGCAGATGATGGTGGCCATCGAGGCCGTCTCCCGGGGCCATCGCTACCCCGAGCAGGCCAAGGACGTGAACTTCAACCCGTGCGGGCAGGTCATCGGTCGGGCCACCACGGTGCGCAAGGCCAAAGACGTTGTCTTCTCCATGGTCGAGGAGTACGTCGATGCCACCGAGCGCATGCAGGCCGGCCTGGCCGTCTGAAAACGCCCACTGTGCCCTTCCCCACTCGGAGGGCACAGTGGAGGCCGAGTAGAGTCAGGTGATGCCTACTCCGGTTCTACAGCTGGAGAACCTCCGCACCGAGTTCCGCATGCGTTCGGGCTCCGTGGTGGCCGTTGACGGCGTCACCTTCGATGTGGCCGAGGGCGAGAGCGTCGGCATCGTGGGTGAGTCCGGATGCGGCAAGAGCACCACCGGACTGTCGATCATGCGACTGCTCCCCGGTACCGGCCACGTGACGGGAGGGTCCATCTCCCTTCTGGGGCGCGACCTCGCCACCCTGGACGAAAAGGCCATGCGCCAGGTCCGGGGGAACGAGGTGGCACTCATCCCCCAGGACCCGATGACCTCGCTCAATCCGACGATGTCCATCGGCCGCCAGATCGCCGAAGGGGTCAGGCTCCACCGTGACGTCTCTCGCCAGCAAGCTCGTCAACGAGCCCTCGAGGTGCTGCGGCTCGTCGAGATGCCTCAGCCGGCCGAACGGCTCGACCAGTATCCCCACGAGCTCTCCGGAGGCTTGCGGCAGCGGGTCATGATCGCCATGGCGCTGGCCTGCGAACCGAAGCTGCTCATCGCCGACGAACCCACCACCGCCCTCGACGTGACCATCCAGGCCCAGATCCTCGACCTCATCGACGAGCTCCGCCAACGGTTGGCCATGGCCGTGGTGCTCATCACCCACGACATGGGGGTGATCGCCGGTCGGACCGACCGGGTCATCGTCATGTATGCCGGCAAGGTGGCCGAGGAGGCCGAGACCGGTGAGCTGTTCAACCGGATCCGTCATCCCTACTCGGAGGCCCTGCTGGCCTCCGTGCCCAAGCTGGACCAGAGTCGGGACGAGCGCCTGGCCTCGATTCCGGGACTGCCACCCGATCTCTCCCAGACCATTACCAACTGCCGGTTCTCCCCCCGCTGCCAGTACGCCACCGACCGCTGCCGGGCTGAAGACCCCCCGCTCGTCGACACCGACGACAGCGGGGACCTGGTTCACCGGTTCGCCTGCTTCCACCCCGTAGAGCCCAACGAAGCCACCGATCCCGCCGAGTTGGTCGACGGCACGGCCAGCTCGACATCGTCCCCCATCCTCCCGGGCGTTTCGCCGACGATCTCAGCCGATCAAGCCCAGCGAAGGGAGAGCCTCGGACAGGCCGAGCGCATCCTCGAAGTACGTGACCTGGTCAAGGAGTTCCCCGTGATGTCCGGGGCCGTCTTTCGCCACCAGGTGGGCAGCGTCAAGGCCGTCTCGGGGGTCACCTTCGACATCCGCAAGGGTGAGACGTTCGGACTGGTGGGCGAGTCGGGCTGCGGCAAGACCACAGTGGGTCGACTCCTTGTCTCACTCGACCGGGCCACCTCGGGGTCGATCCGGTTCGAAGGGGACGAGATGTCCGCTCTGGGTGCTGGCGACCTTCGCAACCGCCGCCGAGACCTGCAACTCATGTTCCAGGACCCCTACGCCTCCCTCGACCCCCGCATGCGGGTGGGCACCATCATCCGGGAACCCCTGAAGGTCCACGGGGTGGGCACCAGCGAATCCCAGGAAGAGAAAGTCGGCTCGCTGCTCGACGAGGTGGGATTGAGCCGGACGTCAGTGAGCCGATACCCCCACGAGTTCTCCGGTGGCCAGCGCCAGCGGATCGGGTTGGCCCGGGCCCTCGCCCTCGATCCCAAGATGATCGTGGCCGACGAGCCGGTTTCGGCCCTCGACGTCTCCATCCAGGCCCAGATCCTCAACTTGATGAAGGACCTGCAGAGCCGCCACGACCTGACCTACGTCATGATCTCCCACGACCTCGCCGTGGTCCGCTACATGGCCGACACCATCGGGGTCATGTACCTCGGGAAGATGGTGGAGCGGGGGCCGGCGGCTGAGATCTACGCCCATCCGGCCCACCACTACACCCAAGGCCTACTCGACGCGGTACCGGTGGCCGACGTGGTGACGGCACGGGCCAAGGCCCGGAGCGACACCACGGTCAAAGGGGAGTTGCCCTCACCGATCAACCCCCCTTCGGGCTGCCGATTCCGCACCCGCTGCCCAGCAGCCCAGGACATCTGTGCCGAGGTCGAGCCGCCTCTGTCGGACTTCGGGAATGGCCACGTAGCCGCCTGTCACTTCCCCCTCCAGACCCCGGTGACCCTGTCCTCGGTGGGCCCGGCGACTACCGCCTGACCCAGGCGTCGCTGGCCATTCAGCGCTGCTGGAGCCGGACTTCCAGTGAGTCCCGCAGGGCGTCGCCGACGTAGTTGAAGGCGACCACGACCAACACGATGCACAGGCCGGTCGGATAGATCTGCCACCAGTAGCCGTTGCCGGCCGCGTCGACCCCGTTGGAGAGCATGGTGCCCCAGTCGGTCTGTGGGGAGGGTACGCCCAGGCCCAGGAAGCCGAGAGCGGCCAACAACAAGATCGAGTCGGCCACCTGGAACGTGGCGAAGACCACGATGGTCCCGATCGAGTTGGGGATGATGTGCCGCCCGATAATCCGGGACCGGCTCCCACCCATGACCCGCACCGCCTGCACGTACTCGCGGTTCCGCAGGGACAGGGTCTCCCCACGTATCAGTCGGGCCGGTATCAACCAACTGACGAAGGCGATGACCACGATGAGCAACGCCTCGGACTGGTGGTAGATGGTCACGAGGGCGATGAGGAGGAAGAGCACGGGGATGGACAAGAAGATGTCCACGATGCGCATGGCCAACGAGTCGAACCAGTTGCCGAAGAAGCCGGACATCGCCCCGTACAGGGTGCCGAACACCGTGGCCACGATGGCCGAGGCGAAGCCGACGATGAGCGACGCCTGGCCGCCGTACATGAGCCGTCCCAGGATGTCGAACCCCGTCTCATCGGTCCCCAGCGGATTCCCGTTGCCCGGTGGTGCGTTGTCGGTCGAGTTCTGCAGGGCTAACTGAGCGTCGGTCTGGTTGGTGTGGTACAGGTGCGGGCCGAGGAAGCAGAACAGCAGGAAGAAGATGATCACGCCGAGCCCGACCACGGCCAGTTTGTTCTCGCGGAACACCCGGGACATCTGACGGAAGGTGCTGCCGGTGGCCCTCCCTTCGCCCCCTTCGGGGACGAGGGGAACCGCGTCGCTCAGCTCGCCTGGGGTCAGGGTGGGGCCGTGGCCGATGGGCAGCGGCGTCCGGCTCTCGTCGTCGTTGAAGATGTGGTCGGGATGGATGTCTTCGGGATCGTTCACGTCACGTCCCTCCCAGGCGGATGCGGGGATCGGCTACGGCGTACAAGATGTCGGCCAACAGGGATCCGATCACCGTGGCCACGGTGATCACGAGGGTGGTGCCGAGCACCACGGGAATGTCGTCGTTGAAGGCCGACTGGACGGTGAGCAGTCCCATGCCCGGGTAGTTGAAGACGTCCTCGACGATCAGGGCGCCGCTGACGATGGCCGGCAGGGACAAGCCGAGCAAGGTCAGCAAGGGGATGAGGGCGTTGCGGAGGGCATGCCCGTAGAGCACTCGGCGGTTACCCGCCCCCTTGGCCCGGGCCGTACGGATGTAGTCCTCGGCGAGGGCATCCATCATCGACGACCGCATGTACCGGCTGAACGAGGCGATCGTGGTGGCCGCCAGGGTCACCACCGGGAGGACGAAGGCCCTCGGATCAGTGAAGACGGCCCACGCTGATGCGTCGGAGGGAGGCGAGACCGGGAACCAGTGCAGGTCGAAGCAGAACCAGATGATCAAGAGTGTGCCCAACAAGAAGTCGGGCATGGCGTAGAAGAAGAACGAACTACCGGTCACTACGTAATCGATGGGCTTGTTCCGCCGGACCACCTGGAGGATGCCCAGGGGGACGGCGATGACGATGGCTAAAAGCGTGGAGGCGCCGACAAGCGTCAAGGTCTTGGGCAGCCGCTGGCCGATGACCTGGCGCACCCCCTCGTTGTACTTATACGAGTAGCCGAGGTTGAGATGGGCGAAGATGCCCTCGACGTACCGCCAGAACTGGAGGTACAGCGGGGCATCGAGCCCATTGAGCCGGTTGAAGCGGGCGATACCCGGTGGGGTGGCCTTCGTGCCCAGGACGGCCTTGGCCTCGCCCCCGGGAATCAGCTTGGCCAGCAGGAACGTGATGAGGATCACGCCCAGGATCACGATGATGGCCTGGCCCACCCGCCGCAGAAGGTATCCGGTCATCGACTGTCAACCATGGGATCCATCCTCCCTACGCAAACGGGCGGGCGCAGAGGCGTGAGCCAGATGGGGAGTGTAGGCCCACCGGTCAGACTCGAGGCGCCGACCACTGCGGCTCCGGTCGATGGTGGCCAGGACCACCGACCGGAGTCCGCGCTGGTCAGTACCGCCAGTCTTCTGGGGTGATGGCCTGGAGGGGGTTCTGGGGCAAGACGCCCGTCAAACCCTTCTTGATCTCCGTCAACGAGGTGACCTGGTTGGGCTGGTAGACGACCGGTACCTGTTCGGCCAGGTAGTTCTCGTAGTCCGTCAGCGGCGCCTGGGTCACGTTGGTGGCCAGGATGTTGGCGTCGTTGGTCGTATCGGAGTAGCTCCCCGAGTTCGAACCGGCGTTGGTCTGGAAGATCGATTCCCCGGACGGATAGAAGTCGGGGGCGAAGATCCAGCCGGCCCCCCAGTTCTCCAACTGCCAGGAGCACGACTTACAGGGGATGGCATTGCCGATGACCGTGTTGAACGAGGCCTGGGACAGCGTCATGTTGATACCGGCCTGAGACCATGACGACTTCTCGGCGTTCATCAGCTCCGTGGTCGTGGTCGTCCCGCTGGCGAACTGCAGGTTGAATGCGAGCTTGGCTCCAGCGGGGATGCCGGCGCCGCACTGGTTGGCTCCCGTGCCCGGCGACTCGCAGGTCGACGTGCCACCGGGGACGACCTTCCATCCGTGGTCCTTCAGCAGCGAGATGGCCATGGACGGGTTGTACTTGAGGGGGTTGTCCTGGACCTCTTGGGACACGAACGAGTTGGCCGGGGTGACCGGAACAGGACCGTAGGTTCCCACGCCATAGCCCTTGAAGATCTTCTTGATATAGAGGGGCTGGTCAACCAGATACTGGACGGCCTGGCGGAAGTAGAGCTGGTTGAAGACCTTTCCGACCGTACCCTTGGCGTGGAAATTGTACGGGAAGTAGTTGATCGACCAGGTGTACAGCGGATCGATGACGAAGTTGCTCAGTCTCGGATTGTTGGGACCGGCCTTGAGGGCGTTGGTGGTCGGCTTGGTCACGTCCTGGAGGGGCAGATACCCCACGTCGACCTTGCCGCCCACCAGGGCGTTGAACTCAGCGTCGTCGGTGGTGAACGGCAGCTCGATGAACTTCTTGAGCGTGGGCTTCACCGGGCCTGAGTACGTCGGGTTGGGTACGAAGGTGATGTTGCCCGAGGCGTTGAAGCTGGACAGCTTCCAGGGCCCGTCGACCACCGCCCAGATGGGGTTGGTGGCGTAGGTGGACAGCGAGTTGTTGGTCGCCTTGGGATTGTTGGGGTCGTAACCGGCCTGCTTCGACAAGAACGTGTAGACCGCTTTGCACTGGGTGTCGACCGTGCCGTAGGCGCCGGCGGCACAACCACCCGAGTTGGGTGCCCCACCCTTGGCGGTGATGTCCCAGGCGTTGGGCATCGGAGTGATCTGGGACAGTTCGTTGTAGGTAAACCAGTAGGTGTTCACCGGCGCAGTCAGATTGAACGTGAGCTGGGTGGGGCTGTTCTCGGTGATGGAGGCGACATCGTCGGGCAGGGCGCCGGCCGAGTAACCGGCCCAGTTGGCCTTCTCGGCGTGGAGCATGTTCATCCAGAACATGACGTTCTCCGCGGTCACCGTCTCACCGTTCGACCACTTGTACGGATCGAGGTTGACCACGACCGACTTGCTGTCCGTCGAGTAGATGGGGCTCTGGGCCAACGAGATCGACAGATTCAGGTTGGGGGTCGATCCATTGCCGAACCAGTAGAGCGGCCGGTACATCAGCTGCTGGAACGTGGAGATGTTGTAGACGCTGAAAAAGGCCAGGCTCATGAACGGGAAGATGTAGTTCGGAGGGGTCTGGGGGAGCTCGGCGTAGGTGGCCGACGTGGGCGTCGCTGCCCCACTCACCGACGCAGGGGCCAAGGTGACCATGGCGGCAGACATGGCCACTACGGCCACACCGACTCCTACGCTTCTCCGCAGTCTTCCTGTGAATTTCATGTGCACACCAACTTCTTTCCAGTGATCTGACGGTCACTTTCGATTGGTCTTCGATTACCCGCCAGTAAGGCCGAACCGTAACGCAAATGACACCTTCGCGCCGAATTTATTTTCCTTCGTAATATGCCGTTCATAGTTGCCCAGGCAACGGATCAGTGAGCCTGAGGACGCATGAGTGCGTGATTTCGTTCCCAAACTCCGGTTCTGACTTGCTGGCAGGGGCGCAGCTTCGGATGGAAGCCTGGCTCATACCCGATCTCGCGTCGATGAATCCACCAGCAACCCGACCATCTCCGACGTTGTTGACCGACGAGCCGCTCGCCTGCACATTCGAGTGACCGTCCATGTCGTCACATGTCGTTCTCTGGGCATTCACGGTGATCTACCCAGGACGGGTGCAGGCCGCCGTGGAATCGCGGCGATCAGGGCACCGGCGAGGCGGCCAGACCCCACTGACTCTCAACGGGGACAAACCCCACGGCCTGGTACAGCCTGGCGGCTGCCCCATCGGTATCGGCCACGATCACGAGCAGCCGGGCCCTGAACTCGTCGATGCCGAACGCTCCTGCTCGGGCCAACAAGGCTGAGGCCAGTCCGCGCCGTCGGAATTCGGGGTGAGTCCCCACGTTCTGGTAGCGGGCCACACCGAGCCCGTCCGAGGCGATCCCGACCACCGAGCACAGACGATCCTCAGTGAACGCGCCGAAGTACTCGGCCCGTCCGGCCTCCACCAGGCGACGGGACTCGTCGGTACTGCGCTGGAGGAAGTCGAGGTGGGCCGACGTGAGGGGCTCGGCTTCCTCGTCGAGCGCGAGGCGGAGCAGGTGTTCATGGTCCCAGTCGCTGTCGGAACGGAGTGGGCGGATGGTCGCTAGGTCCCCGGCATCACTGGACTCGGGAGGGCGCTCCGAGGTCATCACGACACTGAGGTCGGGGAGGAACCGCTTGTCGGTCAGCGGTCGGTCACCTTCGGGAAAGTCGGTGCCATCGATCCCGAAGGCCATGTGGGCGGCGCCCGGGAACTGTTCAGCGAAGATCCTGATCCACTCCTCGAGCTCGCCGTCGAGTGGGGGTCGCGGAAACAACAAGAAGTTCCCCCAGTGGAATCCGGGATTCTGCGGGGTCCGCACGACGATGAACCGTCCGTAGTCGGTGATCATCGACCCGGCCAGGCGGCGGACCATGAGGTCAGTTCGATACGCCAGTGACCGGACTTCCACGCTCGGAATCTACCTTCCGGGACGAGCCCCCCTAGGGTCCAGAACGCCGATGCAGTACGTCTACGTGTTCCTCATCGTGTTCGGGGTCAATCTCCTCCCGGCCTTCGGTCCCCCCACCTGGACCCTGCTCGTCTTCGCGCGACTCAACTGGCACCTCAATCCAGTAGCCCTCGTGGTCATCGGAGCCATCGCCGCGGCGTCGGGCCGTTACCTCCTGGCCCTCGGTGCCCGACGGTTCCGCGGACACCTCAGCGAGAAGCGGCGGGATAACCTCGCCGCGGCCAGTGACGCCCTGCTCAAGAAGAGGGCCAGTCTGATCGCCACACTGGCGTTCTTCGCCATCTCGCCCCTGCCCTCGGCCCAGCTCTTCATTGCTGCCGGGCTGCTGGAGATGAATCTGGTCCCCCTGACGTTGGCCTTCCTGGCCGGACGCCTGGTCAGCTACTCCATCTACCTGGCGGGGGCTTCGCTGGCCGAACGGCATTTCGGGAACGTCCTCGGGCGACTCTTCGGATCTCCCTGGTCCATCGCCGTACAACTCGTCCTGCTCGCTGCGGTCTCTGTTCTGCCTTTCATCAACTGGAAGGACATCCTCGAACGCCGTGCCACGAAGCGGGGCGAGGGTCCCCGACCAGCGGACGGCTGAAGCGATCAACACCCCCGTCCCCTGACCGAAAGCCTCCGACCACTTAATCCCGACTATATCGATCGGCTTACCCTGGTACGGTGAGGACGTCAGCGCACCGATCGAGGATCCACCCTCGTCGGACCCCATGCCCCACGAACCAAGGGAGAATCCATGACCATCCTCGATGAAGTCCTCGCCGCCAATGAGGCCTATGCCGCCTCCTTCGGGGCCAAGTCCGAGCTCGCTCTGCCTCCGGCACGCGGCTTCGCCATCCTCACCTGCATGGATGCCCGCCTCGACCCGGCCCAGTACGCCGGCCTCAGCGAAGGTGATGCCCATGTGATTCGCAACGCCGGTGGTCGGGCCAGCGATGACGCCATCCGGTCGCTGGTCATCTCCTACAAACTGCTCGGTACCAAGGAGTGGTTCGTCATTCACCACACCAACTGCGGCATGGAGTTCTTCACCGATGAGGTCATGCGAAGCCTGTTGGCCAGCAGCCTCGAGACGGCCGCACTGGGTGATGACGGGTTTCACGATGTCGGAACCGGACCCGGGTCGGCCGAAGCGCAGTACATCGACTGGCTGACCATTGGCGACAATGCCCAGAGTGTGGCCGAGGACGTCACCCGTATCCGCTCGCACCCGCTGGTACCGGGGAGCATCCCCATCTACGGGTACCTCTACGACGTCACTACCGGCCGTCTGGTCGAAGTCCCCGAGGCCAGCAAGGCCGGACTACCCGAGTAGCGGAACCATCGTGCCGGTGCCAGTCAGCCTGCCACCTGGGAGGAGCCCTCACTAGCTCCGTGCACCGGGGCCAGATACTGCTCGACCGCGGCGGCGACGCCTTGGGCGATCACCTCTTGACCGCGGGCCGAAGCGGCTATGGATCCTTCGTAGGGGTCGGTCAGATACAACGGCTCAATGACCGCTCCCGGCATCTGGCTCGGGGTGGCAAAGAAACCCGAAGCAGCAGGTCCCAAGAGCAGGAGGTGCTGATATGAGGCGGCAGCGCCAGCGATGCCTCCGGCGTCGGCGTTGCCCACAAAGGATCCCAGACTCCCGTCGGTCTGGACCCCGTCGTCGGGGATTGCCCATCCCTGCGCGTCCATGTCCGCTACTACGTCGTGCTGCACCAGGGTGGCTAACCGGTGGTTGTCCGAGGCGAACGGGCGGTCGGCGTCGTAGGCGGTCAGGCTGCCGGCATCGGCAGCCGAGGCGCCGGCGTCGTAGTAGACACCCACAAGTACCTGTGCATGGGCATCATTGGCGCAGATATCTCTCGCGGCAACGTCGTCGTGGGAGCCGACGAGAGACAGCTCGTTTCCGGACCGGTCGGCCGGGGTGAGTCGGACGACGGTGTCGTCCGTAGTCCTCGAGACCACCACCCGGAAACCCTTGGCCCGGAGCAGCTCCATGACTCCGAGCTCGACGGGGAGGGTCTCGGTTCCCTCGTCGATGGTGGCACCGGAGTCGGTGGTTCCTACACCACCGGGATCGATGCCTCCATGGCCGGCATCGATGAACACCGTTTGCCCACGATCACCCACCGTGGGGGGGAATGCGATACACGAGCCGTCGGCGAACTCCGTCGGGTCAAGGGGCTGTCCCGAGGTCGCCGACGCCGAGGACCCGGGCTTGGTCATCAACACGGCACCCACCACGACCACGACAAGCACCATGGTGGTGCCGAGTGCTCGCCGACGACGAAGGGCGCGCCGGCGGCGCTCGATCCGCTTCGTCGTGCGCTTGTGGTCGGGGCGTCGCTCCATGGCACCTGGGATCAACTGGACCGGCTCGGTCGGTAACCGTCGAGCCGGGGGCAACGGCGTCACTCGGGTGAGGTCGCTCACCGGCCCAGCCGAATGGTACCGACCCGCCGGTTCGAACTGGTGGCGGCCCGATCGACCTTCGAAACCGAATGCCGGCGGGTACCGTGGCCTTCCATGATGGCGACCGAGGAACGGAGCGACCGGATCGGTCGCGGCGCGGCACTTCTGCGTCAAGTCGACCTCGCCGCCACTGCGGTCTTCGCCGTGGAGGGTGCATCGGTGGGGATCGTGGCCCACCTCGACATTTTCGGAGTGGTGGTCGTGGCCTGCGTCACCGCCCTCGGAGGCGGGGCGCTGCGTGACGTGCTCATCGGCGCCACTCCCCCGGCCGCCCTCACCGATCGCCTCTACATCCCCACCGCCGTGGTCGCCGGACTGGCCACGTTCGCACTGCACCGTCCAGTCGGGCTCGTTCCGGCCTGGCTGCTCACGGGGCTGGATGCTGCCGGACTCGCCCTGTTCTGTGCCTCGGGTACGGCCAAGGCCGTCGACTACGGCCTCAATGTGGTCAGCGCAGCGTTCATGGGGACCGTGACCGCTGTCGGGGGAGGCGTGATGCGGGACCTCCTCGTCGGTCACGTACCCGCCGTCTTGCGTGTCGATGTCTACGCCGTGGCCGCTCTCCTCGGTTCCTCGGTCATCGTCCTCGGTCTCCGCCGGGGCCTCTCACGACCCTTGGTGATGACCCTGGGTGGTGCCGCGTGCTTCGCTCTGCGCGTCATCAGCGCCTGGCAACACTGGAACCTCCCGACGGTCGCCCACTGACCGGGCGAGGCCGGGCCGACGATCCATTCCTCCTGGGTTCAGAGGAGTTGATGCACCGACGTAGCCTGGCGCCATGCGTTTTGTGATCATCGGGGGTGGCCCCGCCGGCAATGAGGCCGCCACCCACGCCGCCCGGCTGGGCGTCGAGGTCACCCTGATCGAACGTGACGTGGTCGGAGGGGCCGCCAATCTCTGGGACTGCATCCCTTCCAAAGCCATGATCGCCACGGGTGGAGCCATGTCGTACCTGCGTCGCATCGACGGCATGGGTGTGATGGCCGACGACGGCCGCCTGGATCTCGAGCGTCTCCGCCACCGAATCACGGGCATCGTCGATCACCTCGAGCAGACCAACGAGAAGATCCTCCACAGCCAGAAGGTGGCGGTCTTCCGAGGCACCGCTCGGTTGATCGACGCCAACACCGTGGCCGCTGATACCGCCGAGGGCCCGATGACCTTCGAAGCCGACGCCGTGTTGGTGAGCACCGGAAGCCGTCCGCGGGTCCCCCCGTGGGCCGATCTCAGTGGAGACCGACTCCTCACCACCCGGGACGCGTACCCGCCCAGCGCACTCCCAGACCACCTGGTTGTGATCGGCTCGGGTGTCACCGGGGTGGAGTTCGTCCACATGTTCTCCTCCCTCGGCTGCGAGGTGACCCTGATCGTGAGCCGCCAGCAGGTCCTCCCCCAAAAGGACCCCGAAGTGGCCGCCGTCCTCGAAGCAGACTTCTCCCGACGCGGGGTCCACCTGCTGAAGGGGGCGCGTGCTGTGGGGGTGGACCAGGGCGCCGACGGCGTGGTCGTTCGCTGCGACGATGGGCGGGTGGTCCGGGGCTCCCATGCCCTTTTGGCCATTGGCTCGGTGCCGAACTCCGAGGAGCTCGGCCTGGCCGAGGCCGGTGTGGAGGTGGCCGAGGACGGGCATGTACCCATCAACCGGCACTGCCAGACCAACGTGCCCCATATCTTCGCCGCCGGTGACCTGTCAGGGAAGCTTCCGCTGTCATCGGTGGCAGCCATGCAGGGACGCAAGGTGGCCGAGTATGTGGTGAGGGGGCACACCGTGTCCCACCGGCACCCCAACTACGACAGTGCGCCGTCGGCCATCTTCACTGAGCCAGAGATTGCCGATGTCGGCCTGGCTGAAGCTGACGCCTTTGCCGAGGGACGGAAGATCCGGGTCACCAAGGTGCCCTTTGCCGCCAGCGCCCGGGCTCTCATCGACAACGATTCCCGCGGCTTCGTGAAGATCATCACCGATCCGGCCACCGGCATCGTGCTCGGCGGATCCATCGTGGGCCGGAACGCCTCCGAACTCATCTCGGTGCTGGCCGTGGCGGTCACCGGCGGTCTGGGCGTGAACGACATCGTCGAGTCGATGCTGGTTCACCCCACCTTGGCCGAGGCGCTGGCCGAAGCAGCCGACTGACCGATCGCCCGTCGGCCTCAGGTGGGGGTGGGTCATCAGCTCGGCGGAGGGTGGCGGTTAGGGTGACCGGGGTGACCGGTGCTAACGCCGACGATGGCGCGGGAGCAGCCCCTTCCGGCCTGGCGGTACCGGGCGCCGTTCCCCCGGATGGCCGATCCCCGATCGGCACGCCTGGCCCCAGTCGCATGGACCGTCGCAAGGCCGATGCTCCCTGGCTCCGTCGACACGGCGATACCGTGGGGATACTGGCACGAACGCTCAGTATCTTCACCGTCTCCCGCCTGGTCGTCGCCATGGGCCTCGGATCGGTCCTCGTCGTCAACCAGGGCCTGGCCACGCACCACTTCACCGGCCCATGGCCGAACCCGCCCCGAGCGTCCCTCTTCCTGCAGGCACTGGGGTCGTGGGACGCCAGTTGGTACCTGCTGATCGCCCAGCACGGGTACTTCCCGCCTCCGAACCAGTTCCCCATCGCCCACGGATCAGCCACCGCATTCTTCCCGGTGTGGCCGCTCCTCGTGCGGGGTCTGTCCGACCTGACCGGCCTCACCCCCGTGGTGGTCGGGGTGGGCATGGCCTTCGTGTTCGGTGCGGCAGCGAGTGTCGCCCTCTGGTACCTGGTGCGCCACCTGTGTGACGGCGTGGTGGCCGACCGGGCCGTCGTCTTGTGGGTCTTCTTTCCCGGAGCCGTGGTGCTCTCGATGGTGTACTCCGAGGCCCTGGCCATCCTGCTCTGTGCGGTCTGCCTCCTGGCCCTCTTAAAGGGTCAGTGGCTGTTCGCCGGAGTGGCCGCCGGCGTGGCCACCGGGGTCCATCCCGAGGCCATCGTGTTGGTGCCCTGCTGTCTCTGGGCCGCCGGAGTCGCCGTGCACAAGGACCGAGACTGGTGGGCCCTCACGGCTCCGGTGCTCTCGATCGCCGGTGTGCTCGGGTACTTCCTCTACCTGCGCAGCGCCACCGGCGACCTCTTCGAGTGGTACCACGTCGAGCGGGACCAGTGGGGCGGCACCGGCTTCTATCACGACACCGTCTTCGTGTTACGAGAATCGGTGACTCATCCCCATGATCTCGAAGCGGTGATCCCGGCCCTGGGACTGCTCTTCGCCATCCTCGGTCTGGTCCTGATGATCCGGTGGCGACCGCCGGTGATCATCTGGATCTACACCCTCGGCATTCTGCTGTCCGCCTTCGACTCCAATATGGTCGGGGCCAGGCCACGAGTCCTGCTCACGGCGTTCCCGCTCATCGTGGCGGTGGCCCGGTGGGTCCGGCCAGCCGCGTTCGGGACGGTGGCCGCGGTGTCCGGATTCCTTCTGGCTACGATGACGTTCCTCCTGTTCTCCCTGGTGCTGGTGGCCCCGTAGTCCACCCGCCCTGGCCCTACGGGAGCCAGAATCGAACGACAGTCACCGACCGGTGCCAAGGGGGAATGACGTGACCGATGAACGGCAGGGAAGGGTCGGCGGCAAGGTGGCCATCGTCACCGGGGGGGCAGGGGGAATCGGGGGGGCATCGGCCCGGGCCCTGTCCCGTCATGGTGCCGCGGTGGCCGTCCTCGATGTCGACGAAGCCGGGGCCCAACGCGTCGCTCAGGAGATTGAGGCATCGGGTGGTACGGCGCTGGCCGTCACCGTCGATCTGGCCAGGGAGGACTCCGTCGTGGAGGCAGTCCGGACCGTGGCCGGGCACTTCGGGCGGCTCGACGTTCTCCACAACAACGCCGCCCTCACCGACTCCGACTTCCTCGACCGCGACACCCCGGTGACCGACCTGGACCTCTCGGTGTGGAACCGGACCCTCGATGTGAACCTCACCAGCCAGATGCTGATGTGCAAGCACGCCATCCCCGAGATGGTGCGCAACGGCGGCGGTTCGATCATCAACATGTCCTCGGGCGCCTCGTTGAAGGGCGACCGGACCCGAACCGCCTACGGGGTCTCCAAAGCCGGGGTGAATACCTTGACCATGTACGTGGCCACATCCCACGGGAAGAAGAACGTCCGGGTCAACACCATCGTGCCTGGCCTGATCATCACCGATGCCGTCCGGGCCCACCTGAACGACGAGATCCTTGCCGGACTGGGCCGAGCGATTCTCACCACCCATCTCGGAGAGCCCGATGACATTGCCAACCTGGTGGTCTTTCTGGCTTCGGATGAATCCCGCTACATCACCGGGCAGATGATCTCGGTCGACGGAGGCATGTCGGCCCACGTGGGGAGCTCCGGCCGGGACGAATAGGCCCCGGCCCTGCCGTACCCGTGGGTCAAGCCGACCCCAGGATGTAGGCACCGGTATCAGGGTGGTGGGTCCAGCCGCTCGAGGCGTGAGTGCCACCGTCGACGTGGATGGTCTGCCCAGTCACGTAGCTCGACAGTTCCCCGGCCAGGAAGACGGCTGCACCGGCCATCTCATCGACATGACCGGCCCTTCCCATCGGGACAGTGAGGCCGAAGTGCTCCTCGGCCCCCGGGGGGGCCACTGATTTCATCCCCTCGGTCAGGGTGATGTCCGGAGCCAGGGCATTGACGCGGATCCCGTGCAGGGCCAGTTCGAGGGCGGCGGTCTTGGTGTAGTTGATGACTCCAGCCTTGGCTGCCGCATAGGCGGCGTATCCCGGCGCGGCCCGGACACCCTCGATGGAGGTGACGTTGATGACACTGCCTGGCGTGCCCGACTCGACGAGGCTCCGGGCTACTCGCTGTGTGCAGAGGATGACGTGTTTGAGGTTGGCCCGGTACAGGGCATCCCACCCGTTTTCCGACGTCTCGAGCATGGGCGAGAAGAACACGCCGCCGGCGTTGTTGACCAGGATGCTGACCGTTCCCAGCTCCTGGGCCGTGCGAGCGAGCGCGGCGTCCACCTGCTCGGACTCCCGAACATCGGTGACGATCCCGAGGGCTCCGATCTCCTCGGCGGCCGACGCCGTGGTCTCGGGATCTCGTTCCCAGATGGCCACCTTGGCACCGAAAGCGGCCAGGCCACGGGCGATGCCTCGCCCGATCCCGGCTCCCCCGCCGGTCACCACAGCCACACGGTCAGTCAGGAGAACGGAGGAGGGATTCATGGACAAGGGGACCTCGATCCTTATAGGTTCAATGGCGGAAGCTTCATTATCACGGACGAAGAACGATCGGTCACGCCGATCGAGAGGGGGAGTGTATGCCACGCATCGAGCCAATCCCGATGGACCAACTCGCCGACGAGCCCAGGCGCATTATCGAAGAGGGCGTGGCCGACGGCACCTACGCCACACCTGTCCCCCTGCAGATCTTCGCCTATCGCACGGCTCAGATCATCCAGACCAGTATGGCCCGCACCGCCTGGGGCAAGAAGAGCCTTCTCGGAGGCCGGATCCTCGAGCTCATCCGCATTCGGAGCGCTCAGCTGGGCGAATGCCAGCCCTGCATGCAGTCGCGCAAGCACGACTCCATCACCGACGAGGACGTGGCCTGCCTCATCGCTCCCGGCCATTCGGACCTGACCGATCAGGAGCGACTCGCCGTCGAATTCTTGGACCTCCTGTCGGCCGACCATCACGCCATCGACGACGAGACCTACCGCCGACTGGGTGAAGTATTTACGGCGGCCCAGATCATCGAGCTCGGCTTCACCTGTGCCACCACCATGGGGACCCACCGATTTATCCATACGCTGGACCCGTTCGGCACCGCTCCCCCGGTGATCACCTTCGACCCCGACCAGGTGGACACGGCGTACCCCGACTCGACCACCGTGGCCAAACAGGCGTCGGCATGAGCGAGACCGTCCTCGTCACCGGGGCCACCGGCCTGGCCGGGGCCAACATCTGCAAGCTCCTGGTCGAGCGGGGTGACACCGTCCGGGCCCTGGCCAGGGAGGGTGCCGACAGTACCCCGCTGTCCGACCTGGGCGTTGACGTGGTCACCGGAGACATCACCGACGCCGACGACGTGCTGCGGGCAGCCACGGGTTGCGACTCAGCGATCCACAGTGCGGCGCTCTTGGGCGGGGCCAGCCAGGACATCGAAGCCTTCCGCTCCGTCAACGTGGACGGGACCAGGTACGTGTTGGACGCCGGCGAGGCGCTCGGCATGCGCCGGGTCGTCGCCGTGAGCACGGGGACGTTCTTCGACACCTCGGGGGGACTCGAGCGCGAGGACGCCCCGGTCAGCAAGAAGCCCAGTTCGGATCCGTACACCATCACCAAGATGGCCGCGTTCGAGGATGCCATGGCGCGTGCGGCCGCCGGACAGGATGTGGTCACCACGCATCCCGGCGCCATCTTCGGCCCTTCACCGGTGGTCAGCAACGCCCTCGGCCGCACCAGCTTCAACCGCGTCCTGCTCTCGGCTCTCCGCCAGCGCATCCAGTCCTACCTGCGGTTCCCGGTGAGCTGGGTCTTCGCCGACGACATCGCCCGAGGATGCATCCTCGCCCTCGACCGTGGAGTGTCCGGTGAGCGCTACATGCTCGATGGCCGACCCGAGGATGTGGTCAGTACGGCCGAGGCGTGCAGCAGGATCTGTGAGCTGGCCGGCATGGACCACCGTGTGGCCGATATCGAGCCCTCCGACGACCCCGAGCTGGCCAAGGTATTCGGGCCCACCCTGGTGGCCATCGCAGCCAAGGCCGCCAAGGACAAGCGGGTTCGTAGGGATCTCTCGGAGTCCAAGACCTACAAGCGTCTGGGCTACGACCCCATCACCCTCGACGAGGGGCTCATGGCCACCACGGCCTGGCTGCGGTCACTCGACAAGTTCTGAGCGGCTGCCTGGCCTTCGGTGACGGCAGTAGCGTGCCGCCTCCGTTTCGGACGAGGGCGCTGACTACTGCAGCACGGGACCGATCCCCCGTCTCGTGGGGTTTGAACATGACTCAACAGAACCGGACCGCGCACTCGAGGAACCGGGGCCCGAACCCGCCTGCCTACAGCCTCAATGGACCACCCATTCCATCGTGGGAAGGGACGTCGTTTCTGCGTAACTGCCGATCGATGATCTCCGCCTGTGTACGAATGAGGGAAGCGAACTCCCGGTTCGTCATGGCTCGGATTTCGTCCTCAGTCGGGTATTCCATACCGCAACCTCCACCCAAGGACCCTCGCACCCCAAATCATGTCCAAGCTGACGCTGGTCTGCAACTGTGTTTGTCCCCAGCTCACCGTCGCCAACAGACGCCCGTATGCCGGCACCCGTCCTTTCGGCCGACGGACGAGACGCCGGCGAGCCCCGTGGCCATCGGGTGGACCTCAACCAGGGATCATCACCACTACTGATCGTCGCGGCCGCCTACGCCGTGCTCATTGGCCACGGCACCCGCTCCGCCCTCCATGTGGGCCGGCGAACCAAAGAACCACCCTGTCGCCCGGTCGCTGCGTACACTCATCGGGAGACCAGGCACCATCGTGGTTCCGAGGACTCCCCAGAGAGGGCCGATCAATGAAGCTGCAACGAGCGTTAACCGGCATGGTTGTCGTGGTCATGAGCGCCGGAGTCACGTGTCTAGCCACTACCCCGGCATGGGCTGGCTCGAAGGGCTCGAACCCAAAGGGCGCCTTCTGTCAGCTCGAGAAGAAGACTCAGGCTTCAGCCGAGTCCGGCCCCGAAGTGGCTGCCACCAAGGCGCTGATCAAGGGAGACTGGCCTACAGCTCAAAAGGACCTCTTGGCCGCAGAGAAATCGCAAGGCAAGCTGGAGTCGAAGTTCTTCTCGGTACTTTCGTCGGCGCCCTCGAACGTACAGTCAGCGGCCCGGACGCTTATCAAGCAAGTCCCGGCTCTGGAGAATATCGTCCGTTCGTCGACCAGCGCCACACAGTTCGAGTCCAAAGAACAGCAGTTCACCACCGGGCGCACCTACTCCAAGGCAGCCTCGACCATCGAGGGCTACTACACCTCACAGTGCGGTTCGTTGACCTCGCCCACCACCTGAGGCAAGCCCCGATGGTGACGCCCTCCCCGACGAGGCCCTGACCTTGTCCGCCTGGTTCACATCGACTCCACCCGCCGGCCGAGGTTGAGATCTCGGTCCACCGGGTACCTGGTGGACATGGCCACATCCACAAGCCCCTCACGCTCCACCAGTCGATCCGAAGACCAGGCTGGAGACGGGACCCACATTCCTGATCCCCGGGAAGTCTCCCCCGATCAACCAGCGGCCACGCTCACCGCCGAGGAGGAGATCGACAAGGAGATGGGCGAGGGACAACCGCTGAAAGAGTGATGAAAAGCGGCGAAGGTAGTGAGACGGGCAGGCACCGGTTGACGGATCTTGTGTAGTCCGGAAGCACCGATCCTGTTTCGTCCCGAAGTGGAGGAAAACAGTTCGATCTGGCCTAACTCCCCCCTCAGTCGGTTCGAGTCCAGACCTCCACAAGGAAGTGAGCCTCTTCGTGACGGGACTGGTGTCGTAACCAATCTCGAGCACCGATGGCATTGTGCGCCTCATCACCACTCAACGGGTAATTGGTGGCGCCACGCCAGTGGACTCCGACAACCGTGGCCGATGGCGAACAGCTAGCAAGGAGCCTGGCCATGATCTCATCAAGGGCGGTCCGGTCGAAGTAGTAGGCGATCTCACTGAGGACGATCAGATCGAACGGGCCCGTAGGCCACTCCTCGGGTATGGGGCGAAGTTCACATCGAACATTGGGAAGCGTCCGACAGCGCTCACGGGCGCACGCCACAACACTGGGAACGATGTCTGTGGACAGCAGCTGATCACACCGTTGAGCCAGAAGCGAGCTCAGCACTCCAATGGAACAACCGGGTTCGAATGCCGAGTGGTAGCGCCGCTCTGGAAGAGCCGCCATGGTCAGTGCGTATTTGCGCTCTTCGTACCAACTCGACCCGAACTCCCATGGATCCGGATCAGAACGGTAGATCTCCTCGAAGTACGTCCGGCTCATGGACGTCATTAGCGTTGGCCTCGAACCCAGCTCCGGTCGGTCTGGTGGTCAAACCTGTCCGCCATTGACAAGGTACGACTACCGATACTCCGCGCCGGACCCCTTTCCTCGAAGGCCCTGCCCGTAGGCGGCGACGTCATGGCCACCATCACCGCGACGACATTTCGGTTCCTGTATCCCTGCTCCATCAGTTCCCTCGTTGACGTTGGACGATCAGTCGCCCAAGATTCGCGGCATCAGCACCCTCGTGATGTTGGGCCAAATAGACATAGAGGTCGGCTGCCCTCTGCGCCTGGCTGGCGTCGTGACAGAGCGGACGAGCACCACCGGCGGCGGCGGCATGCCTCAAGACGCCTTCACAGGAGTTGTGAACCACTTGCCGCACCGCCAGCGCTCGCGACCTCGCCTCTTGCTGCTTGTCCTCGGGGTCGGCGTCGATCATCACGGCCGCCCAGTGAAGAACGCTCCGCATGCCTGCCAGCAAGCTGGCGGCCTTCCCGATCTCGGCCAGGATGAGGTCGCCGGGATCGGCCTTCAGCAGGCTCAGGACTCCGTCCGTCAGTCCCCGCGCCCCGCCGTACCAGCAGGCGGCCACACCGCAAGCGCCGAACCAAAAACCGGGTCGCTCGGTATAGAACCCGGGTGGTCCGACGGCAGCACCCCGCGCTAGTACCGGACCACCGAACGTGAGTGTCTCGCTTGACGAATCGGCCATACCGACGGCGACCCACGAACCGGGCTCACGTGCGACCACCGTTTCGGCCGTGTTCACATCGAACAGCCGGTAACCGTCTGGTGCTTCGGCGGTGATCAGCGCACGATCGAGGATTCCGCTCCCGGAGCAGAACGGCTTGCGACCACTGAGCTGCCACCCATCCCCTACCGGCGTGGCCGTTACACCGCCCGTGGCTGTCCGAGCGGCCCAGACGCCGTAACTGACGTCAGGATCCCGATCCCGGTGCCCCGCCTCATCCAAAATGGCGAGCGCGTCGGCATGGCCTTCACCGAGCCTGGCCAACGACAGATCCTCCTCAGCCAGCGAAGCGAAGATCTCGAAGCGCTCCCAGGTGTCGCCGTGCCCCGAAAGAGGCAGCCGAGTGAATGCCGACACGACCTCGTGAACTCGGTCGAGCACTCCCGACTTAGCCGGTCCCACGTGGGTCACAGGGTGAGTTCGCTTGGTCGGCCCGGGCGGCTATCTGCCCAGCGCCGTCAGGAGGTCCTGGACATGCTCCTGGGTCTGTTCCAACAGAGGCCGAAGCGCCTCGGCAACATCGGCAAGGCCCAGCTCGTTCGCCTGAGCGAACCGCTCCCGGTACCGGCCGAGCTGCTCCTGCTCGAGCTGCAGATCGGCTTCGAGCGCACCTCGTGACCCTGTCGTCGCAGGCACGCGGCGGACCGACGTCGTCGGCTCACCTCCAAGAAAAGAGACTTGGGCAGCAAGTACCCGGGCGTGGTTGAGCTCCTGGGAGAGATGCTTCGTCAATTCGTCGATGGTGCTAACGAACTCGGGCCCAGTGACCGTAGAGATATGCAGGTTGTACTGGACGATCGACTGGTATTCGGTGCTGAGGTCCTCATTGAGCAGTTCAGTGAACTTTTCTTGATCCACGGAAGTTGTATTCCTTTCACTTGTTGGTTCGGGTCGACATTGGGTGACGGGGTGGCCTCATGCGGGCGGGTCGTTCCCGCGGTTCCTCTCCGCCTCTCGCTCCGAGAGTGGCTCACCGGCACCCTCGAGCGGGTGGCCTGGCGGGACACTTACCGCCGGAGGCCCCTGCACCGTTGTTGCTCCGCCATCGCTCGCGGAGTCGTTCGTCCCCTTGGGTGGCGACGGTCGCCGTCGTTCCCTCATGAATCACAACCGACAGGCGTCAGGGGCTGGGAGGCGAGTGCGGCCTCAACGGAGGCCAAGGCGTGGGAGAAGCCACGGGGAGCCCGGGCCTCACGTCGAGCGCTGGTAGCCACCTGAACCGACGGGTCGTTCCCGATGACCGCCCCGAGCGCCACGGCACGATCGAATAGTGCTCGGTCCTCGCCAGTTGACAGCCCTTCGAAGCCCCCCGCCTCGATATACAACCCAGCATCGATTCCGAAGTTCGCCCCGTGAATGGGTGTGTGTTCGAGGGCATACTCACGGCGCCACGCCTCCGCCGTCCCCGACAGACGACCGGCCCAGTCATCGACCCGAACCACTCCTGCCCACAGTTGAGCCCGTTGCCTCACGCTCAGCTGTGCCGTGATCCAGTCCTGAGGGACCTGAGAATCTGCGTCAGTCGTGGCAAGCCAAATCGACCCCAAGGGTGCATCGGCCCAGTGACTGAGGAGTTCCGCGCAACCCTTCCCTCGGGCGCTTCCTACGTTGCCAACGTCGATCTCGCTGATGTCGACGTGTCGGCCGTCCTCCACCTCGAGAGATTGCCGACTCCAGGTGGCGACCACCTCCCGACTGCCATCCCGACAAGCATCGAGCACGATGGCGATCGCGACGCTTACCGAGGACCCCGCCGCATAAGCGATTGCCCGGTCGAGAGCGTCAAGCGCAGACCACACGAGGTCCACCTCGTCGTGAATCGGCACCACCACGCCGAACCGGACCTCAGACCGTTCCTCGGCAATCATTCGGCCAGATCCGCCTTGACCACCAGTCCAGATCGCCGATCGCTGGTCCACCGTACCTCGGCACCTGGCACAGCTCTGCCGCGAACCGCCCGAGGCAACGCTGTGCTGCGGGAAGCCGGCCTGACGACGGTTCGGCATTGAGTGCAGCCCATGATCTATTGCTCCTCGGAAGGACGAAGGAAGTTGGCTGACCTGCAATCAATCTGCGATCTAGCCACCCAACTGATACCCACGGTCCTTCGGCTCAAACGCACCAGCACGTTGAACGGCAGCCGACCAGGCAGCGTGCCAGACGGCTCCAGTTAGTCAACGGGATCGGGCGGACGACCCGGGACATCGGGTTGCAGAGGCTGGGGGGCAGGGTCTGCTGGAGTCGGGTCGGTCGGCGCAGGAACGGTCATGGTCGCCCCATACCCATGCGCGTGGCACCCAAACGGTCCGCTGCCTCAGAGGCTGCCGATCGGCGTGACGGTGTTATGGCATCCTCACCCCATCAGGCGTGATGACAATCTCGGACCAACCTGTCAGAATCCTCACGCACCGGGTCGACGGCGTCGGGGATGGAGGCAGAGAGTGATGCCAGCAAGTCCAGAGGTACCGGACATGAGATTAGAACTCGTGCCCGTTCCCGTGTCCGACGTAGATCGGGCGAAGGCTTTCTATGTGCAGTTCGGATTTGGCAACGTTCAAGACCACCAGGTCTCCGAGACGATGCGGGTCGTTCAACTCACCCCTCCGGGTTCAAGCTGCGCCATAGTGTTCGGCACGGGAATGGGCCCGATTACCGATATGTCCCCTGGCTCGGTCAAAGGGCTCCATCTCGTGGTCAACGACATAGCGGCGGCAAGAGCCGCCCTGCAGGAGCGGGGCTTGAATCCGAGCGACGTCGAGGACATGGGTGGGGTCCTCTACTCGTATCTCAGCGATCCCGACGGAAACATGTGGGCACTGCAGCAGTGGCCTGGTGACTACCAGCCGTAGTCCGACCCCGTCGGGTGCCTCCATTCGGTCCAGCGCGGCCGAGTCTTCTCGAGCCCTTCCCGATCGCTCCACCGCCTTCGACTCGTGAGCCCCGATCGTGGACTCATGGCTCGAGGACGACCTTGATCACGCCGCCGGCCTTCTTCTGGAACGCCTCATATGCCGTGGGGGCCTGCGCCAGAGGTAAGTGATGGGTGGCCAATGTGTCCACGCCCAGCAGGTCCTCGTCGGTCAACAGTGGGAGGATGTCGTCGATCCACCGATTCACGTTGGCCTGACCCATGCGCAGTTGGATCTGCTTGTCGAAGAGGGTGCGCATGGGGATCGGATCGGTCATTCCTCCGTACACACCGCTCACGGAGACCGTTCCGCCCCGGCGAACGAGATTGATGGCCATGTGGAGGGCGGCGGTGCGGTCGATGCTCACTCGTCCCATCAACTTTGCGGCCATCTTCGGGGGAAGTACTCCGGTTAGGTGCTGCGTGACCCGACCGATCGGAGATCCGTGGGCCTCCATGCCGACAGCGTCGATGACCGCATCGGGTCCCCTCCCTTGCGTGACTTCTCTGATCTGATCAATTGTTTCCCACTCGCCGGCTCTGAGGTCAAAGGTCTCCACGCCGTGACTTCGGGACCGCTCCAGGCGCTCGGGCACCCGGTCCACCCCGAAGACCCGGGCGGCTCCGCGGAGTTGGGCAACGCGCGTCGCCATGTCGCCGATGGGGCCGAGGCCGAGGACGGCCACCGTTCCTCCGGCGGGGATACCCGCGTAGGCCACGCCCTGCCATGCCGTGGGCAGAACATCCGAGAGAAAGAGAAATCGGTCGTCCTTGGGGCCCTGAGGAACCTTGATGGGACCGAAGTGCGCCTGGGGCACCCGAAGAAACTCCGCCTGTGCTCCAGGAATCTGCCCGTAGAGCTTGGTGTAACCGAACAGGGCGGCACCCGAGCCATAGTTCGTCACCTGGGTGGTCTCGCACTGCGAGAAGAGTCCGTCGTCGCAGGTGAAGCAGTGTCCACAGGCGATCGTGAAAGGGACAACCACTCGGTCGCCCTGCTTCAGGTTCGTGACACCGGATCCCACCTCCTCCACAATGCCCATCGCCTCATGACCGAGAATGTCACCGGGGTCCATGAAGGCACCCAATACCTCGTAGAGATGCAGGTCGGAACCACAGATGCCACTCGACGTCACCCGGATGATGGCATCGGTCGCTTCCTGAATGACCGGATCCGGAACCTCGTCGACAACAATTGTGCGCTTCCCCTGCCACGTCACAGCTTTCATGAGGGCCTCCAGACGTGGTGTACACCTAGGTGGGCTGACAGCGTCGATTCTGGCAAGCTGAGCGCATGCGTGCGAGTTCCGATCGGGACGTCAAGGGAGTCAGGATCTCGTTTCCGGTCAAGTGCGAGTACCACGGCGACCTGAGCGAACTAGGAGCCCACGGTCGGAACTTCTGGATCGAGAATGACCAGATCGGCCACGGCCAGGTCGGCCTGGCCCACAGCATGTCGCTTTCGGAAGTTGCCAGTACCGAAGTGGCCGAGCGAGAAGTCGGTGGATCCGAGGGCAGCACGTTCACCTTTCCAGGCCTTCCCGGGGCTCCGGTGGGGATACGTCCAACACCCACATACCGTTACGGACATCACGGTTCATACCAGGGACGGTAGGAACAGGCTGTGGTGCGTCGAGAAGACAGATGCGGCATGGGTGCGCCGGGGGCTGGAGCCCACCCTGGACCAGGCGTCCATTCCCTACCTCGGGGAAAATCCTTAGTGGCTCGCACTCCACAGCTTGTCCAGCCAGTCCAAACCGTCAACCAGCTTGGCGAATGGGCGCTGGGGGCACCAGCCAGTGCTACTCCCGTGGTTCGGGGGTGCTCGGCCAGCGCAAGTTCCTCCGTGCCCTGGAGCCATACCGCGATAGGGAATCGGCCAGAGGCGAAGAACCTTGTCTGATACCAGACCCGGATCGATGGCTTCGACGGACGACGTCGTTGCCCACATCCTTCGTAGCTACGGCACCATCACCGTCGTCGGAGCAAGCGGGACTCCCACCAAGCCGGCCCACTATGTGCCGGCGCACATGCAGGAGCACGGATGGCGCATCGTCCCGGTCAATCCCACAGCGAGCGAGATCTTGGGCGAAGAGGTTTTCCCGACCCTCGCTGCGGTACCGGAACAAGTCGGTTTGGTGAACGTCTTCCGCCCCTCGCTGGAGGCTCCGGACGTCGCCATCCAGGCCGTTGCGGCTGGTGCCAGTGCCCTGTGGCTACAACTCGGAATCGCTTCCGAGACCGCCCGGTCGATCGCTGAAGAGGCTGGCTTGCTCTATGTCGAGGACCGCTGCATGATCATCGAGCAACGCCGCCTCGGATGGGACGCCCCTGTCTAGCTTGGCCTCGATGCGGTGGGAGCTCCGGGACGCTCGAATCATCGCCGCCCTCTTCCTCTAGCCCACACAACGTCCGCAGAGGGCCGTTGGAAGGCGCCCGAGGCGGGCCGTTGGAAGGACCGTCGACAGGAGCGAACCTCTTGTGTCCGTCAGCACCTGTGGCCTGGGAGTCTGCGTGGGCGCTAGAGGACTCGAACCTCCGACCTCAGCCGTGTGAAGGCTGCGCTCTAACCAACTGAGCTAAACGCCCGTGTGCTCCGGCGGGGCCCACGGGTCCCGATGGAGCAGACGGACATGGTAGCCGAGTGCCGCACCATTGAGCCCCCGTGCCGAATCACTGCTCAGTCGGTCTCGGGATAGGGAGCCACGTCGGAAAACCCCAAGGCCGCCTCCAATGCCGCAGCGGAACGGAGCACCACCAGGTCACCGTGTTGGGGTCCCACCAGTTGCAGGCCTACGGGGAGTCCCGACGCCGAAAGACCGGCGCAGATCGAAGCCGCCGGCGATCGGGTCATGTTGAACGGGTAGGTGAACTTGACCCAGTTGGCGTGCTCCGTTCCGTTGATGAGGCCGGCTCCTCGTAGTGACCGGGGCGGTGGCACCGCGGCCGTGGTCGGCGTGATCAGGAGCCTCACGTCATGGAACAACTCAACCAAGCGGAGATTGAGTCTGTGGCAAGCATCCTCGGCCCGGACCAGATCGAGGGCGGAGGTGTCGAGCGAGCGGTCGATCAGGACGGCAAGCACCGGGTCGACCTGTCCCCACGCCTCGGTGTCCCGGAGTTCGGCGTGGGTCCGGAGGTTGTACACGGTCGACAGCAGCAACCACTCATCCACGGGATCTTCTTCGAAGACGGTGTCGATCTCAATCACCTCACAGCCGAGCGAAGCCATCACGTCTACGGCACGCTCGCAGATGGCCAGCACTTCTGCGTCGACCTCGGCATAACCGAGGGTCGGAGACCAGGCCACCTTTCGTGGCGGCTGAGGGTCTACCAGTGCGGCCAGCCACGACGCCTCTGGGCGGGGCAAAGATCGCAGGTCCGTCGGATCGGGCCCCACCACTACCTCTAGTGCCGCTACGACATCGGACAGCCGCCGGGCCATGGGACCCTTTGTCGATAGGTGATGCCAGTCAGGTGCAGTTGCTCCCCCACTCGGAACCCGACCGAGCGACGGCTTCATCGCCGAGAGGCCACAACACGCCGAAGGAATACGCAATGAGCCTCCCCCGTCCGACCCGGTAGCGAGAGGGACCATCCCCGAAGCAATGGCGACGGCACTGCCTCCCGAGGAGCCACCCGGGGTGTGGGCCAGGTTCCACGGGTTGTGCGTCGGTCCGAACGCCGGGTTGTCCGTGTCCGCCTTCCAACCCAACTCGGGAGTATTGGTCTTTCCCACTACCACACAGCCCGCCGCCACCAGACGGGCGACGAGCTCGGAATCCGATGTGGCCACCGGGTCATCCACGAAGCCCAACGAACCGTGGGTAGTGACGTAGCCGGCAGCATCCTCGAGATCCTTAACCCCGATGGGGATGCCGGCCAGTGGACCAGGGTCCCCGCCGGTGGCCACCATGGCATCCACCGCGGCGGCTGCGGCCCTGGCTCTGCCGTCATCGACAGCAACGAAGGCGTTGAGCGCAGCGTTGTGCGCGGCGATCTCGGCCAAGGCGTGGTCGACCAGTTCGGACGCCGTGCGCCGGCCGTCCCGCACTTGCGCGGCCAGGTCCACCACCGACTCGGTTCGGAAGTCCATGGATTCGACGGTACCGGTGACCCTGCCGGACCACAACCGCTGGGCCAAGGCCCGTCCCATAGGTTTCGACAATGGCAGTCGCCGACGAGCAGTGTGGGGGCATGAGTGAGACGACAATCGAGGGTGTGACGATGGACCATGTGGCCCACGCCGTGCCCCGCTGGCAGGACGTATGGGGTCGCTATGCGGTGGATCTTGGGGCCGAATGGAGCTCCGGGGGCCTTGGACGAGGTTTTGCTCCCGCCCAGCTGCGGTTCGGCAACGGCGCCCGCCTCGAGGTTCTCATGCCCAACGATTCGCACCTCAACGACTTCCTCCGGCGTTTTCTGACGGCCAGCGGTCCCGGCCCACACCACCTGACGTTCAAGGTGCCCGATCTCACGTCGGCCATTGAGCAGGCCCGGAGAGTTGGCTTCGAACCCATTGGCATTGACCGCCGGGACCCGGAGTGGCTGGAGGCGTTCCTCCATCCGCGAGCCGCAACCGGAGTGGTGGTCCAGATGGCCGAAGCGTACGGGACCTGGACCAGTCCTCCCCCCGACGACTTTCCCGTGGAACGCCGCCAGTGGGTCGACGGCGGGGGTCCTGTGCCTGCGGCCGAACTCCGATGGGTCGTGCATGCGGTGGCCGACCTCGAGTCGGCATTGGGACTGTTCGGCGGCCTTCTGGGTGGGCAGGTGGTGGGCCGGGGTGACCGGTCCGACCACCAATGGGTGGAGCTGTCGTGGGGTGGCCCTCTAGGTCTCCGGTTAGTAACCCCAATCGCGGGGTCGTCCGATACCTCGTTGAGCCACTGGCTGGCGGGACGTCCCGGCCGCGTCCACCACCTGGCGTTCTCCGCTGACGAACCCGGTGGGATCCCTGGGGTAGAGCCGGTCGGTCGTAAGCGTGTCGGTCTGGACGTCGGCGGAGGTGTCGGCGAACAGTGGGTCGTCGGGAGCGAGGCCAACGCAGGACTCCAACTAATCATCGGAGCGGTCTGAACGGTATCCACTCCCTTCCTGGTCCGCCGCAGGGGTCAGGGGGAATCGAAGGGCCGGGGAAGGCCCGATAGCCTGGCCCTGATGGCACGCCGATCCCGAAGTGGAGACCCGGAAGGAGAAGATGCCGAGGCATACGACGACGATGTCCTCGACGACGACTCCTACGACGACGTCTTTGACAACGAGGATGATGACGACGCCCAAGTTGACGAGGAGGGCGATGGCAGTCCCGCACCGAAGCCATCCCTAGGTGATCGGATCCGATCGGGACTGCAACCCGGTGGCGGCGACAAGCCTGCCGGTGGCGACCGGGCAGCAGTGCCACGGTCGTCCAAGCAGATCGTGGAGCGGCTCGACGACCGCGAGCGCTTGTTCTGCTTCGCCGCCGCCGCCCTGGCCGTGGTGGCCGGGATCGCCATCTACGTGGTGGAAACGGAGAACAAGAACTTCCGACTGACCAAGGGAGAGCTCACCCCGGAGACGACACTGGTCCTCGGATTCGTCGTGGGAGGACTCCTTCTCGGGGCAACCCTCCTCGGCCGACGGGCCCCCGTGGGCTTCGTAGCCCTCTTCGGCTTCCTCTTCTTTGGCACCCGGTACTTCGCGGGGATCCCGTTCCTGGTTCTGGCCGTGTGGCTCCTCGCCCGTTCCTACAAGTTCCAAAAGGAAGCCGCCGCCACCCGCAAGGCGGCCATGGCCGATGGCTCCAGTCCGGGGCGGTCCGGCAACCGGGGGGCGAAGGGTGCAGCGCCTAGTACAGCCCGCTCCAAGACCTCGACCAAGGCCACAGGGGCCAAGGGCCCGAGTCGGCCCGAGGCCAACAAGCGGTATACGCCCAAGCGGGCGCCCCTTCCTCCTCCAAAGCCCTCCCGGCGCCAACGGAAGGCGGCGCAGGCCTCCGACTGATCTCCCTGCCGTCAGGGGGACTCGGTAACCAGCGCTGATCGGAGCAGATCGAGGATCTCGGTGCGTCGGCGGACCAGCGAACGTGCCGTGGGCTCCTCGCCAAAAGCTCGCAGCACCTCAACTTCTGTCACCATGCCGATCACCGTCGAGTAGATGGCCAGGAGCAGGAGACGAGGTTCATGACGACGCATATGACCGGCGTCCATCTCGGCTTCGAGGAACTCGGATGCCCGATGGACCATGGGGTCGAGTGCGGTGACCAGCCGGGTCGCCGCCGGGTTGCCCAGGCGCCCCATCTCCCGCACCAGTCCGAGCAGCTCCGGTCGACGGGCCGCCAGGCGAAACACCGAGCGGACCACCGCCTCCACCCGGGCCCATCCCGACCCGGCCCGAGACAGCGAGTCCTCCAGGGCCGAGGACAGGTCCACGGCACTACGGTCGATGACCGCTTCCAGCAGGACCTCCTTACTCGGGAACCAGTAGAGAATGGTCTGCTTGCGGATCTCCAGCCCAGACGCCAACGCGTCGAGCGAGGAGGCGTCGTAGCCCCGGGTGGCAAACGAGATGAGTGCGGCATCGAGGATGCGCTCCGAGGTACTGGCCGCGGCGGGGGAACCGTCGCTCAGATATTTCGGGCGGCTCGGTGCCGGCCGCGGCCGACTTCGATCCCGTCCCCGTGGGGCGTCCTCCCCCATCCTCGACTCGTTCACTTACCATATGGTAGACAGATCTGGTGACACGCGTTCGCCAGGCCTTGGCCGGCAAGCAGTTCTTCATCACCGGGGCTACTGGGTTCTTGGGAACAGCCCTGGTGGAGCGCATCCTTCGGAGCGTGCCGGACAGCCGCGTCGTGCTGCTCATCCGCCCAGGGCGGCGTGCGTCTCCGATGCAACGGGCCGCCAAGGAGATCCTGAAGAACGACTGCTTCGATCTCCTCCGTGAACAGACCGGTGACGGGTTCGACGCCCTCGTTGCGTCACGGGTGTCGGCGGTAGCCGGCGATGTCGCCACTGACGGCCTGGGGCTCGATGACGCCGGACTGCAGGTCCTGTCCGAGTGCGACGTGGTCATCCACTCGGCTGCGGCGGTGAGTTTTGACTCCCCTCTCGACTCAGCCGTTGAAGTCAACCTGCTTGGCCCCTCGAGGGTGGCGGCGGCAATCGTGGCGGCGGGAGCCCTGGCCGCGGCGGACGGACGAAGGGGTCCGGTCCACTTCATCCCGGTGTCCACGGCCTACGTGGCCGGCACCCACCAGGGAGAGGCTCGGGAGGAGTTGCTGGACGGCAATCCCTTCACCGTCGATGTGGATTGGCGGAGCGAGGTCGCCGCAGCCCGTCGTCAGCGGGGTGACACCGACGCCGAGTCCCGCCAGCCGAAGCGCCTCGAGGAGTTCGCCAAGGCAGCACGCGGTGAACTGGGCGGGGCGGGACTGCATCTCCTCGCCGAACGAGCTGAGCGGCTCCGGGAGGACTGGGTTAAAAAGCAGATGGTCGCCGTAGGTCAGGCCCGTGCGCAATCCCTGGGCTGGCCCGACGCCTACCCCTACACGAAGGCGCTGGGTGAGCGGGCCCTCGTGGCCCAATTTGCCGACTCCGTGCCGATGACCATCGTCCGCCCCTCCATTATCGAGTCATCCCTGGCCGAACCGAGGCCCGGGTGGATCCGGGGCTTCCGCATGGCCGAGCCCATTATCGTGTCCTACGCAAGAGGCCTCCTCCGGGAGTTCCCCGGAGTACCCGAGGGCGTAACCGATGTGATCCCCGTCGACCTCGTCGTGGCGGCGATCATCGCCGTGGCCGGCGATGCCCTCCTCAACGGCCTCGACCGTGACACGCCCTACCCGGGCCCGACCGTGTACCACGTCGCCTCTGGCGTCAGGAATCCCTTCCGCTACGGGCGCTTGGTCGAACTGGTCCAGGCGTGGTTTACCGAGCACCCGCTCTATGACAGCGACGGACAGCCCATTGTCGTCCCCGCCTGGTCTTTTCCCGGACGGGGGCGAGTCCAGCGCCAGCTGAGCCGGGCCTCGGCGGCCATGGACCTGGCCGAGAAGGTGGTGGGCTCACTACCCATTCGGGGGCGCCAGGCGGCGTGGATGGCCGCGCTCGAAGAGCAGCATCTCCTGGCCGACCGCGCACTCGGCTATGTCGAGCTCTACGGGGCCTACACCGAGACCGAGGCCCGTTACCGGGTCGACCGGTTGCTCACCCTGTGGGACCGGATGGATGCCGACGACCGCCAGGCCTTCTGCCTCGACCCGGCAGCCATCGACTGGGAGCGCTACGTCAGGGACATCCATCTGCCCTCGGTCATCGAGCACGCCCGGGTGCGGACGACGCCCGGGAAGTCGACCAAGCCCAATCGGGCCGATCGGGCCAGGAAAGCCATCCTCTCCCCCGACCGACATCTCGCCGCCTTCGACCTCGAGAACACACTCATTGCCTCCAATGTGGTCGACTCCTACGCTTGGCTGGCCTCGCGGCACCTCGCCCCTGCCGAACGCGCCGCATTCGTCGCCGACCTGGTGGCCGAGGCGCCGTCCCTACTGCTTCTGGACCGCCAGGACCGAGGAGACTTCCTGCGATCGTTCTACCGCCGCTACGAAGGTGGCCCGGTGGACCGGCTCCGAGACGACGGCTGGGAGCTCTTCCATCACCTGCTGCTGGCCAAGTCGTTCCCTGACGGGTTCGCCCGGGTCCGACAGCATCGGGCGCTCGGACACCGGACCGTCCTCATCACCGGTGCCCTCGACCTGGTGGTCGAACCGCTCCGTCCGCTCTTCGACACCATCGTCTGTGCCCGCCTAGGCGAGGTGGATGGGAAGTTCACCGGACGTCTCGCTGAGCTCCCGCCCATCGGCGAGGCGCGCGCACTGGTGCTCGCCGACTATGCCGAGTCCGAAGGTCTCTTGCTGGAGGAGTCCATGGCCTACGCCGATTCGGCCAGCGACCTGCCCATGCTGGAGGCCGTCGGCTTTCCGGTGGCCGTGAACCCGGAAGCCAAGTTGGCCTCCATCGCCCGACGTCGGGGTTGGCACGTTGAGCACTGGCATAAAGCCGAAGGGGGAGCCCAACCCATGCTTCCACTGGGCCCGGTGGATCGCCGTGGTTCGCTCGGGCGCGGACGAACCAGTGCCGCGGCGCTGGCCGGGGCGGTGCGTCGCCTCCAGTCCGGGGCCGGTTCGGGGCCTGTGTCATGAAGGCCCTCGTCTTCGAGCGGAACCTCCCCCGCTTCGCCGCCTCACGGATGGCCTCCCTGCTGGGCTCGGGCCGGGGGGCGGGTATCGGGCCGCTCGTGTTGCAAGATGCCGTCGCACCCGAACTGCCCGGCGACGACTGGTTCCACCTCACTCCCCTGCTCTCGGGTATCTGCGGATCCGACCTCGCCACCCTGGACGGTCGGAGCTCCCGCTACTTCGAGAACGTGGTTAGCTTCCCGTTCGTACCCGGCCACGAGGTGGTGGGGGTGCTCGAAGGCGGCGGTCGAGACCATGCCGGCCACGACTTGGCCCCCGGAACGCGGGCGGTCATCGAGCCGGTTCTTGGCTGTGCCCCTCGTCACATCCATCCCGAATGCCCCTACTCCGCGTCCGGCCGCACCGGGCTGTGCGGGAACGTCGCCTTCGGCGACCTCGAACCGGGTCTGCAGACCGGATTCTGTTCCGACACCGGCGGGGGGTGGTCGACCGCCCCCCTGTGTGCCCATAGCTCCCAGCTCCACGCCGTTCCCGAGACCTTTGCCGACGAGGACGCCGTCGTCATCGAACCCACCGCCTGTGCCGTTCACGCCGTGCTGTCGGCCGGTGTGGCTGACGGTGATGTCGTCGCAGTGGTCGGCGCGGGCACCTTAGGCTTGGCCTGTACCGCTGCCCTCCACTATCTCGTGCGTCCCCACGTCGCCTGTACCGTCACCGTCGGGGCCAAGCACACCCACCAGCGGCGGCGAGCCGAGTCACTGGGTGCCGACGCCGTGGTCGCACCCGACCAGTTGGCCCGAGCTGTGCGACGTCAGTCGGGCTCGCTGGTCCTGGCCGGACGTCTGACCGACGGTGCCGACGTGGTCTTCGACTGCGTGGGTTCGTCCGAATCGATCACCCAGGCGCTGGCCATGGTCCGACCCCGGGGTCGCGTGGTCCTCGTGGGCATGCCGGCCAAGGTGTCGGTAGACCTGGCGCCACTCTGGCACCGAGAGCTGACCTTGGTCGGCGCCTATGCCTACGGCATGGAGTCCCCCCTCGGCGCTCCCGAGCCCCATCGCACCTTCGCCATGGCCATCAGCTTGGTGGCTTCGGCCGGACTCGGGTCCCTGGTGTCAGCCGCCTACCCCCTCGAGCGCTACGAGGAGGCCATCGCCCACGCAGGGGGGGCCGGTCGCCGGGGTGCTGTCAAGGTGGTCTTCGATCTCCGCAACCGGAAAGGAAGCACCCGATGAGCCCCAGGCCCGGATTTGTGCTCGACGTCGACCGCTCCACCCCACCCACGCTGTTCTGGCGGGGTGAGCGGTTCACCCTGGAGCGACTTCCTGAGGGGAGCAGGGTGATCTACGCCCCCGAGCCCATCGAGCCGCTGAAGGACCCCTCGGCCGCCATCCGGGCCGCTCTGACCGACCCCGTGGGTGACCAGCAGCCGCTCCCGTCACTGCTTCGGCCCGACATGAAGCTGACGATCGCCTTCGACGACATCTCGTTACCCCTTCCCCCGATGGAACGACCCGACATCCGCCAGTTGGTCATCGAGCAGGTGCTCGATATGGCGGCCGAGGCGGGAGTGGACGACGTAGCCCTCATCGTGGCCCTGGCGCTACACCGACGGATGACCGAGGCGGAGCTCCGCCACGCCATCGGTGATCGCATCTACGACGCCTTTGCCCCCTCGGGCCTCCTGACCCAACACGACGCCGAGGACCCCGACGCCCTCACCCATCTCGGGCTGACCGACGAAGGCGAGGACGTGGAGATCAACAAGCGGGCCGCCGAGAGCGACCTGCTCGTCTACGTCAACATCAACCTGGTGGCCATGGACGGGGGCCACAAGAGCGTGGCCACCGGCCTCGCCAGCTACAAGAGCCTGCGCCACCATCACAATCCGCTGACCATGCAGCAGTCGAAGTCGTTCATGGACCAACACCGGTCCGAACTGCACTCGGCCAACTGGCGGATGGGTCGGCTCATCGCCGACAGCGGCGTGAACGTCTTCCAGATCGAGACGACTCTGAACAACGACACCTTCCCGGGGGCCTTCACCTTTCTCCAGAAGCGGGAGTGGGAGTGGAAGGCAAAAGACCGACTGGCCTACGTCGCCGCGTCGGCCGCCCTCGACCGAACGCCGCCCCGATACGCCCGTCAGATCTTTCACTCGGTGAAGGCCCCGCACCGGATGACCTCGGTGCAGGCCGGCGAGGTCGAGGCCGTCCACAAGGTGACCACCGACAACGTCTGGGCCCAGCAGGGTGTGGTCGTCGAGGGCCAGACCGACATCTTGACCATGGGCCTGCCCTACATCAGCCCATACAACGTGAACTCCATTCTCAACCCCATCCTCGTGGCCTGCCTTGGCCTCGGCTACCTCTTCAACATGTACCGGGGCAAGCCTCTGGTGCGTGAGGGTGGGGTCCTGATCATGACCCACCCCACCCCGTGGGAGTTCAACCCCGTCCACCATCCGAGCTACATCGACTTCTTCGAACAGGTCCTCATCGAGACCACCGATCCGATCGAGGTGGCCGAGCGCTTCGAGGAGTCCTTCGCCACTGACCCGTGGTACATCCACCTCTACCGCACCGGGCACGCCTATCACGGGGTTCACCCCTTTTACATGTGGTACTGGTGCGCCCACGCTCTCCAGCACCTGGGTGGAGTCATCATCGTCGGTGGTGACGCCGCCGCGGTCCACCGTCTGGGATTCCGGGCGGCCTCCACCCTGGCCGATGCCCTCGAGATGGCCCAGGACGTGGTCGGCCGGTCCCCCACCCTCACGCACCTCCATGCCCCACCCATCCTGATGGCCGACGTCCAGTGACGACCGACACCACCCGGTCAGGCTCGTCCAACTCGCTACGGGCGAAGCGATCGGTCCGTACCGACGCGGCCTTGGGCGGGACCACGGGCGAACAGGGAGGCCGCTCCCGATCCGACAGCCTACGCAGACTCGCCCCGGCAGCCCTCCTCGGTCGGGCCGGACGTGCCCGCTTTCCCCTGGCTGCACCCAACTGGCCCGAATCGGTACCGAGGCCACCCCCCGTATCCGAACTGGGCGTGCGCTACGACACGGCATGGTCCCGCAAGTACCCGGTGCGCCTGGCCCGGGCCGTCGTGCTCGACACCGTGGCCCGACCCCTCGCCCGGGTGGTGGCCTCGCCGCTGATCCGGGGCGAGGAGGCCCTCGTCGGACTCGAGGCGCCGGTCATTTTCGCCGCCAACCACGCCAGCCACGCCGACACACCATTGCTGTTGAGCTGTCTTCCGTTGCGGTTCAGGCACCGGACCGTGGTGGCCGCGGCGGCGGACTACTTCTTCGATCGCCGCTGGAAGGCTGACGCCTGGTCGTTTCTACTCGCGGCCATCCCTTTCGAGCGAACCAAGATCAACCGACAGTCGGCCGACTTGGCCGCCGAGCTGCTAGGCGACGAGTGGAATCTGGTCATCTTCCCCGAGGGTGGCAGATCACCGGACGGTTGGGGCCAGACATTCCATCCGGGCGGGGCCGCCTATCTGGCCACCCGCACGAGACGGCCGGTGGTGCCGGTGCACCTGGACGGCACACGGCACATCCTGCCCAAGGGGAAGTCTGGAGTCCGTCGTACCCGGACCACCGTCACCTTCGGCACCCCGCTCTGGCCTGAGGATGGTGAGAACGCCCGGCGCTTCAGCACCCGCATCGAGGCCGCGGTGGCCACCCTGGCCAACGAGTCGGTAACCGACTGGTGGACGGCGCGCCGCCAGGCGGCAGCCGGTACCACTCCCCCCCTCCAAGGACCCGATGTGGCGGCGTGGCGGCGGTCATGGGCGCTCACCGAGGCCCCTGAACAGCGCGATCGGGACACCGCTGTCGACACCGAGTGGCCTCGGCGATCGCGCTGAGCGACCACTCACGCGCTACTCACCGGACACTCCAATCTCGAGCCGGCGACCAGAGCGACTCCTGAGCCCCGTCCGAGAAGGACGACGAAGCGAATGGGAGCCCAGGCGTCGGGGGCTCAGTGTCGACGGGAGCGAAGTCGCGACCGCCAGCCTGAGTCGACGGATCGCTCGGCGGCAGCCAGGCGCTCGGCCCGTAGGGCCAGCTCATCATGGTCGTCGAGTTCTGCCAGCGCCACCGGGTCGACCGGGCCGGCCCCGGCTTGCAGCTGTCGGGACGGCGCCAGGGCCCATCCCAACAGCAGATCGGCCAACGCCGTGTTGCGAGCGAGGAGGGGGCCATGGAGGTAGCTCCCGATCACTCGTCCGGACCAGGCCCCTTCGGTGCCGTCACCGCCACCGTTGCCCACACCCCGGACCACGCGGGCTAGGGGACGAGCGTGAGGACCGAGTGACGTCACCCCCCCATGGTTCTCGAATCCGGTCAGTCGGGGGAGCGCCCGGTGGTCGGCTAGGCGCGGAGCATCGGTGCCGGTGACCGCCATCAGCTCCCCGACGGCCCGGGAACCACTGCCCTTGCGGGTGCTCACGTCGAGGAGACCAAGACCGGGGTGAGGCTGGTCGGCGCTGTCGGGGAAGTGGTGACCGAGGATTTGGTAACCGGCGCACACCCCGAGTACCACCGCACCCGTTTGAGCGGCCGACAGGATCGTCCCGTCGGCCAGGAGGGATTCGGCCGCCCGGACCTGAGGTCCATCTTCGCCTCCGCCGATGCAGTAGATGTCGGCCGCGGGGAGGGGACGGTCAGAGGGCGCTTGGAGCAGTTCGGTCTCGAACCCCCGCCACGCGGCCCGTCTGGCCAGGATCAGGCCGTTGCCCCCGTCCCCGTAGGTGCCGAGTAGGTCGGGGTAGACGACCACCACGGTAAGGGAGTGGCTCCGGGACGACATCACGTCCGGGCCCGAAGGTCGGCGAATGCGGTGTAGTTGCCCACGAAGTCGATGGGCTGTCCCCCGTCACCAGCGCGGTCCCCGCCCCCGGCCCAGTCAACGGCGGTATCCACCGCGGCTAGGGGATCGGCAACCACCGTGGTGTCCACCCCGGCGTAGCGGAGGCGGACGGCCAGATCGAGACGCCGGTCCCCGGTGGCCACCACATTGCGACCGACCAGTCGCTCGAACGGGACGTCCCAGAGCCAGCTGGTGTCGAAGCCGTCGGCGGTTCGGGCGTTGACCGACAGCACCACGGGCTGATCGCCAGACCGCTCCTCGTCCAACAGGTCGAAGAGTGCGGTCCAACCGGCCGGGTTCTTCGCCAGCAGCAAGCGCACGGTCCGGCCACGGCGGACCGTGGAGGAGAACCGGCCGGCCACCTGGTCCACGCCTGACAGACTGGCCGCCACCTCGGCCACCGCCGTCGCACCGATCGGTGCCTCGAACGACCATTCGGGACCATCGAGCATGAGCGGGGCCGCCAACGCCGCCATGGCTGCGTTGGCCCGGTTGAACTGCCCCGGCAGTCCCAGATTCAGGGCCACACGCTCCCCGTCGGCCAGCACCAGATCGCTACCCTCCAGCCAGGCTGCCCGGGATGGGCGGGCGAAGGTGCAGCGATCACAGGCCCAACCACCGCCCTCGTCGAAGACGATCCTGCCTCCACAGGAAGGACAGCCGACCGCATCGAGATGCCAGACCTGACCTGCCCCCACCCACCGCACCTCGGGCGCCGCCATGGCCGACCACGCCACCATGGGGTCGTCGGCGTTGGCCACGACCACGGTCGCCGCCTCCATCCCCCCGGGTCCCGCCGAGGTCGGGAGTTTGCCGAGTGCGGCGCGCCACCGGTCCACCATCATGCGGACCTCGGAGATCCGGTCCAGCTGGTCGCGGGACAGGTTCAACAAGACGACGACCCGGGGCGAGGTCGCATCCATGACCTGATCGAGGTAGCCCTCGTCCACTTCGAGCACGGCCGTCGCCACCGCCGGGGCGCCGGCCAGTGCAGCCACGTGGCCCGCAGGCATGTTGGCCCCTGTGGCGTTGGAGACCACGTTCGCTCCGGTGCGGGTGAGGGCGGCCACCAACAGCCGCGTCGTCGTCGTCTTCCCGTTGGTCCCGGTGACGAGGGCCACCCGCCGGCCGGAGGCCAGCGAGGCGAGCAGGCCCGGATCGATGGCCAGACCCAACCTCCCCCCGGCCACCGTCCCGCTACCCCGACCGAGGGACCGGGACAGCCAGTTGGTCAGTCGGAGTCCCGCCACCGCGGCCGAGGCGCGCGCCGAGAGCACAGGAGCCGACTCGTCGCTGGTCCTGATCACGCTGAGGGTTGGGTGCGGGCCAGGTCCTCAGACGTCGGGATGTGGGGCAACCGGGCCTCGTCGGGAAGCAAGTCAGCGATGGCCGCCATGAGGGTGGTGGTGTCGACCACCGCGTCCTCGAGACCCAGAGCGACCGGCTCCCCCACGGTGACCGTCACCCGGGGAGGATGGGGCAACGTGGTCACGGTGGGAACCTTGGAGGATCGGGGCCACACCCGCTCGGTGCCCCACAGACCTATCGGGACCACCGGAGCACCGGTTTCGGCAGCCAGGCGGGCCGCCCCGGTGTGGCCGTGGAGTAGGGGGTCGAAGAAGGCCTCACCACGCGGGATGGTGCCCTGAGGGAGCACGATGACCACCTCGCCAGCCCGCAGGGCGGCGGCGGCCTGGCGCATGGGCTCGGCGGATCCCGTGCCCCGTTCCACGGCGATGCCTCCGAGCGAGCGGGCGAGCTGTCCGACCACCGGGGCATCGAAGATCTCTTGTTTGGCCAGGAACCGAACCGGGCGCCGCAGACGGGCGGCCACCAGGCCGATGGCCGCCACGTCGAAGTAGCTCCGGTGATTGGTGGCAAGCAGGACAGGCCCGCGGTCCGGGATGTGCTCGACGCCGGTAACCGTGAAGCGGGCGTACGGGAAGGACTCCGGTCGGAAGAACGGTCGGACCAGGTGATAGGGCTCGTAACCGATCACCGAGGGGATACCCGGAGGTCGGTCCCAGTGCTCGAGCGGCCACCGCCGGGCCAACGCCACCGCCACCAACCGGGGGTCGGCATTGAGGGGGTGGGGATGCCCCACCGCGGTCAAGAGCGGGAGGTCAAAGAAGCTGTCGGTGTACGCGTGGGAGGGGGCGAGCTCCACGCCGTGGTCGACCGCCCACTGGCCGACCGCGGAGCGCTTGCCCAGTCCCCAGACGAACGGCCCTTCAAGCCGGCCGGTGTAACGCCCGTCCGATTCGCCGTAGCGGGTGGCGATGACGTCGTCGAGACCCAGGGCATCGGCCAGGGGCCGGACCAGATCGTAGGGGGAGGTCGTGGCGAGCACGATGGGGAAGCCTTCGGCCCGGTGGGTCTGCAGCGCCTCGAGGGCCCAGGGCTGCACCAGCTCCACCAACGCCTCGACGGCCCGCTTGCCGGCGCGACGGGTGCCTTCGGCCGACCGGCCCTGCATGTACCGGGCCGCGGCGCGGGCGAGGGCGATGGACGGGACCGATTCACCGAACCGGTTGTAGAACCGGTAGAGGAGGCCCTCTCCGGGGATGTGGTGGCCGCCCTGCACCACGCCCTCGGCCACCAGGGCCTCTTGGACGACAGGCCCGCTGGCCGAGCGGAGCAGCGTGCGGTCGAGATCGACGAACACGGCACCGGTCGTTGCAGCCATGCCCCACGCTACCGCTCGACCACCCTCTCGCACGTCCACAGATGCACCGCAGTGACGCCATCTCGTGTACCGACCGCTGGCCGGTTGGTGGCGTCGGGCGACTTCGAGCCGTTGGCCTGGAGGATCAGATACGAAATCGTCCCCGGACGCGGCAAAGGGACCACCAGGGGGGGAAGGCGGTCCCTTTGCACTGACTCAACAAGATAGGAGGGGGATTCCTGTGTCCTGTGGTCTGAAGTAAGTGTATAACCAGCGCGAGCAATCAGTCAAGCAGCTAATATCGATAGCTGCTATCATTTAGAGCGATGGAGCTACGACATCTGCAGGCTCTCACCGCCATCAGTGATCACGGCACCTTCTCGGCGGCCGCGGAACACCTGAGCACCGTGCAGTCGAATATCTCGGCCCACGTGGCCCGCCTGGAGCGGGAGCTCGGTGCCCCACTGGTCGACCGGGCCGACGGCAGCCTCACCGAAGAGGGAACCGTCGTGGTGGCCCGGGCCCGGCGCATCCTGTCCGAACTCGACGCCCTGGTCGCCGACGTGGCCGCCTGCAAGGACGAGGTCACTGGCACCGTACGGGTGGGCATGATCGGGACCACCGCCCGCTGGCTGGTGCCCCGCCTGATGGACATGGCCCGCCAGCGCCATCCCAAGCTCCGCCTGGTCGTGGTGGAGGGCATCGGGACCGGACTCGAGCCTCAGCTGGCCAGCGGCCAGCTCGATCTGGCCGTGCTCAATCTCCCCCTGTCCGGACGTGACCTGGTGGCGCGGCAGCTGTTTGAGGAAGACCTGATGTTGATGGTCCCCGAAGGGCATGCCATGGCCGATCCCGACCATCCGTTGGGGCTGGAGGACCTGGCCGACATGGAGCTGCTGCTCCCGCTGCCCGGGACCGCCTTCCGGGACGAGCTCGACGCCGTGACCCGCCCCCTTGGGATCACCCTGCTCCCTGCGGCGGAGATCGACGGGCTCCGCCTGATCGCCTCGCTGACCTTCGAGGGGTACGGCCCGGCCATCCTGCCGGCCACGGCCATCCCCTCGTATTTGCGCTCCCAGTTCCACCCGGTACCGATCGTGGGGCTCCCGCGTCGTCGGGTCGGTGTGGCCCAGCGGAGCCGGGGGCTCCCTTCGGCCCCCACCAGGGCCTTGGTCGAGCTGCTGCGTGCGGTGGTGGGCATTCCCGAAGACCGCCCGAGCGGCGTCCACGTGCGCAGCTGACCGACCCACCGGCCCCCCAAACGCTGTGGGTCAGCGCAGCGTCATGGCGCAATCAGCGTTCTGGTGGACGGGGCTCGCGCCACATCCGCCACAGGGGCGGGTTGCCAGGACGGGACCGGAGTTCCTCGACCACCTGGAAGCCGAAGCGGGAGTAGTAGGGGACGTTGCGCTCCTTCGACGACTCGAGGTAGGCGGGCATACCATCCTGGTCGGCCCGGTCCAACACCGGCCGGAGTAGGGCCGCACCTACTCCCCTCCCCTGATGTTCGGGTGCTGTGCCCAGCGTTGCCAGGTACCAGTGAGGCTCCTTCGGATGGAGCCCGTCCACCTCGAAGAGCAGCCGGAGCGCCGCCACGGCGCGGGTGCTCACGAGGAACGGCGCCGTCGGTAACAGCTGAGCCAACTCGGCGAGGCCGTTGCGATGCCGGTCAGGTGCCCCCCAGATGGCCGCTCCGGCCAGGTCATCGGTCGTGTACACGTGGCCACCGGGAAGGTACTGGTGACGCATCTGGGACGTGAAGAACGAGTGCAGGCCGCGACGTCGACGCCGCTCACCGGCAAACATGAAGTTGGCCACCGGATCGTCGGCGAAAGCCCGCACCAGACGTTCGGCGAGTACGGGCACGTCACCCCCCTCGACCAGGCGGACGGTTGGTCGCGACGCTCCGGACTCCACGCCGTGATGGTAGCTGTCACATCCGAGGCGTCGTCGTTACCGGGTGCGTGCCTCAGTTCATGGCCGGGTCCTCAGGGAAACCGGCGACCACCGCCAAGGCGCCCCCCTGGCGACGGAGGACCCGGCGCCAGAGCCCTTCGGGATCGGCCGAGATGGGGTCACGCGCTTCGGCCGGCACCACGTACCAGGAGCCGTCCTCGATCTCTTCTTCCAACTGGTTCGAGTCCCATCCGGCGTAGCCGGAGAACAGACGGGCCCCGGTAATCGAGGCGCCCACGACGGCGGGGTCCGACGAGAGGTCCACGGTCCCGACGGGGCGGTCGGCGTCCACCAGCAGTCTCCACCCGCACTGCTCGAGCAGGGCCTGGTCGCCGAGCTCGGGTCGGGAAGTCAACCGGACCAAACCGATAAGGGCATTGCGGGCCACCGGGCCTCCGGTGAACAGTTCGGCGGGGGCGGTCGCCAGCGAGTGCCACTGGGGAAGCAGCTCACCGACGGCCACCCCGCCCGGCCGGTCGATGACGACACCGAGGGCCCCATGGGCGCCGTGGTCGAGAACGAGGATCACCCGTCGGGCGAAGTTGGGATCCTCGAGGCGGGGGCTGGCCACCAGCAGATGGCCGGTCATGTGCTCGGGTGGGGCGAGGCCCCCATAGGGCTCGAACGGGCTGAAGGGATCCATCGGCACTCCACGATGATGGCCCAACCGGGACGACGAGTGGCGCCGGCCGCCCTTGTCGGTGAGGCTGTGGCATGGCCATCGTGACCGTCGAACCCGTGGCCGTGGCCCTGGGGTCCTGTCCTCCCACGAGCCCCGTGACCGGGGCAGGCGGACGTCGGCGGTGTCCGGTCACCTCCCGGTAGCGAGCGGAACGACGCCATGGCCAAGGCCCGCCGGGGAGGTAAGCACTCCCGCCCGAACCGTCGTGCCGACCGAACTGCAGGAGGCGGAACCGGCCGAGAGCACTGGCGGGCCGACGGAGTGGCGAAGACGCGGTTCGCCACCCGGGACGAGGCCAACCGCTCATCCCTCCAGGCCCGTCTGGAACGCGGTGCCGACCTTGACCCCTACCGGTGCACCTTCTGCGACGGTTGGCACCTCGGGAACCGCCCGGCTGGCTGACGAGCCGAACTGTACCGTCCAGACGGTATACTCACATGCATGGTGACCACCCCCTCCCTCGACGGTCGCGCCCCGAGCGGGGCCCGGAGCGGCACGAAGGCCCGCATCATCGATGCCGCCGAAGAGGTGGTGCTGCGCGACGGGGTGGCCCGGCTCACGCTGGACGCCGCCGCCGCCGAGGCCGGCCTGTCCAAGGGCGGAATCCTCTACCACTTCCCCACCCGTGACGCCCTGGTGGCCGGCATGGTGGCCAAGATCATCGACGAGTTCGACCGGGATATCGAGCGCCGGCTGGAAGGCGACAGCGAGGCCGGCTGCTTCACCAGGGCCTACATAGGCTCCACCATGGAACCCAGCGCCACCCGACCCGACCGGGAGGACCGACTGGGCGCCGCCCTCATCGCCGCCGCCGCCGCCCAGCCCGAGCTCCTCGTCCCCCTCCAACAGGCAGCCGACCGCTGGCAGAACCGCCTGGAGCAGGACGGCCTCGACCCCACCACGGCCACGGTGTTGCGCCTGGCCTGCGATGGCCTCTGGATGTGCGACCTGTTCGGCCTGGCTCCTCCCGTGGCGTCTCGCCGCGCGGCCATCGGCCGTTGCCTCGATCAGTTGGCCCGCACGCCATGAGCACCGTGACGACGGCACCGGACCGATCGCGCCGGCTGATCAGCACCCTCACGGTGACGGTCTTCCTCCAGTGGGCGGGGGCGACAGCCATCGTGCCCATGCTCCCGGTCTACATCCGACACCTGGGCGGCAGCGACGCCCTGGCCGGCGTGGTCATGGCTTCGTTTTTTGCCGCCGGCGTACTGTCCCAGTACCCCATTGGCAGGGTGGCCGACCGGATCGGACGCCGCCCGGTACTGATCGCCGGACTGATCACCTACGGCGTAGCCAGCATCTCGTTCCTCCTGCCCATCACGGCATCGATGGCCATCGGGCTCCGCTCCCTCCAGGGCGTCGGCGCCGGAGCGGCCACGGTGGCGGCTCTCGCCATGATCTCGGGCTCGGTACCCGTCGAGCGACGCGGCCGGGCCTTCGCCTCCATCTACAGCGGCGAGTTGGCCGGCATGGCCATCGGCCCGCTGGTGGGAAGCATCGTGGGCGTCCACTACATGTGGGCCATGTTCCTCGTCTCGGGCCTGCTCTCGATCGGGGCCTGCATTCCTGCCCTCTCCCTGCGGGAGTCAGACGATGTAGCCCTGGCCCGCTCGGCCCGCACTCGGGCGGACGGGAGCCTGCGGCCCCTCACACGGGTCCGGGCCAACCGTTCCATGACCGGTGCCCTCATCTGTGGGGCGGCGCTTGGCCTCACGAGTGGGGTCTACGACATCTGCTGGACGCTGTTGCTGCTGGCCCGCGGGGCGAGCGGACTGGCCATCGGCATCTCGTGGACGCTCTTTGCCGTTCCGTTCGTCCTGGCCGCCAAGCCGAGCGGGTGGCTGGCCGATCACATGGACCGACGCACCCTCGTGCTGGTGGGGATCGGCACGTCCACTGTCCTGTGTGCGACCTATCCGTTCATCCACAACGTCACGGCCCTGGTCCTGCTCGGGGCAGCCGAAGCGGTGGGATTCGCCGCCGCCATGCCTGCGGTCCAGTCGCTCCTCACCCAGGGCTCTGCGGCATCCGAGGTCGGTCGGATCCAGGGCCTGTTCGCCACCAGCCAGACGGCGTGCACGGCCCTCTCCGCCGCGGCAGCCGGTGCGGCCTTCGCCTTGGCCTCCTGGCTGCCCTTCGTGACGGCGGCGGGTCTCTGTTCGGTCGGCCTTGCCGTGGCCACGGCGGTGTGGTGGACAGTTCCGGGCCGGGTCGACCGGTCTACGAGTTCTGACGGCGAGGGCACTTCTCTGCCGGTGCCGGCTGCTGGGGCCGAGCCGGCGGCGAGGATCCCTCAGCTGGCCGTGCCCGAGGCGGTCGGAGTCAGCGTCGACGTGCAGTAGGCGCACCGGACCGCTTCTTCGGGCACCTTGCTCAGGCACTCGGGGCACTCACGCAGGACGTCCTCTTTGGGCAGGCGGCCCATCCGCTTCATCAGGGCGTTTACCGGCTTGACCACGAGGAAGTAGATCACCAGGGCCACGATCAGGAACGAGAGGAGGGCGTCGAGGAAGTTGCCGTAGGTGATCTTCGAGCCGTTTATGGTGAAGGCCAACCGGTTGAACTGGGTGCTCCCCCCGAAGATGGCCTTGATGAGCGGCGTGATCAGATTGCTCACGAAGGAATTCACCACGCCGGTGAAGGCTGCACCGATGACCACGGCCACGGCCAGGTCGAGCAGGTTGCCCCTCAGCAGAAACTCCTTGAACTCCTTCACCATGGGTGTGGCCTCCTTGTCGTTGGGTGCTTGTACTGGTAACCGCCCTCGGCTAGTCGCTTCGCACTCGGCCCGCCCACTGGCCGACGAGGGCCGACGGTGCCCGACAACCGACTCTATGACAGGCCGACATGGACGGCGGCCTCCCACCGACCAGTGGCCGGCACCGTGCACACGGCGGCGGCGACGCCCAGCAGCCAATCCATGATGGCGTGATGGCCGGTGCCGGCAGGCACCGTGGCCACCAGGCCACGTCGGGGGTGATCTTGGGTGACCCGCCATCCTTCAGGCAGCGGTAGGCCGAGATCGGGGAGCTTCCAGGCGAGATGGGGGCCCGAGGCGTGCTCGATACCGATCGTGGTGGACTTGGTGGTGCCGTCGGGCATGTGCTTGCCCGGCATCCAGGTCAGCGTGGGGACCTGGTGGGTTGAGCCGCCGAGGAACGCGAAGGGTCCCGGTGGTGGCGGCTCGTACTCTTCGTCGATGACCGGTCGCACGTTGATCCAGCCGGTGCCGCCCGCCTCGATCTCGTCCATGCGGGCCAACAACTCGACGTCGTCGTGGGCCACGAACTCGAACTCGACCGGACGGCTCCGTGTCATGTCTGCAGATCGAGCACGCCCGCAGCCAGTGCCTCGAGCTCGGCCCGCCACGACTCGGGAGGAGTCAGCGGACGGACGACGAACTTGGAAAAGCCCACGGTCAGAAACGCCTCCAGCATCGACCGGAGCCCCCCGATGCCCACGGGAACCACCTGAACCGGATCGACCCCGCGCCGGGAAGCACCGATCGCCCGGGTCATCGACGGTGTGAGCGGCCCAGCGGCGTAGGCGAGGGACACGCCGAAATGTTCCGGGCTGATGGTCCGGCCGGCCTCTTCGGCGGCCGCATCGATCACCGCCCGAGCTTCGACCACCTCTGCGGGGGTGCACGACGAGGGCAGCCAGCCGTCGGCAAAGCGGCCACAGCGCCGCAGGGCGGCGGGAACCATGCCCCCAGTCCAGAACTCGAGGGGCTCTTGGATCGGCCGCGGGGTCACCGTGACGTCGTCGAAGTCCGCACTCAACCCGTGGTGGGAGACGGCCTCCCCCGCCCACAGCCTGCGGAGCAGCGGGAGCATCTCATCCATCAGGGCCGCCTTGCTGCGCCCGCCGACTCCGGTGGCCCCGGACTCGGGCTGTCGGGGCAGGCCGGGGACGAAGGTGGTGAGGAGTCGACCGTCGGACAGCACATCGAGGGTGGCCAGCTCCTTGGCCAAGCGGACGGGGTTGCGGCCAGGCAGGAGCATGGTGGTGCCCAACTTGAGATGGCTGTTGTGGGCCGCCGCCACCGAGAGGGCTACTAGTGGGTCGAAGGTCGGTGCCGTGAGCACCTCGGGCAGCCACAGCGAATCGAAACCCAGCTCGTCGAGGTCGTCGACCATCCGGGTGAACGAGGCGTAACCACCGTCGGCCGCTACCCCGGTCCCGATGCCGATGCGCACCTTCATGCGGCGCTGCCGTCCACACGATGCGGCGCGTCCGGCCCGTCGGGCCCCACGAGTGGCGCACCATCGAAGCGATCGACCGTGGCGAAGGAGTGGACCGGTCCTCGCCGCAGCTTGGTCGGTTGACTAACGGGAATGCCGAGGGCCAGTAGTCCCACCACCGAAACCGTGTCTGGCACGGCCAGTGCCTCTCTGACCGCCTCTTCCTCCCGCACCACCATGGTGGTCATGACTCCACCGAGTCCCTCGGCCCGGGCGGCCAACAACAGGCTCCAGGCGAAGGGGTAGATCGACGCCCCCCCGACCATCGTGTAGTGACCGCAGTCGCGGTCGACCGTCGAGAGCTTGGCCAGATCGGCCAGCAGGACCAGCATCACCGGAACCCGGTCGAGGTGTTCAGCGAAGCCCGGTGGAGCATCGTCGGGGTCGGTCTCCCTGGCCGGCACCCCGAGTATCGCTTCGTGCTCCAACGCATGATCGGTGACCACCGCCCACGGGGTCAGTCCGGCGGCGGCCTGGGCCAGATACTGGTACCACGAGGGCAGATAGAGGTCCCGGAGCACACGCCGGATAGCGGGATCCTTCACCACGATGACCCGCCAGGCCTGACGGTTCCCACCGTTGGGGGCGAAGCGGGCGGTGTCGAGCAGCCGGTGCACGGTGGCGTCGGGCACCGGGGTGTCCAAGAAGTCGCGCACCGCCCCGGTCGTGCGCAGGGCCTCGATCAGTTCCACAGACCCGACGGTAGTAGCGCAATCCGTCGCACCGCGCCATGCCTGACGTCCGACACCGCGTCCTTAGAGGGCCTCGAGGATGTTGTCAGCGGCGCTGACGGTGAGGCCCGCCCCAGGCTCGACGTTGAGGACGGTCACCACACCGTCCTCTAGGACCATGGCGTAGCGCTGCGACCGGGTGCCCAGGCCGAATCCGCTGCCGTCCATCTCCAGGCCCACTGCCGCAGTGAACGCCCCATTGCCATCTGCCAGCATGGTCACGGCGTCCCCGACTTGGTGATCCTTGCCCCAGGCATCCATCACGAAGGCGTCGTTGACCGAGATACAGACCACGGCGTCGACGCCCTTGGCCTTCAGGTCGTCCTGGCGGATGACGAAGCTGGGCAGGTGGTAGTCCGAGCAGGTGGGGGTGAACGCACCGGGCACCGCGAACAGGACGACCTTGCCCGAACCCAGCACGTCGCCGGTCTGGACGTGGGTCGGCCCCTCCGGACCGAACGTCATCACTTCGATGTCAGGGATGGTGTCGCCGACGGCAATGGCCATGGTGAAAGTCCTCGTTCCTACGTGGCGGGTGAACACGATGCAGCATACGGCGGAGCGACGGGGGTGCTTACCAGGGAATGTGCGGATCGCTCCGAGCCTCACCCAGGAGCGCTCCGTCGGAGGTGCCCGCGGGGGTCTGGCGCCGGTGGACCATGACCAAAATGGCCGCTCCCACGGCAAAGGCCACTACCGAACCCACCAAGAGGCCCAATTCGGATGCGGCCACGAGCGGCGGATTGGTGGCGAAGGCCTGCTCGGCAATGAGCAGTGGGACGGTGAATCCGATGCCGGCCACAGCTGCTCCCCCGGCGACGTGGCCCCACCGAACGCCTTCGGGCAGTCGGCCCAGCCCCAGTCGGACGACGAGGTAGCAAGCGAGGGTGATTCCCCCCAGCTTCCCCACCACCCGAGCCACACCGATCCCGAAGAAGACAGCCGCGGCGCCCGGAGGCTTCAGCATCCCGGCGTGGAGGACGATCCCTGCGTTGGCCAACGCGAACAGGGGTAGGACGACGAACGCCGACACCGGAGCCACTCGGCGCTCGAGGAGGTCCGCCGGATCCCGGTCGGACCCCGGGAGCGCGTTCGGCACGAGCACGCCGACCACCACGCCGGCCAGGGCCGGTTCGACCCCGGCGGCGGCCAACAGGACCCAGAGAGCCACGCCTCCGACCAGGACCGGGGCTGCCCCTGTCCGGGGCCACCGACGGAAGGCCACCATGGCTGCGACGACCACCACGGCTCCAATCAGAGGAAGGGGACGGGTCCTCGCCGAGTAGAAGATGGCCAGCACGAGGACTGATCCCACGTCGTCGGCCACCGCCAGGGTCAACAGCAACAGACGGAGCCCCCGGGGGACCCGCGGCCCGAGCAGGGCCAGGGCTCCGAGGGCGAAGGCGATGTCGGTGGCCATGGGAATCCCCCACCCCGACGACCCCGGCCCGCCGTGATTGAACAGGACGTAGACGAGCCCGGCCCCGGCCATTCCTCCCGCAGCACCGACCACCGGCACCACTGCGGTCCGGAGGTGCCCGAGCTCGCCGGTGCGGTGTTCTCGCCCGATCTCGAGCCCCACCACGAAGAAGAAGACGGCCATCAGGGCGCCGTTCACCCACGACTGCACGGTGGTGAAGTCGGAGAAGGTAGCGCCGCCGACGTGAACCGGGTGCTCCCACACCGTGGCGTAGCTCGAGCCCCACGGTCCGTTCGCCCACAGGAGAGCGGCGCCCACGGCCAGGACCAGTACCCAACTCCCGGCGATGTCCGAACCGAAGAACCGCCGGAGCGGCTCCTTCCAGGTGCCCGGGTCTGGCGCTCTCACCGGGGGGGGTCGGCCAGCGCCGCCAGCCACGGCGGCATCCGACGGCCGCGTCCCTCGGCGTCGACAGCACCATGGACCGTCACGGCGGTGGCCCGGGCTTCGGAGTCCACGCTCAGCAGGTACCCCACCTGAAAGGTGGTCCGGGTCAGATTGCCGAGGGCCACATGGACATCGACCACCTCGTCAAACCGGATGGCCCGGCGGTAGCGCACGTACACCTCGAGCACCGCCAGGTCGACCCCTTCGTCCCGCACACCCCCATAGGGGCGGCCTCGCTCCCGCAGCAGGGCCACCCGCGCCTCTTCGAGGTAGGCCGCATAGGCGCCGTGATGGATGATTCCCATGGCGTCGGTCTCGGCGAACCGGGCTCGGATCGGGTGGACGAACGAATAGTCGGTCGGTTCGATCGACGGGCTCAGCGAGAGGCGCACTCGATGACGCTACCGTGCCCCGTCGCCGTCCTCGGGCTGGTTCCACTCGATCCAGCCGAGCCCAGAGCGCCCGTCAGCAGCCACGAACCGGGCCACCGCCCGCGGGAAGCGACTGATCCGCCCGTCCGTCGCCTCCAACATCACCGGGCCAAAGGCCAGGGGCTCGATGCGCAGATCCAGGCCGTCTGGTTCGATCCGAGCCCGCGCCGACACGGGCAGACCTTCGTCGCCCAGCTCCTCGGTGACTTCGAGCGACAACACGGAACGTACTCCCGGTCCGTCAGATGACCCGGGCGACTGCAGATAACCCAGGGCGAGCGGAAGACCAGGAATGCGGATGTCAGCCAGGTGTATCCGTGTCCCATCGTCGAGGCGGGCGGCGGCCCAGCACCAGCCAAACGCCCACCAGTCGCGTTCGCCCCACGAGTGGTCGCGTTGGCCCTGCCCGTCGATCTCCACTCGCTCGTCACCGATGGTGATCTCGCCCCGCACAAGACAGGGCACCTCGTAGCGCGTGGTGACGTCGTACTGGTAGGGGATCCCGTCCGTGGTCCAGGTCAGGTCGAGGCCGATGGTCGTAGCGTCTCCCGGCACGCGTCCATAGGCATCCTCGGGCCGCTCGAACTGCCGGCCCGGTGCCGTCCCCCTCAGGCTCATGGACGCCAATGGATCGTCCACCGCGCCCTGTACAACCACCCCGTGGGCATCCAGGACGAGACCGGTCCCGTCGGCTACGGGCAAGTTGTAGGCGACCGACGACACCACCGGCCGGCCCGCCCCCACCAGCATGGTGGTCCACCAGGTGACGCCCAGGTTGGGATACAGCCCGATTCGGGCGTAGCCGGCGATCCGACCCCCATCGGCCACGAAGTCGAGATAGTGGGACTCGTTCCACAACAACTCGGTACCCGGGGCGTGTCGCTGCTCGTCAGCGGGATCGACGGCGTGGGGATCCTCAACGTTGTCGCTCGGTTCAGAGGTCACGGCACGTACTCAGCGGAGATCCGGTCCTCGGCCCGGGCGGGTTGGTGGTGAACGTCGTAGGCACCGAAGGGACGGGTCCAGCAGGCCAGCTCCAACAGGATGCCGTCGGGATCCTGGAAGTAGACCGACCGAACGAAGACACCCGGGTGGATCTGATCGGCGAGTCCCCACTCGCTGTCGTCATGGTTAGCCACCTCCGTGCAACTGATACCGGCTGCCACCAGACGATCCCGGTACTCGTCGATCCGGTCGACCGGGACCGAGAAGGCGACATGGTTCATGGACCCGACGGCACTGGTCAGGCTGCCCTGATCTGGTCGCCCTGCCGGGGCGGACACTCCGGGCGCCGGGTCCGGGGCGTCGGGAAACCAGAAGAAGGCCAAGGTGTCGCCCCCTCCGCAGTCGAAAAAGAAGTGCTGGCCCATGCCGGCGGGCAACTCGATGGTCTTGACAAGGGGCATCCCGAGCACGGTCGTGTAGAAGTCGACGGTCCGGCTCATGTCCGAACAAACGAGCGCCAGGTGGTTGACTCCCGCCAGTTCAAAGCGCTCCCCCGACGTTGTCATCGTCCTCCTTCCTGGCCGGCTCCTAGACGCCGATGGTCCGCCATGCTCCGCTCCGGACCCATCGGTACCACCGCGCTGGACGCGGCTCACGGTCCCACAGTATCGGCCTGTTCGGTGATTGGCTGTGTGGGAGCACACGTTCCTCAGAAAGGCACAGATTATGGCTTGGGTCGGGACCCGGAACTGCCGATAACTTCCCAAATGGGTCGACCTGGCGGCGACAATCACGATTGGTCGGCCCGGCGGGCCACGGCTGGACTCACTCGGCGACGGTTGAGCGCCGGAGCGGTGAGCCTGCTGTGCCTCACTGTGTTCGTTCTGGGCCATTCTGGTCGTCCCGCGGCCGCGCTCTCACTAGGTGGGATGAGCGTACAAGTCTCGATGACGCCGGCCTTCGACCAGGATGCCCCGGACCCCGATGTGGTTCTGAGCGGCTCGACCTACTACGCCTTCACGACCGGGACAGCCATGGGAAACCACCTCCAGGCTCTGGTCAATCAGTCGGGATCGCCTCAGTCGGGCTGGTCGTCGTTTACCGGCCAGAGCTACGGGTCGAGCGCCTTGCCCTCGGTCCCGTCCTGGGAGCAGGTGGACACCCAGACTTCGCCCGGGGTCTTTCACTGGGGAGGAAAGTGGCTCATGTACTACGACACGTCACAGGCCGGGCACCCGGCCGGGACCGGTTGGAACTGCCTCTCGGTGGCCTCGGCCCCCTCGCTGTCCCCCACCCACCCAGTCTTCACCGACCACTCGACCCAGCCGCTCCTCTGCCAACCGGGACTCGGGGGCTCGGTCGACCCCAGTCCTTTTGTGGACCCGGCCACCGGCCTGGCCTACCTCATCTGGAAATCCAACGACGGAGGCTCGCTGCAGCCGGCCTCACTGTGGTCCGAACAGCTCAGCCCCGATGGGCTCTCACTCGTGGGCTCGCCTCACCAGCTCTTGAACCAGGACCTGGGGGACTTCCCCTTCGAAGCCACCATCGAAAATCCGGATATGGCGTACTCGGACGGGACGTACTTCCTCATGTTCTCGGCCGGCATCTGGGACTCGTCCTCGTATTCCGAGACCTACGCCACCTGCGACGGACCGACGGGTCCGTGCGTCCAGTACCAGCCAGCCCCCATCCTCTCTTCCTACGCAAATGCCGCCGGCCCGGGCGGAGGGTCGCTCTTTCAGGATGCCTCGGGGAATTGGATGCTCGCCTATGCCGCCTGGCAACCCGGGTGCACCTCTTACTCGTGTGGCGGAGCTCGTCGCCTATTTGTGGCCCCGGCCACCCTCCGTCCTCCTGGGCTCGCCGCACCGGTGGCCGGCATGGCTTCGACACCCGATGGTGACGGGTACTGGCTCGTTGATGCCCAAGGGGCCGTGTCCAGCCACGGCTCGGCGGTGGGTTACGGCTCCATGGCCGGTCAGCACCTCAATGCACCTATCAGCCACATCGTGGCTACTCCCGACGGACGGGGCTACTGGCTGGTGGCAGCCGACGGCGGCATCTTCACCTTCGGCGACGCCGGCTTCTACGGTTCGATGGGGGGTAGGCACTTGAACGCCCCGGTGGTGGACATCGCCCCGACAAGCGACGGCGGCGGGTACTGGTTGGTGGCCTCGGACGGCGGCGTATTCGCCTTTGGCGATGCCGTCTTCCACGGATCGATGGGCGGCACGCACCTCAACCAGCCCGTCGTAGGCATCAGCCCCGATAACGCCACGGGTGGGTACTGGCTGGTGGCCTCCGACGGCGGCGTGTTCGCGTTCGGTGCCCCGTTCTTCGGCTCCACCGGCGGCCGGGTCCTCAACCGCCCGGTCAACGGCATGGCGGCCACTCCTGACGGTGGTGGCTACTGGTTTGTCGCTTCGGACGGTGGCGTGTTCGCCTTCGGCGATGGAGCGTTCAAGGGCTCAGCCGGTGCTACGCCCCTCAATGCTCCCGTGGTCGGCATGGCCGCAGATCCGATGAGCGGTGGGTACTGGTTGGTGGCCTCCGACGGCGGCGTCTTCAGCTACGGAGCGCCCTTCGAGGGCGCTGACTGAGCCTGTCTTCGGCCCACTCGGGTACGCCGGGGTCTCACCGAGAGCCCAAGCCGGATCGTCAGTCATTTCCCGACCTCGTTCGGAAAAGTTCCGGTGGAACTGACGGGAGGGATTCTGAAACCACTTCGACCGGAAGAGGCCAATCCCATGACCGGGCGGCCTCCAGGTATGCCCCGACGAGTGGTCAGGTCACCAGCCCATGCCGACAGTGCCCGGCTGCCAGCCCTCAACCTTGCGCAGGGCAAGCCAGGAGCGGTCACAACTCACGATCAGGGTGCGCATCAACGACGACGCCTGCTCTTCCCAGACGCCCCGCTCGACCTCGTAGCCGGCGATCAGGGCGATGGCCGGATGGAGGCCGTCGGGCGGGGGCAGCACCCGGCGCAATGTCCACCGGATGGCGTCCTTGGGCTCCAATCCGGCTTCCCGACGGAGCGCGTATTCATACCCGATGAGCCTCGAGTACCCGTTCAGCAGGTGGATCGGATCATCGTCCTCGGGCATGGTTTGTCGGAGGAGGGCCATTGGGTCCTCATCGACCATTCCTCAGGTGAACTTGAGGTGGTTGTCTCGGATATCGGTCGAGCGCGGTTGGTCCGAAACGATCGTTGGGCGCCCGGCGCAGCTGGGACGGGCCAAGTCTTCAGGTCGGTGGTGGGATCCACAAAACGACGGTCCCACCGGGCTGTCGCACCCCTCCCCCAGCTCACCGTGTCGGTTTGGTACCGCCCGTGATGGGTAGTCATGTGGCCCCAACCGGAATCCAGAGGAGTACACGTGATCATCATCGGCTTGGTTCTCATGATTATCGGCTTCATTGCAGGCATACCGGTGCTGTGGAGCGTAGGCATACTCGTAGCCCTGGTCGGACTGGTTTTGGCTCTCCTCGGCGCCGCCGGTCGAGAGGTGGGCGGGCGTCGCCATTACTACTGACATCATCCGGCGGCTCGGGGCGACAGGTTTAGAAGCGTGGTGGACGGGAATGCTGCCACCAGCAGTTCTCTCATCGGAGAGAACCTGACGGAGGGACAGAGATCATGGCAGGTGGACTCGTAGCCAGCATCGTGGCCTTTGCAGTAGGAGCGGTCCTCGATTTTGCAGTGACCGTCGATCCGGACCAGCACGGCTTCAATATTCACACCGTCGGTGTCATCTTGATGATCGTCGGTGCAGTAGGAGCAGTTCTGTCCCTGATCGCTTTCTTTGCCGGAAGCGGACCCCGTAGACATCGAACCACGATTGACGACGGACGGGGCACGGTCGTGCGCAGGGATGACACCTTCATCTAGACGTTCTGAAGCTGCCTAGCCCTTTCTGAGGGGCCGGGACCGATGGCCACGTGTCAGCGGTCCCGGCCCCTTTTTGCTCACGATGGGGCCGGTGACGACCCCGACAGGGTCGTGGCCAACGCAGAGGGATTCCCGAACGGCCGGGTAGAGCCGAATCAGTGGGAACGCCGCCTTCGAATCATGCGGAACGAAGTGAAAGCGGCTCTCGGGATCGAATTGCATCCGATCGGTACGGTGGCAGATAGTGCAGGTCTTCGGATCGTGGTCCATGGCGCCTCCCTAAAAGCGAGCGCCCCTCGAATCACTCATCGGTCCCCTGACGGGCTTACTTGAACTAGACCCGACAGACGCCTGCTACTGCATCTGTCAGCCGGTTCACCGCGACCCGGTGATTCACTGGGCGACCCGCGGGAAGCGGTCGGCCTGGAGGACGCCACCTCCCCAACGCCCTTCGCCGTCAGCTCTTCGACTTCCGACCAGCTCCGAGCACGAGACCGACCAGCCACGCCACAAAAAAGATCACCGCGATGATCCAGAGCACGTGAACGGCGAATCCCACCCCCGCCAGAATCAGTGCAATCACGAGCAGTACGAGGATTAATCCCATAGTCCGACAATACCCGCCTGCTGAACTGGGCAAACGGCCAATCGGTTTTGGGGGGATGCCCCTCCATTCCGGCTTCCAAACCCTCGTGGCGGCGGTCACGGCCTCACCACCATTGCGTCCGGGATCCCATGTCTCTGGGTGTCATGGCCTCTTCGTGTCGGCATCGGGTGGTTGACCTCGTCCACTCCGGGTATCGATACGCAAGGAACTTCAATCGAGAGGACGGAATGTGGTTACCCAGACACCAAGTCCGACATCGTGCCGATCTATCAGAGAACTTCAGGCGGCGATGAAGTTCAGAAAGTCTTTCACGCAGATTCCCAACGCCAACGGCCCGACCAAGCACTCCGGCAGCGACGGTCGTGGCGAATTCGGACGACGTTCCCGGTCCAGATAGTTCAACTGGCTACCCAGAGACACCGCTCCCTGTGGGCCCACTCGATAGAAGAGGCGGTCTGACTGGCGTGGGATTGAGATGGCACTCAGTACGATCCAGATGTGCGGAGAGGCAATTTCCTTGGAAGGCACCCCGCCCATCACGATCTGGAGGTTGGGGACCTTCGATCGGGGTAGGTAAGAACCATGCCAAACCCGCCCACCACACAAGGCAATTCCGTGGAGTCGGGGCCTGAATTAGCCCAACACGACTCGGAGACGTCCGATAGCACCTCTCATCTTTCACCAACTCGGGTCAGCGCGAGTTGGACGGCCATAGTGATTGGGCTGCTGATTCTGGTCCTGCTGATCATCTTCGTCGCCGAGAACACCCAGAGTGCCCAGGTCAATTTCTTCGGCGTGCACGGCCGGGCTCCGACGGCTGTCGTGCTGTTGATCGCTGCCGTGGCTGGGGCGGTCATCGTTGTGGCCGTAGCCGCTTCGCGCATCCTCCAGTTGCGGAAGAGGGCTAAGCGGGCAGAGCAAGCCCTCACGTAAGCGCCCGACAGATCCCTCCCGGCTGACAGCGGTTGGACTGGTCGCCCTCGTCGGGTCCGGGTAGCGATGCCCAGCGGAGGCCGCCAGCTTGTCCGGATGCCGACATTCGTCCACGGGAGGGCCAAGAAGCTGAGCGACCGACCGGAGCACGTGCCTGCGCTCGCCACCGCCCGGTTTCACCCTAGTGAGGCACCTTTATCCCGTGCCGTGCGGTCCCGCCAGGTCGAACGATCCACCAGAGCCAAGGCACACTCCAAGACAACGGCCAGCCCTCCCGCCAATGGAGCCCCATTCCGACAGGATCTGATTCGCCCACTCCCATCGTCTTGTCGTCGCGATTCTGCGAGGTCGGCATTCCGAACCGGATGCCGATCCCCAGCGCAGGGAGAGTTCAACGGCGCAGCTGGCCGGTCGCCCATACTGGTGATTGTGCTGATCCGCATCGAAGCTAACGACCTTCCTGGCCGGTCCTGTGGTCCATCGCCTGAGCGCCCCGGAGGGCATCACGGGATCGAAGTGGGAGTGCAGCGTAACAACCACCCGGACGAACTGATGGGTCGGGTAAGCGCAGATGTGGACTCGGTGGCGTGGGAAATCGAAGCCAACCCCGTATCCGCCGCGGCCACCGACTTCCGGGGGGCTTACATCTCGGGACCACCCGGGGGCCGGTTCATCTACCTGTCCTGGGGCGTGGTCGAAGGCCCGACAAACTTTGAGATGTTCCGCCGGGCAAAGATCATGCTGGATGCCGTTCCCCCTGACGTTATGAGGACCTCAGTTGAATCGGGCGTGCTGGTAGGGCGGTTGGGCCTCACCGATCCAAAGGGGAACCCGATCTGTGCGGCGATTCGACCGCCGCTGATTCGGTGGACCAGCGCCACCGAGTAGATCGTTCCGTTTGAGGTCAGACCGGTCCGCTTCCCACATCGTTCGTCGCCAGCCCTGAACGCTATGACCGTCGCTACTGGTTAGGCGAACGGGCGTGGACCGTGTCGTGGACGAGCGCAAGCCGCATCGACCAGTACCCAGGTCGTGGAGCAGGCAGCTCGTTCCGGCACCAAAGGAACTCTGCCAACGTCACGATCACAGTAGCGAGCCAGCTCACCACCCCTACGGCCAACACCCACGGCGTCGAACCGACGGCCACGGCGATGAGGCCGGCAATCGCGACGACTAGCCCGATGTACCCCATTCGGAGGGCCCACACCGCCATCCGCCAATGTCCGTTGTTCTCCAGTTCCAACGGCTCGTCCATACCTAGCGATTGTTTCACCGATCCGTGAGTCGACGTGATCGGTCCCGGGCGAACACCGCCGATCATGGTCACCACGATCAAGTTCCCAGCCGGCCACCGTTCACGCAGACGTGCCGGCAAGGACCGTTTCGATTTGTGAGAAGACCGCGCACATACCTTCTTCGATGCCCATTGCGAGCACCTCCTCCATCCCCTCCAGAGAGTCGAAGTGGGTACGGATTGCCATGACAACTCCCCCAACGTCCTGCTCGTCGATAGTGATGATCATGACCGTCATCGCATTGCCATCGTTCGGGCGGCCGACCTCGTCGACATCAGCATCCCGCAACTCGAGGTGGCGCGGGGCGTCGGCAACAAGGACCTCCCAGGTGCTGTCGTGGCGTTCGCCCTCAGGCCCCATCATGAAGAAGGTGATACGCCCGCCGGCCCGCAGGTCGTGCTCGACCACGGTCGCCGGGAAGTCGACTGGTCCCCACCACTGCTCGAACTGATGAGGGTCGGCCCACAACTGCCACACCCGCTCGACGGTGGCATCAAGCTCTGCGGTGACCGTCATGGTCAGGGATTCGGCGTCCTTTTTCACGTGCGTCACGCTCATCACTTGCCTCCAATAGTCTGATTCTCGGTTGCCAGAAGGTCGTCGATCCGGTCCACTCGGTTGCGCCACAGCTCCTCGATGCAGGCCAGAAGTGCCTGGGCCCTCTGGACGGTGTCGACTTCGGTGCGAACGAGCCGCTCACGCCCCCGTCGTTCCTTGCTAATGAGCCCGGCCCCTTCAAGCACGGCGACGTGCTTCTGCACGGCGGCGAAACTCATCGGATAGCGCTTCGCCAAGGCAGACACGCTGTAGGTGCCCGCGATAGCGAGGGTGAGTATGTCGCGCCGAGTGCCGTCGGCAAGCGCGTGAAAGATGCGGTCTACGTCAGCGTCAGATGTCTTATCTACAACCATCTAGTTGTAGATTAGTGGCTGAGGGGCGGTGCAAGCAAGACCTCCGTCCGGTTCCTGGGCGACGAAGCAGGGCAACGGAAGCTGAACGAGACAGGACCTGCCCCAGCATCCACGCCTCTCGGTGTGGATCGGGCTCCCACCACCGGATTTCGGTCCAGGACGCCACGCCCGAAACGCGCTTGGTCAGTGATAATCCCCGACGACCGCCGCTCCCCTGGCGACAGGTGGAAGGTCGCATCGCTCGGACACTCCGGCTACGAAGGCCCCGAATGCTGGCAGCGCCACCAGTGAGTCGGAAGCATCCGTCTCGAGCTCGGTCACCACATGCACGAAGCTCACGCCGTCATCAAGTCGAAAGACCTGGTAGGTGAAGCCCGTCGCCCCCCGCTGGTTGAGTTCAGTGAACACGCCCTCGATCAATCGTTGGTTCTCGTCAGCGTGCTGGGGTTTTGCCTGATATTGCACCACGGTCGTCGTCATCTCGGATCCCCTTCTCGTCGGGCCAATCCACTACTAGACCGCTCAAGGAACCCAAACTCATCGGTGCCGGCTAGTAGCGCCGGATTTGTTCCGAAGTATTCCGTACCGCCCGCCAGAGGAGACGACCGAGTGATTCTGGTGATGGCAAGCGCGCTGGGCCCCTGGACCGCGGTGCAGGTCTAGCGCCGACTTCGGGGCATCCTTGGCCTCCGGGCACTCAGCCGCCCTGCCTTCAGCTCACTCTGACGGTGCGATCCATTGGCTTCTCACAAACTCGTGGATGGTGGACAAGTCACACTCGAGATGAGCGTCCACCATCGCCGCGCTGGCCTCCGTTTCCGTGATCGCATACCTGAGCAGCTCTCTGAAGTTATCCAGGTCGTAGAAGAGCCAGCACCATCGATGATCCTCCGGATCAACGTCACGAAGCCCGTGGATGTATCGGGCAAAGAGCCCGTAGGTCTCGTATTCCGTGGCGCCGAACTGAGCCATTACCTCCCACCAATTCCGTCTGAAGCGACCATCGAGGTAGTCGAGCAACTCATCGACAACCTCGCGGTGAAAGGGCACGATCCAGCTGGAGTAGATGTGTCTGGTCTCGAGCCGGTCCGGTTCAATGCCTAGGAGGCGGGAAGACGACCGGCGAAACGCGATTGCTGGTGGGACCTCCTCGTTGCCGAGGGGATAGTCCACAAGTTGAAGGAGTAGTGGTCGACCCGAAGAACTGAAGAAGCTATCGGCCGTCATTCTCTGGACGAAGAAGATGTCACTATCCACGCACACCCAAACGGTGGTGCCGACAACCGAACCGGCACAAAGCTTCACATATTGCTGCGCCATCCACCCCCAGTACATCTGGAGCAGGTGCCGTCCGGTCAGCCGGTGCAGGACACGATCCCGAAGGGATGGCCCACGATCCAATCTTTCGACGAGAGGGGGGGGGAGTACTTCCGAATACGTCCGAATAGACAGTCCACGTTGGCTCTCGAACCTCTCGAACAGATGACGCTCGCGGTCCGGCACTACGACTACATGGGGTAGATCGATCCCACAAGCCACAATGGACTCACGGAGGAAGGCGAAGCGTTCAACGTCGGCCTCGTAACAGGGTGTGAGCAGCGTCACGTCGTCAAACACTCCACATGTCTATCCGCAACCCATCGCCCAGTCCACAGGGCCAGACGTCGGCTCCCGGAGCTATTGAGAACCAGCCGGACAGCGGTGGACCCCCAAGGACAGTGTCCCTGGTATGGGATACTCAAGGGGAGGCGGAGGTAGCAACAATGCGGACTCGTCGTTGCGCAGTGCTGGTCGTAGTCGTCTTGCTGTCTGTTGCCGGATGCAGCAGCACCACCGGGGCAACAGCATCATTGCTTGGAGCGGCAACACCGTCGATCGTCGCTGGTCTCCCAGTGCCGTCCAAGGCTATTTTGGAGATGACCAAGCCGCACGAGCTTGGCGAGTACCGGTTGCCGAATGGCGTGAGCCTCGCAGCCCTCAACCAATGGTTCGACCAGCATCTTCCACAGAGCCACTGGAAGCAATGGGTACGGTGCCAAGTCACTAATGCGCATGGACCAGGGACAGGAAAGATCTGGAGTTGGAAGATGGAGGGGTCTCTCCTCAACCTCGTAACGTTGTCCGTTCCCGGTCAAGTGCGGTTCACGGAAAATCTCCAAAAGCAGTCGGTGCACTCCTGCACGTGAACCCGGAAGGCGATACGGGGCACTCACGAACCGGGCTTGCTCGTGCCGGGTGACGCACACAGCTGCCGAGACGCTCACAGAGGGTCAAGGCCCTTCTCATTGACGGCCGAGTTCACTTCTTCTCGAAGCTTCGAGAACGACAAGGCTGCCACCACGGTGGCCAAGATTACTGTGAGATTGAAGACAATCCACATGACTGCTGTATTTGAGAACGTGGGAGTCATCAGGGCAAGGAGTGCCAACGCTTCTCCCGCGAACCCAGCAACGAACACAAGGCCGATTCCGTACACGATCACTCCTGCGGCCCAGGCTGCATTTCGTCGCACCGAGCGATCTTCCGAGAGTTGCGCCCGGTGGATGTTCCGAACCACTCGAAAAGCGGCGTTGCTCAGTCGTTCACTCTGCAGAGTTGTCGCAATAAACAGGAGCGGTATGACGGTCGCCGCTGCTAGGAAGAAATCCGAATGGTCCATCGCCAGATCGTAGGAGACAGGCAGACGTTCCCCAGATCAGCCGATCGTGCATGCCTTCAGCGTCCCACCTACCCGGCGAACGAGGGCGGGCGTGGCCCCGATGTGCCGATCGGCCACGGTCGACAACCACCCCCTACCGGAGTTTCGGGGCACCCTCGGCACAGACACCGGACGCACCTCACGGTTAGTCTTCCACTCCCTGATCCAACCTCGTGCGCTATTACGTACAGCGTGACGAACCCGTTTGTGCAAAGCATGGCCAGCAACTTCGATCAAGCGCTACGGCTGATGGAGGCGGCGCTGGCGGATTGTCCCGATGACCTTTGGGAGACAGATCTATGGCCGGACGAGGCGGCCACAGGTCCAACACCCTATGGGGGATTGCACGGCTCCGCTCCCTGGTTCCTGGCATACCACGCACTGTCAACCCTTGACTACGACCTCACAGGCGAGTTCGGGCCGTGGGAGCCACCACAACCCTTCACCGAGAACACCTATGCCTTTCCGAACCGAACATTCACTAAGTCCGAACTCCTCGGTTACGTCGACTACTGCCGCAGAAGGGTCAGCCGGGTGCTTGACGGGCTTACCGACGAGTTAGCGGCTCGGCCACTCCCTCCGGGGCATCGGCACCACGGCACGGTGTACGGAGTGAATGTCGGCAGCATGCCCCTTCACGTCGTTGAGCACGCCTCCCAGATCCGCCAGTTCCTCACAGCCAGGGGAATCAAGGTGCAACCCATGCCCGGCGATCGTGGGTACGGGGGTGACTCGGAATCGTGATCCAGCGATGAACATCATGCCTCGGAGTACTGTGCCCTGACAAGGTCGCACTGGCGATGACCGCTCACCTCCCGGCGCTCAGGGGCATCCTTCAGTCCGCCGTGGATTACGAAGAGGTGCCACCAGGCCTAGCCACGCTGCCATCCGGAAGTGCGGGTCTCAGGCGAAGGTGCAAGAAGAATGGACCAGTGGTCAGTTCCTGAAACGCGCTCGGATCTCGCTTCTCCAGCTCGGGACTTGGTCTGGCCTCAATCAGGCGATCGATAAGAAATCCCGCGTCGCTGATGGCTTCTGTGACGGCGGTAAGAGGGCGACGCCAGAAGGTCACAGTATGTGGCTGAACCCACACCTCCGATACTTGTAGGAATGCGAAGTAGTCCTCAGGACAGTGGTTCCTCCAGTCCCACGCCGGGTGATGTATCGACATCACCACCGAACCGGTGGGCCGGAGAACCCTGTGGAGCTCGCGGAGGGGCGCGACCCAGTCGCGCAGGTAGTGGAACACCAGCGATGCCACCACCAGGTCCACGCTCGCATTCTCCAAGAACGTCAGCGGCTCAGCCAAGTCGTGGTGATGAACCTCCGCCCTGTCGCCGAGTCGTGAACGGGCGATTTCAAGCATGGCGGCGCTCACATCGCATGCCACCACCTCCGCTCCGTGGTTAACGAGCCATTCAGTCACCGGTCCTGAGCCGCAGCCGACTTCCAGAACCCGCTTGCTGCGGACATCCCCGAGCAAATCGATGGTCGCAGGGCGTTCGTAGTAGCTGTTGGCGGCACCACTGGCATTGTGAAGGTCGTACTCGATCGCCATAGCGTCATATTCCGACGCTGTTCGAGCTGAGTCCCGGTTCTTCACCCCCGTGAGGGTACCAAGCGGTACCTAGTGGCTCCGTTGATATTCGCCTCCCACGCGACGTTCCGGGGCAGGGTGCTCAGACTGAGGCGGCGAGCACAGTCCACCACCGCCTGCTGCCGTGAGTCTCTTCCTCCATCTGGATCGCGAATCCAGCGTCTCTTATCTGAGTCAGGAGGGAAGCACGACTCCGGTAGACGAACCAGCGGGTCTCGTCGGAGACATACGGAACCGATTCGTGCGAAGTTCCGTTGCCAAGGGCGGTGACGAGCACGAGCGAGCCAGACGGTTTCATCACCCTTCTGAACTCGTGGAGCACGATGAACGTCTCCCGCTCGGGTACGTGCAGCATCGAGGCGACGCTCCACACTCCGTCGAGGCATTCCGAGACAAGGGGAAGCGCCCGTAGGTCACCTTGGGCCAGGTGTCCCTCGAGACGTTCTGCTGCGACTCGAAGCATCCCTGCCGAGAGATCGACGCCTACAACCTGGAATCCCTTGTCGGCGAGTCGGAGACCGTCATAGGCCGGGCCACATCCCATGTCCCCCACAACGGCTCCTGGGGGCAAGCTGGCGGCAAAGCCGTTCTGTACTTCGGTCCACGGATACTCCTTCTCCAACGCCAGCTGTACCTGATGGTCTGCATATCGACGAGCAATGCGGTCATAGGTCTGCCGGTTGGATTCGGTGTAGTCGGCCGGATCCGAGGAGCTGTGGTCGAAGTGCGACATTGTCCCATGATGCCGTCTCGTTCGACGGCCCGGAGCACACCTCGACGGCCGCCATGGGTCCCTCTCCCGGCGTATTGGGCTACCTGACTGTCTGACTAGTGGGAGATACTTGTTGGCATGGCGCAAGAAGAACAGCCACCCGAGCATCGGCCGGTGTCCGACGAACAGCACGGCAGCAACATCTACTGGCAGCTTTCTGATCCCGTAGTCGGTTCAACTACCTCAATTCCTGAGCAGCACACAACTGAGGTGTCTCCCACGGATGTCGTTGACGACTACGAATCAGATGACCCGATCGATGTCAGCATCACGACTGAAGAGTTGCGAAAGTCGGGAATTCCAGAGGGCCACTATGTGGCACTTGCCCCCGGACTAGACCTCAAGCTGACCACCCGATTGCACTTCCACGAGTCTCATCGACAAGCAATCTTTGTCGGCCGAGGGGAAATCGTGGTCCAAGACCACGTTCATGGACTACACGCCCACCATTTCCAGCTACCGATCGGCCACGCTGAAGGCGGACACACTCCGGTTGTTACCAAGGTGGTTGTAGCGAACATCCGTAGCAAGGCCATTGGTTGGAAAAGTCTGGGCACCCATCTCATCCTGTTTCTCGACAGTGGCGATCAGGTGGTTGCCCACCTCGACAGCTCCGTCGAGTACGGATACAACTCCAGCGATACGTGGGAGTTCAACGTGGCTGCTCTCGCTCAGCTGTGCTCGTCCGCCGGCATTGCTTTCGAATCCCAATCGTTCGAGACGGCACAGCAGTTCCTTGCGACCAAACCGGAATGGACTCCACCGCTCATGGAATTCCAGGTCGAGCATGTGCTCGAAGAAGATGCTCGAGAATGGGGCTTGGCGTTCGCACTAGGACTGCCCATCGCCTTCGGATTGCTTGCCGTGTTTGGCGGCGCACTCCTGTGGTTGGGACCGGTTGGGTGGGTAGTCGGGTCACTCGAAGTGGTTGGGACGCTCGTCGCCGTAGTCCTGACAGTCTGGAGCCACAGCAGGTGGCGGATGAAACGGTCATTGTCGAGGCAGCACCATTCACACTGATAGTCGTCGCGTCGAAGGCGGTCGTCTTCCAGTTGGCCCACAAGATGCCGACCCTCTGTTATTTCGACACCGTGAAGGTGGCCGTACTCGACCTCGACTGATGGCCCCTTTCCCCCACGGGAGGCCGCACCGTACCCACCACCTTCAGATCTCCAACCGTGCCCGTGAAATGGACGGGAGGGTTGCCCTCCTTCAACTCAGCCGCAGTCGGTGTCAGCACCTTCCCCTTGACCCGATCCTGCCCCCACTGGCCGCCGATGGTGAGCGATGCGATCGCCTCGGCCGAATCTGCCAAAGCCGTTCCGGGTGGATAGCTGACGTAGATGTTGACAGTGAAGGGCTTGCCCCCAAAGGTTCCCTTCCACCTGAAGAAGGGGATCCTCGTCGGCAGTTGGCCCGTGTTGACGATCTTTTGACCCTCGTTGATCGAGATGGGTGTTGTGGCGATGCCCGATGTTGAAAGACCGTCAATGACCCCGGTGAATGGCTGAGGAGAGTTCACAACGGTGTCATCGCCACCCTTCACAGGTACCCAGGTGATGGTCGCTGTCCCAGTGCCCGTAGTGATCTCGGTGGACTTAGAAGAGAGGGCCACAACGGTAACGACTACACCGACCACTAAGACAAGCGCCGCGGCCGCGCCGATAACCCATCGACGTCGGTGAGCAGTCGGTTCAGACTCGAGGACAGGCGATGGATTCACAGAAGGGGTCGAAGGCAGCGCACCAGCGGGAGCCGGTACCTCGAATGGAGGGTTCGTTGCTTTCGAGCTCTCCTCGCCCGAACCGGAGTGATGGTCGTCGTTCACTCCGCCCCCCGATCGGATCCAACGCTTGGGCGAGCATCGTAACCGAGGACTCCCTCAAAGCCGAAACCAGGTGGGTCGATAATCCCCCATGGCAAGGTCGGATAGCCATGATCGTCGCGGCGGCATGGGCTACTCGTCACGAACTGATGGCTGTTGGAAGTTCCTTATGCCGCTTAGTTCTACGCACACGCGCTGGAACTGGGCGATGAAGCCTCCTTCTCCGAGTGATGGCTTCCCACGATGGGCTGACACTGAAAGTGCAGCCAGATACCACCCTTTGTCATCGGAGTCGACAACCTCGACCTTGGACATCTGACCGAACTCAACCACCTGTACTCGGGCCGTAAGTGGAAACCACTTGGGAGTGAAGATGCAACCCATCAGCCTGAACATTCCTGGCGATCCGTACTGGACCGTGAGGCGGTTCTCGGTCTGCGAGACCAAGGTGCCCAGCACCACCCGAGCGGCAATGTTCTCAACCACAACTTTTGCACTGCCTTCCTCGGTCCACGATGCACGCCGAACCTCGTATTCATCGACAGCCATAGTCGTCGCCTCAGCCCTTCTTGGGCGCTAGACGGCGTGCCTCTTCATACTGTTCCCGGTCGAAGGTGAAATAGCCGACTGGTACCGGGTGGTCATAGGTGGCCCGATGGAAGTCGTCCCAGACGACGGTGTCACCACGGAACGTGACCCGACCATATCCCCCACCACATCCGAAGGTCCCGCAGCTGCAAGTGACGACGGGAACGAAACCGTCTGGGACTTCAAATACCCGGTTAGGTGAAGGAGGGTGGGGTCCCCAAATGCCGAAGTCCTCGCCCGCATCCACTGCCATGAGTGCCAACGTTTTCCCACCATCCCCAGCGCCAGTTGCCCGGTCCCACAGCTGAGTCAACTCAACGCCGTTGATCAGCACCTTTGCCGACGGGAACGTACTTCCATCGCCGCAGGAGACGCCGTACTCCTCATCACCCCTGCGGAACTCAATCCGATCAATGCCAGACATCCAGCGAGTTTACGGCTGTGATCAACGACGACCGGAACCGAAAAAAGCACTCATTGCCCAGGTACGACCCACCCGCCCCTCAATGCCACAAGTACGCACACCCGGCACTACCCGAGAGGCCTCCGCTGTCCTTGCCATGTGAACGCCGCAGATTCGGCGGTCAGGGTGACCAGGTATGCCCGGTGCTGTCAGGCAAAGCAACGACGGCAATTCCCTCCTCCTGGCACATGTCGAGAAGGTGCGGGTCAGCTGAAGCGAGCTGAGCGCTCGTCAGTTGTGCGGACACGGCCGCAACGCAGTCGGCAAGGCTCACGGCTCGGCTCTTGCGGTGGTAGTGACGGGCGCGGAGCAGACCGGCCTGCGTAGCTACCGCAAGGTCGACCGAGATCGGAGGCGTCAGACTGAGCTGTGCCAGATCCAGCACCGCCTCGTCCTCGTCGGCTCCCAAGATTCGAACCAGATGATCGAGTACCTCGGAAACTCCGAGAGCGGTGAGCACCACGTCCTCCTCGGACTCAACCAGATGCTGGACCCGCGGAGCAGCTGGTTCATCTCTGAACAGTGCCAGGACAGCGAAGGAATCGAGAACAATCACCGCCGGCGTTCTCGGGCCGACTCGTCACTCCTCGACTGCTGTCGGATTCGATCGCTGCTCGCACCGCGTCGGTACTTCCCCCGAAGCTCGCTGACAGGCTCTTCGGGCAGGGGACGAAGCACCACGCGGTCGCCGAGATCGACCACTACAACACGATCAGCGTTCCATCTGGCCCGGGCCTCTGCTGGGATCGATACCTGTCCGTTGGACGAGACTTTCATCACGTAGTTAGCCGTCACTGCTTTCCCCGGTCATTGTATGACTATGTATTCTCATACTATACAAATCGGCCTTCAGGGGTGCCCTCGAGTGCCGTCTGGGGACGTTTCCACCGCTGAGTCGCGATACTGGGGCACACGCCGCCCACCGCCGTCGGAGGTCACGCTCTTGACCATTCCCGAGGCGGCGAAGTTCCTCCGAATCGGGAGATCAGCGGCATACGATCTGGCCCGTCGATTCGAGGCGACCGGCGGGGCCGAAGGGCTCCCCTGCGTCAGGATCGGAGACCGGCTCCGCCGGGTACCGGTCGACGCCCTGCGGGAGATGGTGACAATCAGAGCTTGAGCACACCATCGACCATGTCCGCGGCTTCCCGATGGAGTCCTGGGGTGGCATGCGAGTAGGTGTTCAGCGTGATGGCCACGTTGGCGTGGCCGAGCAGTTCTTGGACCACCTTGGGGTGAGCGCCCTCGTGGAGCAGCAGGGTGGCCACCGTGTGGCGGAGGTCGTGCAGGCGGACCTTGGGCAGATTGGCCCTGTCCAGCGCGATCTGGAAGTCCCGAAGCACATTCCGCGGGTGGAGCAGTCCTCCGGTCGTCGTCGTGAAGACGAGGCCCGAGTCCTCCCAGGCGATCCCGACCAGCTTCCGATCGGCCTTCTGGCGGGCCTGTTGGTCCTTGAGGGCCTCAATAGTCCTTCCCGACAGGTAGACCCTCCGTCGGCCCGTCTTGGTCTTCGGCTCCGAGATCAACGGTGTCCCCTTCCCCGCCACCACGGTTTGGCGCACCTCCAGCCGGGCATCGGAAAGGTCGACATCGGTCCAGCGCAGCCCGAGGGCCTCACCACGCCGCAGACCGGTCGTGAGCAGAAGACACCACAGCGGGCCCAAGCGGTCATCGGCAGTGGCGTCGAGGAACGCCTTGGCATCCTCGGCGCTGAGGGTCTTCATCTCCTTCGGCTCCATGCGGGGCAGGGTGAAGCCCGAGGCCAGTGGGTTGTTCGCCGTGACCTTCCACTGCACCGCCTTGGCGAACGCCTGTCGCAGCACCTGGTGGGCCAGCCGGACCGAGCGGGGGCTCAGGCCCTTGCCGTTGCGGCCACCCGAGGTAGCCAGGTCCACGTAGAGCCGCTGGACGACCTGAGGGGTGACGTCGGCCAATTTGAGCGCACCGATCCTCGGCGTGATCCAGCTGGTGACCGCGGTCGAGTAGAGGGAGTACGTGCTCGGGCGCAGCGAAGGCTTCACTGCAGCCAACCACTCATCGAGCCAGCCCTCGAGCTTGGTGGTCCCGGTGCCGGCGACCACATCCGTCCGGATCTCACCGAGCAGATCGGTCAGGCCCTCCTCGGCCGATTTGCGGGTGGCGAAGCCGCCCTTCTGGCGCTGTCGGCGCTGCCCGGTGGCCGGGTCGCGAGGCAGGTCGACCTTGAAGGCCCAGCCCGTTCCCCTGCGGTACACCCGTCCCTGCACGAACGCTCCTCGGTCACCCTGACGGGACCAACGTAGCGAATTTCGTGTGACCAAAATGTGACCATCGGGGCGTTTTGGCGCTTCCGGGACCGGCCCAGTTCAGGATTTCTGGTCCTGAACTGGGCTTTCATTGGTGGGCCGTGCGGGACTTGAACCCACGACCCCTTGCGTGTCATGCAAGTGCGCTACCAACTGCGCCAACGGCCCTCGCAGCGTGACGATATCACTGCCACCCCGTCCGACCTCCGATCGGCTGTGGACGAACGACCCGATCGCTCCTTCCTCCGTACCAATTGGGCTCCCCTGCCTACGGAACCGAGGCCCCTTCGGGCGGGCCCATTCGTTCCAGCGCCGCCCAGCCACCGAACATCCGGTGGCGCTCCATCTGGACTTGCCCGCCACCTCTTAGTCCGAACAGACGCTTGGCCAACAGGAGGTACACGGCGATGGCTACGTTGATCACCAGCGTGATGACCTTGAACACACTGACGCTCAGAGACAGCTCGTAGATCTCGATAGGGATGAGCGCCACCGTTGCCACGAGGGTCAGGTACTCGGCCCACCGCTTGGACAACCACAGGCCCACCATTTCGGTCGCTTCCAGTGCGGCGTACGCAGTGACCAGAAGTCCAAGCTGGATCAGTCGGGCCGGCGAGTACTTGAAGGCTCGACCCAGATACCCAAGGACTCCTCGCACCTGCGATTCACCGGGAGTCGTACCCGAGAGGTCACTCATGATGTTCACGTAGTCGCGGTGTAACGAAGCATCATGCCGGGCAAAGGTGTACAGAATGATGGCCAGAGTCGTCAGGACGATCACATGGATGGCGCGATCGACAGCGATTAGCCGGAGGACATACTTGTCGCGGAGCATCGGACCACGGGCCGGGATCTCGATCTCATCCCGGTCCGGCATGTGATCGCGGGTCGGATGTTCGGGCGGGGTGCCGGGAAGCCAGGCATCGCATCGGATGCACCGGTACCACCGCAGACCACCCCGCTCCCGAACCACAAGGGCGTCGTCGGCACTGATGTGGGCCACATCGGTCCCCACCAGGGCGTGCCCCTTCCATCCGCAGGTCAGGAGCTCGTAAAAATTGTCCGGGCGCCGACCCCTCATCTTCCTCGCCACCCCAGCACCATAGGCTCGGAGTCCGAGCAATTGGTGAAGGGGGTTGCCATGACCGATGCCGAAACCGCGGCCCGTGCCGATGATCACGCCCGCCAGATCGAACGAGATGGATACACCATCGTCGAGGACGCCATAGGCCCGGACGTGCTCGATGCGCTCACCGACGACCTCGTACGCCTCGAGCGCGAGTTGGACACGGTCCCGGCCGACAATGCCTTCGAAGGTAGGCGTACCGTTCGCATCTACAACCTCTTGGCCCACGGACGCCACTTCGAACAGATCCCTGTCCACCCCGAAATCCTCCCCATCTGCGAGCGGGTGCTCGATGCCGGCCTTCTCGTGTCCTCACTCTCCTCAATCGCCATCGGGCCAGGCGAGACGGCCCAGCCCATTCACGCTGACGATCAGATCATCCCCTTGCCCAAACCCCACCCGGCCACCGTGTGCAACACCATGTGGGCGTTGACGGACTTCACCAAGGAGAATGGGGCCACCCGGATCATTCCCGGTTCTCACCTCGCCCCCGACTCCCCCGACCTGTCCAGCCCCTATGACTCGATCCCGGCGGTGATGGCCCGGGGCAGTGTCCTCGTCTGGCACGGGAGCCTGTGGCACGGCGGAGGAGCGAACGCCACCTCGGAGCGCCGCGTTGGCGTCGCCATGAACTACTGCGCCGGCTATCTGCGACAGCAGGAGAACCAGCAGCTGGGGCTCGGTCTGGACACCGTTCGTAAGTTTCCCCCCCGACTACAGCAGTTGGTGGGCTTCGGCGTCTACCGGGGCCTCATCGGCCACATCGACAAGGACGTCCCGGCCAACCGCCTGCTCCAGGGCTCGGAGAAGACCGGGATGGTCTGGGACCTCGCCTCTGAGTGAGGTGAACAGAGGCCGCCAGGACTCCCGTGGCGCCAGGCATCCGGTGCGCACCGCGCCATTCTGTTCGATCCGTCGGTCAGTACCCCTGCCCAGATCTCAGGGGCTGACTATGACAAATGCGGCGTTACTAGTTGCCGACCCGTTGACGTTGGTGAATATCGCTCGGACCCCCCAGAGGTTCTCCAAGCCGGTGAGTGGGCCACTCGTGAACTGAGGCGAGGTGAATCCTGAGACGCTGGTCCATGTCTTGCCAAGGTCGAGCGAGAACTGCCACTGCACTGAGGGAGTCGGGTTTCCGGTGGCCGCCGCGGAGAAGGTGACCGTGCCCCCTGGATGGACGGTCTGAGTCACCGGCTGGAGGGTCATCGCTGGTGCACCCACGAGCGTGACGCCGACGGCTTGGGTTGCCGTCACTTGGATCCCGGATGGGACGCCCGTCGGATCGTTGACGAAACCGTCGCGGATCTCCCAGGTTGCACCCAGAGGCGAGAAGGGCCCAGTGGTATAAGAGGAGGTCAATACGCCGTTGTTCGTTGACTCGGTCGTGCCTTTGCCCAGCAGCAGCCAGTTGTTACCGCCATCAACAGAAAGTGCCCACTCGTCGAGCACCGCCCCGGAGGCCGCGGCCGTGAACGTGACCGTTTGACCAAACACCGCTGATTGGGTCATTGGCTGGAGAGTGATCACTGGGGGCGGTGCCAACGCGCTGGCCGGGAGAACACCGACGAGCGGAACGACAGCACTCGAAATCACCACAACCGCCAATCCGCAAACGATTCTACGCACCTTGCCTCCCCTCAACAGAGCGTCTGAGCTGGTGCTTCTGGGCCCCCGCCCGAATCGGCAAGAAGCTTACGCTCATGGACAAGGCCGCGCCGCGTGGACGGCCGCACGACGGTGCGCCGGCCTGGTGTTCAACCGAAAAGGGGGCGCGAGGCCACCGTCGCTTGCGAAGACTTCTGTCACACAAGGTTCACCCGCGGACGTCCCGTCGGGCGTGGGACCGCGACGAAGGGGCCATGAGCACCTCTCGCCACTTGGTCAGAATCTCGGAGTGCGATTCCGACCAGCAGGTTTCCTTCGAGGCGGCGGGCGGAATCGAACCGCCGTACGGGGCTTTGCAGGCCCCTGCCTAAACCACTCGGCCACGCCGCCGTGGCGTGCGGCGATCCTATCCTCCCCGTCGGGATGCTTGAATCTCCTCATGCGGATAGGAATGATCGCCCCTCCCTGGACTCCGATCCCACCCCTTCTCTACGGAGGGATCGAGCTGGTCGTGGACCAGTTGGCCAGGGGACTCCAAGACGCCGGCCACGACGTCCTGCTCTTCGCCACGGGTGATTCGACGTGTCCGGTACCGCGGAAATGGGTGCTCCCGGCAGCCGAGGGCACTCGCATCGGGGCTGCCGTCCCCGAAATCCGTCACGTGATCCATGCCTACGAAGCCGTGCAGGACTGCGACGTGGTTCACGATCACACCGTCATGGGGCCCTTTCACTCGGAGCACTATCCGGATCTCCCTGTGGCCACCACCATCCACGGGCCCTTCAACGAGGAGCTCACCGATATCTACCGGGTGAACGCGGCTCGGGTACCCATTGTGGCTATCTCCCATGCCCAGCGGCGAGCGGCACCCGACATCCCCATCGCCCGGGTCATCCATCATGGTGTCGACGCCAGCCATTTCCCGGTCGGTGACGGAAGTGGCGATGAAGACGGACCCTACGTCGTGTTCCTGGGTCGGATGGCCGCCGACAAAGGCGCCCACCGGGCCATCCGGATCGCCAGGAAGGCGGGGATCCGGATCATGCTGGCGGCAAAGATGCGTGAGCCCTGGGAGATGCGCTATTTCACCGAGGAGGTGGAACCGCTACTGGGTCCGGATGCCCACTACCTGGGCGAGGTCTCCCACGAGCGCAAGCTCGAGCTGCTGGCCGGAGCTTCAGCCCTCTTGTTCCCGATCCGCTGGAACGAGCCCTTCGGCATGGTCATGATCGAGGCCATGGCCTGTGGCACCCCGGTGCTGGCCTTTCCAGAGGGTGCCGCACCCGAGGTCGTTGACGAAGGTCGAACCGGGTTCATCTGCGTGGACGACGATGCCATGGTCGAGGCCATCGGTAAGTTGGATCAGCTGAAGCGAAGTGACTGCCGCCAGGCTGTCGAGGGCTACTTCTCGACCGACCGTATGGTGGCCGAGCACATCGAGCTGTTCCAGTCGATGATCGGCTGATCTCCGCGGACCGAGCGATCGCTCAGGAACGGCGGCCGAAGACCAGCTTGGCCACCAGTGCGATCAGGGCCACCACCACCACGAGCTTCACGATGAACCAGATGACACCGGCCACAAAACTGAGGATGGCGAACGCCACCACGATGGCGATGATCCCACCTCCCACGATGAGCACCCCATCGAACAGACTGAGTCCGCTGCGTTCCTCGTCGGCCATGCCTCAAGGGTAACGGCCCGCTGCGAACAACGTTCGTCACCTCCCTAGGCATTGACATCAGGACGCCCATGAGCCGCAGCCTCCTGACCCGGTGGTACGGTCCGGCCGTGTCCCTGCGTGCCCGACGGCAAGCGCTCATCGAGCGTACCGACCTGCAGGGCGATGCCTTCTGTCTGGCGTACGCCGAGGCGGCTGACGAGTGGCTAACGGACCTGTTCGAGCGGGCCACCGACGGCGACAGCCGTGGCCTAGCCCTCATGGCGGTGGGTGGCTATGGGCGCTCGGAACTCTGCCCGTTCAGCGATCTCGACGTGGTTCTCCTCCACAAGGGCAGGCGGAACCTGTCCGCCACCGCGGACAAGATCTGGTACCCGGTGTGGGACGAAGGGATCACCTTGGACCACAGCGTCCGTAGGCCCGGTGACGCCCTCGAGGTGGCGGCTGAGGACCTCCGGGTCGCTCTCGGGCTGCTCGACGCCCGGGTGGTCTGCGGTGATCCAAAGGTCGCCGAGCCGGTGATCGAGGGGGCCCGCGAGCGGTGGGAGAAGCAGAAGCCACCCTGGCTGACCGTGCTCGTCGACCTGGTGGCCGAGCGGCACCGGTCGAACGGCGACGTCGGCTTCCTACTCGAACCCGACCTGAAGGAATCCCACGGGGGGCTCCGGGACATTGCGGCCCTGACCGCCCTCATGATGGCCGTACCCGCTCTCGCCGACTACGTCGACACGGTGGCCATCGACAGCGCCAGGAGAGTACTCACGTCCATCCGGGTCGAGTTGCACCGGCGGGCCGGGCGCGAGCAGAACCGACTGCTCCTCCAAGAGCAGGATCAAGTGGCCAAGGCGCTCGGCGAGGAGAATTCCGATGCGCTCATGCTCGACGTGGCCACCGCCGGTCGGACCGTGACCTGGGAAGGCGACGATGCGTGGCGTCGGCGTGGGGCCTGGCAACGCTCGAAGCGTTCGGGCCGCTCACGGCGGCGGGCCGGTGGCCGCGGCACCGAAGAAACCCCCACCTTCACCGAACTGGCTGACGAACCCGGCATCGGGGTAACCGACGACGAAGTGGTGCTGACCCCCTCGGCCGACGTATCCGGCGACCCGTCCCTTTCCATCCGTCTGGCCCGGGTGGCCGCGGAGAAGAACCTTCCCATCGGGCGCGACGCTCTCAACCTCCTCGGCCGCAAGGCGCCACTTCCGGACGAGCCCTGGAGCGACGAACTCCGGGGCACCTTGGTGCAAGTGCTCGCCACCGGGCCGTCAGCCATCGACGCCCTCGAGGCTCTCGACCAGAGGCGCCTCCTCGAGCGCTATCTGCCCGAATGGGCGGCGGTGCGCAACAAGCCTCAGCGCAACCCCTACCACCGGTTCACGGTCGACCGTCACCTTCTCGAGGCCACGGCCAACGCCGCCATCCTGGCCCATCGTGTGGCCCGGGCCGACCTCTTGCTGCTCGGCACCCTGCTCCACGACATTGGAAAAGGCTTCCCCGGGGACCACACCGACGTCGGGATGGAGCTGGTGGCCACCATCGGGGCACGGATGGGCCTCCCACCCGAGGACGTCGACACGCTGGTGACCATGGTGCGGCTCCATCTCCTACTCCCCGACACCGCCACCCGCCGGGATCTCGACGACCCGGCCACCGCCGAACGGGTGGCCACCGAAGTGGGCAACCGGAACACCCTCGAGCTCCTGGCCGCCCTGGTCGAGGCGGACAGCCTGGCCACCGGGTCTTCGGCCTGGGGACCGTGGAAGGCGGGCCTGGTGGCCGAGCTGGTCGAGCGGACCGGGCGTCTCCTGGCCGGCGAGCCAGCACCGCCCCCGACACCGTGGATCACCGACGAGCTGCGGGTCATCATGGACACCGTGCGGGACCACGGGGTCCCCGCCCTCTCGATCGAGGATCCAACGGTCACCGTGGTGGCCGCCGACCGGTCCGGGCTCCTGGCCGAGGTGACCGGGGTCCTCGCCCTCCACGGGCTCAATGTCCGCTCGGCCGTGGTCGCCGGCGAAGACGGGGTGGCAGTCGAGATGTTCACCGTCGAACCGGCCCGGGGCCGCTGGCCGGCCGCCGCCCGCTTAGCTGATGACCTCGCCGCGGTGATGGACGGCACGCTCCCCATCGAAGGCAAGTTGAGGGAGCGGGCCAGAACCTACCGGAACGACCGGCGGGCCATCACCCCCCATCTGGTTTCCACGCAGGTCAGCGTGGATAACAACGCCTCGGCCGCGGCCAGCGTGGTGGAGGTACGCGCCGAGGATGTGGTGGGCCAGCTCCACCGGATCACCCAGGCCCTGGTCGACTGCCACCTGGATGTGAGCTCGGCCAAGGTCTCGACGTTCGGCTCCGCCGTGGTCGACGCCTTCTACGTCCGGGGACCGGATGGTTCGAAGCTGACCGACCTCCAGCTCATCGCCGAGGTCGAAGCGGCCATCCGGAGCCGCATCGACTCGGCTTCGGCGGGGGCCGCCACCGGCTGAGCCGAGAGGCGCTGATCAGCAATTTCTCGGCGTTTTGCTGCCATAAAACCGCATTGGACTGGTAGAATCCCCTGTACCGAAGGAGATCCATGCCGTCCGCGCACGCACATTCGAAGTCCACAGAGCCTCCTCGCGCCCGTACGGGACGGAAAGTACTCCCCATTGCCACGGCATGCGTCGCAGTGGTTCTCATCGGAGTGGCCGTGGCGGCCTACGCCCTGCACAGTCCGTCCGAGCGTGCCGCGGCCTCCCCCACGTCCACCGCCGTCCACGGAGTGGATGCAGCCGTGAACCAAGGTCCTCTCACCGTGACCACAGTGACGCCGACCTCGGGTGCCACCGACGTACCCACCGACACCACGCTGTCGGTCCAGTTCTCCGCTCCCCTCAGCGCCAACTCACCTACGCCGACACTGACCCCGGCTGTCGCCGGGGTGTGGCGTGAGGTAACGCCGGAGACGTTCGCCTTCGTGCCCTCCGCCCCGTTCGTGCCCTCCGCCACCGAGACCATCACCGTTCCGGGGGGCAACGGTGGCGTGACCGGTGCCGACGGCAAGGTCCTGGCCCAGTCGGTCACGGCCAACTTCACCGTGGCGGAAGGAAGCACCCTGCGGCTCCAGCAGCTCCTCGCCCAGCTGGGCTACCTTCCGGTCAGCTTTACCCCGGCCCGACCGCTGAGCGCTCCGCAGGAAGCGGCCCAGGCCCAGGAGGGAACGTTCAACTGGCGATGGAACGAGCCGGCGTCACTGGTGGCGCTCTGGACCGTGGGTACGACCAACCAGATCACCAACGGCGCCGTGATGGCGTTCGAGTCCCAGCACAATATGAAGACCGACGGGCTGGCCGGTCCCGGGGTGTGGCAGCAGCTGCTTGCCGACGCCTCTGCCGGAACCGTGAACGCCTCGCCGTACAACTACGTCTACGTCTCGAAGTCGCTCCCCGAGACGACCACCGTCTACAGCAACGGCGCAGCGGTCTACACCACGCGGGCCAACACCGGCGTCGCCGGGGCCCCCACGGCGTCGGGCACCTTCCCCGTCTATCTTCGCTACAAGGTCACCACCATGTCGGGCACCAACCCCGACGGGTCCAAGTACGTGGACCCGGGGATCCCGTGGGTGAGCTACTTCAACGGCGGTGACGCCCTTCATGGCTTCGTCCGGGGCAGTTACGGCTACCCCCAGAGCGACGGCTGCGTGGAGATGCCACCGGCCAACGCCGCGGTGGTCTATCCGCTGACCCCCATCGGCACCCTGGTCACCGTCTCGTAGCCCAGGCGGCTCACTTCGGCATTTCCGACCGGCCCAGGTCATTGTCGGCCGTCGAGCGTTGCGAGCGCCTGAGGTCAGACTTTCGTCGACAGCCCAGTCGTCTACCCGTTGACTTCAAGCGCTTGAGGTATGTGAAGCTCCAGGCATGAGCGCTTTCACCATGCAAGAAGCGTCCCGGCGGAGCGGATTGAGCGCCCCGACGCTGCGCTACTACGAGCAGGTCGGCCTGATTGGCCCGATCGAGCGGGATCCGAGCAGCCACCATCGCCGTTACTGCCAGCAGGACCTCGACACGGTTCAGGCGCTGGCTTGCCTGCGCGCCATGGGGGTGGGGATCGAGGACATGCGCACCTACCAAGCCAACCGCGCTCGGGGCAACGTGGCGGCCGATGATCAGCGCGACCTGCTGCTTCGTCATGCCGAACGGGTCGAGGCCGAGCTCGTGACGCTGCAGACACACCTGGAGTACCTACGAGCCAAGGCTGCGCTGTGGGACGCACGCGCCCGTGGTGATGCCCGGGCAGAGACCGAGGCTGACCTCGAGGTGCGAGCGGTCATTCCCCGATTGGAGTTGGTGCTGCGATGAGCCCAGTGCTGGTCACTGGCGGGTCCGGCTACCTGGGCACGCAACTCATCGCCGCCCTGCTTCGAGACGGCCACCAGGTAAGGACGACGATCCGCTCCCCGGAGCGTGAAGCCGACGTTCGAACGGCGGTGCGTCGCGGAGGTGCTGACGACGGTGGCCTCGAGACGGCGACCGTCGACCTGACCGTTGACGACGGCTGGGCCATCGCCGCGGAGGATTGCCAGGAGATCCACCACGTCGCCTCGCCGATTCCGGCGACCCAGCCCGACGATCCCGACGAGTTGGTCGTTCCGGCCCGCGACGGCACGCTGCGAGCCCTACGGGCGGCGCGGGATGCGGGAGCCAGGCGCGTCGTGCTGACCTCGTCGTTCGCAGCTGTCGGCTACTCACCCAAGCCCGGTGCCGAGTACACCGAGGCCGACTGGACCGATCCGGACACGCCCGGTCTGCCTCCCTACCCACGATCCAAGACGATCGCTGAACGTGCCGCCTGGGACTTCATCGGCCGAGAGGGCGCCGGGACTGAGCTGGTGGTAGTCAACCCAACCTTCATCCTCGGTCCGACACTGATCACGCCGGCCCGTTCATCGTTGCAGCTGATCAAGGGGATGCTCGACGGTACGGTGACCGTCCTGCGCCGCCAGCGCTTCGGTGTCGCCGACGTACGTGACGTAGCCAACCTGCATATCCTGGCCATGGCCACACCCGAGGCTGTCGGGAAGCGGTTCTTGGCGTTGGCCGACGGACCAACCATCAGCTTCTTGGAGCTGGCCCAGATCCTGCGGGAGCGGCTCGGCACGCTGGCTGAGCGGGTGCCGACAGCCGAAGCGCCGGGGCCTGAGCCCCCTCGACTGATCATTCACAACGACCGGGCACGTGAAGAGCTCGGCTGGCGCCCACGGTCTGTCGAGTCGACGATCGTCGACACGGCCGAAAACCTGCGCGACCTCGGGCTCCTCGGCTAGCAATGGGCGACGAGTGATGTGAGGGGGCGCCTGCTGGCGTCGCTCCGAGCCAGAGGCCTCCTTCGGCGCTTCACCTCGCAACAGCGGCGGACCGGTCCGGGATCATGGGTTGAGACGAGCAGAGGGAAAGACTGGCGGGCGGCGCTCTTTCACCGCGGCAAGACCCTCAGCGGCGTCCGGACCGAGGAATCCGAGCATCTCCAGAGCCAGCGACTCGCCGAACACCGGAGCATTGGTCACCATCCAGTGGTTGAGGACCTGCTTGGTCCACTGGATGGCCGTCCTGCTCCCCTGGGCCAGCCGTTCGGCAACCGCCAAGGCCTCGTCCACCACGTCGGCATCGGGGACGCAGCGAGTGACCAGGCCGATCCGCTCGGCTTCGGCCCCCTCGATGAAGTCGGCCGTCATCAGGTAGTACTTGGCCTTGGCCATTCCGCACAGGAGCGGCCACAAGATGGCGGCATGATCACCCGCGGCCACCCCGAGGCGGGTATGCCCGTCGGACAGACGGGCCGACTCGGCGATGATGCTCACATCGGCAAGTAGGGCGACGGCCAGCCCGGCACCCACGGCCACCCCGTTGATGGCTGAGACGACGGGTTTGACCGAGGCCAGCATGGCGTCCACCACGGCCTTGGCGTCCTTCCACTGCTCGACAACCGCGGCGTGATCGGTGGTCATACGCTCCACCATGGCCAGGTCGCCGCCGGCGGAAAAGGCCCGACCTGCCCCGGTGATGACCGATGCCGCCACCGAGGGATCCGCGTCGACTACCGGCCAGATCGCAGAGAACTCACGGTGGAGCTGTTCATTGGCGGCATTCAGGACTTCGGGTCGATCGATGGTCACGAGCAGGACTCCAGGCTTCGGCCGGTCGAAACGAAGGTGCTGAAAGTCGTCGTACGACGAAAGCGGGCGGGGGGCGGATGGCTCGGTCATCACCCGATCATGGTCGCCTCCGGGCCTCGGGTCGAACTTCGGGCAAACCCGAAACCGGCCGTCCTGACGTGGGACGTTCCCTCATCGCATCAGTGAGAGGCCTTCCCCTACCAACCTCTGTCCATAAGGCTCCACGAGCCTCTCGGGCCACCCAAGGACACCGCGAGGAACGTCTGGGAAAAGCCCACCTAGAGTGTTGAGTAGTTCACTCCTAGCGGTTACTATGGGAACGGCAGGTGTAGCGAACGAAGGACGCGGAGATGGCTTGGAAACGCCGGTCCTCGGAAGGATCACCCATGGATGAGCAGGCGAACACGATCGACGAGGCGTTTGGTCAGCCGAGCGAACAGCCAGTCGAGGCATCCGCATCCGACAGTGCGGCGACGGTCATGCAGGTCCCGACTTCGTGGCCTGCGCCGAGTCCAGAGGGGAAGGAACCCATCATGTTCGAACACGAGTCCTCCGACGAGGCGCCGGCGGCATCCCTGGTGGGCTCCTTGGCCGCCTTCGCTCTGTCCGACGTCCTCGCCATGCTCGCCTCCACCAAGCAGTCCGGCGAACTCCACGTGGTAAGCGAAGCCGTCGACGGGAAGGTCTGGCTGGCCGACGGAGAACTCTCGAACGCCCACGTCGGGGCGGCGACCACCATCGGACAGGCCGTATTCGAACTGGCCTGCGTCATCGAGGGCTGGTTCTACTTCACCGAGGGCCTGGTCTCCTCCAGCGGGCAACCCACCGTGCCGGTGGGTGCGGTGCTGAACGAAGTCCGACCCCAAGTCGAGGAGTGGCGGGAGGTCCGCCACGACGTACCCCTCGAGGCCGTCGTGACCCTCGCGGCCGAGCCCCCCGGACAGGACGTCCAGATCCGAACGGACCAGTGGCGGGTCCTGACCTCCGTCGGCACCAGCGGGCTCCTGGTCAAAGAGGTCCTCGACCGCATCGGCGGCGTTCAGATCGAGGGGCTCCGGACGCTGCGCGAGCTGCACTCGGTCGGCCTTATCGAGCTACACGGTGGAGCCGACGACCACCGGGCCCCGCTGCTGGGACTGCCCGTGCAGCCCACCCCCGATGCCGACGTCCACTCCCTGCCCGATCCGCCGACGGCTCCGGTGCCGATGGCCGACGTGATCGACGGCGCCAACGTGGCGGCACCTCCCCCGCCACCCGAGGTGGCAACCGAGCAAGGCGACGGGCAGGACGACGGCCTGGCCCAGGTGACCATCATGCCGCCTCCCATCGCCGACGATCCATGGTCTCCGACCGTGGATTCTGGAACCACCGGCAGCAACGGCGTGGCCTGAGTAACAGGGCGGTTCGCCCCTCAGCAGTTCCCGTCCGTGCAGACCCCACTGTTGGAGTGGGTCGCCACCACGATCCAAAAGATGATCCACAGGGCGGTGATGACCGCGCTGACGACGATGCCCGCCGTGGCCAGGCCATTGCCCTCTTGGACTCCCCCGCTGCGCTTGATCTGACTCTTGGCGATGAGGCCGAAAACAAACCCGAGGATCACGCCGAGAATCCCGAAGAACGGGATGATGCCCACACATCCACACACCAGCGAAGCGATGGCGAACGAGTTGGTCTGGTTCGGTCGGGCCATCGGCCCCACCGGATAGGCCACCCGCCCGTCGGGGTAGTAGCCGTTGGGGGCGTAGGGGTAGTACGGCGGCGGTTGCTGGGGCGGATACCCGTAGGCCGGAACACCGGCCACACCTGGGAACCCGGAACCCCCGCCGGGTCCGTAGTGAGGAGGGGGGCCTGGCGACCCGACTTCCGGGCTCCCGGTCGTGGGAGCGCCGGGAACTATCGGATCCTGCCCGAAGGCGGGGGGATACGACTCCCACCCTGGGGTGAGGTCCGGTCCTGTCGCAACCGAAGGCGACGGGTACTCGGCCTGGGTGGGAAGCGCACTGACATCGGCCGAGACGCTCCTCGGGAGATACCCGGGCGCCTGTTCGGGCGGGTACCACCGGCCGTCGGAGGCCAACCACCAGCCCGGACCCTGCGACACTTCGCTCACAACGACATCCCGATGATCACCAGAACCACGACGCTACTCCCGCACCATGGGCCTCACGAGGACCCGGGTTCGGCCCCGAGCATCACGGCCAGCGCTCGAAAGGCGCGACCCCGATGGGAGATCCCGTGCTTCTCGGACGCACTCATCTGGGCAAAGGTACGACCCTCGCCATCGTTCGGGACGAATACCGGGTCGTAGCCGAAGCCGCCGCGGCCGAGCGCCCGAGGGGTGATGACTCCGACGACCGTTCCTTCGGCCCAGACCTCGGCACCGTCGGGATAGGCCACGAAGGCCACCGTCCGGAACGTGGCGATCCGCTGGGCCGGCGCCGTGGCCCCGACCCGGTCGAGCTCGGCCAGGACCTTGGCCACATTGTCGGCGTAGGTGGCGTCCTCGCCCGAGTACCGGGCCGAGTACACACCGGGTGCTCCTCCCAGGGCATCGATCTCGAGCCCGGTGTCGTCGGAGACGGCCGCGAGCCCGGTGGCCTCCATCAGGGCGACGGCCTTCAGCCGGGCATTGGCGACGAGGGTCTCCCCCGTCTCGTCCACATCGGGCACGTCTGCCGGTCGGGGGTGGAGCCGGAGGTTGGGAACCGCGCCGAGGATGGCGGTGATCTCCGCCGCTTTGTCCGGGTTGGCGCTGGCCAACACCAGGTCGAGTGGGTCCGCCATCAGCCTCCTCCGACGGTCCGCTTCGCCACCCGGTCAGCGGGGAGTCGGCGGTACGGCCAGCGTCTCGGACTGGAGGTCGAGGAGCTGGGCGATCCCGTGCTCAGCCAAACTCAGCATCTCGTCGAGCTCACCCTTGGTGAACGGCATCCCCTCGGCCGTTCCTTGGACCTCGATGAAGCGTCCCGACGAGGTCATCACCACGTTCATGTCCACCTCGGCACGGCTGTCCTCCTCGTAGGGAAGATCGAGCATGCAGACCCCGTCGACCACGCCCACCGATACGGCGGCCACCGCCTCGGTCAGCGGGTTGACCCGGAGGGTGCCCTTCTGGATGAGCCGTGTCAGCGCATCGTGCAGGGCTACGTAGGCGCCGCAGATCGACGCCGTCCTGGTTCCCCCATCGGCCTGGAGGACGTCGCAGTCCACCGTGATCTGCATCTCCCCGAGCGCCACCATGTCGCAGACCGACCGGAGCGAGCGACCGATGAGGCGTTGGATCTCCTGCGTGCGACCCGACTGCTTGCCCTTGGCCGCCTCGCGACTGACCCGTTCACCCGTCGAGCCCGGGAGGAGCGAGTACTCAGCGGTTACCCACCCCTTGCCGCTCCCCCGCATCCAAGGCGGCACTCGCTCCTCGATGGAGGCGGTACACAGCACCCGGGTCCGCCCCATGGAGACCAGCACGGATCCGGGAGCGAACACCGTGAAGTCCCGTTCGAAGGAGGCCGCCCGTAGCTCGTCAGTGCCACGGCCATCCCCCCGGCCGGCGGTAGTCCGTGTCGTCGATCCCTCAGTCACAGTGTGAATTCCTTTCCGATGGCGGCCTGCTCGACCGGCAGGCCGAATGCGGCCTCCGCCTCGGCGTGGACCGCCGAGGCGGCGATGGTAGGCCACCGATGGGTCACCACGAGACGCCGGGCGCCGGCCCGGGTCGCCTGGTCACCAGCTTGGCGTCCACTCATGTGCCCCGCTGTCCCTTCGTAGTCGGCGGTATACGAGGCCTCGCAGAGAAGGAGGTCGAGATCGGTTCCCAATGTGGCCACTGACCATCGGGGCCCGGTGTCGGCAGAGTATCCCAGGGCCCGACCGGCACCGTCGATCCGCACGGCCAAGGTCTCAACGGGATGATCGGTGCGGTGGAACGACAGCTCGAGGGCACCGACCGAGACCGTGTCGTCGTCAGACACGGAACGCCAGTCGAGGGCAGAGGATCCCGCGAGTCCGGACCGGGCGCCGAGCTCGGCCGGCGCGAAGACCGGAATGGACTCCCGCCGCAGGGCGAACCGGGCGTGGGTGGCCAATGAGTGCAGGTCCGTCCAGTGGTCCGGGTGTCGATGGCTGATGACCACCGCCGCCACGAGCGCTGGATCGAGGTGGAGCTGGAGGTTGGCGAACGTCCCCGGGCCGAGATCGAGGAGCACATGACTCCCACCTGACGACACGAGGTACCCGCTCCCCGCCCCTCCGGGGCCAGTCCAACTTCCGTCGCAGCCGAGAACCCGCACCGACAGGTTGGGCGGCGTACCACCCTCGCCGACCGGACGACCGGCAAGGCGGTCTGGTTCGGGGCGACCGTGGGGCACAAGACAAGCGTAGGGGGCATTGTCGAGTGTCGCGGAATGGCGGTCTACCCACCGGATCCCGAGCGGGCCGGCCCAAGCCTAGAAGTACGTGATGGCCTTGGCCCGCTCCTCGACGACGTCGAGGTCATCGGTCCATGCCTGGGTGGAGAGGTATTTCCATCCCGCGTCCGCGGCCACCACCACAATGATCCCCTCATCAAGCCTCGCTGCCGTCTTGGCCGCTCCAGCCAGCGCCGCGCCCGAGGAGATCCCCGCAAAGATTCCCACCTCGGTCAGACGCCGAGTCCATTCGATGGATTCACGTGGTCGCACAATGCGCTTGCCGTCGAGCAGCTCGGCTCCATGGTTGACGGTGAAGATGGGGGGAATGTAGCCATCGTCGAGGTTCCGGAGTCCGTCGACGATCTCGCCCGCAGGTGGCTCGATGGCGAGAACCTTGATCTCGGGGTTCTGCTCTTTTAGGAAACGGCCCACGCCGAGCAGGGTCCCCGAGGTTCCCAGCCCGGCCACGAAGTGGGTGACCTCAGGGCAGTCCCGCCAGATCTCGGGTCCGGTCCCCTCGTAGTGGGCCTTCGGATTGGCCGGGTTGGCGTACTGGTACAAGAACGCCCACTCGGGGTGCTCCTCGGCCAGGGCCTGGGCCCTTCGGACGGCCCCGTTCGATCCCTCCGAGCCGGGCGACTCGATGATCTCGGCCCCCCAGACCTCGAGCAGCTGCCGGCGTTCGATCGAGACGTTGGTGGCCAGCACCACCTTCAGGTGGTAGCCCTTCAGGCGACACACCAGGGCCATACCGATGCCGGTGTTGCCCGAAGAAGGTTCGATCAAGGTCTGTCCGGGCTTCAGGATCCCGTCCTTTTCGGCCTGTTCGATCATGGACAGCGCGATGCGGTCCTTCACCGACCCGCCGGGGTTCTGTCCTTCCAACTTGATCAGGATGCGGACGTCGGGATTGGGACTCAGCTGGCTGATGTCGACCAGCGGGGTGTTCCCGATCAGCTCCAGAACGGAGCTGTAGGCGGTCATAGCGACTGCGGTCCCACCCGGTCGACGTGGTCATTGTGAGAGCCCGACCCGCCGGCGACCGCGGGAAGGATGGAGATCTCGTCGGCCTCGGTGACCGGGGTGTCCAGGGAGGAGAGGTACCTGACGTCGTCATCGTTCAGGTAGACGTTCACGAACTTGTGCAAGGAGCCGTCCGAGTCGATGACCTGGCCCGAGAGCCCCGGATACTGGTCAGCCAGGGCCACGAGCACCGCTCCCACGGTGTCACCGGCGACGGACACGGTCTTGGCGCCGCCGGCATGGGACCGCAGTACGGTCGGCAGGTTGACTTGGACGGGCACTGGGTCTCCTCGGGTTCGGTTTCCGGCCGCTCGCCTAAAGTTGACGAGTTCGGTTGGGATTCTACTGGGGCTGCAGCCGGACCGGCTCTTCGGTCACCCCGCCGTCCACAATGCGGTAGCTCCTGACCACCGGCTGGACGTCCCGCAACGACACCAATACGTAGTGCCAAGTCGGATCGGGAGCCTGGGCCACGTCCGTCGGGGAAGGGTAGGCCTCGGTATGGGTGTGGGAGTGGAAGACCCCGATGATCGAATAGCCGGAGGCCTCCGCGTCACGGTCAGCCCGCAGGTGCTCCCTCGGGTCGACGGTGTAGAGCTTGGCCGACGCGGCCAGATTCCTGGTCGGATAGCAGGTGACCGCCTCGCCGGTCTCCAGGTCCCCGCCGAGCAGGCCGCAGGCCTCGTCGGGGAGCCCGCCCAGGCAGTGGGCCACCATCTGGTCGTGTACCAGTTTCGGGAGTAGGAGCATGGCGTACTGCACGATAGAGGACGGCGAAAGAGGATCGTTCGACTACCGTCGCTAGGGCATGTCTGCAGCAAAGAAACGGGCGACAGCCGTGGACTCGGGCCGCACTGGCTCGACCAAGGGGTCGCCGAAAGCCCCCGTCGAGGCCAACAAGGTGGTGGCCTCCAATCGTCGCGCCCGTCATGACTACGAGATCCTCGAGACGGCGGAGTGCGGAATCGTCCTCCAGGGCTCCGAGGTGAAGTCCCTCCGGGCCGGAAGGATCGCCCTTCAGGACGCCTACGCCCGGATCATCGACGGTGAGATGTGGCTGTTCGGGGTGCACGTACCTCCCTACGCCCAGGCCAACGGCTTCGGTGCCCACGAGCCCGACCGCAGGCGGAAGCTCCTCCTCCACCGCCGTCAGATCGACGAGTGGATGGGCTTGTCCCAGCAGCAGTCGCTGACCATGGTACCCCTCTCCATCTACTTCAAGGAGGGTCGAGCCAAGGTGGAGTTGGCCCTCGCCCGGGGGCGTCGCCAGTACGACAAGCGCCACGCCATCGCTTCCCGGGACGCCAGCCGGGAGGCCGCCCGGGAAGCACGGGCTGCTTCCAAGGGCGGTTCGTATCGCTGAGTACTGACCTCCCGGTACAATGGATCCCTCGGCCGGGCACTGTGTCCGGACGTGTGGAGACATCCCCAGGGGGTGACAGGCTTCGACTCTGGTCGTCGAGGTGGGAGAAGCGAGCCGTGGTCTCCGGAGCCACGTTAAAGAGCCGGAACCAAAAATAAACGCCGAGCCTCAGCTCGCGCTCGCAGCCTAGAAACTGCGACGTCCGACCGGTCTCAGTCCTACGGGCCGGAACCGGGCGCCATCTAGTGGGACTTACCTGAACAGCTGCGCCGACGGGCCGTCAGGGACACTTCAGTCGGATACGGAACGACTCTGCCGCCAGTAGCGGAGGCAATCCCGACAATCTAATTCTGGCTGCGCTCGGAGAAGGCCCATTGAGAAGCTGGAGGACGCGGGTTCGATTCCCGCCACCTCCACGTGGAGGTGTTCATGAAAGGACACCCCGTGTGATCACGAAACCCCGCCGAGAGCGATCTCGGCGGGGTTTTTTGTGCAGAAGTGCGGGTCCGAACCCACGTTTCGAGCGTCGAACTCGACCGCAGCCCGAGGAGCGAGGTGCAAGTCCTCACCCCGGGCGCGACAAATCGCACCCACCGGCGCGTCGTGAAATGAGAGTGGGCTTAGTCGGGTGGGCCCGTCGAAACCGGCACCGGTTGCTCAGCGGGACCGAGCAGCTCACCGAGGGTCCCGTGCCGTCGCTTGGCCCGTCGACGGGGGGCTGCCTTCTCTGCTTCCTGCTTGGCCCGGAAGCTCCGGATCCGATCGAGGTTGTAGGCCGCGACGGTGAAGCCGAGCAGTACCGACATCTTGGTCCGGCCGAAGACCCGGAAGAATCCCCTCGAGAGATCGGCGAAGCCACCCTTCAGGGCGGCGTTGGCCGACTCGACGATCTGGCGCCTGTCCATCGACGTCCGCCAGGCCGTGGTCCCAAACGAGATCCTCTGCGTGAGTGGGAGCTCGGCTGCTGGCGCCGACAGCGTTCCCTCACAACACTTGCCTCCCGGCACGGCGACCAACGGGGCCCGTCGGGATCGGCGCATCGACTTGGAGACGTCCCGACTCCGCAGCAGTCCGGCACAGATCGGGCACTTCCAGCGGGTCACCCCGTCTGAGTCCGGCTTGGCGTGGCGGACGAACCGCCAGCGGGCCCGCTGGTTGAACTTCTCCTCGAATGCCCGTCGATAGGGGCCCGGTGCGTAGCGGGGCGGAAAGGTGAGGTCACGGAGGTCTTTGGGCAGCAGCTTCGAATAGAGCTGGCCGTCCACCAGCATCGCCTCACCGGCGAAGGGCCGGATCCCCCGCTGGTGGGTGACCAGCTGGACCGTCTGCTCGATGCCCGCCCTGGTCAGCCGATGCCCGGTCGTCTCCGGCTTACACAGTGAGTAGCCCGGATCCCAGACCACATCGGCGATGTCGTGCACCGAAGCCTTGGCGGCGATGAGCTCGGGAACGATTGAGTCCCCGCGGTGCGAACCGGCCGGAACCAGGTTGCACGTGGTGATGACCGAAGGCACTTCGGGACCAAGTGTTGTCCGGTCGATTCCGTTCGTCCACTGGACGTCCCGGGTCTGGACGGCCAGGTGGAGCTCGTAGCCGATGTAGGGCCCGGCCGACCGGCTACCGGTGGCCGAACGATGGCCGGCCCGGGCATCGGGGTCGGCGGTGTACTGCTTTCGCCCATCGGGACCGACAGCCAGCACTCTGGCCGTCTTGGTCCGTTTCGACGCCTTGGGCTTCTTCGCTCCGGTTGCCTCCTCGGAGTGTTTCGGCTCGTGAGGCTGGGTGGCCTCGGCCGTCTTCGCCCGAGGCCGGTTGGCCCTCGGATGGTCGTCCTCCATCAACTGGGTCGTGGCCGCCTCGCCATCCAGCTCGATGGTGACGGTCTTCGATTTGAGGCTGCCCCAGGTCTCGACGTCGGTTCCGTCGACGGCCACGGATCGGCTCACCAGCACTTCCTTCGGAATAGCGGCCCGGGCCAGCTGGTTGGCGAACCACGTTGCGTCGACGCCCGAGTGGTTCACCTCGAGCACCTCGCACAGCCGGAGAAAGAGCCGATCAACCCGGGCGTAGGTCTCGGCGGGGTCCCAGGTCCCGATGCCGAGCGTGGCCCGCTGGTCATCGCTCAGCGCGTTGAGCACTCGGGCCGCTTCCACCAGGTGACCCTCGTGGTGACGGTGGAGGGCGTTCAACTGGAGGGCCACCAGCAGTCCCTCGAGACTGAGGTGACGGGGACGCCCCACTTCCGCATCGAGCAAGGGGGCGAGCGTGGCGACCACCTCCGAGCGGGCGATCAACTGTCGGGCCACCGTGAGTTCGGCCCCGCTGGTCGGCCGGCCGTCGGCGGTGTCCATCGGGGCCCTACTCACCGTCGACCCCCGCGCAGCATGGCATCGCTGTCCTCGGCGGCCATCGGATGCACCTGGTCGAGGAGCTCCGAGAGCACCGCCGGGCCCTGGATGCCGGCGGCCCGGCACAACTCCGGCAACCGTGTACCTGACTGGAGGTGGGCCAGGAGCCAGGTGGACCTCAGTCGGGCCGGTGCCAGCTGCGGATGGCCGGTCGGCACCTTCAGGCTGGCCACCAGATGGCCGGTGCGGTTGCGAGACGTCGACCGGCCACCCACCAGGAACTCGTCGCCGGCCGTCCTGGCCAGCTCGAGGAGGTCCTGTTCCCAGCGGGCCAGGACCACCACCGTGCGGGCCATCGGCTCCCCCACCCGGACCACCACCACGGGTCCTCGGCGACCCACGTCGCCCGCACCCACCTTCGTGACCCATCTGCCGTCGAGACCGGCACCGAGTCCGAGCGCCAGCAGGGCACCAGCGGCCCGGCGCCGGTGGGCCGTGGGCTGGTGGGCTGCGTCCCCGATCAGGTTTTCGATCTCCCGCGCCTCATAGGGAGAGGCCAAGCTGCGCCGGGGCACAGCCACCGGCCGTGGTGACCAGGGAGCGGTCGTCGTGAGCCGGGGGCCGATGGTGCGCAGGATCGATCGGTAGGTGGCCTGGGAGCGGTCCCCAGCCAGTCCCACCTCGACGAACCGCTCGACAGATCCGGATCGAGGAGGATCTCCCGGTCCAGAGCCATTCCTTCACCTACGGACCAGTCGACAAGCCGCTGCAAGACCCGCTTCAACCGCTTGGCTGACGCCGTGTTGCCTACGTCCAGATCAGCGACGACCTCGGCTACGAACAGCTCCGCTGGAGAGAGAGCCACTGACGTTATGAACTGCGGAGGCTTCGGGGAAGTACCGTCGATTCGAGTCTGTCCACCAGGTGGACTCGGCGAACTCCGTTGTCTCATGATCCGTCCTCAAGGCGCGGTCCAGTAGGGCTTCTGGGGTGCGCCGAGCACCGAGACCACCCAGAGGGTGGGGCATGACTAGTTCTATCTCAGGGATGTAACACGTTGTCGTGGTCGTTGGATCCATAGCCGGAGTGCGTCTCGACCGACAGGCACTGGTCCCTGTGACAACGCCGGCGCCCTGGGCTACCCACCACGAACTGATGTGGCTGTTGACGGAAGTCTCCACTACCGCTGAGTTCCACGCGCACACGCTGGAACTGGACGATGAAGCCCCGTTCTCCGACAGATGGCTTCCCACCACGGCCTGAAACCGCGGCCAGCTACCAGCCCTTGTCATCGGAGCCGACGACCTCAACCTCGGATATCTGATCGTCGTCGACCACCTTCACCGGGCCATCAGCGGGAACTACTTGGGAGTGAAGATGCAGCCCATGAGCCTGAACATTCCTGGCGATCCGTACTGGACTGTCAGAGCATCCTCGGCTTGGTTGACTAACGTACCTAGCAAGACCCGAGCGGCAATGTTCTCGACCACAGCTTTGGCACTGCCTACTTCGGTCCACGTCGCGTGCTGAACCTCATTATCCTCCACGGCCCTGGTCGCCATACGGCGAAAGACCCCATGGCCCCTTATCGGCGTTGCGGGATACCCCCGTCGGTTCAGGCTCGGTAGTGGAGAATGGCATCCGACCACACCTGGACCTCAGCGTAGAGCTCGAAGGACCGGTGCTGATACCCGGCGTAGTCGCCGGGCTCATCCTCGGGGAGACCAAACTCTTCAGCGGCTTCAGGAATCTCGGAGAGCCGGAACACTCGGCCGTGGTGCGGCTTATCCTCCACAGGAAGACCGAACTCACCACCGAGGCCCATGGAAGTCATGCTGTCCGGGATCGTCATACTGGTTGCACTGTCAGGAAGCACCGCCAGCGGAATCACTACCTCATGCATTTCGTGAGCCAATGCCCGGAACCACGTCGAGGAACCAAGTACGAAGTAGTGGGGTGAGGCCCGTTCCGGTTCACCCCCAACCGCAACAAACTGATCGCGAAGTTTGGCCTCGGTTGCCCGCCGAAGCTCCAGATACCGCCTACCGAAGACTCGGGATGACGTCCCGGCGAACCACTCTGCTTCGAGTTCCTGACGAACCACCTCCCACTCTCGATCGGCCAGCTCAGAAACGTTCTGGAACGGTGATCGTCCTGCGACGTAGTAGTGCGTGACGTAGTCGGGTAGGGCCCTGCTCACCCACCCATCGTGACCCAAAGGGCGCTGGGAGTGTGACGCCCACCCCTGGCGATCAGGGGCGCCCTTGGCGGGTCAAGATCTTGGCCCCGGTGCCCTTGTATCATCGGCTCAGCGAGGAGTCTTTGGGGGTTGGAGTGGGTAAAGGCGTGAGTTCCGTCAATGGGTCTGCGGCGGTCATCCCGTCCGAGGGGCGGCCGACGGGCCATTTCCTCCAGCCTCGGTGGGGGGATGACCCTCGGTTCCTGGGCACACTGCGTGATCGGTTCGACGCCGTGCGGCCGCTGATCACCGGAGAGTCCGTTCTGGACATCGGGTGCGCATCGAGCAACGCCGGGAATCTGGATGATTGGATGCACGGCTACCTCAGTCAGGAGGTAGGTGATCTCGTCGGAATCGACAGCGATGAGGCAATCATCACCAATCTTCGGGCACAGGGATTCGATGTCCATCTGGCCAATGCCCAGGACTTCGATCTCGGACGGACTTTCGACACGGTCTTTGCTGGCGAGATCATCGAACATCTCGATGATGTACATGGATTCCTCACCAGCATCCGACGCCATCTGACGCCGAACGGCCGACTGGTACTCACGACGCCGAACGTGTTTTACGTCGCCAACTTTATCTATCGCTGGGGAGGCCACGGCCTGGTCCACTACGAGCACACCGCCTGGTATTGCGAGGACACTTTGCGACGTGTTCTCGAAGTGAATGGCTTCTCCAAGGTGGAGATTTCATTCACGAGGCACACCAGTCCAACACCACTGCGTAGGACGGCGAACTATCTCTCGCAGGTTCTGCTTCCCCCACGGCTTGCGCAAGACACACTCGTCGCTGTTGCGACGATGGATTCGTAGCCCCCAACACGGAGTTTGGGACGATGCTGGGTAAGTCGGGTCAGAACGAAGAGGTTGGCCTCACTGCCCTTCTTGTGGGGGCGTTGACCGGCCAACACGAGTTGTCTGAAGCGGACCGCCAAGCCATTGGTGAGTGGATGGTCGATCATGCGAGTCAGTCTGAAGTTCGTGACCTCCTGGTCAAGATTGTGTGGACCCAGATTTCTGACACCAGCGAGTTCCGGGTCAAAGTGGCCGAAGCCATCAGGGAGAAGTTCCGGTCAGATCCACCTGGCGAAGGGGCAGCGCCGAATAGGTGACAGCTTTGGTTCTGAGTCGCCCTCCAGTAACGCCGAAATTGGGCTGCTGATCCAGCAGTTCCGGGGCGGGGCGCTCAGTCTGAGGCGGCCAGCGGGTCACGCCATCCGAGTCCGGCTTGGCATGACGGACGAACCTCCACCGGGCCCGTCGGTTGAACTTCTCCTCGAAGGCGCGCCGATAGGGGCCAGGTGCGAAGCGGGGTGGAAACGTGAGGTCACGGAGGTCCTTGGGCAGCAGGTTCGAGTAGAGCTGGCCGTCCACCAGCATCGCCTCACCGGCAAACGGCCTGATCCCCCGCTGATGGGTCACCAGCTGGATCGTCTGCTCGATACCCGCTTTAGTCAGCCGATGTCCGGTCGTTTCCCGCTTGCACAGTGAGTAGCCGGGATCCCAGACCACATCGGCAACTACGAGCCCATCGCCAGAAAGAACTCGAGCTGAATGTTATCCGGGTCCCGAAATCCAAGACCGGACCCGTAGGATCGATCCACGATCTCACCGTGCTCGATACCCAAAGAGTCGAGTCGCGCTGGCCAGGATTCGAGGTCTCCTCGACTAGTGCAGCCAAAAGCGATGTGGTCGAGTCCGATACGAAACTCATCGAACACATCGCCCTCGATCTGATGCTGATATTCATGGATGGCGAACATCGGTTCGAACCAGATCGCTGCTCGAAACCCGTCCTCTTCCATGACCGCAGCAGGCGGCGACTCGAAGAGGCGCTCGTACCACTCGATGCTTCGTTGGAGATCGGAGACCGTCAAGGCGTAGTGAGTGAATGCTGGAAATGAGGACATCCACCAACTCTATGGATTCCAGGCATCTCACGCTTAAAGACGTTCGCGTAATACCGCGCCGACTCTTTTCCACAGGCGCCCAGGTTCGCACTGGGTTCCCGATGATCTCGGGCCGCAGGGTCTTTGGCGAAGTTCTTTAAGTCCGGCGACCCGGGACACCCGCCCCGGGCATCGACGGGTGCCACAACGGCCGAGGCTCCATCGCCAGGCACCGAGGGTTCCGGCGAGCTACCCCCGTCAAGGTCTCCCAAGGGGAACGGGGGTGGTCGTGGTGTACGAGACTGTGGGGGACGACCTCGTTGCCTACGGCCTCCCCGGCTGACACAGTGGGACCAGGCTCCGGGACCAACCAGTGAAATGGGAGGGCCGTCAACGACGACCTTGTAAGCCACATCGGAGTCGGCGCCGGCGACGTAGCTTGTGTCGAGAGCCTCTATGGCTGGCGACAGTCTCAACCCCCCAAGTATGCCATCGGCGGCCAATTCCAGCCTGTATTGCCTGCTGCTACCGACCGGAGCCTCTCGCGTTAGCACGATTATCCCGGAGGGCGCCGATCGGTCACGGTGATCAACTGACCCGCTCCCTAGCGGTGAGCGATGCTATTCCTCTGACGTCGAGGTTCGGTAGTGGAGATGTACGACGCCATTTCCGAACCGTCGGTCATCGAGCAGTTCGAGTTCCGCGCGGATGTCGTTCGTAAAGGCACGTTTGCCGCCACCAACAACGATCGGGCACAAGAACATGTGGAACTCATCCACTAGACCGGAGCGGATCGCTTGGCCGGCGATGTCGCCACCAGCAACGGCGATGTCGGCCGTCGATGTCGACTTCAACTGCCTAATCACATCCGGTTCGAACTCACGGTCGATCCGCGTCCTCGCGCTGGATGGTGTCTGAAGCGTCCGTGAGTACACGATCTTGTCAGCTGCCTGCCAAATCCCAGCGAAGTCCCGATACACCTCCGGCACATCGGCTCCGGCACTAGCAGTTTCCCAGAACACCATCGTCTCGTACATCCGTCGCCCGTAGAGGTAGGTTCCTATCGGTCGGTCGAGATCGTTGGCGAATGCATGAACCTCTTCGTCCGGCTCCGCCCAGTCGAACCTACTTTCCGCATCCTCGAAGTACCCGTCAAGCGAGCTAATCACCGAGTAGATCAGTTTGGCCAATGTAATTGCCTTTCGGGGGATCGCAGGCTCGTTCGACTCGAGAACTGAGACGGGCGCCAGATTCGACATTCATCTATCGCCACCGGACACCTCGACGCTGTCCCTCGACCATGCCAATCAGCCACGATTGCCAATGGCATCAAACGGAGCACAGGGGCACATCGATCCGGAAGTGCGCACCCAAGCGAGTCCGCGGGTCAGGACGCGAGCGGAGCCTGACCCACCACTCGACCGATGTTGAGCAACAGGTGCGAATCTCAGCCATAACTGACAATGCTATGGGGGCCCCGCTGGATATCCCCCATCCTGGGAGAAGGAGCCCGCCAGGCACGGGGGCATTGACGAGTACCTGGCAAGGAGCGCTCCTTGGGGTCGCGCCTGAGGACATTGCGGTATCAGTCCGGGTGTTCCAAGGAGTCGCCGACGCCCTAGTACCAACAGTATGGGGAAAGGTGCTCGTCGATCGGATTCCAGGAGCGACACTCACGATCTACCCCGACGAGGGCCATTTCATTGCTCTTACCCGTTCAAAAGAAGTCCTCATGCACCGTGCAGATGGCACCGGAGTATCGGGTACGGACTAACCCGATCGCAATTGGTGCAGCATTTGTTCTTACATCAACGGATCGGACATCCGCCGCGACAAGTTCGTTTGCCATCTCGAGACCCCTCATGACTGTGAGTCATGCCCACTTTCTCCGTAATCCTGAGGCGATTCTGGGCCAGCTTCCTCGCGGCATACTCCTCGAGACCAGTGTCACCGGTGTAGGCGATTGTGGGAGCGTTGAATCCTTCTAATCCGGGTCATCGCGGCGCCTGGGGATGGATGGTCTCACCTCGGGCCAACATCTCGACATATTGGCTGATGCGTCTAGACCGGGTTTCGGACTTCTTGGCGCTTCCAATCCGGTAGAGGATGGCGTAGCGATTCGCACTTGTGAGCGATCCAAACATCGCTTTGGCCTGGGAATTGGCGCTCAGTGCGGCGAGGAGATCCTCGGGCACGTCAATGCTGGCCTGCCCCGCGTAGGCGGCCGCCCATCGACCGTCCTCTTTCGCCTGCAGTACCTCGCCTTCACCCGACCGATGCATTCGTCCGGCGGCCATCAGCCGTTCGGCGATGGCCGCGTTCCGTTGAGACCATGGACTTCGAGCTTTTCGAGGCGTGAACCGTCGTCGGAATGTAGCGGCATCACGACGCCCCAATTGACCGTCAATCCAGCCAAAGCAGATCGCCTCCTCAAGCGCCTGGTCATACGAGACGCTTGTGGGATCGACTATTCCTTTTTTGGCCAGAACCAGCCAGACCCCTAGCGAATCGACGTGATGGGCGCCCAACCATCTTCGCCATTCGCCTGCATCCCCGACCAGGAGCTCTGGGAGGTCCACGGCACTCACCGTATCCCCCATGGGACGGTCAGTCACCCTCGGCAATCGACGGCGTCCCCGCCACGGTGGGCACGAGTGCCACCCACATTGCGCTTCTCGCGCAGACGTCTGTCTCCCACCGGACGCGCGGCCGGGACGGCCCTGTGAGACAGCGGAAGTCTTAGAGCGAGCCGCTGACCGCGCGGGATGCATTCACCCGGACGTTCGTCCCAGTGTTCACCCGTGACAAATCCCGCAACTCCGACAGGTGGATCAACGTCATCCAGCCACCTCCCAAGGGTTTCGGATGGATACCTAGAGGACTGAAAGCCCGACCAGATTCGGATTCAGTCAGACTGCTGAGCGGGGTGGATCGGGGGCCAATCGGCTGGCCACCAGTCGCCCTGTGGGTCAGTGGTTTGGCCCACCTCGATGATGTAGCCATCAGGATCTCGTATATAGCAACGGATCTCGTACTTGTGCTGCTTCGGCGGCGTCAGAAATTGAGCACCCCTGGCGCTCCATTCGGCGTAGGCGGCGTGAATGTCCTCGACTCGAATATTCAGGAAGCTGCTGACCCGATCGGGATCACGCGGCGTCTCGAGGGTTACGGTGGGCTTGTCGTCGGTCGGACCCCCAGCGCCGTTGATGATGATCCACGTATTGGCAAGAGCAATATTGGTTGGCTCTGGGCCGAAGACCTCAGTACCGCCGAGCACCTCAGTGTAGAAACGTCGTGAGCGATCGATGTCATCGGAGACGATGAAGTGAGTCACCACCATCCGTTGTGCGAGCTGTTTGGACTGGGCCACTGGACTCCTCCACTCATCGGGGTTTCATGGGAAACGGCACTACTCGGCATATCCAACGGACCTGGTTCCACAAGTTTGAACTCAGTCAACTCAACCACCTGTCCCCGTGTCCACGAACGCTACTAACTCCAAACTGCCGAGTCCCGGCCTCGAGGCCAATGGCGAAATCGCCCGAATCACTGGCTCGGACCAGGTGTTCAGGGAGTACCGAGCATTGAATGCGCCTCTAGAGGGCCAACTACAAGATCGTGAAGATCGCCATCCAGCTCGAGTCGACTCGACTGTTCGATCCCGCCGACCCTCACCGGTTCAAAGCCGGCCGTTCGGATCAACTGCTCCACCTTGTTACCAGCCCGTTCGTCGTCGCTCACATAGAAGAGTACCGCCGCCTCCGGTGACCGGTGGCTGAAGGATTCGAACAGATCGGCAGACATGCTCCCGAAGGCCATGGCCAAATGCGAATGCGCCGGCAACCACCCGGCCACAACCTCGCCGGAGGACTGCCCGATCGGCAGGACCCGTGAGACTTGACCTTGTGCGTCGAGAGTGACTGGGTTACTCGGAACGATCACGACCTTGTCGGTGAGCAGATCCGATATCTCGCTGATTACTCCTTCCAGCACGGCGAAGCGAAGGGCGAGAACGACGGCATCAACACCATGCAACACCTCACGGTTATCTTCCGCAACCACTGCGGCCCGGCCGATCTGTCTTGCCAGCATCCGTGCCGATTTGTCGTCCGCGCTCGCGAGGCGGAGGGACTCGCCACCTGCGGCGAACTGGCGGGCAATTGCCGATCCAATTCCCCCAGTGCCGATGACAGCGATGGTCATGCCGCACACCTCCTCAGGTCCGGAACTAAATGGGCCATGCCGACCAGTCACCCTTGGGATCCGTGGTTTGGCCCACTTCAATCAGATGGCCGTCCGGATCACGGATGTAACAACGGATCTCGTAGTCATGCTGCTTGGGTGGCGTAAGGAATTGGGCGCCCCGGGCACTCCACTCGGAGTAGACCGCCTGAATGTCTCGGACCCGGATGTTCAGGAAGCTGCTGACCCGGTCGGGGTGTTGGGGTGTCTCGAGGGTGACCGCAGGTTTGTCGTCAGTCGGTCCTCCACCCACGTTGATGATGATCCAGCTGTTGGCCAGCGATACGTAGGTCACATCGCCGGAAAAAACCACCTTTCCGCCAAGTACCTCGGAGTAGAACTGCCGAGAGCGCTCCACGTCTTCCGAGACAATGAAGTGGGCCAGCAGAATACCCTCTTCCGAGGGTAGGAATTCGGCCATTTGACACCTCCACTGATCAGGGCTGGCACCCCCGTCCGTGACGGGACCTGCAGCCGTTGTTGTGACGATCGAGTTGCCCAAATCCGGTGAGAGTTCGCCGGTTCATTCTCTCTTCGCTTCACCCGGCATGGCGACGAGGCGGGGCCGGTGAACCGCCGGCTGGGATTACAAACCACTGATCAGCTCGACCACGATGTCGGCGGCCGATTGCGGTCGTCTGGCGAGGGCAACGCTTTGTCCGGCCCACAGCGAGAGCGCTTCGATGTCACCGGCGGTACCGACCATCGGCGCCCCAGGCTCATAGCGGAGTATCTCTTCGCCGGAGGGGAAGCGGGCGATGACGCCCTCTGCCGGTCTACTCCCCAGCGGGGGCCGGCCGGCGGCTTCCCACATCTCGGCCGTCGAGTTACGAAGGGCGCGGTGGGGTGCATCCGGCCACCCAACGACGTACAGGTCCGCATACCACTCCGGATCGGTCTCCGCTGCGTTCATGACACGCCGGCGGTACTCCTCGTGAAGGGGCATCTCGCGGGCCAGTAGGAACCTGGTCCCGAGCCACGCCGCTTGAGCACCCAGTGCCAGCACGGCAGCCACTCCCCGGGCGTCCCCGATTCCTCCGGCAGCGATCACGGGCACCGGTGTTACCGCGTCCACCACCGCGGGCACCAGGGGAAGCGTGGCCACCTGGCCCCGCACATGCCCACCGGCCTCCCAACCCTGCGCTACGACGACGTCAACACCGCTGGCCACAGCCTGGCGAGCCTCTTCAGCGCTCCCGACCGTCTGGAGCACGATTCCGTCTGCCTGGTGGACTTGATCGACGTAGTCAGCGGGATCTCCTGACATGAAGGACACAATCCTCAGACCAGCCTCGAGGACTCCGTCGAGGCGTCGGTGTTGATCGGAGGCGAGAATAAAATTTCCACCGAAGGGGCGATCCGTGAGCGCCGCCGTCTCACGGACCGGATCTGCCGCCGGAGTCGACCAGGTCAGGGCCAACATGCCGAGCGCGCCGGCATTGGAGACAGCTGCAGCCAGTTGAGGCTCTGCTGACATCGGCGCCTGGACGATTGGCTGTTCGATACCTAACAGCTGGCAAACCGGCGTACGCAACATTGCCGACTACCTTTCTGATCCGACGTGCGGCGCCTCGATCACTCCTGAGTCGGACCGATCCCAACCGTGCCGGCAGATCCACATGAAGTTACGACTCGTACGACGTCGGCATCGACTGGGCAGTCCGCTTGTTCCATCCGTGAAAGCTCGAATAATCGCCTGCGCTCCAGGCCTCGCGGAGCCCCGGCTTGCTCAGGTCCCAGTCAGGGCGGACCTCACTCGAGGCGGCCTGCAGGTCGTGCCACAAGTCGTTGAACGAAGGGCGGCCCCAGAACCAGTAGCCGTTGTAGATCCTGTACACCACCAACCCCGGCTTCAGTACCAGCGTGTGGGGAATCATTGGATCGTGGTCGGGGTCGGTGTACTCCTGTATGTCAAGGTCCTTTTGAACAGTCCGGTTGGGATCAGACAAAAACGTCCACTGAGCACCGACAGAGGCACGGAACTCTTGGATCGTGTGGTGGTCGTCGGTAGAGATCGTGACAATCTGCGTGTAGGCCACGGCGACCTTCGGATAGTTTGCGGCCAGCTCCAGGTGCTGTTGATGTTCCTTTGGGCAGTAGTTGCCCCGCGCCAAAGTTAGGACGAGGGGGTCATCGCCTTGGAGTTCGCTGAGCCGGCGCACGGTGTTCGTGTGATCCGGCAGGGAGTAGTCGGGGAACGTGGCCCCTGGTTTGATGTCCGATCGCATGGATCACCGCCACTTCCGTGATGTCGGGCGCATCCACCTCCCGACAGAGCCGAGCTCGTCGTACCCGACGACGAGGGAACACGCCACCGTCAGAATATCCCTTCGCCAGCGCCGCGTCACTCCCCAATCGGTCCACACGTGCCACCTGTTCGAGAGGGCACAACGCCACTATGACCTCCGGTGCGAGCATTGCAACTCGTTGGCGCTCGGCCACCGAGGAAAGGGGTACTGCCAGGTCGACAGCGTGGCAACGGCCACGAGGACCCGTCACAATGGGCAGGCCGAGTCTTTATTGGAGGTATCCGATACCGACCCCGCGGATCGACGGGTGAAGGAGCTCATATGAGCACGATTCCAATAGCCGACTATGCACTCCTCTCGGATCGACACAGCGCGGCGCTGGTGAGCCGGCACGGGTCGATTGACTGGCTCTGCTTCCCCCGCTTCGACAGCCCATCGGTCTTCGGTCGCCTCCTAGGCGACGACGCCGGCCACTGGTCGATCTGGGCCGAAAAGGCCACGCAGGTCACCCGGCGCTACCTGGACCACACCATGGTGTTGGAGACAAGCTTCCATACGCCCACGGGTGTGGTCACCCTCACCGACGCGCTGGCCATGGGCGACGGCAACCGGGGGCACGAACTCGGCCGGGGTGCACCCCACGTCCTCCTGCGCCAGGCCACCTGTGTCGAGGGTGAGGTCGATCTGTCCGTGGAGTACGTCCCTCGTCCGGAATACGGGCTGGTCCGTCCCCTATTCGATGCCGTTGACGATGGAGTCGTCGCCTTCGGGGGCGCCGACGTCTTGGCGCTGTCATCACCGGTGACTCTGACCGTGGATCCATCGGCCGTCTCCGGTCAGTTCCAACTCCGCCAAGGTGAGCGTGCGAGCTTCGCCCTTCATCACCGCGCACGGGCGGACGCCGATACTGCCCAGGTCTGGACCCAGCCGGATATTGCCAAACGGCTATTAGACACTGTGTCTGCTTGGGAATCTTGGTCGGAGCTCCATCAGGCCTACGTGGGTCCGTGGAGCGACCTGGTGCACCACAGTGGACGCGTACTCCAGTCACTCTCCTATGCACCCACCGGGGCGATCTGCGCGGCAGCGACCACGTCGCTGCCCGAGGTGGTAGGAGGTACTCGGAACTGGGACTATCGCTACGCGTGGGTCCGCGACGCCTCCTTCACGATCGAGGCCCTTTGGGTGGCGGCGTGCCCCGACGAGGCCAATCAGTTCTTCGACTACATGACCACGTCCGCCGCCGGTTCACTTGACCGGGGTGGCGATCTGCAGATCATGTTCGGTGTCGGAGGCGAACGGGACCTGACCGAGCGGGAGCTGCCGCACTTGGAAGGCTGGCGGAACTCGGTGCCGGTTCGGGTTGGCAATGGCGCCTGGAACCAACGCCAGCTCGATGTCTACGGCGAACTGCTCAGCGCCGTCGACCGTCTCTCGGACCAGGTCTTCGACAACGCCCCCCGACGAATCGGGCCCGGGGCCAGCCCGGACGATTGGGGCGTGCCACCCGGACTGGCGCCAGCCACCAAACGCTTCTTCGTCCAGTTGGCCGACACCGCAGCCCGGCGTTGGCAGGAAAAGGATCAGGGTATCTGGGAAGTCCGCGGCGAGCCCCGCGACTACTTGTACTCGAAGCTGATGTGCTGGGTGGCCCTCGATCGGGCGGTGGCCTTGGCCAACCACCTTGACGCCTCCAGCAGGGTCGGTGCCTGGAAGCGCGCCCAGGTACAGATTCGTGAGGCCATCTTGACCAAAGGGTGGAGCGACCGGGCTGGCGCCTTTACCCAGTCCTTCGGCTCGGACGAGCTCGATGCATCCAGTCTGATGCTGCCGTTGGTTGGCTTCCTTCCCGCCGACGAACCCAGAGTGCTAGCCACGATCAACGCCACCGAAGAGCGCCTTACCGATGAGCGGGGACTCGTCTATCGCTATCGGGCACACGACGGGCTAGACGGTGAAGAGGGCACATTCCTGCTCTGTACCTTCTGGCTAGCCCAGGCCCTGGCCCGGACGGGACAAACAGATCGCGCCCGCTCCGTCTTCGAACGGGCGGCGGCCTTCGTCAACGACGTCGGCCTTCTCGCCGAGGAGGCCGACGTCGTCAGCGGAGAGCTACTAGGAAACTTTCCCCAAGCCTTCAGCCATATCGGGCTGGTCAACGCGGCATGGGCCATCTCAGAGGCCGAACGCCGACAGGAATCGCCGACTGGAGGACCGCGCCTCTCCCCGGCCTGAGACAGCCGTCGACGTCGGCCGTCTGACGCCACCCATTCGCTCCGGGCCTGGACTTCGACGGCGAGCGGCGCGAAAGTGATGCCAGGGCGGGGGTCCTGGTGGTGGCGCGACGTCGGACCCGGTGGAGAGGAGCTGCGGACGTGGAAATGAAGCTCGAAGTGGTGGTGGTTCCAGTTTCCGATGTGGACCAGGCCAAGGCGTTTTACCAGTCGTTAGGGTGGCGCCTCGACGCCGACTTTCCAGGTGAAGGGGGCTTCCGTGTGGTGCAGCTGACACCGCCGGGCTCCGCGTGCTCGATCATCTTTGGCAGTGGGGTTACCTCGGCCCCTCCCGGCTCGGCCGAAGGCCTTCAGCTCGTTGTGGCCGACATCGAGGCGGCCCGAGCCGAAGTGAGCGAACGGGGTGTCGACGTAAGTGACGTCTTCCACGATGCTGGTGGAGTGTTCCACCACGCCGGCAACGAATCCCGTGCACCGGGTCCCGCTCCGGAGCACAAGACGTATGGGTCGTTCGCCTCGTTCGCCGATCCGGACGGCAACAGCTGGTTCATCCAAGAGGTGACAACTCGCCTTCCGGGGCGGTGAGCACGCTGATGCCCGCCGCCTATGAATCCGCCGAGGATCTGGCCGCCGCCCTCCGACGGGCCGCCGATGCACACGGCCGCCATGAAGAAGAGATCGGCCATCCCGACCCGGACTGGCCGGATTGGTACGCGCAGCACATGATCGACGAGCAGTCCGGGCCCTCGGCCCATACCGGCGATGGATCTTCGATATGAGCAGCTACGACGTCATCGTCCTGGGTGCCGGGTCGCCGGGCGAGCATTGCGCCGGCGAGTTGGCCGATGGTGGACTTCGGGTGGCTGTCGTCGAACGTGAACTAGCTGGCGGCGAGTGCTCCTATTGGGCGTGCATCCCCTCCAAGACGCTCCTGCGCCCAGGCGAGGCGGCCCACGAGGCACGGGAGGCGGCAGCCAGTGCCGAGGTCGATGTGAAGGCGGCTCTGGCCTATAGGGATTTCATGGTCTCGAACTACTCTGATGCCAGCCAGCAGCGCTGGCTGGCAGACAAGGGAATCGACCTGCTGCGGGGCACCGGTCGGTTGGCCGGAGCCGGCGTAGTCGACGTGGACGGAGTGCTCCACACGGCGGAACACATCGTCGTGGCTACCGGCTCGGATCCGGTGGTGCCACCCATCCCGGGCCTCGCTGACCTGGCGGGTGTCTGGTCCAATCGTGAGGTGACCGGCATGAAGGCCGTCCCACGGCGCCTTCTGATTCTGGGCGGAGGTCCGGTCGGCGCCGAGATGGCCCAGGCCGTGCGCCGTCTGGGCGGGGAGGTGGCCCTTGTCGAAGGAGCTGACCATGTGTTGGCCCGAGAGCCGGTGCCACTCGGACACGCCCTCGGCGAAGTATTACGCCAGGAAGGGGTCGAATTGATCCTGGGCATCCAGGCGACAGCTGCTCGGCACGACGCCGAAGAGTACGTGCTCACACTGGCCGACGGACGCGAGCTGCGGGGCGACCACCTGCTGGTGGCTACCGGCCGGCGCCCCCGGGTGGATGGGATCGGTCTCGACACGGTCGGCATCCACGCAGACCGGCACGGGATCCCGGTAGACGCCCACCTGCGTGCCGGTGAAGGTCTGTGGGCCGTCGGCGACGTCACCGGTGTCCGACTTCTGACTCACGTGGGGAAGTACCAGGGCGAGGTAGTAGCGGCCAATATTCTCGGTGAATCCCGTGAGGCCAGCTACGAGGCCATTCCCGACGTCGTGTACACGGACCCCCAAGCGGCGTCGGTGGGCGCAACGGAGGCACCGTTCAGTGCCACCAGCCCCTTGTCCGAGGTGGCGAAGACCGCCACGTACACCCACAACTACGCCAAGTCGAACGGCTTTTTGACCCTCCTCAGTGACGGCCAGCTGTTGACCGGTGCCTACGGCCTAGGACCGGAGGCCGGTGAATGGATGCAGCAAGGCACGTTGGCCATTCGGGCCAAAGTTCCACTTGACGTGCTACGGGACACCATCCAGCCGTTCCCGACCTTCTCGGAGATCTACGTTGCTGCGCTCAAAGCGCTCCACGAGAAGATCCGACTCGGTGAGCCGGCCGGTCGAGGGCGGTGAACGGCCTGCCGCACGGTTGGGGCGACCCGTGGCGGCGACTAATTCATCACTCAGTATCAGCCCGAACTGGTCGGCCGATTCGGCAGAGCCAACGGCGGAGCAGCGCTTTCGAGTCCAGACAGAATCGTGCGCACAAACTCGCCCGGTAGGGATCATCGGAGGAATCAGGACACTCCCCCGGCCAGGTGCATGTCCTCGGGCCGCAGATGCTCTCGCCCGGTGAAACCGGAGTCACAATCGGATAGCGCCCATGCCGAGCGCGTCGGCGGGCGAGTACGCAGACCAAGCTGGTCATCTCGCGCAAGTGACCGGCGCTTACCCGAAGCCAAACGAGGGAGACGCCATGAGCCAACCAGACCAAAGGGTGGCCATCGTCACGGGGGGCTCTCAGGGCATAGGCTCCGGTATCGTCGCCGGGTACCGGCGTCAGGGATGGGCTGTCGTGGCCACATCCCGGACGATCGAGCCCGATGGGGATCCGGGTGTGCTCACCATCGACGGTGATATCGCAGAAACCGTCACCACCGATCGGATCATTAGCGGGGCACTTGAACGTTTTGGTCGCATTGACACTCTGGTGAATAACGCCGGGGTGTACATCTCCAAGCCGTTCACCGAATACACCACCAATGACTACGCCACCGTAGTCAGCGTCAATCTCACCGGGTTCTTCACGCTGACCCAGCGCACCATCGCAGTGATGCTCAAGCGGGGCGCGGGACACATCGTCAACATCACGACAACCCTGGCTGATTTCGCCAACGCCGACGCGCCCTCGGTATTGACGTCGCTCACCAAGGGCGGCATCGCTTCGGCCACCAAATCGCTGGCCATCGAGTACGCGTCGCGTGGCATCCGGGTAAACGCCGTCTCGCCGGGCATCATCCAGACGCCAGTGCATCCAGCAGAGACCTACACCGGACTCGGCTCACAGCTCCCTCCGATTGGGCACGTAGGCCAGGTACGCGACATCGTCGACGGCATCCTGTTCTTGGAGTCTTCGCCGTTCATCACCGGCGAAGTCCTACATATCGACGGTGGGCAGATCGCCGGTCATTGACATTCCATCCCGTTGGCCGGCGACCCCAATAGCCATGGCGCCCCGCTTTGTCTCACCAACGCCGGCCGAGGAACGCCCACTACCCGCAACTTCGATGACCCACCCTGATTAGCGAACTCTCTTGTCTCAGCTAGCTACCGTCGGCAGAGACCTGAATCCAAGCGATGAAGGTCCCGTCAGCCTCTACCGAGTTGGCCTTGCGCCCAGCAGCACCCACGGCCTCCATCGACCCAATGCCTATTCCCCGACTCGAGAGCGCATTGACCACCTCATCGAGGTCATCGTGGATACGTGGATACGTGGATACGTGGATACGTGGATACGTGGATACGTGGATATGCGTGGATGCGTGGATGCGTGGATGCGTGGATGCGTGGATGCGTGGATGCGTGGATGCCGCCAAGGGTAGCGACCAGCCGTAGTCGGCCGAGTCGTCAAGCCCGATCCGGTGATCCGGTCCACTGCCCTCCAGCCTGCGCCGTCGGCTAGGCGATCCCGGCAAATGATACCCACCACTTAAAAATGCGAAGTGGACGTGAGAAACGTCCCACGGGTCAACAACTGTCTGGGGCACCGGTTGAGCGCCGGCGACAGGAGTTACCGCGCATTCTCAGGTGACGCGTGGCTGTAACACCAGGTTTAGACAATGTTGAGAGAGAGAAGCTGATTGATAAATGCACTGAACTACTACAAGGGAGCATTGATGACAGTTCTGATTGAGGATGTCTTTCCTGCCGGGGTAACCATTGAGTTGCTTGATGCCGTCACCGACGAAATGGGGGTCGATGCCACACTCCCACCCGGCGGTGTCGTTCACGTGCACTTCGAAAGGGACGGTCGGGCACATGGCGTCGACATTTGGGATTCGGTTGAAGCCTATGAGCAGTTCGTTGAATCGACCCTGATGCCGACCATGGGCAAGGTTGCAGCGGCGAGAGGGCTCGACCCATCAACGTTGGGCGAGCCGGAAGTAATCGTGACAGAGGTACACCGCCTCGTTCGCTAGGCGATGGGGCCACGACCCTGAGGGGAACTTGGAGTCTTCATGGTCCTTGCTCCTACCTAGCCGGCCGTAGCAAGATGATTTTCACTCGGCCAACACCATCCTGCGGGCTTTGGTTACGAGTCGCCCAAGCGATCCAAGGAGCGGCACAACATTGGTGAGCTAGAGATGCCGGATCATTCTTGCTGGCGCGCCCGCAACAAGGGTCGCCCAAGGGACATGGTGTGTCGCAACGAACCTGCAGTTACCACAGAATCGGCACCGATGGTCACGCCGGGAAGGACAGTGGCGGCGGCACAGATCCACCCATCCGTCTCGATCGTGATTGGCGCAGCGGCAATGTAGCACCGCCGTTTGTCGGGCTCGACCGGATGACCGGCCATCACGAGGTTCACCTTGTGGGCGATCATCACCTCGCCAGCGATGTCAATGACGGCGTGACCGAGTAAATGCACGGTCGGGACCGATGAAGACAGCTCGGCCACAGTATTCGCGCCCTGATCGGCGGTAGAAAGGGGCACCGCGAAAGAGTCGCCGACCGGATTGGCGATGAGCTCCTCAAAAGCAATCCAGAGCCTTTCCGGTTCGTCAAGGGAGCACGTGCTGAATTTGGAAGAAATCCGGGCGGCCACTTTTACCTGGGCGGCTCAAAGTGCGCTTCGACATTCCGGCGTCCTGGTCTTAACCCATTGACTTTGGTCCATTCAATCTCGAACTTAGGTCTTCATTACGAACTTGGAAGCGTAGAGGGCCTTCTGCTGTTGGGGCCCCGTCTTCACCGGCGAGATGATGGCGCAGCGTCGCTCACTGGACCGACCTCATCGGTTACCCCAAGGGTGAGTCCGCGAGGAAGAACGAATCGCGACGACCCGTCACTCAACGTCAGAACGAGGACAGGCTGCACAAACGGCTCCACCCGAATGAGTGCAACTTCTTCAAGCGCATCGAACGGGGGATCTGATCGAAATGGACAACGATCAGAGACCAGCGCGGCCCATCTCAGCAAACTGCTGGACAAGTCGGGAATAATGGCTGGATGTCCAAACGGGGGCTGGTGGGAGTCGCTTGAACTGGGTGAGAGTGGCGTGGTCCAACAATCCCTTTCGGCTGATCGTGCTCGGTAGTTTGTGGTTGGTAACCATTGTCAGCACGGGACTTCTCTTCTTTCACGCGTACCTTCCTCTGTCCCAGCAGCCTTTCCCTGACGCGCACGAGTACATCAATGCTGCTTACCGGCTCGCACACGGACATGGGTATACAACGACGGTGCGGGACAATCCGTACTCACCTCACATTCATCGGGCCATAAATCCGCCCAGATTTCCGCCGGGCACTTCCCTGCTCCTGGCTCCGTTTGTCTTAGTCGGCCAATTTCCGGGCAATATCGAGTTCGGGGCACGCCTTCTCGGAATCGCACTTGTTTTTGCCGTCGGCTGGGCTGCCTATTCGCTCGCTGGCTGGTACGCCGCCTTGCCGACGGCCCTCATCGCCGCCACCAGCCAGTTCCTGCTGGTCAACAATCGCATCGTCATGTCCGACGTGGCGGCGGCGCTCCTCATGGTGGTCTGTCTGCCTCTGATGAAGCTCGGCACTAGGTGGAGCATGTACACGCTCGGATTCGTCGCGGGCTATGGACTGGTGGTCCGAGAGAGCGGCGTCATCATTGTGGCCTCCGTACTAATTGTGATCTCTGGCCGGAATCGATTGCGCGTGGCGATCGGTGCGCTGCCTCCGATGCTGGCCCTGGCCATCTTCAACTGGTCCACCTTTGGAGCACCTTGGCGAACCGGCTACGACTACTGGTTGGGAAACTTTCCGGAATACTCACTGCACTATGTAATGAAACACCCCTGGCCACCCGGAGGAGAGAACGGCTGGTACGCCTTCTCTCTTCAGTTCTTCCACCTGGTGGGCCACACACATGCGGGCTTCCCCTCACTGCTTCCGAACTTCTGGTTTTACCCCCTGATCCTCCTGGGTATTTCCACCATCTTTGGACCCCCCTGCCTGACACTGCTGGGACTGATCGTCGCTGGATGGTCTTGGCGACAGCGGGAGGCCCAGTTCACCCTCCTTCTCGCAGGCCTCACGGTCATCATTTACATGCCAAACTATGGTCAGGATCCCCGATATTTGGCGGGGCCCTGCTTCCTCCTCACCGCTTGGGCCATGGCGGCGATCGTGTTCGCAGCCAGAAGGGTTCGGAGGGACTATGGCCAACAGATTGCGGAGTTTCTCTCTCCGCAGCGGACCCCAGTAACCCCAGAACAGCTGCCATCACAAATGGCAACCTCGGTGTCGAAATCTGGAGATTCTGGGTTTCTTGGCGTTACCACCACGACGACTCCACATCAACGACTGACCTGAGGAATCGGCCGCCAGCCCATCCCCATCGAGGTTTGATGCAACTCACGGATGACCTGAACAGCCCGCAGGTGCGTCGACCCGGAGTGTCTGGACAACGTCTGGGTCTCGCCGTTCGGAGGTATGGCACGCAATAGGCTCGGCCAATGTTCGACCTGCAGCCGCTTCGTAGCGACCTCGAGGGTGCGGTGTTCGTCTTCGAACTGGAGAATCGGTCGTACTTCGCACGAACGATCAGCGATCGCGGCGACGAGTACTTCGATACTTTTGCGGAACACCATCAGGCGCTAATGGCCGATCAGCGGTCTGGAATCGGTGCCTTTTACGTTGCCGTTGATGACTACGGGATGGTCGCAGGTCGCTTCAATCTCTACGACATTCAGAATCGGGCCGCCAGCGTGGGATATCGAGTTGCGGAGCGGTTCTCGGGTCAAGGAGTTGCAACCTTCGGCTTACGAGAGCTGATCCGAATTGCCGGTGATGATCTCGGATTGCGAAGGCTCACGGCGGTAGCGAGTGATGACAACGTTGCCTCCCGCCGAGTGCTAACAAAGTCGGGATTCATGCCTGTCCGACAGGCTGACGTCGGTGGGCGTAGCGGATCGGCCTTCGAACTCGACCTCTCGGCTTCCGACATGTGATGCTGCACCAAAGCCTGGCTCGCCACTGGGATGACGTCCCGGGCGTCTGGAATATCCATGAATGGCCTACCGCCGCTACGGCTTGGAGTACACGAGACGCAGCGAGTCACGACGTACAATCAGGTGAAAATAGCCGTTGCCATCCCCCAGCTACCGACAAGGACCCTTCATGACTCCCCCCGCAAGCGCAGTCCGTCTAATCGGTCACCAGCGCCGCTTTGCCGAATCCATCGCACAGATCGACACCGAGTTGGAGTTTGCTTCGGGCGTCGCCGTCGCGGCTCGTCGAGAGGAAGTCGTGGCGGCAGCACGCGCAGCCTATGGGCCTAGTGAGGACTTTCGAGGGGTACGCGATGCCTGGGACGCCGTCTTTCCCGATGGCGTCTACAGCTCCGCCGGTCTTGCCGAAGCAAAGCGGCTGGCCTAGATAGCGTCTGGGCACCACTCGCGCCCTATTTGGAAGTCCAAGCCGCAATCGAGGCCGTTTCAAACTGTCGCCACCATTTGGCTGACAGACAACTTCTAACTCGTCTCCACCCAGCTCACGAATGAGAACCCCTCGGAACCAATCGAACTCTCCGAGGCAAAGTACCTACTGCGCCCGTGCGATCCGGACAGCCAGCAGCCGTTCTTCGGGGTCGACCGCCTAGGCACAATGGTGAATCGGACCAGGGGCGCCCCTCATGTTTCGGCCGCTGACAACGGCGTTGGACCTCGAACACATTGAGAGCACTATGACCTGCCAAGGCCACAATCGCCGTTCTTGGGTACTTACCTTCGGCTGCCATCATGAGAAGCGCCCGCACTTGAATTGACGCTCGTGGGCGTCGAGACCAGATTGACGGGCGAGAGAGACCTGAGCGAGGTGAGCGAACCATTCTGAGTGGTTCGTCTAGCGTCTCCCGTGGCCATCGGACGTCACGGGTCCTGGGGCAATGTGAAAGCAGAGGCAATCATGTCGAAATGGGCAACCGAAACGAGACGGAGATCCTCTCGGACGGTCATCACTATGGCGCTGGGATTGGCCTTCGTCCTCCTCGGTCCATTTGCTTCATCCGCATGGGGTTCATCATCGGCGGCGTCCGCGGCCAAAGCGCCAGGAACATGCCAGCCACCGGCCGACTGGCAAGCCACCACAGCGGTCCCAGTCCCAGGAGTTACGTCAGATTTCGACTTGACGTCGTTCGACGGCACGAAGATCCGGATCCACTGGTTCCCGGATCCTTTGACCTCGGGTCGGGCCACACCGACGGTGCTTATGGGCCCTGGTTGGGGCCAAGCCGGCGACACGGACACCTCACAGGCGGGCATCCAAGGGGCCTTGAGCATTGCGCAGCTCTGGCACGGAGGTTTCAACGTGCTCACCTGGGATCCGCGTGGTTTCGGGAAGTCGACCGGCTCGGCAGAGGTCGATAGCCCGAATTTCGAGGGCAAGGACGTTTCGTCCATCATCAACTGGATCGCCAAACAGCCTGGTGTCGAACTGGACCAACCGGGAGTACCGCGACTGGGAATGGTTGGTGAATCGTACGGGGGTGGAGTTCAGTTCGCCGTCGCTGAACAAGACTGTCGTGTCGATGCCATCGCTCCCACGATTGCCTGGCACTCCCTCGGAACGAGCTTGGACAAGAATCAAACTCCCAAGGCCGGATGGAGCAATGTTCTAAGCAAGGTGGCATCGACGGCGACACTGGATCCGGAAATCCTTGCGGCGGACAACCAGATGAACTCTTCCGGACTCATCGATGCCCAGGCGACCAACTTCTTCTTGGCCCGCGGACCAGCTCAGTTTCTCTCGAAGGTGAAGGTTCCGACGCTGATCATCCAGGGAACGGTGGACGACCTCTTCACACTGGATGAGGGGATTGCCAACTATGAGGCACTGAAGAAGACCGGAACCACGGTCTCCATGGCCTGGTTCTGTGGCGGTCATGGAGTCTGCCTGACAAAGCCTGGCTCGGCCATCGCCGTCGGTCCGCTCTCGTTGGCGTGGATGCAGCGCTACGTGGCCAAAGACAAGTCGGCGAAGGTGCTCAACGGTTTTGAGTTCGTCGACCAGCTCGGCACCTCCTATGCCTCGCCGGCTTATCCGCTACCCGCAGGAACCTCCATTGATGCCAGCGGTTCAGGAACCCTGACTCTCCAGCCCCAAGGAGGCTCTGGACCGCCGACCGTCAGTGTGAACAATCAGGCTGCCAGTGTCGTCGATGCTGTCGCCTACGGTGTCACACCGGGGCCGGCGACCAATGCCGTCACCATCAGGGTCCCCATCCACCAAGCCGCCGAAGCCGTAGGAGCACCGACACTCTCGCTTACCTACTCGGGTCGGACTTCAGCGGGCGATCGACCCATTCGAATCTTTGCCCAGCTGGTGGATCCGGCGACTGGCATCGTCGTCAATAACCAGGTCACTCCCATTCCCGTCAACGCGGATGGCAAGGTTCATACGCTCGTTCTACCGATGGAGGCGATCGGCTTCACCGCCAGGGCCGGCACCTCTCTGGAACTCCAACTGGTGGCCACCACTGTTGCCTACATCACGCCCCGGATGGGTGGCTCAATCCAGTTCTCCCATGTGAAGGTGTCACTGCCCACGGCCGGGGACCTCACTGTTTTGCAGCAAGGCTGACATCCACCGATTGCCATCGGCACCCGTGACAGAGCTGACCACCACATCGAACACGCTGTTCAGCGAGTCGTAGTGCCCTCACCGGAATGGGCACTGCACGCGACTCGCATAATTGCCTTTATCAGTGCTCAATCGGAGTGAGCTGTTGCCGCTCTGGCAATGCGCTGACTCAGAATCCGACGGTAAGGTCGTGACATGGCCAGACCCACTGCCGTCGAGCAGTCCCGCGCGATCCCCGTGGATATTCAACGTGCTTTCGACCTGACATTGGTGATACCGCTGACCACACTCTTCCGCCGCCGCTACGCCATCTTGCCTCCCATTAGTGCGGTCCGAGAGCAGGACGGCATCTGGGGTCAGATTGGACAGACCCGAGTGGTTGTCACTAGCGACGGCGGAACGATGCGCGAGCGACTGATAGATGTCGATGCCCCCAATTCGTTTGCCTACCACCTGGATGACATCACCGGCCCGATGCGGCCACTGGTCGAGTCTGTCGACGGGCGTTGGGAGTTCACTCCCGTCGGCACTGGCACACTTGTGGCCTGGCGCTGGACTCTGCACCCACGAGGAATCGGCTCACTGTTCATGCCTCTCTTCGGTCGAATGTGGCGTAGCTACGCCAGGCAAGCACTCGAAGAACTGTCAGATCTGATCCTGCTTTCTGAGCACGATGACTCGGGGTTGAGTTGACACCTTCACAATTTAATCATCTAGACACTTCACATCCCTGTCTCGCTCGTTGCGGTGACTTCGTGACTCTCGCGAAGCTCGCCATCTCTCCAATGCAGTCTTTAGGATTCGTCTTTTCAGTAGCCCGATTCTGAACTCGTGGAAGCATTACCTATGCGTGATGATCGCCAGGGGTCCGCCCACCCGAGCAGACTTAGCGTCCCATCGTTGTCCGGAAACTTTGTATTCTTTGCTGGATGAGGGCGGTGGTTCAGGAAGACCTATTCGACGGGCCAGCATGGGACCAAGAACCAGCCGCTCTCACCCGGGACCGGCCGATGGTCCTGGTTGGCGGATTGGTTGTGGTCGGCGTACTAGCAGCCGTCCTTGCCGTACCGTTCGGCCTCTTCGTCAGTTGGCCGGTCACCGTTTTCGCCGTAGTTGGGACGTTGGGCGCATCGATTGCAGCACGCCTATCAGGCATTGCTACGGCCGTACTTACCGTCGCGATCGTGCTTCTGGGGATCGGCGTGATGGGGGCAGACAGCTATGTGCAGTATGGGAGCGTTCGCTTTTGGTCTGCACCGGCCCTGATCCACAGCTGCGGGATGACTCTCAGGCCCTCGGGGAGGGCTACCGACCTAAGTGATGGCGACGGACCGGTCTATCGGCATATCTGGACCACGCCAGCTGGGAACTTTGTCTATGGCGTATCGGGGTGCGATGCCGGTGGTGATCCCTATGTGGTCGGAGTGGGAAGGCAGTTGATCGTCTATCGAGTCTCCTCGTGAGGATCGGGGGCCTTCCCCCCTAACTGTGGGCTATGAGGCTTCAGGTATCTCGACGCTGCGTGAGACACCACGTACGTGGTTCTGGGGCTTTCTGGCGGCGACTACCTACGGATGCGCCGAGAGAGTCGCTGGCCTTCCGTTCACGGGAGGCTTCAGCCTCCCGCCATTGGGTCAACTAGCGTTCTCCCTGTGCCGCAACCGCTTGACGAACTAGCCGCTCTGTGGCGATGGTTTGCGGAGGAACTCTTCGCCGGAAGCTGTCCGATCTACGAAGAGATCGCCCTCTCGGTAGCAGAAGACCCCGAACTCCTCGCTCTGCAGTTCTCGGCCCTACCCCATGCACATTTCCCGCCGTTGATGCTCGCTGGCGGGCACTACCTCCTTCTCGACGGCTGCGAGCACCCGTTAGCTGACATCTATTCCGGACGCTCCACGGCTCCGGCTTCTCCCCTGTTTCGCGACCTCTGCCTGGGGCACCAGGAAGAGCTCATTAACGTACTTAATGCACGCACCGTGCAGACCAACGACGTGGGTCGGTCCGCGCTGCTCGGACCGGCGCTTTCCTGGGCCGCGGCAGATGAGTCCATTCAGCTGGTCGATGTGGGTTGCAGCGCTGGCCTGAATCTACTGTGCGATCGGTATCGCCTCGACTACGGACCACTCGGAGCGACGGGTTCGGATACCTCGTTGCTTCAGATCAATTGCACTGTTACCGCGGGTCGCCCACCGATAGCCAGGGAGCTGCCACCAATCGCAGGACGGGTGGGAATAGACCTCGACCCTCCAGATCTCACCGACGCCGACGACACCCGGTGGCTATTGGCCTGCATCTGGCCCGGAACTGGCCGTTTTGGTCGTGCCTCACAAGCCTTTGAAATTGGCCGGGCCCATCCGCCAACTGTTGTCCAAGGTGATGCGCTTGAGCTTCTTCCCGGTGTTCTCGATGGTTTGGGGGACGGTCGGATCGTAGTGCTCAACTCGTGGTCGTACTCCTACTTCCCGGTCGAGCGCCGTCAGGAGTATGTCGACATCCTGGCCTCAGTCGGACGCCACCGGCCCGTGGTGTGGTTGGTGATGGACATACCCGGACTCGTTGAATCAATGGCTCGCCTGGAACAGGCGACGGCTTCGGAACCTGATGTACTCACCGGCGTCGTCTTCGACGGGCAGCAATCCCCGCCGGCCCAGACTTTGGCACTGGTCCAGAGCCATGGGCGTTCAATGACCTGGCTGTCGCCGAACTAGCCCCTCGCAGCGGGATTCCTTCCGTCCGTGCTCACCGACGACGTACCGCCACGCTAGATGCAGCGTAGGATCCTCACCCGGAGATACCGCCCTCGGCCAGTATCTCCACATACCCATCGGTTCCGTTCACCCGGATCCGCTGTCCATCTCGGATGAGCTGGGTGGCATGCTCGACGCCCACCACAGCCGGCAGGCCGTACTCCCGAGCCACCACCGCCCCATGCGTCATCAGGCCTCCCACCTCGGTCACCAGCCCCAAGACGGCCACGAACGCCGGCGTCCAACTGGGGTCCGTGTAAGCGGTAACCAGGATGTCACCCACCTCTAGATCAGCATCGGCCATGTCCGTGATCACGCGTGCCCGACCCTCGATCGTCCCGGCGGATACGGGCAGGCCGACCAGAGCCCCTGGTGGGACGTCCGTGTTTTCGTACGTTCCCACTACGACCTCCCCGTCCGAGGTGAAGACTCGAGGTGGGGCAAGTGCTTGATACGACCTGAAGGCATCCTTGCGCTGGTCGATGAGTCGTATGTCTACCTGGTTGGTGCGCACTGCCTCGTGGAACTCCCCGAAGGTCAGGTAGAACACGTCCTCCGTCTCACGAAGCATCCCGGCTTCCACGAGGCGGTCGGCTTCATCGAGGAGCGCCAACTTGTAGACGAAGTAGCGACTGACCATTCCGTACTTGGGATACTCCCGGTACCCGATGAAGGTCCTGACCAGATCGATCATTCGTTTGGTCTCACTAGCCTTGGCTTCTCCATCAGGTAGCACCCGCAGGCGGGCCAGCACATCCTGTTCTTTCGCCCATGCCTCCTGTTGACCTTGTTCGAAGCGCCGCTCCCCCACTCCTTGATCGAAGTTCTTTACATTGCTGAGAATCAGAGGAACGAGCGTCGAGGGCCGTTCGCTCCAACGTGGTCTCGTGATATCGATCTCGCCAACGCACCGCATGCCGTAGGTGTCCAAGAAGGACCGAATGGCGTCTCGGGCTTCCAACCCACCCTCGAGCTCGGTCAGCTCGTCGATGAAGGCATCATCCTCAACGTGTTGTAGAAAGGTCACCACCGCAGGATGCGGGCGGATCACATCGGCCACCTCGAGCAGTGCCAGCCCCATCTCGGACGTCACGTTGTGCAGGACCGACCGAGTCAGCGTGTCAGCCACATTCTTCTCACCCAACCAGGACTGCAACCGTTCGTTCAGCCACCACGTCGCCTCCATTGCCGACATGAACACCTGATGGCTCCGCGGATCGAACAAGATCCGCTTTAGTTCCTGGATATCTGTCAGGATGAAGTCGAACAGGGTCGGGCCGGTTTTGGCTCGGATCTGACGCTTCAACAGAGCGATCGATTCTCGGCTACGACCAATCAGTTCGGTCACAATGGCGGGATCGGTCTCGATTGGCGCCGGCGCCGACGTCGATGGGGCCGGAACTCCGCCGCTGTCCCCCTCAGGAAGCGGCCTGATGAAATCAGTTCGCTCGAGAATGCTGTGGAGCGCGCCCCCAACCAATGGGTCGGATTTGCCCACAAGGCCCAGGAGCCGGGCGCGACCGGCGGGCGACGCCAGATCCGAGGCGACGTCGACAAACAGCCGCCCGCCCGCCTCGTGCATCGGACGAGGGGTGGTCAGCTGCCACACGGAGAGCCCCATGGGCTTCATTGGGTCGGTCATCATCTGCTGATGACCTACGGAGATGTAGACATGGTTCTCCCCATCGCTAGTGGCTGGGACCGGAAACAGTGTCGTGATGGGTCGGCTCTGCACGATCTGGAAGGTGTCGTCGACCATGCACCATTCGATATCCTGGGGGTCTCCGAAGTGCGATTCGATCACCCCACCGAGATGGACGAGGCGTACGACCTGGTCTTCGGACAGGGCGGGTCCGACTTGCCGCTCCGGATTGATCGCCACTTGCTTTGTCCCGCCAGTCGAGGAAGGCACACTGGCCAGCTGTTTGACGGCGATCTCCTTTTCGACGACTTCGCCATCACGGACTCGGTAGATGTCCCCATTCACCCGGCCCGAGACCAAGGAGTCACCAAGACCCCAGGTGGCCTCTACGGAGCTGATCTTCCGGTTCGACGTGATCGGATCTGCGGTGAAGAGCACACCGGCCGCCTCCGGTGACACCATCTGCTGCACCACCACCGCCATCTGAACATCCCGGTGGTCGAAGCCGTTTCGTAGTCGATAGCTCACGGCCCGCTCGGTGAAGAGTGAGGCGTAGCTCCGCCTGACACGCTCGAGGATGCGCACCGACCCCATGATGTTCAAATACGTGTCCTGCTGGCCAGCAAACGAAGCGCTGGGCAGATCCTCTGTCGTCGCGCTGGATCGGACTGCGTAAGCCGCATGCTCACCCAGCCGGGACACCGATTGGATGACCGCCGCGGCAACTTCGTCAGGGAGTTCGATGGCTTCGATCGTCCGACGGAGTTCATCACTGAGTGATCGGACAGCGTCCCGGTCGTTCCGATTCATGACCGACAGCCGCCGCAGGCAGTCTTCGATCGACGGCACCTCCGCCATGCACCGCCGGAATGCATGAGTCGTCACACAGAATCCCGCCGGAACCTGGATTCCTTCGATCCTTGAGAGTTCACCTAAACGCGCGCCTTTGCCGCCGACCACCGCCACCTGCCCCAAGCCGATCTCGTGGAAGCCCAGCACGTAGTTGTCCATCCGTCCAGATTCCTCCATGGGCCCCCTCGGGACCCTGTCATGCCTGCTGACGTACACATGCAGCACCGATCAGGCGACTGATGGTGGCATGTATTTTCAGCACGCCTAGGGTCCTTGCAACAAGCCCCCCACCCTGGTGTAACGTGGTATTGGCAGCGAAGGGGCAGGTTTTTAGGGTTCCAGGCCGATGGTCACGAGGCAGGAAGCCTTCGACGCAATGCCGGCCTCCACCATTGGGTTTCCAGCGGAGCTACCGGCTGTGAACCCTGTGCACGAAATGACTTCGGCACAGGCCCGGACGCCCAAAATGTCGCCCGAACTACCCTGAAGTGACCGAGATGACCACGGGAGTCCAGCAGTCTGCCCGTGATCTACACCGCCTCCGCAAGTTCGATTCGGGCGGCGTAATCCTCAGTCATCGAAGCTGCAAGCCCACCCGGCGATGAGCCCGACACGTGCAATCGGTCCCGCCTCGTAGGGCCACCATCGATGCCTAGTGATGGAGGGATCTCAGGTGTGGCGAGTCAGCTCCCGGCAATGCCCTGTCCTATCAGTACCGCGCCAAACACAAGAAACAGGACCGACATCACGGTTACGTTGTTCTGTCGAAGCCATGCGTTCCAACTCTCAAGTACCCCGTGGGCACGCTCGCCCAGTGCGATCATGACCACGATTGGAGCGACAACCCCGAGTACAGCGACAAGGACGTAGACAGAAACAACAATCGCTTGTTGACCGACCGATAGGTTACTGGCCGAGATGGCCGCGGCACTGGCCAGTCCTACAACAAGGTTTTTGGGATTGAGCGCCCCGAGCACGACGCCGGCTGCGAGAGATTTGGAGGCGTTGTAGCCGGTGATCCCATCCATCCACTTCGGCAGGGTCCCATCCTCGCCCGACCTCGGCCGTCCACGAAACTTTCTGACCGCAGCGAACACGAGGTAAATCCCAAGAATTAGTTTCAGCCATCCCGCCCACGTCGAATGACCATCAGAGGTCGTCAGGTTGACCGCCCCTCCGAGTGCGATCAGGGCGACAAGGGTCAGGGCAACCCCTCCTACAAACCCCAGCAGGAAGCTGAGAGCGTTAGTCAGCGGCTTGCTGGTGAACAGGAGCAGAATCGCTGGAATGATGTTGAGCGGTGAAACGGTGACCACCAGGGCAAGAGGAAGAATCTCCCCGATGATGACCTTCAGCACGGTCTCATTGTTGCCTGCTCAGCCATCGGAAGTTGACGCGAGCTCCCAGGCGCCAGCACCACATCGGCGAAGACCCCATCCGGTGAGACACGCCGGCTCCCGAACGGACCGCATAACCGCGTTCTCGACCTTCGGACGGCATCGAAGGACAAAATCGGCGTCCGTACATAACTCAATCACGAGCTGACCGAACCACGGCACCGAGGCCACAGCGGCCGACCTTGCCTCCTGGGCGGTGGTGAACACTCGCTGGTAGAAGTAAGCCACCGGCGTCCAGGTACCCATGTCTTCAGGATCTCTACGAAACTCCTCGAAGCCAAAGGTGCCGTCGAGCCTGAGAAATACATCGACGCATCGGTCGCCTTCAGGGATTTGATGGCTGGCCACGACCTGCCACGATGGGTCAAGCCGTTTGGACATGCCAAACGATATTCCGGATCACAACTGTCTAGGAACGCCCAGGATGGTGGCTGATCGGTACCAGACTCCTCCGATTCCCAGCCCGACCGACATCATCGAAGACATGCCCCATCATCTCGACATTCGCCAGGGCGACGATGGCGTCGGGCGCCGAACAAGTCGTCCTCGACGAGACACGAGGGCGCCGATGCCCGGAGGATGATGAGCCCCTCGACCCACAGCAGCGAGAGTAGATACGAGTCCAACTTGCCAGACTTTCGCCGAAGGCGGGCGACCCAATCGGAAAATCTATCGCCGAGTCAGTATGCTCCGTCTGCGGTGTCCTGATCTGTTTTCCCGCAGATCAGGGCATCGTGTTTCAGGGTCCTCACCGGGCCGCCAGGACATCCCATCCAAGAGTGGTGTGGTGCCAGCCACCTGTCCGGCAGTCCCCACTCGGACCGGGATCTCTCGTCCACCTCAATCGGCGGGCACCAAGAGTACGCTGCGGGAGGCGATATGGCCGACACCGTCGACTGTTTGGTATTGGACCTCCTCGAGTGGTTGGGGACGACTCCCCGGCCGTACTCGGAGGTGCTCGATGCATGGAGAACTTCCTGTCCGCGCCTACCGGTGTGGGAAGAATCAACTGAACACGGGTACGTCGAACGTCACTATTCATTGGAGACCGGTCCGTCCATCACAGTGTCGAAGACTGGTGTAGAACATCTACGGGTGCCGCGCTTTCCTGCTGCCTCACGCTCGTAGAGGCAACGTCCATCGACTGGTATTCGATCACGAGGTACACGCCGGTGTCCGGAACGGTTGAAACATCAGGCTCGCCGATCGACAGCGATAACCTCCGAATCATGCCCGATGCTCCTCCCTACAAGTTACGCGTCCCCCTGGAATCGGCATTCGATGCGGCCATCGGGTTTGTTGTAGACGAGAGTGCGGAGGTCGGTCGCTGCTCCGGCCACCTCCCGGTCCGCCCACATGTTTGCCAGCCATTGGGCATGGTTCACGGGGGTGTCTACGCAGCCATCGCTGAGACGCTCGCTTCGACCGGGACGGCCCGCGCCGTGTTCGCCACAGGTGGAGGCGCACTCGGAATGGCCAACAACACGAGTTTCCTGCGCCCGATAACCGACGGTTCAGTACACGGCACGGCGATCGCCCTGCACAAAGGCCGGACGAGTTGGGTCTGGGACGTCGAAATGCGTGACGATCAGAGCCGTCTTTGTGCAACGTCCCGCGTCACCATTGCCGTACGGCAGCGTGCAGAAATGCGTTGATTCGGGACGACCCCGATTCGTCGACGGTGCTCTGTGCCCGGTGAATCCGACCGGAGCTATGCCCGGTGAACACGTGGTCACTTGTCCATTTGCCGCCATCATCTCTCGGGATGAGTACAGACAAGCCACAGCAGTCTGGACGAGCACCTCGACGCAACAACTCCACGGTCGGTAAGGAGCGACACGACTAGCGCGCTGTCTGTCGGAGCCTGGCCTCGTCCTCGCGAGACGCCCCGGCTAGGTCGAGGGCCAGTAGGGCGGCACCTAATACTGGTGGTGCCTCCAGGCGGCGAAAGGCGGCCTGGGGCACCTTCGCTCGAACCGCAGACTCGATACGCGAAGCAAAGTTCGGGAACTCGCTTTCGAACAACCCACCGCCCAGCACCACGTCGACCTCCTGGCCGACGACCCCCAGCCGATCAGCGGTGGAAACCACCATGGCCACGACCTCGTCGGCAAGTTCGCCGACTGCTCCCAAGGCCACCACATCGCCTGCTGCTGCCGCTTCCATGCAGACCCGGGCGAGTTCGAAGAGCCTGCCGTAGCTCAGGGTTCCGGTGTAGACCCCACTGAGAACTGCCTCCGGATCGTCAAGTCCGAAGTGGCCCGGCACCATCTCGGCCAGGACCGTCGGCTCCCCTCGTCCGTCACGGGAACGAAGTGCTAGTCCGAGGGAGCGCACCCCCAGCCATGAACCTCCGGCCGCCACGTCTCCCGACAGTTCGCCGAGGGACGGGAAGCGCACAACCGAACCATCAGGACCAAGGCCGACGCAGTTCAGTCCCGAACCACAGACCACACCTACCCCCCACCCGGCATGCGCTCCGGCCCGGAGCACCGCCAGCGAATCGTTCATGACAGCGGTGTTCGCCGCCCAGTGCCGAGACCTGACGGCATCACCCAGGCGCACTTCATCAACGGGGAGGTCCACACCGGCCAAACAGAACATTCCAAGGAGAGCCGCGGGTCGCGACCCGGGTTCCGAGCCGGAGTCAGCCAAGGCCACGTCTACCGCTCCTTCGATAGCGTCCATGGCCGCCTCCATGCCGACGAGCTGATGATTCGAGCCCTCCCCTCTGGCTGAACCGATCAAAGTCCCATTCGAGTGGAGCACCCAGACGTCGGTTTTCGAGGCACCGCCGTCCACGGCCAGGATCAAGTCCTCGTAGGCATTCGTCACACTCACAGCCGACCGTCACATCGCATCACACGGAGAATGTTACGTTCACGGCGTGGGAACGAAAGTTGCCGTGATCGGAGGCGGGAGCACCTATACCCCTGAACTCGTGGACAGCTTGTGTGACCATGAAGACCGAATGACGGTGGATGAGCTGGTGCTGGTCGACCCGGACCGCGATCGGCTGGACGTCGTCGGTGCCATGGCTGACCGAATGCTACGCAAGCGGGGGTGGGCGGGCGACCTTGTCGCCACCGACGACCGCCGACGAGGAATCGACGGAGCAGACTTCGTGATCGTTCAGTTGCGGGTGGGCGGTCAAGCCGCCCGCCACACCGACGAGACGCTCCCGGTGGGTTTCGGCTGCCTGGGCCAGGAGACAACGGGGCCCGGAGGCTTAGCCAAGGCCCTTCGAACGGTTCCCCTCGTCCTCGACATCGCCGAGGAGACCGCCACCCACGGCGCCTCGGGAGCCTGGGTAGTGGATTTCACCAATCCCGTGGGAATCGTCACTCAGGCGCTGGCCGACGATGGGCACCGGGCCGTCGGTCTCTGTAACGTCGCCATCCACGTCCAACGTCGTCTCGGCCACTACTTGGATATCGATGCCGACCGGATCGAAATCGAACACGTAGGCCTCAACCATCTGACCTGGGTGCGGTCAGCCCTCGTGGACGGGGTTGATCGGCTTCCAGAACTGTTTGAGCGGTTCAGCCCTGAACTCGAACTCGAGAGTGGCTCCCCGCCCGGCTTACTCGGGTTGCTCGGAGCATTGCCCTCGTACTACTTGCACTACTACTACTGCCTCGACCATGACGTTGCCCAACAGTCCACCCCCGGTTGGCGGTCGAGGGCCGAGGTGGTGGCAGACCTCGAAGCGGAGCTGCTGACCGAGTACCGCGACCCGACGATCGACACCAAGCCCGAGAAGCTCGCCTACCGTGGAGGGGCGTTCTACTCCGAAGCAGCCGTCCGTCTCATCGCCTCCCTCCACTCGGGAACCGGCGATGTCCAGGTGGTTGACGTTCGCAATGACGGCGCCATCCCGGGTCTGCCCCACGACGCCGTGGTCGAGGTGCCCTGCACCGTCGACGGCCTGGGCGCCCACCCGCTCCCCCAACGAGCACTCCCCCACGAAATGGCTGGACTCGTCGCCCACTGCAAAGCCTATGAACGACTGGCGGTCGAGGCTGCCCGGTCGGGGAGCCGTGAGACGATGATCCGCGCTCTGGTCGCAAATCCGTTGGTCGGCCAGTACCCACTCGCCGAACGATTGGCGGATACGTTGCTGATGGCCAACCGGCACTTTCTGCCTCGGTTCTTTCCCGACCCCGCCTAATCGAGAATTACCACCCAATCCCAGGGGAATTTCGATTCGGGAGCCATGGTTTCGCGCTCTCTGACGTAGACCTGGCACCCCCCGTGACCACCCTGGCCCGCCACCCCTTCCGCGTGTCACGATTCAGTCTGGTTCCTCAGGTTCGTCCAAACCTCAGCTGCGGTTCCATCCATGTCGGCGCCTTACTCGGGCGGGAGTCGAAGGCCAGGCAGTCGAGAACAGGGGCGTCGGGGTAGTCCGATCGGGATGTGTTGAAGTTGTCGAGGAACTCGCGGGAACGCGCCGAGCGGTTGGTAGTTGGACGAGCCGAAGTGATCGTAATGAGGAGAAGACGTGGCTGCTGAACCAGCTGGAGACGAGACGTTCTGGCGGTGGTCGATCATCGTCGCGGGTGCCGTCATTATCGCCGGCCTGAGCGCCATCCTGTTCGTGGGCAAGTCATCGGCCCAGAACACCGCAGCTTCGGTGACCACCACCACCCTCCCCAACGGTCTCCACGTGGTCATCGGTTCGGCCGTTCCCACGCCCACAGTCACCACACCCACCACAGTGAAGCCCATCCTGATCCCTTTGAGCAGTAAGCCACTGAAGACCTCGAAGACGACGACCGTCGTCTCCGGGCTGCCCTTCTTCATCAAACTCCCCTTCACGCTGTCAACGCCCGCCGCCACATCGACGCCGCCAACCAAGACGACGACGCCGACAACCCAGCCGCCGGCAACGACAACGACGACGCAGCCCGTCACGGTGGTCACGCCACCACCGCCACCACCAACGACAACGACCACGACGACCGCCGTCCCGCCGACGACCACCACGACAACCACGACGACGACGACGACAACCACGACGACGACAACCACGGTCCCGCCGCCGCCGCCGCCGACCACGACGACGACCACAACAACGACTACCCTCCTCGGCGGACTACTGGGCCTCTGATCGAGTCGCGGAAGTCGGCGGTTGGGACGCCAGGATGTCCACTCCGTTCATGCCGACGTTGAGCATCCAGCCCTAATTGTCGAGCGAGATGGACTTATGCAATCCCCAGTTGCATTGTGAGAGAAGCGTCGCGAGCAGATCTATGCTTTTTGCTCCGTCGAGCTCCAATCCTCGCTTGAGTGCCAGGTCATGGGCCGCTTCGACTCACGACCACGGTCTGCTTATCGGTCGCTAGAACCCACTCCCACCACAAGAACGCTTGCCCCTCTACCCTGTCGATGACGGCAGTTGGGCAGTTTGATCTGCCATGATCAGCGCGTGGGTATCCGCAATCAGCCCTTGCGCATCGTCGTGGTCGTGGGTCTCTGGGCCATGTGGGTCCTCTGGACCATCAACCGGTTCACGAGCACTGTCATCACATCGATACCGACCAGCACCACCTGCCCCAGCTACGAGGCATGCTCGTCAGCGTCGAGCTCGTCAGTGGCCGTAAACAGGCAGTTCAGCTGGAGCTGGTGGCACTTCGTGTTCACCGTGGTGGGCGCTGCCCTGTTGGTGGCCGCGTCAATGATGATTCTGCGTACGCCTCGCTCAGTCGACGAAATCTGAACAAACTCCGTACAGGTCCAGCCAAACATCGTGTTGCCGATGCCTCGCCCGGAACTCACGGAAGCAACACTCGGCGCAGTGGCCATCTCGATCTGGTGCCGCCCGTGCGCCTCGGGTACGGATGCGTGCAGTCGCCGGCAGACGTCAACGGTCTCTCAGACTTGGCTCCTGCTTGTCACTCACCCACGGCCCGTCGGGGTAGGTCTTCGGTGACCTCAGGCCCGAACGACGGCATCGTTTCGGTCCCCGCAGACGTTCTCATTCCAGCCGCACTTGCCTGCCCGATTGTCGCCGGAGTGTCACGAGCGAAGGCCGGGCCGGCACCTTCCATCAACCCGCCCCACGAGGCGGTACGACGACGGGAGCTCAGTTCGAAGGATCGACGCAACTGAGCGAACCAGCGACGGAACAGTGAGGGAGGAGCACCAAGATCGGGGGTACGCCAGGCCAGGAACATGATGAGAAGCCACCCTGCCACGGCGAACAAATGAGGGGATTCGTCGGAGATCGTCGTCCGGTGCCTTACCAGGTCGAGTAGGGCTGAACCGACCAGCAGCAGGGCCGCCGTCGCCACAATGGGTCGCATGCCGATGGCTCGATATGGCCGGACCGCAGCCACCAGATAGCCGACCCCAAGTGCGACGCCCAACGCACCGAGATCACGGAAGCTGTCGATGTCGCCCGCCAACAGAAGCTTGCCCGTGATGATGATCTGGGCCACGCCAACGATCGCCAGGGCGACCCGGGCCAGAACGAGGACCCAGGACCGCCGGTGGGTCATATTGGCGAGGACAGCGGACCGCAGCACAGCCGGCGCCTGTTCAGGGGCCTGGGCCGCCTGCAGCCGGTACTGGCGGGTTACCTCATGAGCGGCCTCGCGCCACCGCCGGCATGCGTCACACCCCACAAGGTGCAGCTCGATCGTAGCCGGAGCCAATCTGGCCACCTCGCCATCGAGAGATGCCGAGATCGATTCCCGTATCTCTCCACAACTCTCCTCCATGGATGTGTAGTCGACTCCAGGCCCCGGTTTCTTCCCCATCGGCGTCAATTGTGCCGCGATTTGGCGCGCCTCGTTCGAGTTGTCGGGCTCTACACCGCCACGACGCCTCCCCTCGTGACCACCGGCGGCCACGCTTCGTGGCGAGAGTTGTCACCACCCTCCGTAACAATATTTCGAAATAGGCGTCACTCTCCGCGAAAGCACGTGCATATGGGCCACTTCCGTCGATATGGTCCGACCATGGAACGGTGGACGGAGCTGGCTCTCAGTGCACGCAACGGGAACCGTCATGACCTCGAGAACCTGGTCGACCTGGCCTACGGACCCACCCGGCGCCTCTGCTCCACTCTGGTCGACGGACAGAGTGCCGATGATCTGGTTCAAGAGACCTTCCTGCGGATGGCCAAGAGCATCGGCCGCTTCCGGGGTGAATCCTCGGCCAAGACCTGGCTCTTCTCCATCGCCTACCACGTGTGCGCTTCGGAGTTGCGCAGCCGGGTACGTCATCGTGACCACGCCGAGCCGAGGGGGGACCTGGCCCTTCCCCTCCATCCGACCCGCGACGATCTGGCCGACCAGATTGTGGTGGACGATCTCCTTCGTCGCCTGGATCCGGATCGCCGGGCGGCCTTCACCCTTACTCAGCTCTACGGCTTGAGCTACGAAGAGACCGCTACCGTGTGCAACTGCGCCCCCGGCACCGTGGCCTCGAGAGTGGCACGGGCTCGCCATGACCTCATCGAGCTCATGGCGAGAGACAGTGAAGCCGACGATTCTCGGGTGGTGCGGCCGAGCCCCACTCGTATGGGACCTTCGTCCGAGGGGCTCAGCAGTATCTGACCAATTGGTCGCCGGCAGTACTCACGGAGTGTTCTTGCAGGAGTCGACGCAGTGCGCGCATCGGTCTCGTGGCTAGAAAAAAAGGGTTGGGCCGCAGAGCTTGGACGGCGGTTCCTCGCCCCACAGGCCCAACGGTCGAAACTTAACTGGTCATTCTGAGATTGCCCTGAGAAAAACCGCCGATTGGGCGGTGGCGCAACCCTTTGTCATAGAAACGCAACGCGTAGCGTTGCCTTTGTCGCGACGAGCAGATGATACTTGGACATGGCTCGCATCCGACGTTGGCGCGAACGCGGGATCCGATCATGCGACGCCCGCCGCCACCATGGACCGATACTTCTGTCCCAACGCGTGACCTACGACCGCGTCGAGCGGCTGGTCATTTCGTACGACGCCGCGACGCCGTCCGTCTTCTCCTTGCGTGACGCCGCGCGCGGTCTGTGCGATCTCATCTGGATGATCGATCGGTCCGATCCCGAGATGGCCAACCCCTTCCGGCTCCTCTCGAGGGTCGGTCCGGTAGTGGATCTGGCCGGGCGCACCGACGAGGAGACCGCCGAGGCGCTCCGGGATTTCGGTCCTACCGGCGTCGTGCCCTTCAATGACCGCAGCATCGGATCGCTGTCAACCATCGCTGCCGAACTCGGCCTCGAGTTTCACTCACCGGAGATCTCCCTCCGACTCACCGACAAGCTGCACCAGCGTCGGGCCATGGCAGCCGCTGGTGTACCCGTCCCTGCCTTCTGCGAGCTCCCCTTCGGACTCTCGAGGGCTGAAGCCACGAAGCAGACAGCCTCGGTGCGCTTCCCTGCCGTGCTCAAGCCACGCTCCGGCGACGGGAGCCGCAACGTGCATCGCGTGCATACATCGGAACGGTTGATCGAGCTCACGACCTCGCCACCCGCACCGGGCCGGATCGGACAGGAGGGCGATGGCTGGCTCATCGAGAGCTACCTCGAGGGCCCGACCCGACCGGTATCCCGATTCGCCGATGTGGTGTCCGTTGAGTCCTTCATGTGGGACCACACCCTCCATCACCTCGCGGTCAACGGCCGATTCCCGTTTGCCGAGCCCTTCCGCGAGACCGGATACGTACTCCCGAGCGACCTCGCACCAAAGGATGCCGCCGCGGCCCAGGAAGTCGCGGCGGCGGCGATCGAGGCGATCGGTATCGTCGGTGGCTGTCAGCACACGGAGGTGAAGTTCACGCCTGACGGCCCAGTTGTGATCGAGGTGAACGGGCGAGTCGGTGGAGCCGTCCCCGAGCTGATGGCCCTCGCCGGTGGCGACATCGACCTGTATCGAGTGGCCATGGAGTTGGCTCTCGGGCGAGCGCCCACGGTCAGCTTCCCCCTCCACTTTCCACGAATCGGGTTTCGTCGATTGGCCACACCACCGGTATCGGCCGTCCGGGTGGCGGCCATGGAGGGCCACGAGTATCTGAAGGAGATTCCCGGGGTGGAGGACATCGCCATCAGCAGGGTTCCCGGAGACCCCGTCGACTGGCGGTTGGGCCTCGGCGAACTCGTGCTCAGCGCCTACGGATCGGCCGCTGACTACGACGAAGTGGAGGAACGTCGTTCCGAGATCGACAAGACCGTCACCATCACCTACGACTACGAGAGTCCCGACGGTGGAGTCGCCGGCCAAGCGTGAACGACAGCTTCGATCCCGGTAGCCTCGCCGGGGTCGGAGACTGCTCGACCGGGAGGGGACATGCGCACCATCGAAGAGCTGGCGGACGAGGTGGAGGCACTCCACCGGCGGATCGATGCGTCCGAATCAATCCTGCAGATCCACGAGCTGAAAGCCCGCTACGGGGAGCTTGTCGATCAGCGGTTCTCGGCTGGACACGTCGTCGAGAAGGCCGCGCTCCGACCCATCTGTGAAGCCGCCGCAGCGCTCTTCACCGTGGATGGAATCTGGGATGGCGGCCCCGGCCTCGGGCGGCAGTCCGGGCGGATCGCCATCGCCGATCGCCTGGCCGAACCGACACTCGTGTTTGCACGCCACCTCTTCATGAAGCCACGCATCACCGTCGAAGGGGACCATGCCCGGGGTCGGTGGGATCTCCTGTCCCCGTGCACCCGTCGGGACGGGTCGTCATGGTGGATGTGCGGCTACGAGGACGACGAGTACGCCCGGGTCGACGGTGAATGGCTGCACGCCAGCATGACCCTCACGACCCTGTTCCTGGCGCAGGCCGATCCCGGATGGGGCAGGATCCTGGCCTGAAGACACCCTGGAGGTAGGCCGGGCCCCTTCGGCTGGGAGCGACGGAGAGACGGGCACTACGATGCTCGCTCGAGCCGGGTGTGCGAACCGGGGGACGATAGCGAGGGGCGGCATGCCAGCCACACGTCGGAATCGATGGCGACCGTGACCAACGGGAGTCAACTCACCGCCCTCGACATCGCTCGAAAGGCGACCCTGGTGCCGATTGCCGACGTTGCGGCGAAAATCGGCATCACCGAGGATCTCCTCCAGCCCTACGGCCAGTTCGTCGCCAAACTCAAACTGGACACCATCGACGCCCTGGCCGATCGCCCGAAGGCCCGCTACGTCGTGGTGACCGCGGTCACCCCGACCCCCCTGGGCGAAGGCAAGACGACGACCACCCTCGGATTGGCCCAGGGCATGCACCACGTGGGTCGACGGGCGACGGCCGCCATCCGACAGGCCTCCATGGGTCCGACGTTCGGGATCAAAGGTGGGGCGGCCGGTGGCGGCTACAGCCAGGCCGCGCCGTTCGAGGCCCTCAACTTGCACCTCACCGGCGACATGCATGCGGTCACCGCCGCACACAACACCTTGGCCGCCATGGTCGACAACCACCTCTACCAGGGGAACGAACTCGCCCTGGATCCCTCCAGCATCACATGGCGTCGAGCCCTGGACGTGAACGACCGGGCCCTCCGCAACATCGTGGCGGGCCTGGGCACCCGAGAGGACGGCGTTCCCCGCCAGACCGGTTTCGACATCACTGCGGCCAGCGAGGTCATGGCCATCTTGGCTCTGTCGACCTCGCTGGCGGACATGCGGCGGCGGCTGGGCCAGATCGTGGTGGGATTCACGTCCGACGGCTCTCCGGTGACTGCGGAGCAGATCCGGTCGGCTGGAGCCATGGCGGTGATCATGCGAGAGGCACTCCAGCCCAACTTGCTCCAGACGCTGGAGAACACACCGGTCCTCGTCCACGCCGGACCGTTCGGGAATATCGCCCACGGGAACTCGTCCGTCCTGGCCGACCTGATCGGCATCCATACCGGCGACTACCTCATCACCGAGGCCGGGTTCGGGGCCGACATGGGCGCCGAGCGGTTCTTCAACATCAAATGCCGTGTATCGGGACTCGTCCCCGATGCCGCCGTCATCGTGACCACCGTCCGGGCCCTCAAGGCCCACTCAGGAGCTCACAGGATCGTGGCCGGACGGCCCCTGCCCGAGGCACTGCTCGCCGAGGACCCCGATCAGGTGCAGGTCGGGGGATCCAACCTCCGCAAGCAGATCGAGAACGTCCTGCTCCACGGGGTGACCCCGGTGGTGGCCATCAACGCCTTCCCCGAGGACTTCGAATCCGAGTACGCCGCCATCGGTGAGATCGCCGAATCCATGGGCGTCCGGTGGGCCGTGAGCACCCATTTCCGCGACGGTGGCGCCGGTGCGACCGATCTGGCCGAAGCCGTGATCGCCGCCGCAGACGAACCCAGCCAGTTTCGGTTCCTCTACCCGTCCGAGGCCCCCTTGCGGGAGAAGATCGAGACCATCGCCACCCAGGTCTACGGAGCCGACGGGGTCGACTACCTACCCGGGGCCAACCGGAGCCTCGACCTATTCGAGGCCAACGGCCTCGGTGGCTTCCCGATCTGTATCGCCAAGACTCACCTGTCGATCTCCTCGGACCCGAGTCGCAAAGGAGCACCTACCGGTTGGCGCCTGCCGGTGCGCGAGGTCCGGGCGTCAGCGGGAGCGGGCTTCATCTACGCCATCTGCGGGGACATGCGCACCATGCCCGGCTTGAGCCGACATCCTGCCGCCGAGCACATCGACCTCGACGAGAACGGCGATGTCGTAGGTCTCTACTGACGTTCATCGGCTCCAACGGTCGGACACCGACCCTCTTCACGCCGTAGCTGCACCCATCACCGGGTCGCCTCGGACAGGACGGTCGCCGCCGGGGGCGCCTGATATCGTCCGCACGGGAGTGCCTGATGCCGAAGATCGAGGTCGAGTCGAGTCGTCGCCCGTGGGTGCACCCGCGGTGGACGGTGCTCGCTCAAGGACTTGGGCTGTGCTGTCTGACCGTGTTCACCCTGGCGGCCGCACCCTGGGGAACGGCCTCCGCTGCGCCCACCACGACATCGGCCCCTTTAGACTCGACTCCCGCGGGCCCGCCCCCAAGTCAGGCGGTGGTGGCGGCCGCAGCCAAGACACTCGGACTGCGGGCCGGATTCACCATGAGCTTTACCCACCCCACGCCGACCGTCGGGGCATCGACGCCGCGAGGGGCTGAGGGCACGGCTGACTTCACCCAACCATCGGGCCTCGTCACCCTCGAACTCCCCGGGGGCTCGTCGGACCACGAGGAGATGGTCTTCCTGCCCGGGACCGTCTTTGTCAAACCACCTCCCTCGAGCCACCCACTCAAGCCCGGTCGGCCCTGGATCTTCGCCAACTTCGCCGACATTGCCAAGTACAACGTCGCCTTCCCGCCCTACATTGTCCAAACCGAGTACGTCAATCCAGCCCTGGTCGTATCCGAACTGGACTGGGGCACGAGCGCGGCGAAGCGGCTGGGTGCCGACACCTTCCATGGCGCACGGGCCACCCACTACCGTGCCACCGTCAACCTCACCCAGGCACTAGCTCATGCCAATGGTCCGGCCTCCGCCGTCTTCGCCCAGACCATCACCTCTGAGATCACCGGATCGGGTGGCAACGCCTTCGCCGCTCCGGTCTTCATCCACATCGATGCCTGGGTCGACGCCTCGGGTCGGCTGATAGGCGACCGGGTTACGCCCCCGGGGGCGGGAATTGGCACCGTGACCGTTTCCCTCCACCAGTTCGGTGCCAGTGTCGTGGCATCCAAGCCACCCCGGGCCAAGGTGGTCGACATCGCCGCCATGATCCCCGGAGGCGAACAGGAGGCCCTGAACGGTGGTGACTCCGATGGAGCGTGAAACAGTCCCCACGGGTGAAACGGGGTCAGCGGAGCGACGAGACTCCACGCCCCCGGCCATCGTCATCGACCACCTCACCAAACGGCTCCGCAATGGCGTCACGGCGGTCGATGACGTCACGCTGACCGTGCAGTCCGGCCAGGTCCTGGGTCTGTTGGGTCCGAACGGCTCCGGCAAGACCATCACCATGAAGGTCCTGCTTGGCCTGGTGCGACCGACGTCAGGGAGCACGACCATCTTCGGGGAGTTGATCCACCCCGGTGCCTCGGTGCTCGGCCGGGTGGGTGCGCTCGTGGACGGTCCGGGGTTCGTCCCGCATCTGTCAGGCCGCAGGAACCTCGATCTCGCCTGCCGCCAGCTCCGCCGGTCTGGCGGGATGCCCGATCTCGACGAGGCCGTCGAGGCCTCGGGGCTGGACGAAGCCGCCGACCGGCCGGTGTCGGGCTACTCCCATGGCATGCGCTACCGGCTGGCCCTGGCCCAGGCCCTCCTCGGTCGTCCCGACCTCCTCATCCTGGATGAGCCCACCACCGGTATGGACCCGGCCCAGGTGCGCGAGGTGCACAGCACCATCGTGAAACGGGCCGAAGAAGGCACCACCATCGTCTTGTCCAGCCATCAACTGGCCGAGGTCGAGGAGCTCTGCACCCATGCGGCGGTGCTCCGGCAGGGCCGCCTCATTGCTTCGGGGGCGACGGCCGACCTGATCGGCAGCCATCCGCAGATCCGGCTCAGGCTCGCCCGGGCCGATCAGACCGAGGGGGCGGTAGCGCTACTCGCCGCCCGGGCCGACGTGGGTCGGGTCGAGCCGACGGGCTCGGCAACCGTTCTCATCGAAGGCGACTCCCTCCGACCGATGGCCCTCGCCGACGCGCTCGACCGGTCCGGGATCGCGGTCGCCGGCTTGCGAGGAGCCACCCTGGAGGACTCGTATCTGGCTCTGTTCGAGGGCGGGACGGAGGGCCCGGCCAGCCCGGTCACCGGGGCCGACTGATCACCTTGATCGCCATCGAATGGGCCAAGCAGTTCCGGCGGACCAGGACGGTGGCCACCTTGGGCGTTGTCGCCGGATTCTCACTGGTACTGACCGTGGCCTTGGCCGCCACCGGATCGGGCCAGGTCGAGTTCGTGGGAGACGTCCCCTTGGTGCTGGTGCCAAGCACGTCAGGACTGAGCGTGCCCATCATCGCCCTCTCCAGCACCATGAAGTTCTTCCTGCCCCTCGCCGTCTCCCTGTTCGCCGGCGAGGCCGTGGCCGGTGAGGCCGGATGGGGAAGCCTCCGCTACGTGCTGGCGCGACCGGTGTCCCGCACCCGGGTGTTGTGGACGAAGGCGATGGTGGCTGCGGTGCTGTCGGTGGCCTCGGTGGTCGTTCTCACCCTGGTCGCCGTCGTGGCTGGGGCGCTGGCGTTCGGATGGCATCCGTTGCACGTGGTCGACGGCAGCTCGTCCACCCCCGGGCATCCCGTCAGCGCCACGCTGGCCACCAGCGCCCTTCTCGGGGAACTGGGACTGTCCACGCTCTATGTCATCGCCGGAATGGCCAGTATCTTCGCCGTGGCCTTCTTCTTGTCGACCACGACCCGTCGGCCGTTGGTGGCGGTGGCCGGGGGTGTGGCCCTCACCATCATCTCGAGGGTCTTCAACGCCGACTACCTCCCCGGTGTCGCCGTGGTGGACAAGTACATGCCCAACAACGACATCGACCTGTGGAACTACCTCTTCGTCCGACCGGTGGTCACCGACGGGATCGTCCACTTCCTGATCCTCCAAGCGGTGTACTTCGTGGTCTTCATGGGTCTGGCCCAGTGGTGGTTCACCCGCAAGGACATCCTCGAGTGATCACCGTCGAGTTCATCAAGCAGATCCGCCGGCCACGGGCCTGGATCGTGTTCGCCGTCTTGGCCCTGGTGGCGGTGGTGGTGACGCTGATCATCGGGCTCACCAGTGCGGGAACGCCCGAGCGGATCGGGAACTGGGGTTCGGTCGTCCCGAACTCGTCGGGCTTTTCCATGGGACTCATCGCTCTCAACGCCCTCCTGCTCTTCCTCATCCCGCTGGCCGTGGCCGTCTTCGCCGGGGAGTCGGTGGCCGACGACGCCGGGACTGGCGCTCTCCGGTACCTTCTGGCCCGGCCCATCACGCGGGAACGGGTACTGACCACCAAGATGATCGTGGCCGGTCTGTTCTCGGTTGCCGCGGTGGCAGTCGTGGTGGTGGCCGGTGTGCTTTCTGGTCTGATCTCGTTCGGATGGCACCCCCTTGCCGTCTTGGACCTGCAGCACAGCAACGCCTTCTCCTCGGGGCTGTCCACCCTGTCCCCGGTAGCGGCCCTGGGCCGACTGGGCCTGGCCGTGGCCGTGGTGTCGGGAACCATGCTCAGCACCTTCGCGTTCGCCCTGTTCTGCTCCACCCTCACCGACCGGGCGTTCAGTGCCGTTGCCGGCGGGGTCCTCTTCGGGCTGGTGTCCCGTGCCCTCGACAACATTCCCGGCCTGCACGCCCTGACACCCTGGCTCCCCTTGACCGACAAAGGCACCGACGTATGGAACGGCATCTTCTTCCAACCTACCGACTGGAGCGGCCTCCCCCACCTGGCAATCGTCCAGGGCGCCTACGCGGTACTCCTGCTGGCGGCAGCCTTCGTGGCCTTTCACCGCAAGGATGTGCTCTCGTAGTCGTCCGTGCCTTCGGGTGATGCGGGGGCCGAGGCTTCCGGGTCGGTTCCCGGGATCCGACCCCGGGGCCGGCCTCAGGTGACCAGCGGCTCGCCGGCGTTCTCGATCTCCACCTCTCGCAGGGCTTCGGGACCACGTCGGTCGCCGGACACGTCCTTCAACACGACGACGGCCATGACCGCACCTATCCCGACGACGATGCCCGCCACCAGGAAGGACAGACGGAAACCACCACTCAGTGCACTGGCCGTGGAATGGCCGGCCGCCGCCAGTGACTTGGTGTGCTCGGTGGCAACCGTGCCGAGGATGGCCAGACCCAGAGCTCCGGCCATCTGCATGGAGACGTTGACGATCCCCGAACCCAGTCCGGCGTCGGTGGTGGGCACGTCGGCCATGGCTATGGACAGAAGGGGCATGAACGAGGTGCCGGCGCCGTAGCCGATGAGTATGAACGCCGGAGCCACGACAGTCACGAACGATGCACCCGGTCCGATCCGGGTCAGCAGCAGGAGACCGACGGTGGCCGAGAACATCCCCGGCACCAGCACCCGTTTGGCCCCGAAGCGGGCCATCAACCTGGCCGTGATCCCGACCGACATCAGACCCATCACCAAGGAGATGGGGAGGAATCCGAGTCCGGTGCGGATCGGGCTGTAGCGCAGGACGTTCTCGAGGTACAGGGCTCCTAAGAACAGGGTGGTACTGATCCCGGCCATGAGGAAGGCACGGAGCACACTCGAGTTGACCAGGGTCGGAATGCGCAGGATTCGCAGGGGAAGGATGGGATTGTCCAGGCGCGACTCCAAGAGGAAGAAGCCGGCGAGGAGGAGGACCGAGGCACCTCCGAAGATGAAGGTGTGCACCGACACCCAGCCGTACTGGGTGGCCTCGATGATGGCGAAGGTACCGAGCATGAGGGCCAGGGTCACGGTGATCGATCCGGTGACATCCACACCGTTGCGGATGCCCAGTCCGATGTTCTCGTGGATGAGGGCGCGACCGAGGAAGAAGGTCGCCACGCCGATGGGCACGTTGATGAAGAAGATCCAGTGCCAGGAGAGGGATTGGGTCAGCACACCGCCGACCAGCAGACCGATGGACCCACCACCGACAGCCACGAAGATGTACGCACTCATGGCCTTGGCCCGCTCGGCGGGTTCGGGAAACTCAGTGACGATGATGGCGATGATCACCGAGGCCGACATGGCGCCGCCGATCCCCTGGATGAAACGGCCGATGACCAACATGGCCGGGTCGACGGCGACCCCGCACACGATGGAGGCGACCGTGAAGATGGCGATGCCGGCCAGAAAGACGAGCCGGCGACCCACCAGGTCGCCCAGGCGCCCGGCCATGAGCAGGAAGCTGGCGAAGGTGATGAGGAAGGCGTCCACCACCCAGATGAGACTGGACTGGCTGAAGTGCAGGTCTCGCTGGATGGCCGGCAGCGCCACGTTGACGATCGAGGCATCCAGCGAGTTCATGAACATGCCCAGGCACACCACCACGAGGGCCCACCACCGACGTCGATCGGTCCGTTCGGCGCTAGCGGGAGGGGAGGTGACGGCCATCGTCCAGGGTGTAGTTCGACGTCGGGATCGGGATCAAATCCGCCCCGGGACGTTCGCTCAGGCGGGTAGGCCCTCGACGAAGGCCAAGACAGCGGCGTTGACCGGCGCGGGATGGGTCAGGTTGGCCGAGTGGGTCCCACCCTCGATGACGGTCACCCCGTCGCAGTTACGGAGCCCGGCAGCCAGTTGCTCCGCCTTGTCCATGGTGATGGAGATGTCCTCGGTGCCGTGCACCACCAGCGCGGGTGCGGTGATCTCCCCCAGTCGGTCGGTGATGTCCTCTCGGGTGATGAGGGCACGTCCGGGCATCTCGAGTGATTGGTGGGGTCGGGCCCTCCACCGCGGCACCCACTCGGCGCTGAGCGTGGGTTCGCCGATGATGAGGCCGGCGACGGCGTCGGCGATGTCATCGGAGGGCCCGGTCGTCACCCATTCGTCCAGCATCGCCTGATAGAGGGGAACAACCTCGGGGTCCTCGGGACCGGCCTGGGTGTCGAGGAGGACAAGCCCCCGCACCCGTTCGGGGGCCGAGAGGGCCACCCGTAGCGAGACGAACCCTCCTTGGGACATTCCCCCCACCACGGCCTGCGGGATGCCGAGGTGGTCCATCAGGCCGAGGCAGTCGGCGGCCAGGTCCCAGTAGGAAAACGGCGCTCCCTCGTCGACGGTGTCCCCATGGCCCCGACCGTCCCAGGTGATCACCCGGTGATGGGGAGCCAACACCTCCACCTGGGGCGCGAACATCGTCCGGTCCATGAGGAAGCCGTGGGACAACAGCACGGGCGGGCCGTCCCCACCGGTGTCGTCGTAGGCGATCTGGATACCGTTGACCGGAGCGCTCTCCATGGATCCTTCCCTGTGGCGGTGTCGGGACGGACGGTCCCGGCCTGACGCAGCGTCTCTGGCCTACTGGCGGTAGCCCTCGACGGTGCCTTCGGGGCGCAGTGTCGCCTCGTCGGGGCTCTTGCCCGCCCCCCGGAGGGCCCGCCGCTGACGGAGCAGGTCCCACATCTGATCCAGGGTGACCTCGATGGACTTCAGGCGGGTGGTCTCGTCGTCGGACAGTCCCTCCCCCACGTGACGCTCCTCGAGGTGCTGTTCCTCCTCGGCCAGCGTGCTGATCCGGGCGATGATCTCTTGGTCGTCCACTGCTGCCTCCTTGGTCACCGGGCGCTCCGGACCGACCGCCCTCAGGTTAGGGGGCGGCCGACACCGGCGGGTCCGTTCGTCACTCGTGTTCAGCGGGGAGCGCGGGGCATGCCCAGCCCGAGCATGGCGATGATGTCCCGCTGCACCTCGTTCGTCCCTCCGCCGAAGGTGAAGATGGTCTCGCTCCTCGATCGGTGCTCCAGCCGGCCCGAGAGTACGGCACCCGGCGATCCCTCGGGCAGATAGCCGGCCTGGCCCACCACCTCGAGCAGCAGACGGTACGCCTCTAGGGCGAACTCGGTGCCGAAGACCTTGGTGGCCGAGGCATCGGCCGGGTTGAGTCCCTTGTCGGCCGCCCAGGCCACCTTCCAGTTGAGCAACTTGAGCAGCTCGGCCCGGGCCTCGACGCGGGCCAGGTGGACCTGCACCCACTGGCGGTCGATGACCCGGCTGCCGTCGGCCAGTTTCTCCTCCCGGGCCCAGGCGGCAACGTCGGCGATGCTGCGGAGGATCCCCGACACCGGACAGAGGGCCACCCGCTCGTGGTTGAGCTGGTTGGTGATCAGCTTCCATCCCTGGTTCTCTCCGCCTACCAGATTGTCCACTGGGACCCGGACCTCGTCGTAGAAGGTGGCGCTGGTGAACTCACCGGCCACGGTGCGAAGGGGCGTCCAACTGAACCCCGGTGAGTCGACGGGCACGATGAACACCGAGAGCCCTTTGTGCTTGGGCGCGTCCGGGTCGGTGCGGGCGGCCAGCCACACATAATCGGCGTACTGGATGGCGCTGGTGTACAGCTTCTCGCCCGTGATCACGTACTCGTCCCCGTCCCGCACGGCACGCGTGCGCAACGAGGCCAGGTCGGTACCGGCCGTCGGCTCGGTGTAGCCGATCGAGAAGTGCACCTCGCCACGGAGGATGCCCGGGAGGATCCGTTCTTTCTGTTCGTCGGTGCCGAGCGTCATCAACGTCGGCCCCACGCTGTTGAGGGTGAGGAGCGGAAGCGGCACCCCGGCCCAGTGGGACTCCTCGACGAAGATCATCTGGTCGATGGGACCCCGCCCCTGTCCTCCGAACTCCGGAGGCCACCCGATACCCAGCCAGCCGTCATGGCCCATCTGCCGGATCACCCGGGTGTAGGACGGCTCGGGGTCCTCGGTGCGGGCACTCTCCTCCGCCAGGCGGGCGAAGTAGCCGCGGAGTTCCTCCTGTAACGTCTGCTGTTCGTCGGTCAAGGCCAGGTGCATGCTCATCCTCCCGTGTCCGCAGGAACCCTAACAACTGGTCGACGGGGTCCACGGTGAGCGATAGCACCGACCGCGGCAGTGCCTTGGACCAGCAGATGAGGTCGTCGGCACGGCGACGCCCCCCTCGTCGGAAGGTGGCCCGGTTGCACTACCGTCCCCTCCCATGAGCCCTCCCGATACCTCCCCGCCTTCGGCGCCCACCCCGCCGGACCAGCTCTTCACCGTGGCCGGAAAGACCGTCGTGGTGACCGGGGGCACCCGCGGCATCGGCCGGATGATCGCCGGCGGCTTCGTGGCTGCTGGGGCCCGGGTCATCGTGGCCTCCCGCAAGGCCCAAGCCGTCGAGGCCACCGTGGCCGAACTCGCCGCCTTCGGCGTCTGCACCGGGCTCGCTGCCGACCTGTCCACCGAGGAGGGGGCCCGACGGTTCGCCGATCAGGTCGCCGGCGAAACCCCTCGGGTAGACGTCCTGGTCAACAACGCCGGGGCCACCTGGGGTGCACCGTTGGTCGAGCACGACACCGCCTCGTGGGACCGCGTCCTCAACCTCAACGTCCAGGGCATCTTCCACACCACGAAGTTCTTGTTGCCGCTGCTCCAGGCGGATGCCACCGCCGAGGAGCCGGCCCGGGTCATCAACATCGGCTCCATCGACGGCATCCATGTTCCCGTACTCGAGTCCTACTCGTACTCGGCTTCGAAAGCCGCCGTGCACCAGTTGACCCGGCATCTGGCCAAGCGTCTGGCCCCGACCATCACGGTCAACGCGGTGGCCCCGGGACCCTTCGAGTCCAAGATGATGGCCGCCACCCTCGAATCGTTCGGCGAGCAGATCGCCGAGAGTGCGCCCCTCAAACGCATCGGGCGACCCGACGACATGGCCGGCGTGGCCATCTTCTTGGCCTCGAGGGCAGGGGCCTATCTGACGGGGGCCATCATCCCCGTCGACGGGGGCATCGCCACCACGGCCTGATCGGGACCTCACCCACGGGTACCCGGCCGGCAACCCTCAGGGGAAGTCGGGCACAGCCGGGAGCCGTCCTTCGACGAGGGCGGCGACGCGGTCCACCAGCAGCTGGGGATAGGCGTCGTGGGTCAGGATGAGGAACCGGTCGGACCGAAGCGCGGCGATCACCTTGTCGGCCACCTCGTCGGGATCCATGCCCCGGTCCACTGCGTCACCGAGGAAGTCGGCGATGACCTTCTGGTCGTCGGTGACGGGGGCGGCGAGGCGCTCGGGCCGGTGCGACTCGGAATCGAGGATGTTGGTCTTTATCATCCCCGGGCAGAGCACCGACGCCTTGAGCTTCGAGCCCGCCGCGGCCAGATCATGAGCCAGTGACTCGGTGGCGGCGAAGGCGGCGAATTTGGAGATGGCGTAGGGCGATTCGAAGGGGGCACCCAGCAGGCCGGCCACCGACGCGGTGTTGACGATGTGGCCCTCGGTGTCCTGGGCCATCATCCGGGGGACGAAGGCCCGGATCCCGTGGAGGATGCCCCACAGATTGGCCCCGAAGACGAACTCGAAGTCCTCGACGGGCCGGTCCCAGATCAGACCGCCCACGAAGACGCCGGCGTTGTTGCACAACACATCAGCGTGGCCCCACCGCCCGTAGACGGCATCGGCCAACGCCCCGACGTCGGGCGCCTGGCTCACATCACACACCTGGGTCAGCGTCTCGAGCGACTCCGTGTGCTCACCGATCAGCTCCGCCGTAGCGGCCAGGGCGCCCTCGTCCAGGTCGGCCAGGGCGACAGCCATGCCCTGGCGGGCGAACCCACAGGCGAGCGCCCGACCGATCCCGCTACCCGCCCCTGTCACCACGGCGACCTTGCCTTGGAACTCGAGCACGCTGCACCCCTTCGGAATCGATTGTCGGACGTGACCTCGAGTCTGGCAGGGCCCCGGCGGGCTGGCGACCTACCTCCCCGTACAGGCACCCGAACTCCTTACCTCGACGTCTTGCGTATAGCCACTCTTCGTGGGATTATCGTCACCTAGAGCGTTGAGCAGGCAACGCGGCGCGTCGACGAGGGGCAACAGCATGCACAAGCGATGGAGTAGACGGCTGGCCGCGTCCCTGACCGGGCTGGTCACCCTGGCCCTGGCCCCGATGTGCACCCTGGGGCCGACGACCGGTGTAGCCGGGGCGGCGGCCGGACACTCGGTCGGACCCGCGGCGTCGGACAACTTCTGGCTGGCCACACCGGCCGGCTCGCTCTACGGATTTGGCGTCCCCTCGTACGGCTCACCGGCGTCACCCCTCAACCGTCCGCTGGTGGGCGTGACGGCCACCGGAGACCAGCAGGGGTACTGGATGGTCGCATCCGACGGGGGTGTGTTCAGTTACGGAGACGCCCACTTCTTCGGCTCCACCGGCAACATCCACCTCAACCGGCCCATCGTCGCCCTCGCCCCCACCCCCGACGGCAAGGGCTACTGGCTGGTGGCCTCCGACGGCGGGGTGTTCACCTTCGGGGATGCCGCCTTCTACGGGTCGACGGGCAACATCGTCCTCAACCGGCCCATCGTGGGCATGGCCGCCACCCCCGACGGCAAGGGCTACTGGCTGGTGGCCTCCGACGGCGGGGTGTTCACCTTCGGGGATGCCGCCTTCTACGGGTCGACGGGCAACATCGTCCTCAACCGGCCCATCGTGGGCATGGCCGCCACCCCCGACGGCAAGGGGTACTGGCTGGTGGCCTCCGACGGCGGGGTGTTCACCTTCGGGGATGCCGCCTTCTACGGGTCGACCGCATCCACTCCCGGCGATCCCGTCGAGCGGCTGGTCCCCACCCGTTCCGGCCAGGGCTACTGGGTGGTCCAGCAGAACGGGACGGCCTCGGCGTTCGGCGATGCCGCCTCGTCCAACCCCCCGTCCCAAGCGCTGCTCTTCTCACCGGTGACCCCTGGCGATCAGGCCGTGCAGTTCGCCTTCCAACAGCTGGGCAAGCCCTACATCTGGGGTGGGAACGGGCCGGTCGGCTACGACTGCTCGGGACTGGCCCTCGCCTCGTGGAGCCACACGTCAGGAACCACCTTCGCCCGGGTGTCCGATGACCAGTACCACACAGCCGGTACCGTCGTTTCGATGACCGATCTCCGGGCCGGGGACCTCGTGTTCTGGGGCACCAGCCAGACGGACTGGACGACCGTGTACCACACGGCCATCTATGTGGGCGGGAACCGGATCGTCGAGGCCACCGGCGACCACGTGCAGCTGAACCTCCTCGGCCAGTGGGGCACCGGTGACCTCATGCCCAACGCCCGCCGGCCCTGAACGCCTCGATCCCGGGCCGGCCCCGGCGACTACGGAGCCGGCGACCGGTTCGGCCTCGTCGGGCCGAGGTCCGGTCCGACCGTTCGCTCAGACCCCCGAGGGGGAGCCGCTCCGCTCCGCGGTGTCCTCGGGAGTCCGGGTGACCATCCGGGCCACATGCCCCCGGGTCGGCGTGGCCCGAGCCACGCCGGAGGCCAGCTCCCCGCCGGCGTCGACGCCCCCCGTGGTGCGGACGAAGCGGACCAGCTCGTCCTCGGGCAGCGGCCGGGCGAAGTGGTAGCCCTGCAACAGGTCGATGCCCAACTCACCGAGGAGCGCGGCGATGGCCGCCGTCTCGACCCCCTCGGCCACCACGTCGAGGCCCAGACGGTGACCGAGCTCGGCCACCGTGCGGACGATGGCGAGGTCGGCCGGTGAGGTGGTGGAGCGCATGACGAAGCACTGGTCCACCTTCAGCTCGTCGAGGGGCAGCGCCGGCAGGGCGGCGAGGGAGGTGAAGCCGGTGCCGAAGTCGTCGATCGAAATGCGGATGCCGTGGTCGTAGAGCGGACGGAGGACCTCGGCGGCCAGCTCCGGATCGGACACCGCCGTCTCGGTGACCTCCACGGTCAGGGCCGAGGCAGGCAGGCCACGTACGTCGAGCTCCCCGATGATCCACCGGGCGAGGTCGGGTACGGGCAGGCTCTTCGGCGATACGTTGACCGACACGGGCAGTTCGAGTCCCACCTCCCGCCAGCGGACCTGGGCATCGAGGGCCTCGAGCATCGCCCACCGGGTCAGCCGGTCGATGAGTCCGGTCCGCTCGGCCAGCGGGACGAAGCGACCCGGTGACACCGTCCCGTGCACCGGGCTGTTCCAGCGGAGGAGCGCCTCTACCGACCGGGTCCGGCCCCCGGCCGGGACCACCTGGGGCTGGAAGGCCAGCCGGAGCTCGTTGCGCTCCGGGGCGAGGCGGAGGTCCCCGAGGAGGGCCAGGTCTTCGGGGGTGAGCGCTCCTTGGTTCTCGTCCCACGTCAGGACGGGGACGCCGCGCTCCACCGCCCGTTGGGCGCTGAGTGAGGCCCGACGCACCAGTTCGGCGACGTCGGATCCGTCCGAGGGGGCCGTCGACAGTCCCACGTGGGCCCGTAGCGTGACCTCGATCTCGCCCACCAGGTAGCGGCCGGCGCTGATGGTGCGCACCAGCTCGTCGGCCAGGTCCTCGCCTACCGCTCGGGTACCGGTCACTGCTGGCCCCGGCCCGGTCTCCTCGGGGGCGAGGGGCATGGTCACCACCAACTCGTCACCCCCGACCCGGCCGATGAGTGACTCGGAGGGAAGCACCTGGCCGAGGTCTTCGACCGCCCGCCGCAGGAGTTCGGAACCCACCTGGTAGCCGAGCGCCTCGCGGGCCGTCCCGATGCCGTCGAGGACCACCGCTGCCACCACGAACGTCGTGCACCCCCGGTCGGCCAGCCGTTGGGCCACGCCGAACCCGTTGGGCAGGCCGGTGTCGGGGTCCACGGTGTCATGGCGCCGGGCCGACCGACCGAGCACCGCCACTGCGGCCGGCGCCGTGGACAGGGCCAGGACACCGAGCCCGGTGACGAGGAGGGCACGGCCCACCCCGACCGAGACGGCCGATGCCGTCCCGACGGCGGCCATCGAACCGATCAGGGCCACGACCACGGCCCGGTTTCCCAAGAACAGGGCCACGAATACGACCATGGGCACCAAGAACAGGACCAAGGCCGGACTCGGCCCGGTGCCGTGGCAGCACCAGACGAGCACCCCCACCCCGGCCGTCCACCACGCCGCCAACACGCCGCTCATCGCCGCGTCGACCTTCCGCACGGAGAGGAGGTACACCCATAGGGCGGCGGTGACCCCGCAGACCACCGTCACCCCCCCGATCCGGACGTGGCTCGTGGTGAAGCCGATGACGGGCCATGCCACCGTGGCCAGGGCAAACAGCACCCTCAGCACGGAGAGGGGGCTGAGCAACTCGAGCGGTGCATCGAGGGCGAACCACGAGCGGGTCTTGGGGAAGAGCCGGTTCGCCGGACGGGCCGACGACGACAGTCGTGCGCTCGTCACCGGGCGGACGTCGGCCTCACCCCGGTCCGCCCAGCCCCGCCAGGTGGCACCGCGACCCGAACCTGACCCCATCACTCCTCATCGACACATTGGGCCGTGGGCTGAACCCGTCGGCGTGCCGACCCTCCAGGCTGTGGGACGGTGTCGGGGTGACGATGAACCCCGGGACGCCCGACGTCCCCGACGCACCGGGGGGCCGGCCCCCCGCCGACGGGTTGGCCTACCACTCCCCCGCCGGCCGGTGGGTCATCACCGCCACCGTGCTCGGATCGGGCATGGCGGCCATCGACGCCACGGTGATCGGCATCGCCCTGCCCACCCTCGGCCGCGACTTCCACGCCACCCTGGGCACCCTCCAGTGGGTGGTCACCGGCTACACCCTCACCCTGGCCTCCCTCCTGTTGCTCGGTGGGTCACTCGGCGACCGATTCGGACGCCGACGGGTATTCATGGTCGGGGTGGCCTGGTTCGCCCTGGCCTCGGCGGCCTGCGCTCTGGCCACCGGTTCCACCGAGCTCATCGTGCTCCGTGTCCTCCAAGGGGTCGGCGGGGCCCTCCTCACCCCGGGCAGCCTGGCCATCTTGGAGGCGTCCTTCGCCACCGACGACCGCAGTGAGGCCATCGGGGCCTGGTCGGGCCTCGGTGGTGTGGCCACGGCCGCCGGGCCCCTGGTGGGCGGCTACCTGATCAGCGCGGCCTCGTGGCGGTGGATCTTCCTCATCAACATCCCCCTCGGGGTGCTGGTGCTCGCCGTGTCGGCCCGCCACGTGCCCGAGTCGCGTGACCCGACCGCGGGCGGGAGTATCGACGTGGGGGGCGCGGTGCTGGCCACGGCATCGCTCGCCGCCACGGCCTACGCCCTCATCGAAGGGCCCTCCCGGGGATGGACGTCGGGCCCGGTGCTGGCCTCGCTGGCCGTGGGCGTACTGGGTGCCGGGGCGTTCGCCGTGGTCGAGTCGCGCAACGCCAATCCCATGCTCCCCCTCGGCCTGTTCGCCAACCGCCAGTTCGCCGTGACCAACGCCGTGACCTTCGTGGTCTACGCCGGCCTGGGTGGGGTCCTCTTCCTCCTCCCGGTGGTGCTCCAGGTGGCCGACGGCTACTCGCCCCTCGAGTCCGGGCTGGCCCTGCTGCCCATCACCGTCGTGATGCTGGCCCTGTCGGCCCGCTCGGGCCGACTGGCCACGGTGATCGGGCCCCGACTCCAGATGAGCGTGGGCCCGGTCGTGGTGGGCGGCGGCCTCGTCCTGTTGAGCCGAGCCCCCGACGGCTCCTATGTGACGTCGGTCCTCCCGGCGGTGCTGGTCCTGGCCCTGGGACTGGCCACCACGGTCGCCCCCCTCACCTCGACGGCACTCAACTCCGTCTCCCCGAGCCACGCCGGCCTGGCCTCGGCGGTGAACAACGACGTGGCCCGCCTCGGCAGCCTCATCGCCGTCGCCATCCTGCCTGCCCTCGGCGGTATCACCGGCCTCAGCTACCTCCACCCCCACGAGCTGGCCCACGGCTTCCAGCGCGCCGTGCTCATTGCCGGGTCCTGGTGCGTGCTGGGCGGGATCACCGCCGCGGTCGGGATCCGCAACCCGCCCGGGCCCGTGCGGGAGGAGGAGGGACCCGTTGACGGGATGACTCACTGCGCCCTCGAGGCCACCCCACTGCGGGAGGGGGGCTCACAGCTCGCCCCGAAGGCGTCGTAGGGACGGCCGTTGCTCGTGGCCAGGGCCTGGCCCGCCTCCCACTGGAAGGGGCTGATCCCGCCCGGCTGCCATGGGCCCACCGAGCCCTGGGAGACCGCCATCTCGGACTTCTCGACCACACCGAAGTGGGCTCGGACCTCGTCGACGGGCAGATGGGCGAGCGAGAACCAGTCGATGCGGAGGAAGTCGATGCTCCCGCTGCACAACGCCCCCCTGCGCATGGCATCCCCCAGCCGGGTGGCCACCCCGGCCTGGGACAGGTGGCCGGCGTCGGCCTGGAACAGACCGGCCCCGGTGGGCAGATACGCCGTCTCGAACAACGAGACCACCATGGCCAGCAGTGAGAAGGCCCGCATGTCGTCGTTGGCCCGGGCGATGAAGGCGAACACCTCGAGCTCGGACTCCACGGTGGTGCCGTAGTCGGCCATCACGTGCACCCAGTCGTGCTGGGCCAAGAAAGGCGGGGCCGACTCCGGGGTTCCCGGATAGGTGAAGCCGCGGGCTCGGTAGAAGTCGGATACGCGGCGGCCGAGCGTGCCTTCGGGAAGCAGCTCCAGTTCCTGCCAGCGACGGGCGAGCTCGGGGTCGTCGGCCACCGCCTCCCACGCGCCGCTCACGTGGGAGGAGACATGGAGGAGCTCCTCGTCCTCGGACTTCCAGGTGGAGGCGTAGCCGTTGCGCTCGAAGTCCATGGCGGCGAGGCTCAGGCTCCCGGTAGCGAACTCGTGGGCCACCGAGAGCATCCCCTCGTCCACGCCCGCCTGGCGGGCGAATCGCTCCACCCGGTCCACCACGGCGAGCGGGATGGGTTGGAGGACCAGGACATAGAGGATCACCATCTGGACGATGCGGGTCCGAAAGCCGAGGGACCGACGGGCCAGGCGCTCAGCGAAGGCCTCCGGCGGGATCGGCTCGGCGTTCAGATCGGGGGAGAAGCCGGTCATGGCCGACACCACCGCCACGATCAGCAGTCGCTGCAGCGTGGTGAGCCCGCCGTCGGGCGTCACCACGCCGAGGAGCCCCTGACTGAGGCCGAGGACCTCGGCCTCGTCGGGTGGCTGCCGGTTCTCCGTCGACTCGTCGGGAAGAGGCACGGGCACAAGCGCGACGATATCCTCCGAATCAGTTCGATCCATCCAGGAAGGTCCGCCCCATGCCGGCCAGCGCAGTCCGATTCGGAGTCCTCGGGGCCGCCCGGATCGCCCCGGCAGCGCTCATCCGACCGGCCCGGAAGCACCCTGAAGCCAGTGTGGACGCCGTGGCCGCCCGCCACCTCCGCCGAGGAGTCGACTTCGCCACCCGGCACCACATCCCGCTGGTGAAGGACAGCTACGACGCCGTGGTCACCGATCCCGACATCGACGCCGTCTACATCCCGCTGCCCAACTCGCTCCACGCCGAGTGGACCCTGCGCGCCCTGGCCGCCGGCAAGCACGTCCTGTGCGAAAAGCCCTTCACGGCCAACGCGGCCGAGGCGAAGGAGGTGCGAGCGGCGGCCGACCGGGCCGCTGAGCGTGAGGGGCTGGTGGTCATGGAGGCCTTCCACTACCGCTACCACCCGCTGGCCAGACGGATGGGCGAGATCGTGGACGGCGGGGAGCTGGGGGAGCTCCGCCACATCGAGGCGTGGCTGTGCGCACCGATCCCGAAGAAGTCCGACATCCGCTACCAGGCCGAGCTGGCCGGCGGGGCCATGATGGACATGGGCGCCTATGTGGTGCACTGGGCCCGCTTCCTCGGGAGGGGGGAGCCGACCGTCGTCTCGGCCCGGGCCACCTTGTATACCGACGGCATCGACCGGGCCATGGACGCCGATCTCGTGTTCCCCGGTGGCCATACCGCCACCGTCCACTGCTCCATGTGGTCGTCGTCCCTCCTCCGGGTGGCGGCCCGGGTGAGGGGAACACGCGGGGAGATGCGGGTCATGAATCCGATCGCCCCCCAAACCCTCAGCTGGCTGAGCGTGCGCTCGGGGGGGACCCGACGGCACGAGTTCACCTCACGGCGCCCGACCTACGCCTACCAGCTCGATGCGTTCTGCGACGCCGTCCTGCGGGGCGGCCCGGTCCTCACCCCACCGGCCGACGCCGTGGCGAACATGACGGTCATCGATGCCGTGTACCGTGCAGCCAACATGCACCCCCGGGGAGCGTGAACCGGTCACGCCGGCCGTGATCGGAACGGAGGGCGCGTGATCCCGCCAGCCAAGGAGGCAGTCCCATGAGTTCGTTCCCCTACGAAGGCCGCTTCGCCGTGCATCGCACCCTTCCCGAACAGGGAACCCCGCGGGCCGAGATCCTCGAGACCCTCCACACCATGGCCACCGAAGAGGACGCCTCGTGGGAGACGGGCAAGTGCTCGGGCACCATGTACTGCGGTGACCACGAGCACTACGAGTTCCTGAACGAGGCGTTCGGCCGCTTCGCCCACGTGAACGCCCTCCAGCGGGACCTGTGTCCGAGTGCCACCAAGTTCGAGGCCGAGATCATCGCCATGACCCTCGATCTCCTCCACGGCGAGGCGGTGACCGACACCGAGCCGGCCGGCCTGTTGTCGAGCGGCGGCACCGGTTCCATCTCCCACGCCATGCTGGCCTACCGCGAGTACGGCGCCCAGCAACGGGGCGTCCGCCACGCCAACGTGATCAAGCCCGAGACGGCCCACCCCGCCTTCGACAAGGCTTGCCACCTGTTCGGGATCGAACTCAAGGTGGCGCCGGTGGATCCGGTCACCACCCAGGTGGACACGGCGTGGGTCGATGCCCACATCGACGATCAGACCGTGGCCATCGTGGGCTCGGCGTGCAACTACGGCTACGGCACCATCGATCCCATCGACGCCCTGTCGGACATCGCCCTGGCCCACGGGGTCGGGCTGCACGTGGACAGCTGCCTCGGGGGATTCATCCTCCCCTTCGGCCAGGAGCTCGGCTACGACATCCCGGTCTTCGACTACCGCATCCCCGGGGTGACCTCCATCTCGGCCGACACCCACAAGTACGGCTACGCCCTGAAGGGCACCTCGGTCCTCACCTTCCGGGACAAGGCCCTGCGCAACGCCCAGTACTTCTTCCTCACCGACTGGAGTGGGGGCAAGTACTGCTCACCGGGCATGGACGGATCGCGATCGGGGGGGCTGATCGCCGCCACCTGGGCGTCACTCGTCCAGCTGGGCCGGGAGGGCTACCGCCGCTACGCCAAGCAGATCTTCGAGACCGCCGCCACCATGCAAGACGCGGTGCGGTCCCACCCCGAGCTCCGGATCCTCGGGAACCCGACCTTCCTGTTCAGCTTCACCTCCGACGAGTTCGACATCTACCACGTGAACGACTTCATGCGGGGCCGGGGATGGCGCTTCAACGGGCAGCAGTACCCGAACGCCCTCCACATGGCGGTGACCCGGCCCCAGACCCAGGACGGTCTGGCCGCTACCTTCGCCACCGACCTGGCCGAGGCGGTGGCCTATGCCGTCGAGCACGCCGACGAGGCACCGGCGTCAGGGGCTATCTACGGTGGGGTCGCCGGGGGCATGACCGAAGAGGCCGACGGGTTCATCACCATGGTGATGGCCGACATGATGGACGGCCAACAGGCCATCCCGGCCCAGGTCTGAGAGGCCTGAGCCGACCGCGCCCCACCCCATGCCTCAGGACTCGCTGAACTCCCGCCGCACGGCCGGGAGGGCGCCGGCCGGTCCCGGTCGGCCCAGCAGGAAGCCCTGGACCTCGTCGCACCCCATCTCCCCCACCGCGGCCAGCTCGGCTTCGGTCTCCACGCCCTCGGCCACCACCCGCAGTCCCAGTTTGTGGGCCAGATCCACCACCGTGGCGATGATGGTCGGATCCTGGCCCGCCGAGCCCAGACCCGAGACGAAGCTCCGATCCACCTTCAGGCGGTCGATCGGGAGTCCTTTCAGGTAGAGCAGGGACGAGTACCCGGTTCCGAAATCGTCGAGGGCGATGTGGACGCCGAGGTCCCGCACCTGTTGCATCACCTGACGGACCCGCACGGTGTCGGTGACCAACGCCGACTCGGTGACCTCGAGTACCAGGTACCTTGGGGGCAGGTCGGCCAGCGTGAGGGCGTGGCGCACGTCGTCGGCAAAATCGGGGTCCTGGAGCTGGCGGGAGGAGATGTTGACCGACACCGTGAGTTCACGGTGGCCCTCGGACTGCCAGGTTCGACACTGCCGGGTGGCCTCATGGAGGACCCATCGGCCCACCGGGACGATCTCCCGGCTGCGCTCCAGCAAGGGGACGAACTCGTCGGGCGCCACCGAGCCGAGCTCAGGATGTTCCCAGCGCAGGAGCGCCTCCATGCCGACCACCTCCCCGCTGAAGGTGAAGACCGGCTGATAATGAAGCGTGAGCTGGTGGCGCTCGAAGGCCCCCCGGAGCTCGTGGGCCAGTTGGCTGCTGCGGCGCTTGTCCTCGCCGATGACCGGGTTGAAGGCCTCGTAGCGAGCCGGGCCACCCCGCTTGGCCTGGTACATGGCCGCATCGGCCTGGGCCAGGACCACTTCGGGGTCCGAGTCGGGGTGGACCGAGGTGATGCCGATGCTCACCGAGGTGTGCAGCTGTCGCTCGCCCACCGGCACCGCCTCCCGCATGGCCAGGTGGATGCGCTCGGCCAATGAGCGCGCCGCACCCTCGGGGTCGGTGAGATCGCTGGCCAGGACGACGAACTCGTCGCCACCCAGTCGGGCCACGGTGTCACCGGCCCGGGCCAGGGCCTGCAGCCGGTCGGCCACGGCCACCAACAGGCAGTCGCCGGCCGGATGGCCGAACCGGTCGTTGATGGCCTTGAAGTTGTCGAGGTCCAAGTAGAGGAGGACGGCCCCGCTCCCCCGTCGCTCCTGGGAGGCCGCCGCCTGGCGGAGCCGGTCGGCCAACAGGGCCCGATTGGGCAGGCCGGTCAGTTGGTCGTGCAGGGCCCGGTGGGCCAATCGGGCCTGTTCGTCGTTCAATTTCTGTTGGAGGGAGCGCCGGGTGTCATCGAACTGGCGGATGATGCGCACCATGCTGCCGTCACAGCTGAACCGGACCACGTTGGTGGCAAGGGTCAACAGGCGCTCGCTCACCCCCAGCCGGTAGCCCTCCTCTTTCAGCACGGCGATGGTGATGTCGCGCCAGGCGAAGTAGGCCTTGGCCACGCTGGCCAGGACGGCGTCCTCCAAGATGGCCTGCTCACCCTGCTGGGCCAGCACCGCCTCGTCCTCGTCGGAGGCGGCCCGGTCGGTGGCCAACCAACGGCCGATGAGCTCGGTGCCCAGCCGGGCGGTCACGTAGGCATTGCCCCGGAGGTCCACGGCGAACTGATCGTTCACCATCTGACCGACCTCGTCGGCCCGGGCCAGTAGGGCTCGGCCGAGCTCGATCCGTTCCGCACTGACCGGTGCGTCCAGGCTGACCGGTGCGTCCAGGCTGACCGGTGCGTCCAGGCTGACCGGTGCGTCCAGGCTGACCGGTGCGTCCAGGCTGACCGGAGCGTCGACTTCCGCCGATGCGTCGATCGGGCTGTCCTCGTCGGGATCCTCGAGGAGGGCGGTGCCGTCCAGGGAGACAGACCCGAACGCACCGCCTCCTCGGTCTGACTCCGCGCGGATCGGGGGCTCCATACCCACTTTCATCGGCTGGTCAGCGCTGGGACTTGACCACACAGGTTGCCATCGCCGAACGCCCTGGCGTGGGCTTCTCGCGGGAACCGGGATGCCGGTTTGACGCCCCTTCGGCACAGCCTCTGACACCGTCGACCGGTCCGCGGGCGACCCCGACGTGGCTACCGAAGGAACTACTCGCATCGAACCCCAGGAGCACTCCTCCTTCCGGTTGCCCAGATGACGTCATGGGCGGGCGCCAGCGAGGGCCCACCAACCCCGGTCGACGCCTATCCCTAACGGTCTGGTAGAGGATCAAGGTTAGGCTTTGCCGCCCGCGCTGATCCTGGTCAGGCGCTCGCCACCCCGGGCCTGCGTAAGGTGTCCCTGCCGTCGACGGACGTGTCGGCCGCTCACCAAGGAGGGATCATGAAAGCAGCCGTGTACTACGAGACGGGTGGTCCCGAGGTCTTCCGCTACGAGGAGGTCCCTGACCCGGTCCTCGGGGACGCCGAGGTCATGGTCCAGGTGGAGGCGGTGAGCATCGAGGGCGGAGACACCCTCAACCGTCTGGGCGGGGAGCTGACAGCCGTCCCCCACATCGTCGGCTACCAGTGCGCTGGCACGGTGGTCGCCACCGGTCCCCTGGTCACCGGCGTCAACGAGGGGGATCGGGTGGTGACGGTGGGCCTCGACGGGTCCCACGCCGAGTTACGGGCGGTCGGCGAGGCCTTCTGCTGGGTCATCCCCGATGGCGTCCCCACCCAGGAGGCTGCCTGTGTGCCCGTCCCCTTCGGCACGGCAGACGACAGCCTCTTCGAGTTCGGACGGCTGCAGCCGGGCGAGACGGCCCTCATCCACGCCGGAGCCAGCGGCGTGGGCATCGCTGCCATCCAGTTGGCGGCTCGGGCCGGGGCCCGGGTCCTGGCTACGGCCTCCAGTGCTGAGCGGCTCGAGCGCCTCGTCCCTTTCGGGCTCGACGTCGGGATCAACTACGCCGAGGTCGATTTCGTCGACGCCGTCCGCCAGGCCACCGACGGGCGGGGTGCCGACGTGATCGTGGACTCGGTGGGTGGCTCGAACCTCCAAAAGAGCCTGCTATGCCTGGCCTACCGGGGCCGGTGCGTCACCTTTGGCGATGCCGGCCGGGAGGGACCGAGCGATCTCGACATCGCCACCATGCGGGGAAACAACCAGACCCTGGTGGGTTACTTCCTCGGGGCGGAGCTCTTTCTCGGCGGGCGGGCCCACGCCATGATCGCCGGACACCTGGAGGACATCGCAGCAGGAACGCTGCGGGTGGAGGTGGACCGCACGTTCAGCCTGGAGGAGGCCGGCGAGGCCCATGCCTACATCGAGAGCCGCCAGGCCTTCGGGCGGGTGCTCCTCGTACCCTGAGGCCGGCGCCGGTGGGGTCGGCCCTGGCTAACCTGCACCGATGATCCGGCCTGCTCATCCCGACGACGTCGACACCCTCGTGGAGCTCATCCACGAACTGGCCGAGTTCGAACGGTCGCCCGGGTCCGTCGAGATCGCCGCCGTCCAGCTCCACGACGCCCTCTTCGGGCCCTCTCCCACCGTGTTCGCCCATGTGGCCGACGAGGAGGGAAGCGTGGTGGGCATGGCCATCTGGTTCCTCACCTTCTCCACGTGGACCGGGCGCCACGGCATCCATCTGGAGGATCTCTACGTCCGCCCCGGATCCCGATCGGGGGGCGTGGGCCGCGCACTCGTCGCCGAACTGGCGGCCATCGCCGAACGCGCCGGGTACGCCCGGGTGGAGTGGTCGGTGCTGGACTGGAACGAGAACGCCATCCGCTTCTACCGTTCGCTCGGTGCCGAGCCGCTCGACGAGTGGATCGGCTACCGGCTGAGCGGTTCCGCCCTCCTCGAACAAGCCGCCCAGGGCCGCGACTGAGGTCGGGGCCGAACCACCGAGCCCTCAGATTGGATCCAAGTGGTCGTGGCGGCCAGAGCGGTCCAGGCGCGGTCCTTCATGAAGGGTCCGCTCAGATGGTGAAGGCGAGGTTCTCGACCAGCCGTCCGGCCAGGTCCACGTCGCCGGTGAGGTGGACCTCGAACGGTGCTAACGGGCCGTCGTCCCGTCCCCCGGTCAAACGAAGGAACCGCCCGACGGGCAGCTCGACTCCGACGGTCACCGGCCCGTCCAGCGCATCGACGACCGCCGCCCGCCCCTCCACCTGAACGAAGAAGGTCCGCTCCACATCCCCGGTGAGATGGATCCGGACACGAGCTCCTTCGGGCATTCCGGCCCGGCGCCCGACGATGTACCCGAGGCCCGTCGCCACCTCCTCGAGGCAGGACGAGACGTCCTCGGGATCACCTCGTCCCGGGCGTCCTAGGGCCAGGCGGATGTCCTGTTCGTGCATGTAACAGTCGTAGTGGCGGATCCGCATGAACCGCCCGTAGGTTTCATCGTTCCCGACTGGGGTCCATGACGGCGCGTCGAACTCCGATTGGGTCATGGCTTCCAAGGTGGCCAGGCGCTCGGCGGTGACCCCGTTCCACCGCGACACCATCTCGGCGGCCGACAGCGGTCGCATGGACTCCACCCAGATCTCGTTGGCCGTGGCCACCGGGTTCTTCATGTGGTCGAGGTGGGAGACGTCGGCCTTAGGAGCCGGATCACCCGTCAACATGAGCTCGGTCCCGATCATGTGGCCGAGGACGTCGTGGACGGTCCATCCGGGCAGACAGGACTCGGTGTGCCACTCCGCATCGCTGAGGCCGGAGACGAGTTCAGAGACGGCGGCGAACTCACCGCCCAACAAGCTGAGGATCCGGCTTTTCTCGACGATGGTCGCCACGGGGCAACCGTAGCGCCCACCCGAGGAGCCCAGCGTGAATCGAACTCGACGTCCCAGAACCCCCGCGGCTCACCGCCTCGGAGCACCCCGGATGGGAAACGGTGACATTTGCCTGCACAGAACGCTCAATCCAAGGGCCTTCGGAGCCGATAGAAGTGGATCGGGCCAGCTGAAGCGAGGGGCATGAGGCGCAACGCCTGGAAGTACTGGGTCATCACGGGTGTGGTCGTGACTGCGGGCTACTTCGCGGTCCCGGGGCCCGAGGGTCGCGACGCGGTGTACCTGGCCATCGGCATGGGTTCAGTGGCCGCCATCCTGATCGGCACCCTCCTCCACCGTCCCCAGGACCGCCTCAGCTGGTACCTCCTGGCCCTCGGGACCCTGTGCTTCTCCTTGGGCGACGCCGTCCAGTTCGGCTACGGGGTGATCCTCCACCGTGCCGTGCCACTCCCCTCGGTCGGCGATGCCCTCTACCTGCTCGGCTACCCGATCATCTTCGTCGGCCTACTGCGCCTGACCCGCACCCCGGGGCGGTCGGCCCAGCGGGAGGACAACGCCGACGCCGCCATCATGGCCATCGCCGGCCTCACCTTTTGGTGGCAGTTCGTCATGCACGCCTATCTGGCCAACACGACGATGGCCACCGACGGGAAGCTGGTCACCGTGGCCTACCCGGTCATGGACGTGCTGTTGGTGTTCATCGTCTTCCGGGCCCTGCTGTTCGGGCGTTCCATCGGACCGCAGCACAAGCTCTTGGCCGCCTCCCTCGTGACGCTGCTGGCCGCCGACCTGATCTACGACCTCGTGGTCCTGCACGACCATTACTCGGGCACCAGTCCCGTGAACGCCCTGTTCCTCTTGTCCTATGTGCTGATCGGCGCCTCGGCCCTCCACCCCGCGACGGCCGAGGCGGTGGCCCCGGTGCCCCGCCAGGCTCCCAACATCTACCTCCGGGAGAACGACGGCCGCCACCGTGTCCCCTGGGTGGCGTTCGCCGGCTTCATCCCCCCGAGCACCCTGCTCGTGGCCAGCGCCCTCGGAGCGCCGGTCAACGTATCGGTCATGGCCGGCATCTGCATCGCCGTGTTCGCCCTCATCTACCTGAGGATGATGTGGCTCATCGGTACCATCACCGGTCAGACCAACGAGATCGAGGTCCACGCCCGCGCCCTCGAGGCCTCCCTGCGCCAGCGCGAAGCCCTCGAGTCAGAGCTGCGACACCTGGCCTTCCACGACGAGCTGACCGGCCTGGCCAACAGGGCCCTCCTCCACGACCGGGTCGAACAGGCCCTGGCCGCCTGCCAGCGCACCGGACGTACGGTGGCCCTCTGTTTCGGGGACCTCGACGGGTTCAAGACGGTGAACGACACCCTGGGCCACCACGTGGGGGACAGCGTCCTCGTCCGGGCCAGCCGGCTGTTGACCTCCATCGTCCGGCCCGGTGACACCGTGGCCCGCCTGGGTGGAGACGAGTTCGCCGTACTCATGGTCGACGTGGGTCTCCCCGAAGCCGCCGTGGACTTCGCCCACCGCATCGTCTCGGTCCTCCGGGACGCCCCGGACTTCGAGGGGAACCAGATCGACCTGTCCATCAGCGTGGGCGTGGCCTACGGGGAGCCGGGCAAGACCACCGAGCAGCTCCTGTCCGAGGCCGACTCGGCCATGTACGAGGCCAAGGAGACGGGCAAGAACCGGGTCGAGGTCTTCCGGACCTCGATGCGCTCGCGGATGCTCGAGCGGCTCGACCTCACCAACGGCTTCCGGTGGGCCCTCGGGCGCTCGGAGTTCTTCCTCGAGTACCAGCCCATCGTCTCGCTCGTCGACCAACGACTCCAGGGCTTCGAGGCCCTGGTGCGTTGGAACCATCCCCGGCTCGGCGAAGTGGAGCCGCTGCGTTTCATCCCCATCGCCGAGGAGACCGGATTCATCGTGCCCCTGGGCCGGTGGGTCCTCGTCGAGGCGTGCGAGCAGTTGGCCGCCTGGGGTGCCGAGTCCGGCCACGCCCTCACCTTGTCGGTGAACGTGTCCCGACGCCAGCTGACCTCACCGCACCTCATCGAAGAGGTCCAGACGGCCCTCGCCCTCAGCACCATCGATCCCCGCCAGCTCATGTTGGAGGTCACCGAGAGCGTCCTCATGGAGGACCCGGTGCGGGCCACCCAGGCCCTGTTCGACCTCCGGGCCCTCGGCATCCGGATCGCCGTCGACGACTTCGGCACCGGGTACTCATCCCTCAGCCACCTGCAGCGCTTCCCGGTGGACGTGCTCAAGATCGACCGGTCCTTCATCGAGCCTCTGGCCCGACGTGACGAGGAGAGCATGGCCCTCGTCACGGCCATCCTCGGACTGGCCGGGACCCTGGGCCTCGAGGTCATCGCCGAAGGGATCGAACACCAGAGCCAGCTCCACCACCTCGTCGAGCTGGGGTGTCTCACCGGCCAGGGTTTCCTCATGGCCCGGCCCCTCGGCCAGGCCGCGGCGGTCGAGTTCGTGTCCGGGTCGGTCGGCGCCGTCTCCATCGGGTAGCCGAGCCCGGCCCCCGGGACCTCCCCTACACTCGGAGACGCCGGGACCTCGAGGTAGGTCGTCCGGGCGGGGCCCGAGATGACGAGGGTCCGGGTGGCGAGCAGACGGGTGAGGCGATGACGACACGGTGACGACAGCCCAGACCGACTTCACGCCCGGTGAGCTGCTGGCCGACCATGTCATCGCCGAACCGCTCTTCGCCGGGGAGGTGCGCTGCCACGGGGGCTTCGACGACCAGGGCCGGTACGTCTCCCCGCGCACCAAGAACCGGTGGCCGGCCATCGAGGCCTGGGAGGAGCAGCGGGTGGCCCAGTTCGCCACGCCGATCCTCGACGTCCCCCTCGACACCTGGCCTGAGAACTTTCCCAATGTGGCCCAGTCCAAGCTGCTCATCGCCTCGGGGGCGCCCGAACCCATCATCAGTTCCCTGACCCGGATCGGGACGGTGGAGGGCTTCGGGGCCATGCTCCGCCACCTCCCCATCCCCGACTTCAACGCCGCCTTCGACGAGGACATCGCCGGCACCGCTATCGACCACATCGGCAAAGGGCTCTTCGAGGCCCACGCCCGGGACGAAGCCGGCTTCGGCGAGGAGGCCGGACACGACCGCATGTGGTTCGTGGCCCGGGACATCGCCTTCGAGCACCCGGTGACCGAAGACCAGACGGCCCGGTTGCTCAACCGGATGGGCATCGACCGTCGCCCGAAGTCGGCCGACGAACTCGAGGCCCTCCGCCGGGTGGCCATCGAGCAGCGGGCCCTCCCCGACGACATCGATTACACCCTGGAGATGGTGGTCGCCAGGATGATCGGCCTGCTGTTGATCGAGATCTCCGCGTTCCACGGGTTCCGGTGGGCCGAAGAGGTGCTCGGCGACCAGGAGCTCGTGGCCGGGGAGGGGGCGGCCGCCACACTGGTCTCCTACATCCGGGCCGACGAGACACCCCACGTCGCCTACCTCCGCACCGCACTGTCCGAGATGCGGGACCGGACCTGGGTGGGCAGCGGAGGACGCCGCCACGACGGGAACGAGATGATCCGGCGGTTGTGGGACCGGGCCCTCTCGGACTCCCTCCTGCTACGCCGGCAGGACAATCTGCGCTTCACCATGGGTGAGATCGACGACGCCGTATCGGGCCGCAAGGACGCCGACGACCTGGTCGAAGAGATGCTCTCGCTCGGCTCGGTGGTCCGGGGCGAGGACGGAACCTTGAGCGAACCGCTGGCCCCCTTGGCCCTCGGCTGAGCGGGGAGCTCCCGATCCACTCCCCCGTCGGCCGACGAAAGGGCGGACCATGAAGTTCGGCATCTTCTACGAGCATCAACTGCCCCGACCCTGGGCCGAGGGCAGCGAGCAGCAGCTCATCACCGACGCCCTCGATCAGATCGAGTTGGCCGACCGGGTCGGGGTGCAGTACCTCTGGGAGGTGGAGCACCACTTCCTCGAGGAGTACTCCCACTCCAGCGCACCCGAGGTCTTCTTGGCTGCGGCCAGCCAGCGCACCTCGAGGATGCGGATCGGTCATGGGGTGGTCCAGACCGCGCCGCGCTACAACCACCCGGCCCGGATCGCCGAGCGCATCGCCATGCTCGACCTCGTGTCCGGCGGTCGCGTCGAGTTCGGGTCGGGCGAGTCGTCCTCCGAGGCGGAGCTGGGCGGGTTCGGCGTCGACCGGGACACCAAGCGGGCGGCGTGGCTGGAGGGCCTCGAGGTGGCCATCCGATGTATGACCGAGACCCCGTTCGGTGGCGTGGAGGGCACCTACGTGACCATGCCGCCGCGCAACGTCGTCCCCAAACCCGTACAGAAGCCGCACCCGCCGCTGTGGGTGGCCTGCAGCCGGCGGGACACCATCCTCCTGGCGGCCGAGAAGGGGATCGGGGCCCTCAGCTTCGCCTTCGTCGAGCCCGAGGACGCCCGACAGTGGGTGGCGGACTATGAGGCCGTGCTGTCGGAGCGGTGTGTCCCGGTCGGTCTCTCGGTCAACCCCCAGGTGGCCTGCGTCACCCCGATGATGTGCGCACGGACCGAGGAGGAGGCCCTCGCCCGGGGGTTGGAAGGGGCGAACTTCTTCGGCTACTCCCTGGCCCACTACTACGTGTTCGGCGACCACGTCCCGGCCACCACCGACGTGTGGTCAGAGTTCCTGGCCCGGCGGGGGGCGATGGGGTACTCGCCCGAAGCCGCCCTCGCCGCCCGCCACCAGACCCTCGGGGCCAAGGCGGCCGCCGGTGATCAGACCGGCTTGCGGGGCGCGGTGGGCACGCCGGACCAACTGCGCCAGTTTCTGCGCCGCTACGAGGAGGCCGGGGTCGACCAGCTCATCTTCGTCATGCAGGCCGGCCACAACCGGCACGAGGACATCATGGAGTCGCTCGAGCTGTTCGGCGCCGAGGTGCTGCCCGAGTTCGTCGAGCGGGACGAGGCGGCGGCGGCGGCCAAGGAGGCCAAGTGGGCCCCGCTCATCGCCGCAGGCCTTGGCCCGACGGGACCGCCGGGAGCCGACCATGCCTCCCGACTATGTGATGCGGGCCATACCCCGTCAGCTGGTCGAGTCCCTGGACAGCGACCCGGCCCGCACGTGGCTGGAGGACCTGGCCGACAAACAGGCCGCCGGGGTGCCCGACGAGGAGTTCCAGCGACTGGTCGACGGGTGACCGCATCCCGGTCGGGCTCGGGTAGCCGGCGGGCGGTGCTTCCTCGGCCGGGCCGAAGAATTACGCTGTGGCGGTGACCTCGACCGCACCGTCTTCTGTCCCCGAACCCACCGACCCCGCCGTGGGCGGCCCGCAGGCCTCCCCGGTTGCCCTGTCCACGCTCGAGTTCGACGTGGAGGGCATGCACTGCGGGGCGTGCGTGGCCCTGATCGAGGAGTCCCTCAGTGAGCAGTCCGGCGTGGCTTCGGCCTCGGTGGACCTCGGCTCGGCGCGGGCTGTCGTCTCCTATGACCCCACCCAGATCGGCCCCGATGACCTCGGTGCCACCATCGCCGAGGCGGGCTACTCGGCGACCCCCGTGGGTTAGGAGCACCGCACCCACCATGTCCACCGCGCCCCCTGTGGCTGCGCCCGCGGTGGCGACCGACGAGCTGGCCCTGGCCACCGCCGAGCTCGAGCTCGGCGGCATGCACTGCAGTGCGTGCGCCACCAGGATCCAAAAGACGCTGGGCAAACTGCCGGCCGTGGCCAGTGCCTCGGTCAACCTGGCCACGACCCGGGCCTTCGTCTCCTACGACCCGGCCCGCCTCGACACCGAGGAGCTGTGTCGGGCCGTGGCCGATGTGGGCTACAGCGCCGCCCCGGTGGGCGACTCCGGTTCTGATCGAGCCGGTGACGACCCCGACCACTGGCTGGTGCGGGCAGCGATCTCCTGGCCCCTGGCCCTGGCCGCACTGGTCGTGGCCCTGGCCGCACCGGAGTCGGCCACCGCCGGATGGATCGTCCTCATCCTGGCCATCGTGGTCGAGTTCGCCGGCGGCTGGCCCTTCCTCCGGGACAGTGCGCGGCTGCTCCGCCACGGGGCCACGAGCATGGACACCCTGATCGCCCTCGGAACGCTGGCCGCGCTGTCGGTGAGCGCCGTCGAGGCCATCGCCCTCGGTGGCCGCCACGTACACCTCGGGGGGAGTGGGGCCTTCGCCGCCCGCCTCCACGGCGTGATGGCCCCGCTGATCGTGGCCATCTTGGTGACCGGACGGGCCATCGAGGCCCGGGCCCGGGCCCGGGCCTCCCTCGCCATGCACTCGCTCCTCTCGCTGCGGCCGCCCTCGGCCCGGGTGGTGGACGGGACCGAGGACGACACCGGCGAGTTGGTGGCACCCGAGAGCGTCCCGGTCGGAGCGCTGGTGAGGGTGCGACCCGGCGAGGCCATTCCCCTGGACGGGACGGTGGTGGCGGGCTGGTCCCCGGTGGACGAGTCGATGCTGACCGGCGAGCCGCTGCCCGTCGATCGTGGTCCGACAGACTCGGTCACCGGGGGGACACGGAACGGCGAGGGGGCCCTGGTCGTCCGGGTCGATGCCGTGGCCGCCGAGTCGGTGCTCGCCCGACTGCAGCGCCTGGTGGACGACGCCCAGCGGGACAAGGCCCCCTTGCAGCGCCTGGCCGACCGGATCAGCAGCGTGTTCGTCCCCGCCGTCCTGGCCGGCGCGGCCCTGACCTTTCTGGCCTGGTGGCTGGTGGTGGGCAACGCGGGCCAAGCCGTCCTCTCCGCCCTGGCCGTGCTGTTGGTGGCGTGTCCCTGCGCCATGGGCCTCGCCGCCCCCGTGGCCATGATGGTCGGCTGCGGCCGGGCCGCGGCCCTCGGCATCTTCATCCGCAACGGCGACGTGCTCGAGCGGTTGGCCAAGGTGGACCGGGTGGTCTTCGACAAGACCGGCACGCTGACCGAGCGCCATGCCGTGGTGACCTCGGTGCGCGCCGTACCCGACGTCCGCGCCGGGACGGTACTGGCCCTGGCCGCCGCCGTCGAGGCGGAGAGCGACCATCCCATCGCCGTGGCCATCACCACGGCGGCCGGGCGGCTGACCCGGGCCCCGGGGGAGACGCCACCCTCGGCCTCGGAGGCCCGGTCGCTGCCCGGCGTGGGCGTGACCGGCACCGTCGCCGGCCGAAGGGTCCGGGTGGGCCGGCTGGTCCCGGCCGAGCTCCCCGCCACCCTGCAGGCCGGGATCCTCGAACGCTACGAACGAGGGGAGACCGTGGTCGTCGTGGACAGGGACGGAGAGACCATCGGCGCCATCGCCCTGACCACACCGCTGCGGCCCGAAGCCGTGCCCGCCGTCGCCCATCTGGACACCATGGGCCTGTCCTCGGTCATCCTGAGTGGGGACAGCGCGCCCGCGGTGCAGAGCGTGGCTGCGGCCGTCGGGATCGCCGACGCACGCAGCGGCCTCAGCCCCGCCGACAAGATGGGGGCGGTGGGCGACCTACGCACCGGGTCCGGCCAGCTCATGATGGTCGGCGACGGCGTGAACGACGCCCCGGCCCTGGCCGCGGCAGACGTCGGGTGCGCCATCGGCAGCGGATCGGAAGCGGCACTGGCCAACAGCGACGTGGCCCTGCTCGGGAACGACCTGCACGGCGTGCCGGCGGCGGTGGGCGTGGCCGGCTCCACCTATGCGGTGATCGTGCAGAACTTCGGGTGGGCCATGGGCTACAACGTGTCGGCCCTCCCGCTGGCCGCCTTCGGCCTGCTGGACCCGCTGGTGGCCGCCGTCGCCATGGGACTCTCCAGTGTCATCGTGGTCCTGAACAGCCTGCGGCTGACCCGGGTGGGTCGATCGGGGCCCGCCGGTGTCGAACCTCCCCGGGTCCTGTCGGGCCGGCGGGGCCTCGTGCTCTCGGTGGCCCTCCCGGTCGTCCTGTTCGCCGGGCTCACCGTGGTCAGCCAACTCATCTCCCCGGCCCGGGGTCAGTCCCTCCTGCCCGACCTGCCGTCCATCGCCACCCACGCCCTCCCCCGGGGCGGCTCGGCGGAGACCTATCTGTCCCCGGGGCGGGTCGGGGTCAACCAGTTCCATGTCATCTTCTCGGGCGACCCGGCCGACCTCGCCACCGTCGCCCCCGTGGTGACAGCCGCTCGGGTCGGCGGTACTCCCCACCTGCTGCGCCAGCTCACCGTGAGCCCCGGGCACTTCAGCGAGGTGGTGGTGCTCACCGCGGGCACCTGGCGGTTCGACGTGACCACCCCCTACGGCGGGCACACCGTCTCGTTCAGCGCCTCGGTGACCGTCTCGCCCTAAGGGGTGGGTGGTGACCAGGAGGGCCAGCTGATCTTCTGTCAGGGAAGCCGACACCTCCTGGCCGGCCCGGTTATGCTCCCCCCATGCCGTTTCGGGGGATGCGTCTTGTACTGGTGGGGATTCTGGCCGTCTCGACGGTGGGAATCGGAGCATTGGCGACGACGGCGGGTGCGTCGGCACCGCCGGTCACCAACATCAGCATGGTGGGGGCGTCGTATACCCCCCACGCCCCGTCGGGGGGAACCGACGACTACCACTGCACCCTGGTGGACCCCCACGTCACCACCAACTCGTTCATCGTCTCCAGCCAGTTCTACCCGAACAGCCCCGAGGTCCACCACGCCATCTTGTTCCTGGTGCCGCCGGACGAGGTAGCCGCAGCCAAGGCCGCCGACACCGATGCCAAGGGCTGGACCTGTTTCGGCGAGACGGCCCTGCCGGGGACCGGGCTGGCCCAGATCTCCCAGACCCCGTGGCTCACGGCCTGGGCGCCCGGTCACGGCGAGGACATCCTCCCCACCGGGACCGGGGTCAAGTTCCCGGCCGGGAGCATGGTCATCATGCAGATCCACTACAACCTGCTCCGGGGCGACAAGCCGGTGAGCGCCAAGCTGACCTTGCACACCGTGCCGTCGACGACCGCACTCAAGCCCCTCTCGCTCGAGCTGATGCCCGCACCGCCCGACATCCCCTGCCCGACCGGCGTCACCGGCCCGCTGTGCACCCGATCGGCCTCCCTGGTCGACCTGGGCCAGCGGTTCGGGGCCAGCCAGGTGGGCTTCGTCGACTTCTTGGAGCGGTTCTGCGACCGCAGCATGACCGAACCACCGGCGGGGGACACCACCTCATGCAACTGGCCCGTACAGGGCGGCCGCGAGATCGTCCGCCTGGGCGTCCACATGCACCTCCTCGGACGGGGCATGAAGATCGTCCTCAATCCGGGCACACCGGGGGCGAAGACGCTGCTCAACGTGACCAACTACAACTTCGACTACCAACGGTCGTACACCCTGAAGACACCGGTCCTCACCCAGCCAGGTGACACCATCGGCGTCACCTGCACCTACGACCCCACCCTGCGCCAGGAGCTCCCTCAGCTGCGCAAGCTCCCTCCCCGCTTCGTGACCTGGGGTGACGGCTCCTCGGACGAGATGTGCCTCGGTTCGGTGCAGACCATCTCGGCCACCGGTAAGGCCGTCTACTGAGGCACCGCGCCACCGAGGCGGCGGTCAGTCCCCGGCCCAGCAGCCGAGGATGACGTCGCCCACGGTCACGGCCACGTCACCCGAGCTCGTCGGTGGCACCCCGAACTGGGCCGGCAGGCCCGTGGTGTCCACCAAGAGCACCTTCCAGTCCTTGCGCACCACCACCGAGCCGTCGGTGGTCTGGAACGCACCCTGACCCAATCCGGGCAGGTCTCGTTGCTTCCCCAGCCGGGCGGCCAGGCCGTTGAAGTACTGCTTGGTCTCGGACCAGCTGGACAGCTCCTTCACCGACAGCTGCATCGAGGCCCCCGAGGGATACGTGTAGCGGCACTGGTAGAGGTGGTCCACCCAGGTCGGATGCGACACGGTGGCCTGCTCACCCAGGGCCGAGTGGATGTCGCTCTTGGCATCCTCGGCGCACACCTCGACCGAGATCGGTGACGGGTGCGCCCCGGCCGGCTGGGGCGGCCGCGTCGTCGTCGGGCCCGATGCGGTGGACTCGCTCGAGCAGCTGGCCGCCATCAACCCCACCACGGCCACCGCCGCCAGAACCGCTCCTCGTCCACGCACGGGCTGAGAGTAGCAGCGCTGCTCCAAACTTCCAGGTCAGGACCCGTTTGTCCCATCAGGGGGCCGAAGAATAGCCACCAGCTCGACGTGCTCGGTCATGGGGAACAGGTCGAAGGCCCGCAACGAATCCATGGTCCATCCCGCGTCCAGCACGACTCGGAGGTCCCGGGCAAACGAGGCCGGATCACAGGAGACATAGGCGATGGCCCGGGGGTTGGGGCGGAGGGAGACGAGGGCACCCATGACGGCCCGGCCGGCACCTTCACGGGAGGGGTCGAGGACCACGAGGTCGGGAGCGTCCAGGCCGTCGGCGACCAGGTCGGGGTCGACCTCGGCCCGGACGATGGTCACCTGATAGAGGCCCTCGGCGTTGTGGACGGCATCCGCACACGCCCGTCCGCTCCGTTCCACGGCCACCACCGAGCCCCGGGGGCCCACCCGCTCGGCCAGTGGCACGGTGAACAGCCCCGCGCCGGCGTAGAGGTCGGCCACCCGTTCACCCTCCCTCGGGTCGATGCCGCTCAGGACGGACTCGGTAAGCACGGCGGCCGCCCCCGGGTGGACCTGCCAGAAGACGCCGGCGCTGACCCCGAAGCGGTGCTCCCCCACCCGGACGTGCACGCGATCTGGACGCCGGCGGGTCTTCCCGTTCACCACCAACCCCGCCTCGACCCGCGGAGACTCGGCGAGCGACCGGCGACCGGTCTCCACCGAGACCAGTGGGGAGCCCCCGCCTGTCGGGGCAGTCACCTCCACGTGGTGAGCTCCCCGCCAGAGTGACCCGCCCACCCCGACGCCATTGACCGCGTCGGTGGCCAGCGGGCAGTGGACGACCGGCTCGATCTCGTGAGAGCGGTGGCGGTGGAGTCCAGGGTGCCCGGCACGGTCCACGGCGAATCGCACCCGGGTGCGCCATCCGAGTCCGTCACGGGCACCCGGCACCTCTTCGACCAGGACCTCATGCTCGACGGCGGCCAGCCGTCGCAGCTGCTCGGCAACGAGGGACTGCTTCAGCCGGCGTTGGGCGGGGAGGGAGGCGTGCTGCCAATCGCATCCTCCGCACCGCCCGGGGCCGGCCAGCGGACAGGGGGGATCGACCCGGTCGGGCGACGGCGCGAGCACCTCCACGGCGTCGGCCCGTAGGAACGACCTGGTCTCGGAGGTGACCTCTGCGACCACCCGTTCACCGGGCAGCGCATGGCGGACGAACACCACCCGCCCGTCCTCGGCATGGGCCACACAGCCCCCGCCGGCGGCAATGGCCCCGGTGACCAGCTCCATCCGGGCCCGGGGCCGGTCGCCCGCGCCATGTCCACCGTCGGGGGTCGGGACGGGCTCGGATGCCGAAGCTGAGGGTGAGGCCACCATGCCCACGGTCATAGCACCGTGGCGTGGCGGGCCCCGACGGTGAGGGGTTGCCATCCCTCCGGACCCGTCGCCACGACCCGGCCGCACTACGGTGATCGGGCCGGTGCCTTCGGGCACCCGGCTCGACCAGGGGAGGTTGCCGTGGACATCACTGAGGCGCTGTACACCACCAGGGCCATGCGCAGGGTGAAGCCTGACCCGATCCCCGAGGACGTCCAGGCCCGGATCCTCGACGCCGCCATCCGGGCGCCGTCGGGGGGCAACACCCAGAACTGGCGCTTTCTGCTGGTCGACGACCGGGAGGTCATCGGTCGGATCGGCCCGCTCTACCGCCACTCGATCGGCGAGCTTTGGACCTCGGTCTACGCCGACCGCCTGGCGGCGGCCGCCGCCGATCCCGAGGCACCCGACAGCATCGCCATGGTGAAGGTCCAGCGCTCGGCCCAGTGGCTAGCCGACCACTTCGAAACGGTGCCCTTGTTCCTCTTCGGGTTCGTGCAGGCCGACCCCACCGGCGGGTCGATCTTCCCCGCCGTCTGGAGCGCCCAGCTGGCCGCCCGGGCCGAAGGGGTGGGTAGCTCACTCACCGTGGTCCTCGGGTTCTTCCACCCCGACGAACTCTTCGAGATCCTCGGTGTCCCGACCGACGAGCAGTGGGTCATGGCCTGTTGTGTGAGCTTCGGGTACCCCACCGGGCGATGGGGGGTGGCCCCACGGCGGCCCGTCCACGAGGTCTCCTACCGGAACCAGTGGGGGACGCCCATCGGCTTCACCGTCGACCAACCGCTCTGGGGGCCGGGCTAACCTGTACCGTCCCACCGGTGGGGCCAACGCCTACACACCGCGCGGCTGTAGCTCAATGGTAGAGCCTCAGTTTTCCAAACTGATGACGAGGGTTCGATCCCCTTCAGCCGCTCTCGACCCACCGTGCCCGCGCGTGGCGGCAGCCACCGAACGTCGAACGTCCGTCTCGGTCGATCAGGGACAGCTCGGTGCCCCGACCCCGTGTCCGGCGGCACGCCCAGCGCAGAAGCCCGTCACCAGGTCAGCTACCGGTCAGAGGCCCAACTCGCTCAGTCTCCGCGCCAGGGGTGCATCGAAGTTGTAATGGGCGGCCGAGGCGATGACCGCCGCCACCAGCGCCACCACCACCTTTTGCCGGAACACCATCTTCACGAGCGACCCCACCACGATCCCGATCAGCACATGGGCGACGGCGTGCGCAATGAAATCCGGGGCATGAGGAGCTTCTGCAGGTTCGTTCATGGTCACCGAGCTACCACCCCCAATGCATCGGGGGCAAGATCGCCAACATGGGGATGACGGCTACCTGGGCCACGGCGCGGAAGTTCCCGACCGACAGGAGGCGGCTACCGCGACGGTGGCGGTGCGACCTCAGCCTGACGTCGTGATGCCCACCGACGCCATACCGACCACCGGCTTGTTCAGCTTCAGATTGCCAGCCGACCCGAAGAACCCGGCATCGCCGTAGTTGAAGATGCCCCCGTCGGAGGCCACCAGCGAGTACCCCTTGCCGTCGGGTGACGAGGTCACCCCGACCACCGGCTTGTTCAGCTTCAGTCCGCCGGCGGAGCCGAAGAAGGCAGCGTCACCGAAGTTGAAGACGCCACCGTCGGAGGCCACCAGCCAGTAGCCCTTTCCGTCGGGGGTCGGTGCCATCCCGACCACCGGCTTGTTGAGCGTGATCCCGCCGGTCGAGCCGTAGAAGGTGGCGTCACCGTAGGTGAAGATGCCGCCGTCGGAGGCCACCAGCCAGTAGCCCTTGCCGTCAGGGGTCGGGGCGATGCCCACGATCGGGCTGTTGAGCTTGAGATTTCCGGCCGAGCCGAAGAACCCGGCGTCGCCGAAGTTGAACACGCCCCCGTCGGTGGCTACCAGCCAATAGCCCAGACCGGCCGGTGCGGCCGGTGCGCCGTTGGCGCCCGGAACGTAGGGCGTAGCGGCCATACCGACAACAGGCTTGTTGAGCGTGATGCCGCCCGTCGAACCGAAGTAGCCGGCGTCACCGTAGTTGAAGATGCCGCCGTCGGAGGCCACCAGCCAGTACCCGCCCTGATCCTGAGTGGCCGCTATCCCGACGATGGGCTTGTTGAGCTTGATGTTGCCGGCCGATCCGTAGAAGCCTGCGCTCCCGTAGTTGAAGACTCCACCGTCCGAGGCTGCCTGCCAGTAGCCGGTGCCAGGAACAGGGGTCGTGTAGATAGCCGTGCCGCCGGTGAGGACAGTGATGGTGTTGGCCGGGGTCGTCACGACGCCGGGGACCCCACTGATCCAGAGCCCGTAGAACTGGCCGCTGATGGTGTTGTTGGACACCGTGGTCGAGGTGATCTGGGGAGCGCTGGCCGGTGGGAGCTGATCGACGCCCACGATGATGCCGGCGGTCGTGGGCGGTCCGTTGGTCTTACCCCAGTTATTGCCGTCGTGGATCGTGTTGTTGGTGATCGAGGTCCCCGTCACCACGTCCAGAGGAGCGTGGGAGTGCACGATGATCCCGCCCTCGAAGGACCCGCTCACATCGTTGCCCGTGACCTGGGTATTGCTCACGGTGGCATGGAACGAAGCCGCGGCCACCACAATGCCACCGAGGTCCGGTCCGCTCGCCTTGAACACCCCGGGATGGCCGGTGATCACATTGCCAGAGATAACCCCGCCGGAGATCGAACCGGTGGCGTTGTGGGTGGCATAGACGATGGCGCAGGAGCCGTAGTTGCCGTTGATCACGTTCTGGCTCACCGTCACCGCGTTAGAGGGCACCACGGCCCCGGGCCCGGCGTTCGGGGCCCCCGGGTCGACTGGCCCGTCGTCGTTCACGAAGATGCCGCCGCCACCGTTGTTGATGACTGTGCTGTTGGTCACCGTGGAGGTACTCACGCCGGCAAGGACGATGCCGCCGTACGACTCCACACCCTTGGTGGGGGCGATGCCGTTGCCCTGGGCGGTGACGTTCTGGATCAGAAGCGTGCTGGTCTGTTCGGCGAGAATTCCGGTGTCGTTGGCCCCACTCACCGTCGTAGCGCTGGCCGGCGGGGCTCCACCGATGTGGACACCCGTGATGCCCGAGCCCACGTAGATCCCGATGTCGCAGCCGGTGGCGTCCACCGAGCCCGTGATCACTTCGTTGGTCGTGGCGATGTGGGCGGCGGTCAGGCCCGTGCTCCCCGCTGCGGTGCACGTGACCGTGGCCCCCGCCGTGCCGATGCCACCAAGGACAGTCGGGGCGAACAGGCTGGCGGCCCCGAGCCCGGCGATTCCGAGGCTGGACGCGCCAACCAACCGGACGAGACGCTGCAGTTTCATAGTTACTCCCCGTTACTCACGCCGTGACGTGGTGAGTTTGGACGCTCGAGAGTCTCAATGCAAGCGAATTCTTCGCGATGCCGATCGGTCGCTCCTCATACGCCGGCTACGACGACAGCCGAAAAGACGACGTCGATCCCGAACGGCGATCGGATCGTGGACGCCGGAACTGTGGGCGTGAACGCCCCACCGGATCAGACGGGCTCGGTCCGAACGGTGACCGTCAATGAAACAGTCGGTAGATGAACTCTTGGACCTGGACATCCCAAACCAGGTTGCCGAGCGGAAGGTTGAGATCATCGAGGTGATAGCCCCACGTCGGTCCGAACGGCTCTGCCGGAAGCGGTCTCGCGTCACCGGCCGGTGCGTTGTGGGTGACCTGTAGCCACGTCGCTCCGTCGCTGCTCTCACAGGTGGCCGAGTACATGCCCGGATACGCCACCCAGGGGGTGGTGACGGCTGGGGCGGGCAGCAGCTGTCCGGGGAGCGGAAGCACTGCGGCCAAGGGAAAGGCGGCCAGCAGTTCTCCTGTCCCACCACTGAGGGCGGCAGGGTTCACGCAGGCCACCTGGACGCCCGTGGTGGCGGTCTGGCCCCAGTTGAGGCTGATGCCCTGACCTGGACGACCGAACATCGAGTCGGCCGGCGGCTCCGACGGGAACGACGAGTAGGCGATGATGCACCCGGTCTGGAAGAGACTGCCGCACAGGGGGAGGTGTTGGAACGTGGCGCCGACCGTCTGGCCGGTAGGCACCGTCACGTTCCCTCCGGCGATGATGGCGGACACCACGAGGCGGCGAAGTGCGGGGTTCGGGTCGATCTGGCTCTGGAGCAACTTGATGAGATTCACCGATCCCTGGGAGTGGGCGATGAAGACAATCGGCCGACCATTGTCATAGTGAGCGATGAAGTCCGTCCACGCCGAGAGCACACTGGCGTAGGCGATGTCGCCGGCGGCTGCAGTTGCTTGACCGGAGAGGAGGGCGGTCGCGGTGATCTGACGGTACATCGGCGCCCAGACGTTGCAGTCTTGCGAGAAGGGCTCGGTCTGGGACTGTGACACCGACGTCTCGGCCGGCTGCACCGTCAGATCGGAGTTGACGGTGGACTCCATGCTCGCTGTCGGATAGAGGTAGAAGCAGTTGAACGCCTTGTTGTTACCGGGCACGGTGGCGTTGATCTGGAGGCGCTGATTGGCCGCTCCTACGAAGGTCGTACTGAGGTTGCCGGCGCAGGGGTCGTTGCTGAGCCCGGGGCGACAAAGCCACACCGTCCCAGCGGCGTCGGCTCCGGGAACCACCGGCGTTGCCGTGGACGGCTCGGCAGCAACCGACGGTGACGCCACCGCCGGCGAAGGCGTTGTCGGTGTGGCCGTGGATCCCGTGGGAGACGACGCTGTCGTGGTCGGTGCCGTCTGCGTCGATGAGGTCGTGGCCGATGGGGTCGTGGCTGACGCCGGCGACACGACCACGACGGCTACCACGAGAACCGCGAGGAGGGCGACCATCACTGTGACGGCAAAGGGTGATCTAGGGCCGGCGCCGGTGTTCATGCTGGTTAACGTAGGCGCATTAATACACTGAGGAGCAGCTGTGGGTTTCTTGAGGCCGATCGGTCCCTCAATGGACCTCGGATGGCTGTCTCACCGACCACCGATCCAGCTCGGCCCTCCAGCCGTGGCGAGCGGCCTCGGTGCCGGTGAGATCGCCAAACAGCTGCCGCTGCCAGTTGGCCGCCATGCCCAGGGCATTGAGCCGAAATACCAGTTCATCGGCATCGACCTCGGCGCCGAGCTGGCCCGCTCGCTGGGCCGTCACCACACTGGTATGGAGGAACCGGATCCACTCGCGCATGACTGCGGCGATCGCATCTCGAACTGGTCCGGGTCGGCCGTCCATCTCGGCTGATGCCGCACACAGGAAACAGCCACCCGCGAAGGTGTCACCCTCGAGGTAGTCGGACCAGGCCCTTCCCGTGGCCCGGAGTCGGGCCATGCCTTCGTCCTGGGCCATCGACGGGGCGATGACCCGATCGATCAGCATGGTCCGCGCCATGCCGATCGTGGCCAGCTGGAGATCCTGTTTTGAGCCGAACAGGGCATGCACGGTGCTCTTAGACAGGCCGAGATCCGAAGCCAGTGCACCGATGGTGAGCCCTTCGAGTCCGAACTGGGACGAGAGCTGGACCGACCGTTCGAGTACGGCGTGCCGACTCCGGGTGCCGCGGGCGCGTCGTCCGTCCCGTGGCGACACGACCGCGGTCTCGTTGAACACCGGAGGACCCTGGTTCACCTTTGGACCGTGGCCCCGAAGTTGGTCCGGCTCGCCATCAGAATGCGCACGGCGTCTAGAGTACTGCACTATGTATACGAACGATCGTCCATATATATTGGCCGATAAGGGAGCGTCACCATGCAACCCCTGACCGAGGACGACCCCTTGGACGACTTCGAGGCCCGAGTGGTCACGCAGAACGGTGTCGCCAAAGTCGTGCACATCGCCGGCGATGGCCCTGCGGTCATCGTGATGGCCGAAATGCCCGGCATCAGCCCCGAGGTCGCCCGATTCAGCCGATGGGTCCGTGACGCAGGATTCTCCGTCTATCTACCCTCGCTCTTCGGCCGCGACGGAGCGGTGCCCGGCGCCGAGGAGGGCACGGCCGTGCTCCAGCGGGCCTGTGTGAGCGCCGAGTTCCGGGCCTTCGCCTCCGGCGGGTCGAGCCCAGTCACCCACTGGCTGCGGGCCCTGGCCCGTATGGCCCACGATGCGTGCGGAGGCCCCGGTGTCGGCGCGATCGGCATGTGTTTCACCGGCAACTTCGCGCTCACCATGATGCTGGAGCCCTCGGTGCTCGCCCCGGTCCTGTGCCAACCGGCACTGCCGTTGGACGACCCTGGCGGCCTCGAGATCTCCCCCGACGAACTCGGCCTGGTGCGGAGCCGCCTGCAACGGGACGACCTCACCGTCAGGGCCTATCGGTTCGACGGTGACCGGTTCTGCACCGCTCAGCGCTTTGCGGCCTACGCCGAGGCCCTCGGGGACCGCTTTGTCCCCACGGTGCTCCCCGACAGTGCCGCCAACCCCGACACTCCCCCGTTCTTCGATCAGGTGGTCGGCACTCCCCACAGCGTGGTGACGGCCCACCTGATCGACGAGGCCGGTCAACCGACGACGGCCGCCCGGGACGAGATCCTGTCCTTCTTCGCTCTCCGGCTCACCGCTCCCCACTGACAGTTCGGGGCCCGACCACTCACCCGTAGGTGGGGTGTTGGGGCCAACCCGGAGGTGAGTCCTCCCAGTCTTCCTGGCGGCCGAACGGGGTGAGGTCGAGGACGTTGTTGACGAAGAGCAGGCGGTCCACGCCTCGCGGGTAGTGGCGTACGTCCGGTAGACATCGTGACCGTCGCGAAGGAACACGCTGAGCATGAATCCCCCACCGGCTCCGCAGTCATCGGCGAACGTCGTTCCCTCCGACGACGCGTACGGAACGGTCCAACCCCGATCAGCCCAGTAGGCCCGCATCTGGTCGAGGGGCATGTTCGACACCGTCGTCCAGGACACGCCGAGTCGGGTCAGTCCCGCCAGGTAGGCCACATTGTCGGTGAAGTAGGTGCACCCCGGACAGAACTCGTCGGGCCCGTTGTCCATGAACTGGTACACCACGAGCTGCTCCCGCCCGGCAAACAGGTCGACCAGCGACTGCTTTCCTGTCGGAGTGGCAAACATCGTGCCGGAGTCGAAGGGGACCATCGGCAGGCGGCGTCGTTGTGCGGCCAGCGCATCGAGTGTCCGCGTGGCCTCCTTCTCCAGGCCCAACAACTGATCGCGCTCGACCAGCCACTCTTCTCGTGACACGACTCTCGGCATGACGTCCATGGTCAATCCTTCCTTTACGACGGACCCCGGGCACGCGGCACCGCAACCCAGAGGATTACCCCACGCACCTCTGACGTGTCGGCGCCGCCAATCTCATCGCCGATATCCGGCCAGATCGAGCCTGTGGCCGACGTCGAATCCTGACCGCGTTCAATGCCGATCCCCCAAGCAACTCTGAGTCGCAGCCGCTACACTCCGGAGCGTCCCCATCGGGTAACGCCGGAGGCAGAGCGGTGCCATCCAACGAGCTGGTGACGAGGGTCGAGCGTCTGGAGAGCGACCCTCCCATCGGCATCGACTCAGTCGACCTTTCGGTCAATCATCCCGGTCCCGTGCAACGGATGTTCGGCGAGGTCTTCGCCTATATCGCCGCGGTGGAGCGGGCCGTCACCGGCAACGTGGCCGAGGTCACCGCCCTCCTCCCCGAGCTCGACGCCGTGGATCACCGGTTCCTCCACGTCTGGTCGCGGCACGAACTGGCCCACGCCTCGATTTTCGACGCCCTGGGGATCGAGCTCGATGTCGCGGCTCCGCCCTCCGATCCTCCACCATCGGGGCCTCCCCAGGGTGACTCCCGGCCGGTCCGGCCGTCGTTTCGCACCTTTGGCCGCCTGGCTGCCAACCGGTGGCTCCATGACGTGCTCAAGCTGGTCTACCTGTCCCGCGGGGCCATGCACGAGCACATGACCTACGACTGCTACCGACGCCTGGGCGCGCAGCTCGACGCGCTGGGCGAACGTGCGCTGGTCGAGACGGTCACCGACCCGATCCGGCGACAGGAGGCCTCCCATCTCGGGTACTACCGGCTCGGCGCGGTGACCCACCGGGCCCAGTTGACGACGGCCCAGGTCCGGATGGCTCGACAGATCACCCTGCGTACCTACCTTCCCGTCGGTGCCAACCTCTGCGGCAAACAACCCGCCGGCCGGGTCTTCACCCGGTTGGCCGGAGACGACATGGACGCCGTCCTCGACGGCGTGGAGGGGGTGGCCGGCGAACTCCTCGGAGACGGGGTGGGGTCCATGCCCCCCTTCGTGCATACGGCCATGAATCGGTGCCTCCGGGCTGCCCACCTCACGGCGGCTTCTCCCGGACCGGGTCGATGAACCCGACCCGCTACTGCGCCGGATGCGTGGAGGCCCTCCCGGCCAGGGCCCAGTTCTGCCCGGCCTGCGGGCGGGCGGCGGTGGGCGAGGAGTCGTCGACCATCCTCGACGAGTCGATTGGGATCGAGTTCAACAAGGAGCTGCGCCATATCACGGTGGTCTTCTGTGACCTGGTGGGGTCAACGGAGCTCTCCGCTCTGATGGACACCGAGGAGTACGGCGAGCTCATCCAGACCTACCAGCATCGGGCTGTGGCCATCGCTCGGAGCTTCGGTGGTGACGTAGAGGGCTACAGCGGCGACGGGATCTTGTTCCGGTTCGGATGGCCCCAGGCCCACGACGACGACGCCATCCACGCGGTCAACGCCGCGCTCGGGATCGTCGAGGCCGTGGCCGACCTCAACGAGCCCGAACACCTCGACGTGCGGGTGGGCGTACACAGCGGTCAGGCCGTCGTCGGCATGCTCGGTGGCGCCGATCGGCGAGCCACCATGGCGGTGGGCGAGACCCTGAATGTCTCGGCCCGGCTGCAGGCTGCGACCGAGCCGGGCACGGTCATCGCCAGCGGGGCCACCATCGCGCTGGCCGAGGGGCGATTCGAGGTCGTCGGTCTCGGCCCGTTGCGCCTTCGGGGGGTGCCCGAGCCGGTCGAGGCCTTCCGGGTGCTCGGTGCGACGGACGCCCGGTCGCGGATCGAGGTCACGGCGGCCCGACACGTCCCCCTCATCGGACGAGATAACGAACTCGAGCTCCTACAGTCGCACTGGGAGGGAGCCAAGGCCGGGCGGGGCTCGGCCGTGCTGATCACCGGCGAACCCGGGGTCGGCAAGTCGCGCCTGGCCCTCGAGGTTCGGGGCCTCGTGTCCGAGGACCGTCACCGCTGGGTCGAGTCCTCCTGTGCCTCCTTCACTCGGATGAGTGTGCTGCGCCCCGTGGTGGAGATGATCGAGGACACACTGGCGCTCCGGTCCGAGCCCGACCCGACCCAGCAGCTCGAGCGAATCCGGGTGGGCCTCGACCAGGCCGGCGTGGACCTCCCCAACGCCGATGCGCTCATCGGCTCCCTTCTCGGGATCGCCGTCCCGTCGGTCATGTCCATCAGCAGCGAACTCCGACTCGAGCGGACGATCGACGTCGGCGTGGAATGGCTTATCGGGCAGAGCCGTCAGCGTCCTCTCGTGCTGTTGGTCGAAGACCTCCACTGGTGCGACCCGACCACGCTCGATGCCCTTGAACGACTGCTCGACCGGGTGCCAGAAGAGCCGATGCTCGTGCTCTTGACGGCGCGCACCGAGTTCACCGAGCCGTGGGGCCGACCCGATGTGGTCACTTCACTCCCCCTCCGGCCCTTGGAGGACTCCGATGTCCGCGACCTGGTGGCCACGCTCGGTCTGGGCCCCGGCCTCCCGGTCCAGGTCGTCGAACGGATCGTGACCTCGGCGGGGGGTATCCCCCTCTACGTCGAAGAGGTGAGCAGGACCGTCCTCGAGTCGGCGGTCCTGGTCAACGGCGAGGTGACCTGGGACACCGAGGCGCCCCTCGGCGACCTCGAGATCCCGAGCACACTCCAGGGCTCCCTCCTCGCCCGCCTGGACGGGCTCGGCCCCGCCAAGTCGGTGGCCCAGGTGGCTGCGGTATTCGGGCGGACCTTCCGATTCGACCTCTTGGCCGAGGTGTCGGGTATGGACGCCGAGCTGTTGGCCCGACTCCTCGACCGGGCCGTGGACAGTGGACTCCTCCTCCACGACAACGTCGAGCAGGGCGAGTACATCTTCAAGCACGCCCTCATCCAGGAGGTGGCCTACGAGTCGCTCCTCCGCCGGAGCAGGCGCACCATTCACGAGCGGGTGGCCCGCGTCCTCGACGCTCAGCAGTCGCTTGACGTCACCGCAGCCCCCGAGGTCGTGGCCCGGCACTTCGAGGCCGCCGGACTGATGAACGAGGCCGTGGTGCACTACCAGTCGGCCGCCACCCGGGCCGCCGAGGGCTCGGGACACCGGGAGGCCATCACCTTCCTCCGACGGGGGATCTCTCTTGCCCGCCAGCTTGACGATGTCAGCGAGGGAAGGGAGCTGGAAGTCGAGATGCAACTGGCACTGGGCTCCTCCCTGGCCACCCGGAGCTACTCCGACCCCGGTCTGGTCGTCGCCTACGACCGGGCACGCGAACTGTGCGAGCTCCTGGGCAACGACGTCCGTACCGGTCTCTCCCTCGGGGGGTTGTCGGTCTTCTACATCAACCATGGGGAGATCGCCCTCGGCGCCGAGCTCGCCGAGCAGGTGCTGGCCATCGCCGACGAGCACCACGACGACACCCTCGAAGTACTCGGGGCCGTCCAACTCAGCCTGGCCCGCATCTTTCAGGGAGACGCCAACCAGTCGCTGGCCATGGCCGGACGGGCCTTGGCCGCCTATCGTCCCGCTCGCCACCGGATCCTCGGCCACCGGTTCGGGACCGATCAGGGGGTGGCGGCCCACGTGTTCGCCGGCTGGAGCCATCTGGCCCTCGGCCACCTCGACCGGGGCCTGGACCAGCTCTTGGCTGCCGTCACCCTGGCCGACCAGCTCGATGAACCCTTCAACCGGGTCTACGCCCTGGCCTTTCTCGCCACCGGCCACTGCGAGCGCGGCGAGGCGGCCGAGACCCTCCGCTTGGCCGAGGAGGCCCGTGAGCTCGCCGAGCGACAGGGATTCGCCTTCTGGACCGGTATCAGCGGAGTCTGGGCGTCGGCGGAGCGAGTCATCAGTGGGGGCGACCGGGACGCCTTCGGTGCGGTTCTCGAGGCCGGAATGGCCGCCTATGAGGCGGGTAGCCGGGGCGGCGGGACCTCGGTGCTGGCCCGGGTGGCCGAGGCAGCTCATGCCGCCGGTGACCCGACAACGGCCCAGGCCGTGCTGGACATGGCCTTGGCGCTGTCGACCGAGACCGGCCAGCCGTGGTGGGACTCGGAGCTCCTGCGCCAACAGGCCCGCCTGTACGTCGACCAAGTGACCGCAGGCACGGCCGCCGACCTGGACGATCCGACCCACCCGTGGTCCAAGGCGGCCACCACCGAACTCGCCGCGCTCGAACTGGCCGACCGGTTCGGCTTCCCGGTCCAAGGGGTACGGGCGGCCTCGGACTACGCCGACCTGCTGCAGCGGGTGGGCCGGATGGACGAGGCCCGCCGGGTGCTCGGTCACTGGTACGGCCGGTGCACCGAAGGGCTGGACACCCCGATCCTCTTGGCCGTCAGGGAGCAGTTGGCGACACTGGGTGGCTGAACCTGGCTGGCCACTACGGGCAGGCCGGCGACTACGAGAAGCCGAACCCTGCGTACCGTTCGGTGATCACGGCCTTGGTCGCTTCGATCTCGGCGTCCAAGAGGTCCCGGTCGGCACCGGCGTGCGCAGTGCCACCGAAGATGAGGGTGTGGTACTCGGTCTCATCTGCGTAGTAGGCCATGTGCAACGTGGCATCGAGCTTTTGGGGGATGAAGCTCACCGGACGATCGGGCTGTGGGTTCGGGAACCCGAACCCACGCCGGAGGATCGGGGCGATCAGCGTGTTCCGGACCAGTTCCCCGGCTCCGGGCTGGTCGGAGACGTAGCTGCTGGCCACCTCGACGCCGAGGAGATCGACCCGGCGCCAGCTGCCCCCGGCGATGGCCACCAGCCCGTGGTCGACGAAGTCGTCGCCACGGAGTTCGACATTGCAGTACCGCTCGAGGGCCTGTTCGGGCACCCCGTAGTCCCAGTTGGAGAAGAAGTTCCAGTCGGACTTCCCCAACCGGACGAGATCCTCGATGCAGGGGCGTGAGTTCGCGCCCCGTGCCTCCTCGAATCCAAAGGGCCGGCTCCAGGACGATCTCGAGCAGTCCAGTTGGTAGTAGCCGAGAAAGACGTTGAACCAGACCGAGTGGGGATTGGTGTACCGCTGGGGGCCACCCTCCTCGAACGCCCCCACACAAGCCACGGCGTTGAAGACGAACGGTGGGTAGGGCGCGGGGAACATCCGGGCCTTCACCTTGTGCCCCACCTGGCACAGCTTCCTGGGCTCGTCGTCGACATGAAGGCGCAGGATCACACCGGTACAGGTCTGGCTCCCACCGTGGACCGAGTCGGGTACCGACGGCGGGTAGACGGCACTCTGTTCCCCGATGATCCCGACCGAGGGGTCGAAGGGACCGGCCCTACCTTCACCCCAGGTTCGCCACGTGGCCCAGGGGCGACCGAGCCCTGCACGCCGGTACACCCGCAACCTCCATTCCACGATTCCGGCAAACAAGTCGCTGATCACCATGAGGTCGACACGGATCACTCCCAACCGCACCCTGAACCGACGTTGCCCACCGTCGAGCGTGATCTGGTGGTGCCACAGGCGTCGGCCGCGGAAACACATAGTCACCGCCACCGCGTCGGGGGCGGGGTAGACAAACTCGGCCGTCATGCCCCGACCGAGAGGGAGGATCACCGGATCGAGGCCGGCGGCCGTCGGCGTCCCGGTCATCGTTCAGCGGAAGTGCTTCTCGGGGCCAGCACCCCGGGAGGAACGTCTGAACCGGGCTCATCCGGATGTCCCAGCTGAGTGAAGAAGTGGCCACCGAACACGCGCGCCGCGTCCACGAATACCTGTTGGGGAACTTCGATGTCGGGATCGAACTGCGAGGGGTCGACGTCGTGACCGGCCGCCCGGGACAGATGGGACATGCCGTGGACCAGATGCCGCCCCAGCGATCCGAGGGACGAGCGGAAGGTGAACGGAGCGGCGGTGTCCGCTTCGCCCTCGACCGGCACGTCCGGCCAAGTGCTCGGATTCCGGGGCTCGTCGAGCGAGAACAGGTGCTCGAAGGTACGGGCCGCGCCGTCGCGACTGGTCAGTGGGGCATCTCCGAGCCGCCACACCTTCCGCAACGTGGCGATCATCGAAGTGTGCCGGTACTCGTCGCCCACCAGGGACCCCTCGGGCACCCAGGGAGACACCAGAACAGCGGGAACCCGGTAGCCGGAGCGCTCGAAGGAGAAGCCCAACTGACCTTCCGAAGCGTCGGGTGCCGGGACTGGAGGCGGGGGGACGTGATCGTAGGTCCCCCCCGGCTCGTCCCAACCGATGAACAGCGTGGTGTTCCAGACGTTCGATACTCCGTCGGCTCCCACCGACGCGACGGAGGGCGCCTCCCGTATGGCGGCGTAGAGGCGGGCCAGGAAGCGTTCGCCCGATGAGATGGCCGACCCCCAGTCGACGGGCAGGTCCATCCCCTCGATCATGGCGTCGCCGAACGGGGGGTGGTAGTCGGCGTGCCCGGCCAAGAGGTTGGGTTCGATGAGGGCGAAGTCGGGAAGGGTCCCGGCCCGCGCGTCGCGCTCGAACTCGGCAAAGGGAACGAACCGGTCGTGGAAGTACCGCCGCAGCCGGGGCGAGTGAATGGCGCCGGTAACCGAGACCGGACATGGCTCGAGCACGTAGACCTTCCATGTGCGACCGTGCTCTTCCAGCCGGTCGAAGATCGTCTCGGCCGTGTTCTCGAAGAAGTAGCGCTTGGCGGGACCGTTGACGACCAGACCCGAGGACGTGGCCGCCGTCCAGAACGAACGGTTGGGGAATGTCTGGGACGGTACCTCACTGAACCAGTGGTCGAACACGGCGAAGCCGCGGGCCAGGGCGCTCAGCACCGGCACCTGGGCCGGCGTGTGACCCTGCATGATCTGGCGGTACTGGTCGAAGGTCGGAGATTCGTGTCGGAGGGTTTCGTAGTTGCTGATGTAGTCGGTCACGAAGCCGTCCATGCACGGAGCCTGGCCAGGCTCGGGTTCGTTGGTGGTCGGCATCTTGTGGGCCGGTCGAGCGCGGTTCCCGGGGTCCAAGATGTTGAAGAGTTGCGTGTTGGTGTGCTGATACTCCTCACCGGGGTCCGGGTTGGGCGTATCGAGGTTGGCCGCCGCTTCGTAGTAGACGAAGCCGGCCTCGGCGCCCTCCTCGGAGACCGGGATGGGGAGGGCCCACTCCGGTACCGGATTCTTCAGGCCCTTCCCGATCACCCCCTCGAAGGCGGCGTTCTCCTCAGGGGTGTACAGATGGCCGAGGAGGCTGTCAAAGGACCGGTTCTCGAAGATCACGAGGACGACGTGATCCATGGCGTGGTCCGGTGTGGGTTGCGCGTCGTGTTGGTTGCTGCCCATGGGAACTCGCTCTCCGCCTCGCCCCGTCCCTTCCGCACCGTACGACGTCGTCCCCCACCCGGGCAACCGGCATGGGGCCCTGCGCCACTCGGCGTGACGTCGATACAGTTCCTCCATGCACCTCAGGCGGCGTGCACCTTCCACCGACCCACCGGACCCAGTCCTGCCCCACTCGTTCAGCGCCCGATACGGTGCCGGCATCCGACGGGGCGTGAGCCTGGGTGGCGGGGGGACCTACTTCCTGGCCTGGCAGGTGGGCTACCTGAAGACCTTGGCCGACCATGGCGTCGTCGTCGACCGGGCCGATCGCCTGGTGGGCACCTCGGCCGGTTCGATCGTGGCCGCCACGCTGGCTCGGGACCGGCTCCGCTCCCTCTATTCGGAGTCGGCGATCCTGTCGCGGATCCCGGGCATCATCGGCAAGCTCTTCCCCACCCAGGTCGACACCCCCTCCCAGCAGCACGCGCTCGATCTGTACATGAACGCCACCGACGCTGAGCCCGATACCGTCCGACTGATCGGCCATGCGGCACTGGCCGCGGTCACTCCCGGCGTCGAGAGGATGCCCCGCGACCTCGCGCTCGTGATCGGTGAGCGGTGGGAGTCCGAGGCCCTGTGGATGACCTGCGTCGACGCCTTCTCCGGAGAACGGTGCGTGATCACCCGCTCGAGCGAGGCCACCCTCGCCCACGGTGCTGCCGCCAGCAGCGCCGTCCCCGGGATCTTCGCGCCCCAGGTCGTAGTCGGGAGGAAGTGCATGGACGGCGGGGTCGGCGGCACGGCGGTGCACCTCGACCTCCTGGCCGGGGCGGACAAGGCCCTCGTGCTGTCGCTCTACCGGGACCCCGAGCTTCCCCACGCCATGTTGACCCTGGCCCCCGGTGATCTCGACCACGAGCTGTCCGAGCTGCGCTCGACCGGTACGGAGGTCTTCTTCCGGACTCCTGACCATCACCCGATGGATGTCGCCGGGCTGATGGACGCCAAAGGCGTGCCTGTGGCCATGGCCATGGGGGTCCGCCAGGCCGACGAGGACGTCCGAGCCGGCGAACTGGCGCGCTTTTGGCGGTGATGGCCGGTCGGCTACGGCCGTCGTGGAGCCGCTCAGGGGGTGACGATGGGAAAGCTGGGCCGTGGCGGGTCGAGGACGCCGAGCAACGATGCCAACACCCCGGTGTCGCCTTCGGTCTGGACGCCGACCAGACCGGCACCGCCCAGAACTCCCAACAGACCGACCTTGGTCAGGGTCACCGTGAGGTCAACCGCTCCCCCGGCCGGGTCGACGTCCTGGACGAGGACGCCGTGCACCAGCTCGGTGCGGTAGGTGTGCCCGAGGTCGGTGAATATCCAGTCAACAGCCAGGTGGAGGTCCCACGCCCTCGGCCCGTCGATCCGGATGGCCACCGAGTCGAACAGCTGATCCACCGACAGCGCACTGATCATGTCGGCTGCGCCGGCGGAGTCGAGCGCGGCGGGCTGGATGTCGTTACGCAACTCGTAGGCGCCCTGCAGGTAGAAGTTCCGCCAGGTCCCGTTCTCGGCGCCGAAGCCGAGGGTGTCGTAGACCTCGGCGAGCAGCGAGCGGGCCTCGGTGTTGGACTCGTCGGCGAAGACCACATGGTTCAAGAGCTCAGCGGCGAAGCGTAGGTCGTCGTCGTCGATGTACCGGTGGGCCATGGACACGACGGCAGCGGCCCCGCCGAGGCACTCCACGTAGCGGGTGGCCGAGGCCTCGGGAGGATGCTGCCAGAGATGGGCCGGGTTCCCGTCGAACCAGCCCAGGTAGCGCTGGTAGATGGCCTTCACGTTGTGGCTGACCGAGCCGTAGTACCCGTGGGTGTGCCAGGCCTCGTTCAGCGCCGGTGGCATCTCGAGCATCTCGGCGATCTCGATTCCCGAGTGGCCCTGGTTGAGCAGGCGCAGGGTCTGGTCGTGGAGGTAGGCGTAGAGGTCCCGCTGCAAGGAGAGGTAGGTGACCACTCGCTCACGGCCCCACGTGGGCCAGTGGTGGGAGGCGAAGGCCACATCCATGTCGTCGGCGAACAGGTCGATGGCCTCGTTGAGATAGCGCGACCAGATCCTGGCGTCACGGACCACCGCACCCCGCAAGGTGAGGAGGTTGTGCAGATTGTGCGTGGCGTTCTCGGCCATACACAACGCTCGGCGTTCGGGGAAGAGGAAGTTCATCTCGACCGGGCACTCGGTCCCCGGGGTCATCTGGAACCGGATCAGCACTCCGTCGAGGGTCTCTTCCTGACCGGTGTGGGTGATCTCGAGCGTCGGCGGAATGAGTCCGATCGACCCGAGGGACGTGGTCTGTCCGAGACCCGCTCCGATCTGGCCGGCAGGGCCCTTGGCCAGCTGGGCGCCGTACATGTACTCGGCCCGGCGGTTCATCGCCGTGCCGGCATAGACATTCTCAGCCACCGCGGCCTCCATGAATCCGTGCCCGGCCACGATGGGCACGCCCTCCCGGTAGACGCCGTGGACGCCACCGAAGTGGTCGCCGTGGGCGTGGGTATAGATGATGGCGGTGACCTCCCGGTCACCCCGGTGCTGCCGGTAGAGGGCCAGGGCGGCGGCGGCCGTCTCCTTGGAGATCAGGGGGTCGATCACGATGACGCCGGTGTCTCCTTCGACCAGCGTCATATTGGAGAGGTCGAGGCCCCGCACCTGATAGATGCCCTCGGTGACCTCGTAGAGGCCCTGCTTGGCGCAGAGCTGGCTCTGACGCCACAGGCTGGGATGGGCCGAGTCCGGACAGTCGTCGGCCAAGAAGGCGTAGGCGTCGTTGTCCCAGATCACCCGCCCGTCCTCGGTCGTGACGATGCACGGCTCCATGGCGCCGAGGAACCCCCGGTCGGCGTCCTCGAAGTCCTGTCGGTCGTGAAAAGGGCGGCCGACTGGTTCTGACATTGTCATTGGTACTCCAGGGTTCCGTGAGGGGGCCGCCGCCCGTGTACAGGTCGAGCTGAGGCCACCCTACCGACGCATCGAGAAGCGAGTACTCCATGACAGCGGCAACTCAGATGACCCTTGGAATCAAACGGTCAGGACAGAACCCGGGTCGTCAGGAGTGGGTGCGGTCGATCCCCTCGGCAGGGTCCGGTGGTGGTGCGAACCGCCGGAGCTGGGACGCCATCAGGACGACGACGCCCACCACCGAGACGATCCAGCCGACGTCGACCAGCTTTCCGTAGGTCTCGTTGGACGAGGCACCCGAGAGTCCCTGGCCGGCGGCGGCGTGACCCGGCTGGGCCAGCGACACGACAGCCAGGGCGATGCCGATGACGATGAGGGCCCAACCGCTCCAGAGCATGACCCGTTTGACCACCTCGTCAACGCTACAGGAGGGGACCGGCGAACGGACCGGGAGTCCAGGCCGTCAGGCCAACTGCGCCGAGGCATCGGCCAGGATCCGTTGGAGTCGCACCCCGTGGTTGACGTCGAGCTGGTGGGGCACACCGGTGCGCACAACGGTGGCGAACTCGGCGACCAGTCGCCGCACCGATCCGGCGGTGGCCTCCAATGCCGTGACCTCGAGGACGCCGTCCGGGCCGTAGACCTCGACACCGGCCCGACCCGGCTCGAGGGCGGAGTAGGCCGTGATGGAGGCCTGGCTCACCACACCGGACTCGTGGACCAGTTGGAGGCCGACCCAGCGATGGCGGTCCCCCCGGGCCGCGACCTCGGCCACCGGGCCGAGAGCGGCGTCGAGCAGGTCGATGACGTGGGGCCCGAGGTCGAAGAGCGGTCCTTCGGCGAGTCGCCACGGCGTGGCGAACACGCCCCCGAGGAAGCCTCCGGTGAGAAAGTGCCCCCGCGCCCCGAGTGGTTCGATGGCCCGGCACGACTCGAGGAACCGCCGTACCCGGCCCGAGTACCGCCAGGTGAGGACCATCTGGGTGGGCACACCGGCGTCGTCGACCACGTCGGCCAGATCCCGTGCCGGTCCGAGGTCGAGCGCCACCGGCTTCTCCAAGAGCAGGGCCTTGCCGGCCTTCGCCCCAACGGTTGCCATGGCCGCCTGCACGTCCGGTGGAACGGCAAACGCCAGGGCGTCCACATGGTCGAGCATCTCGTCGAAGCGACCGAAGCTCCTGGTGCCGTGGGCCAAGGCGATCTCGTCGGCGGCCTGTGGGCGTCGGGCCCAGACGCCGACCAGCTCGGTCTCAGGGCTACCGGCCAGGATCGGGGCGTGGAACATGGAGGCCCACGGACCCGCTCCCACCAGACCGACCCGCACCCTCGGGGCGCCACGGTCGGACATGTCCTCTACCGTCATGTCCACCCCACGGACCTACGCTGCCGACCGGAACCATCCGGTGGCCTCGGCGTTCTCCGAGTGGACGGGTGCTCGGACCTCCCGGTGGCAACGGAGAGGCGGGCCGGCTCCCGGACAACGGCTGATGGGATCATAGAGGAGCTCCTCACCTCGACTCTGGCCGCCCCGTGCGGTCGGGCACCGACCTTAGGCCCGCGTGGCCGGCCGACGGATGACGGCGTGGCCGCATCCGACCGTTCGCCGGGCGCCGTGGGATCATCGACAGATGAGCGACTACGCGACGGTCAACCTGGCCCACTGGAACAGCCGCGTCCCCCATCACGTGGCCGGCTACGAACTCGGGGGCTTTGCCTCGGACCCCGAGCACCTCTCCGACGTCGTCCGCTTCGATCTGCCCCGTCTCGGGTCGCTCGACGGCCTCGACATAATCCACCTCCAGTGCCACATTGGTTCGGACACCGTGTCGCTGGCCCGCTTGGGCGCCCGCAGTGTCGTCGGCCTGGACTTCTCCGCACCGGCGCTGGAGGCGGCCCGGCAGCTCGCGGTCGATGCTGGCGCCACGATCGACTTCGTGGAGAGCGAGGTCTATGACGCTGTGGCTGTCGTCGGGCACGAGCGCTTTGACCTCGTCTTCACCGGTATCGGTGCACTGTGCTGGCTGCCGGACATCGAGCACTGGGCCCGGGTCGTCTTCGAACTCCTCCGACCCGGAGGGCGGCTCTTCCTCCGGGAGGGCCACCCGATGCTGTGGGCCCTGAGTGATCCTCGGCCCGACGGGCTGCTGGTGGTCGAGTACCCCTACTTCGAGACGGACGGCGTCGCCCTCAGTGAGGAGTACAGCTATGTGGACCACGATGAACCCCTGTCGTCACCGGACTTCGTCCACTTCAACCACGGCCTGGCCGAAGTGATCACCGCACTGATGGACGCAGGTCTCACCCTCATGGCCTTCGAGGAGCACGACTCGGTGCCCTGGAATGCCATGGGTGAGGCCATGGAGGAGGTGGGCGGAGGTGAGTTCCGCCTGCGCAAGGACCCGGCTCGCCTGCCGGCGACCTACACCGTTCAGGCCGCCAAGCCCTGACCGCGTCATGGTGCTCGTTCCTCGGTTCCGAGCAACGGGGCCCACCGACCCACCGACCCCACACACCCTTCTCCGCCTGCCCACCGGATTTAGACTGCCGACGCCGGGGGGCCATCGGCACCCAGGGGAGGGTCATGACCGGTTCACTCGTGTTCTTCGGAGTTCTCGGCGTCATCTCGACGGGATTCGCCTTCGTCGTCAACCGCCGCCTCTTCACCGGTCGGCGGGTAGGTCGGCCCACGCCGCTCGAATGGCTGTACCTCCTGCTCGGGTGTGCCTCCCTCGGACTCGGCTGGTACTTCAACGTCCGCTACACCCACCAGTACGGCCACAACGCCACCTACGTCGGCTACACCAAGGCGCTGTTCAGCAACTGGGCCGCCGACTCGGCGGCCCAGGACTACATCATGGTCAATGTGGTTCTCCTCCCCCTGTGGACGATCACCGACGGGCGCCGGCGGGGTCTGCGGGCCCCCTGGATCTTCTTCGTGATGAGCCTCTTCACCAGTCTGGCCTTCGCCATGGCCTTCTATCTGGCCTTCGTCGAACGGCAGAACCGGTACAACGAGCAGATCGATGCGCCACCGCTCCGGGGTATTCCGGGCCGTGACGGTCCGGCGGGTGCGCGGGAACCCGAGCTCAACACCTGACCGCTCCGCCGTGTCCGTCGTCGTCGGGACTGCCGGTGCCGTCAGGGACATCGCTCGGCACGGGGTCCCGGCGGCTGCCGACTCGAGCTCAGTACCCAGTGGCCCGACCTCGACGGCGCCTGGAAGGCAAAGGCATCTGCTGTTCGACCGGACGTCGTCTCGAGCGTCCAGTGAGGCGCCGGTCCCGGCCCGCTCGTGATCACGTGGCGTCGCCATCCGAGCCGGCGGAGACCCCCACCCACGTGATCGGCCACCCGGTCCGGGGTGGGTGTATCGAAGCCGACGACCACCTGGTCCGCACGCCATCCCGCGTGGGCACCGGCGAACCCCGGACACGGTCTGGTCCACGCTGCACCTTCGGACCGGGTGCTGATATCGGAGGCACCGAGAGGGTTTAGGGCCGCCGTCTGTGGCAACGCCTGGAGGACGCTGCCCTGCGGGTCACCGCCGAGATGGCCACAGGCGGTCAGCATCGATGGGCACCCCGACGAGAATCACCCTGGTCGCCCGAGCGAGCATGCCGCCATTCTGGTCGCCGCCATCACCAACTGACGTAGTCTCGGACCGCCCCAGCCCACGACAAGGTCGAACCTCTGTGCACATTCCCCTCCCCTTCCACGAGAACACGGCGACAGAGGCCGTCTCCACCGGCGAGCTCCCCTCCCCCGAGCTGATCGGTTCGCTCTTGGAGGAGGTCCACGAGCTCTACGCCCCACTAGGTGGCGGCGCCGTGGCCGACTACATCCCCGCGCTGGCGAACACCGACCCCGACCTCTTCGGCATCTCCATCGTGGGGGTCCGGGGCCGATCCTTCGGCGCAGGGGATGCCCACCACCGGTTCTCCCTCCAGAGCATCTCCAAGGCCTTCGTCTTCGCCCTGGTCTGCGACGAACTCGGCCATGACGAGGCCCGGGAGAAGCTCGGGGTCAATGCCACCGGCCTGGCCTTCAACTCGGTCATGGCCATCGAGCTCAACGAGGACCGGACCATGAACCCCATGGTCAACGCGGGCGCCATGGCCACCACCAGCCTGGTGCCGGGGCGCACGGTCGACGAGCGGTGGGAGTTCATCGTCGGCGGCCTGTCGCGGTTCGCCGGACGGGCTCTCGATCTGGACGAAGAGGTGTACGCCTCGGAATCCGAGACCAATCTGCGCAACCAGGGCATCGCCCACCTCCTCGAGAGCTACGGCAGGCTCTATGCCGACCCCGATGAGACCACGGACCTGTACACCAAGCAGTGCTCGCTTCTCGTGTGCGCCACCGACCTCGCCGTCATGGGTGCAACCTTGGCCGACGGCGGGGTGAACCCGGTCACCGGTGAGAAGGTCATCGAAGCCCACAACTGCAAACACGTCCTGGCCACCATGGCCACGGCCGGTCTCTACGAGCACTCGGGTGACTGGCTCTACGAGGTGGGCCTGCCGGGCAAGAGCGGCGTGAGCGGGGGGATCGTGACCATCGCCCCGGGCAAAGGCGGTATGGGGACCTTCTCACCCCCGCTGGATGCCGCCGGCAACAGCGTGCGGGGCCAGCGGGCCACCCGGCACCTGGCCGAGAAACTGGGCCTCAACGTGTTTGCCTCCAAGCCACTCTGATCGGCCACCGACCACCGCCGGACTCAATCGCCGCCGGTGGTCAGAGCATTGGGCATCTCGATAGCGAAGTCCTCGTGGGAAATGGTCTGGAGTTCGGCCACGCCCTGGAGGAGGTGGCGCTCCCAGGTGTCGCGCAGCCTCACGAGGACCGGCGAATCGATCTCCAGGCGGAACTCCTCCACCTCGAAGGAGTCGTTCAGGTAGATGCCCACGTCGTAGGGAGGGCCCACCGACAGGTTGGCCGCGGCCGTGCTCATCATCGAGCCCACCGCGATCATGGTCGCCGTCTCCAGGTCGACCCGGGTCTCGACCGCCAACTCCAGCATGAACTTGCCGTATTTGCTCTCGCCGATCTGCAGGAAGGGTCGTTCCTCCGAGGCCCGGATGTAGTTGCCCTCCGGATAGACGAGCAGGATGTCGGCCGGGTCGTTGCCCACCTGGCCACCGAGGATGAAGGTGGCCGTCCCGTCGGCTCCGGAGTCGGCCAGGGCGTCACGGTGGCCGTTGGCCACCTGCCGGCTCAGCCGGCCCAGGTACAGGGCGGCCTCGAAGAGATGATTCACCGTGGCCAGGCTCTCGGTGGCGTCACCCTTGAGATCCCGCTCGATGCGGTCGAGGACCTCCTGGGTCGTGGCCAGGTTGCCGGCCGACTCGATCACGAAGGTCCGGTCCGGTGCCGGTTGGAGGATGTGCTGCTTGCGATAGGAGCTGACATTGTCGACGCCGGCGTTGGTTCGGGTGTCGGCGAGGAAGACGAGCCCCTCGTTGAGGCGCATGGCCAGGCAGTACGTCACGCTGTTCTCCGTTTCCTCCCCCACGATGCAGTCGGGTGGACGTCAAGCTAGTGGGCGGCGGACCGGTGGGCCTGCAGAGCCGAGGTTGCCTCACCGGCAACGAACGGCCGCCGAGGCGGTGGTGACGTCGGTCCAGCCCGTTGCTCCGGAGGCTCCCCAGGTACTCGTGGAGCGAAACACCCCCGTCACGCCCATTGGCGATAGCTTCCCTCCATGTCTACGGGAGACAAATCGGGCGGCGTAGGAGGCGGGCCTGCCGCCGGAGGCGGGAGCGCCGCCAAGGCGGGATCGGCCGTCTTGTTGATCCTGGCCTCGGCCCAGTTCCTCATGACCCTTGACTCTTCGGTCATGAACGTGTCCATCAAGTCGGTGGCCAACGACCTCGGAACCACCGTCACCGGCATCCAGACCGCCATCACGCTCTACACGTTGGTGATGGCCGCGTTCATGATCACCGGGGGGAAGATCGGCGCCCTCATCGGCCGAAAGCGGGCCTTTGCCATCGGCCTGGTGGTCTACGCCTGCGGCTCCCTGACCACCGCGCTCGCCCCCAACCTGACCGTGCTGATCATCGGTTGGTCGGGGCTGGAGGGTCTCGGCGCCGCCCTGATCATGCCGGCCATCGTGGCCCTGGTGGCCGGCAACTTCCCCCAGGAACGCCGGGCCACCGCCTACGGGCTGATCGCCGCGGCCGGAGCCGTGGCGGTGGCCGCCGGCCCCCTCATCGGCGGTGCGGTGACCACGTTCGCCTCGTGGCGGTGGGTGTTCGTCGGCGAGGTGGTCATCGTGGGGGTGATCCTCGTCTGCATGCGCTCCATCCGCGACACCGGACCTGAGGCCCGGGTCCGGTTCGACTTCTTCGGCGCCGTCCTCTCCATCGTCGGGCTCTCGCTGACCGTCTTCGGCGTGCTGCGCTCGGGCACCTGGGGCTTCGTCCGGCCCAAGCCCGGAGCCCCGTCGGTGGCTGGGGTCTCCCCGGTGGTGTGGCTCATCCTCGGCGGCCTGCTCATCATCGCCGTGCTGATCTGGTGGGAGAGCCACTTGGAGCAGGGAGGCGGTGAACCGCTCTTCCGGCCTTCGATGTTCCACAACGTGCAGATGACCGGGGGGCTGGTGGCCTTCTTCTTCCAGTTCATGGTCCAGTCCGGCATCTTCTTCACCATTCCCCTGTTCCTCTCGGTGGTGCTGGAGTTGAACGCCCTCCAGACCGGACTGCGCCTGCTGCCCCTGTCGGTGACGCTCCTCCTCGCCGCCCTCCTCGTTCCCCGACTGGCGCCTGCGGCCTCACCTCGTCGGGTGGTGCGGATAGGCATGCTCCTGATCCTGGTGGGCACCGTGGTCATGGTGGCCGGGCTCGATCCTGGGGCGGACGCCGGGATCGTGTTGATCCCCATGGCGCTCATCGGCCTGGGTATCGGGGCGCTCGCCTCACAGCTCGGGGCCGTCACCGTGTCGGCTATGCCCGACTCGCAGAGTGCCGAGGTCGGCGGCCTCCAGAACACCTTCACCAACTTCGGTGCCTCGCTCGGAACCGCCCTCGTCGGTGCGGCGCTCATCGGCACGCTCACCACCAGCTTCATCACCGGAGTGACCAACAATCCGGCGGTGCCTCCCCAGGTCACGTCCAAAGCCACGGTCCAGTTGGAGAGTGGGGTCCCCTTCATCTCCGACTCCCAGCTACGAACGGCGTTGGCCGACACGGACATCCCGCCGCCGGCCCAGGACGCCATCGTCGCCGAGAACGCCAATGCCCGTCTGATCGGACTACGCAGCGCGCTCTGGCTGGTGGCCCTCCTGATCGTGGTGGGCCTGTTCTTCACCGGCATGCTTCCCACTCGGGCGGTAGGCGCCAAGGCTGACATGGCGTCACCGCGGGACGGTCCGGGGACCCCCGTTCCCGCCTGACCCCTCACCCGGCGCCGGTCGGCACGTGGGAGCTTCGTAGCAATCATGCAACTGCATGCAACCCCGGGTCGTCGCACTCTCAAGGAACTCCTGGTCGGAGCCGATACCCGCTAGGTGAAGTTCGATCTCCACCGGCCCACGGAGCACCAGTTCCGCGAGGGTCTGATCTCCGGACTCATCGCCGTCTCGATCATCATTCCCCTCCTGGTCATCGTCAACTTCGTCGGACACCGACCGATCAAATGGGTGTACGTCGACGCCGCGGTGGCCTGCATCCTGGTGGCCCTGGTCTACGCCGCCTTCTTCATGGTCCTCACCACCAAGAAGTTCGACATCGCCACGCACGCCGGCCTGGTCTTCGTCATGGTCTGTCTCACCCTGGCCGCCCTCGGCCTCATCGAGCTCGGATCGTCCACCACGTTCGGCACCTACACCCCTGCCGTGCTGGTCGGGGTGATCTTCGTCAGCATCATCGGGGACCGGTGGATGCGTCTCGGCATCGACGCCTACACCATCGCCCTCATCGCCGTGGTCACCTACGTCGGGGGCGTCCGCGGCTCGGACCTGTTGTCGGTGGTGCTCGTCTACGCCTCGACCATCATCATCATCACCTGGATCACGGCCCGAACCGTCGGGACACTCAACCGATCGGTCAACTACCGCCACGCCATCGCCAACCTCAACGAGGCCATCGACGGTCAGGACCCGGGAGAGTCGACCACCTCGGCCGACGGGATCCAGAACATCTTGCGCCGCGGGCTCCCCCTCGTCTCGGACATCCTTCCCGCCTCACGGGTGGCCGTCCTTGCCCGTGACGGGCGACTCGGCCGCTTCACCAATCTCGGCGCCTGGCCCGATCGACGCGACGACGCCGCCGACCTGGCCAGCCTGGCCGACCTCCCCCACGCCCTCCGCACCGACGTCGTCGTCGTGACCCCCACCCACTGCGTGATCCCCATCGGCTACTGCATCGACGGCGAGCTGGTCCTCGTCGTCGAACGCAAGGAGGTGGGGAGCTCCTCCCAGCAGCGGACCGAGGAGGCGGCCGAGCTCATCGCCGCCGCCTTCTTGCGCGTAACCAGTCGGGCCAACTTCGTGAGCGGCCTCCAAGCCGAGAGCCGCACCGATCCGTTGACGGGTCTGGCCAACCGACGCACCCTCTACGAGCGCATCGAAATCGAGATGGAGCACGCCCTCCGGGCCGACTCACCGCTCACCGTGGCCATGGTCGACCTCGACCACTTCAAGTCCTACAACGACCGATTCGGCCACGTGGCCGGCGACACCTTGCTGCGGGCCGTGGCCGCGCTCATGGTGTCCAACATCCGGGGCCAGGATCTCGTCGTGCGCTACGGCGGTGAGGAGTTCTGCCTCGTCCTGCCGGACACCGACATCCTCGGGGGCCATCACCTGCTCGACAAGCTCCGCGAGGGTGGTCGCGACGCCACTACCGATGTCGGCATCACCTTGTCGGCCGGCCTGACCAGTTGGGACGGCATCGAGGACATCACGTCACTCATCGACCGGGCCGACCAGGCGCTCTACCGGGCCAAGGAGTCGGGGCGGGACCGAGTGGTGTCCATCCAGTCGGTCACCGAGTACTAAAACCGAAGAATCCGGCGCGGCGCTCAATCGACTGGCAGGACGACCGGGCCGACAACGCCCGAACTAGGAGGCGTCGGAGCGCCGAAGGACGAGATAGACGTTGTCGTCGACGGTGAACGAGTTGACCAGCTCGAAACCCTCGGCGGCGGCACTGTCCAACCCGGCCTCGACTTCGAGCCGACGTTCGTCGACCACGAGACGACCACCGTGTACCCGGAGCACCCGGTGGTGTGTGGTCACGTCGCCACCGGGGCGGCGAGGACCAGGGCGGGCTCCCAGTGCTCGGGTCCCGACTCCTCGGCCACCGGCCGCACCCGGATGAACCACTCCCGTCCCCAGACGATCCTGAAGGCATCGTCGGGCATGGCCAGGAAGAAGCTGTCCTCGCTGATCTGACTGGCGTGGGCCTGCATGGCTTGGCGCTTGCGCTCGATCCACGGGGTGACGTCGACGGCCGTCGTGATGCGAGCAGCCGGCTCCCCCATGCCGTCCGAACCGTCGGGACTGCCTTCGGGGGGTTCCCAGCCGGTCTCTGCCACCTGGCCCCTCAGGTCTTCGACCATGTCCCGGTTCATGGTGGCGTAGTAGAGGACCGGGGTGCCGGCCCTCTCGGCTGCGGCCACACCCACCCGGTGCACCTGGACGTGATCGGGGTGACCGTAGCCGCCATGCTCGTCGTAGGTGACCAGTACGTCGGCCCCCTCCTGGCCGAGGATGGCGGCCAGCGCCCCGGCCGCCTCGTCGACGTCGGCGCCGGCGAAGCTGCCGGGCCGATCGTTGGTGTCCTCGCCGGCCATGCCCGAGTCGAGGTAGTCGAGGTAGGTGTGGTGGGCCACCCCGAGGACGCGGCAGGCCTCGTCGAGCTCGATCCTCCGGCGCTCGGCCAGGGTCTCGCCGGACCCGAGCAGTCCGTCGGGAACTTCGCCGAGCTCGCCCCGTGTGGCCGTCACCAGGACCACCCGGTGTCCCTGGTCGGCGAGCGAGGCCATGGTCCCCGCCGTGGAGATGGCCTCGTCGTCGGGGTGGGCGTGGAAGAAGACGATCGTGCTCATTGGAGGCACCCTACTGGGGGCTGCGGCACGCCGATCCGGGCCGCCGCACCGGTCAGCCGAACGGGAGCTGGGGAGCCTCGGCGAGGGAGAGCTCGCCGGCCACAGCGCCGCTGCCCGACCCACTCCCCTTCTTCTTCCCGGTCACGGCAAAGATTCGCTCGGGACCGAACGAACGGATCCGGTTCTCGCCGGGACGGCCGCCGGCCACCTCGATCGACTCGGTGCCGTTGTGGCTGTTGAGGACATGGGCCCGGAACTGCCACTCCGCGCCCCGCAGGGAGAGGCCCGAGACGCGCACCTTGTCGCCCACCCGAAGTCCGTTCCAGGTGTCGGAGCGCACGAGGTGTTCCGAGGCTCGGATGGCAGCCCGACGCGCCGAGGCCGGGCGGGCCCTGCTCAGTCCCGCTCCTCACGCACGACGCGGATCCGGTGGATGAACAAGACGACGACCCCGATGACGGCCACCGCGGCGATCACGTATCCCACGTCGCTGAACGCCTTCAGCACCTTGGCGTAACTGCTGCCCAACGAGTACCCCAGGCTCACGAGGGCGGTGCACCAGATCGTGCAGCCGATCACCGTGAAGATGACGAACTTGGCGATGGCCATCTCCCCGAGACCGGCGGCAAACGAGACGAACGAGCGGAGGAGGGGGATGAACCGGCCGAAGAGCACGAAGGGGTCCCCCCGCTTGGCCAGCCACGCCTCGGCCCGGTCGAGGTCCTTGTGGGTGAGCAGGACGTACTTGCCCACCTTGTCGACCAGCGGCCTCCCGCCGTAGTACCCGATGAGGTAGCCGGCCATCGAGCCCAACACTTCGGCCACCACCGCCACCACGATGACCGCCACCAGGCTCAGCTGGTGGTGCCCGGTGGTCAGCTGCCCACTGGCCAGCGCGCCGCCGTAGATGAGCGCCACCTCGGCGCCCACCGGTAGGCCCATCGACGAGATGAAGCTCAGGACGAAGACGGCGAGGTAGCCGTGATCGGCGAGAAAGTTCTCCATAGGTCCACAATGTCTAGTCGGTGGCCACCACCGGGCGCGGCCAGGTCGGACCGGTTCTGCGACCGCGGACGCCGTGTGGCCAGGAGAAGCTGGCCGGCGGCGGGCTGGAGTACCGTCACTCGGATGCGCCCGGTGACCGTGTCATGACCGACGGCGAGCATCCCCACGGACCACAGCCGGAGTGGTGCACCACTCCCGACGGCGTGGCCGTCGCCGCCTACGACTTCGGTGGCGAGGGTCCGGACCTCCTGCTCGCCCACGCCACCGGCATGTGCGCCTCACCGTTCGGGCCCATGGCCCGGGCCCTCGCCGGCCACTTCCGGTGTTGGGGCCTGGATCTGCGTGGCCACGGCCGGTCGGCACGTCCAGTCGACGGGGACTTCGCCTGGTCGGGCTTCGCCACCGACGTCCTCACCGTCGTGGACCATCTAGGGCTGGTGCGCCCGTTCGGATTCGGTCACTCCTGTGGGGGCGCCACGGTCCTGCTGGCCGAACAGGCCCGACCCGGACTGTTCCGATCTCTGTTCTGCTTCGAACCGGTGGTAATGCCCGACGCCGCCCGGGCGGTGGTGGCGGCGAGCAATCCTCTGGCCGAAGGGGCCCGTCGCCGGCGGTCGGAGTTCCCCTCGGCCGAGGCCGCCCTCACCAACTACGCCTCCAAGCCCCCCTACGCCGACCTCGACCCCGAGGCACTCCGCCTCTACGTCGAAGGTGGCTTCGAGGTCGTGCCCGGTGTGGAGGGAGGAGACGGCCGCGCCGTCCGATTGCGGTGCCGACGTGAGGACGAGGCCGACACGTTCGCCGCCGCCGGTCGCCACGACGCCTTCGCCCACCTCGCCGAGGTCGACTGCCCGGTTACCTTCTGCTGCGGAGCCCAGACCGACGCCTTCGGCGCCACGCTGATGGCGGCCGACGCCGCGCCGGTCCCCCACTCCCGCGTGGAGGTGCTGGCCGCTATGGGGCATTTCGGACCCCTCCAGGCTCCACGAGCCGTGGCCGAGGCCGTTGTCGGGGCCTTCGCCAGCGGCCAAGACACCGGCGACGGCACACCCCCGTCCTAGTCTGTAGCCGTGCCGTTCGAACTTCCCCGTACGCTCTCCCCCTCCAAAGTGAGCTCGTTCCGGGACTGCGCCCTCGCCTTCCGGTTCAACTCCATCGACCACCTCCCCGACCTGCCCACCATCTGGACCGTCCGGGGGACCTTCGTGCACCGGGTACTGGAGCGGCTGTTCTGGCACCACCAGCGGGGCGACCGGACCCCGTCGGTGGCCCGGGCCGAGCTCGACCGGACCTGGACCGAACTGCAACAAGACGCCGAGTTCCTCGCCCTCGACCTCACCGAGGCGCAGGCCGACGAGTTCCGGTCGGACTCCGAGGCCCTGGTGGCGAACGAGTTCGCCCTCGAGGACCCGAACGAGGTCAACCCGGTCGGCGTCGAGCTCATGCTCGAGGCCCGGGTGGGCGGCGTGCGGCTCCGGGGGATCATCGACCGCCTAGACCTGACACCCGACGGCGAGCTCGTGGTCATCGACTACAAGACCGGGAGGGCCCCATCGGTGGCCTTCGAGCACAACAAGCTCATCGGCGTGCACATCTACGCACTCCTCTGCCAGGAAGTGCTCGGTCGCCGGCCGGCCCAGGTCAGGCTGCTCCACCTGAAGGAGCCGACCACGATCATCGCCGAGCCATCGGAGCAGGCCGTCCGGGGCCAGCGCACCAAGACCCTGGCCGTCTGGTCGGCCATCGAGCGGGCCTGTCGGGAGGAGGACTTCCGACCCCGGACGTCCTCGCTGTGCCGCTTCTGTCGGTTCCAGGCCTTCTGCCCGGCCTTCGGGGGAGATCCGAAGGAGGCGGCCGTCGTGCTCGGCTCGACGGTCGGGGGTGCGGCGTGACCGATATCGAAACCAACGAGATACCCACCGACGACGCCTCAGCTGAGGAGCTCCCGGCCACCAGCGCCGATCCGACCGGGCTCGCCGCGGTGGTGCAGTCGGTGGACGAGCGGGTCGACGCCTGGTTCGAGCCGCTGCGGGGCAACCCCGCCGTCGATGGCCTGGCCAAGGTGATCACGGGACTCGGCGACCACGGCATCATGTGGGCGGCGACCACGGTGTGGCGGGCCCGGCACACCGGACCCGAGCGGGCCCGGGCGGTGCGGGCCCTGACCATCGCCGGCCTCGAGTCCACCGTCGTGAACCGGTCGCTGAAGGCGGTGGTGGGCCGGAGCCGCCCGGATGTCGAGGGTCTCGTCCTCAGTGCCACCGGGGTCCCGGTCCGTCCTCCCTCATCGAGCAGCTTCCCGAGCGGTCATACGCTGGCCGCCTTCTGTGCCGTCACGGTCATGAGCCAGCGTGGCGACCGGAGCGGCAACGCCCTGCTCTTCACGGCCGCCACCCTGGTCGGGGTCAGCCGGCTGCATCTGCGGGCCCACCATGCCTCCGACGTGATCGGTGGCGCCGCCATCGGCACCGCCATCGGCCTGGTGGGCCGCCGCTTCGTCTGAGGGTCCGGGGTGGCCTCGCCAGCGCTGGCCCGCCCGATCAGGAATGGAACCTTCCCGGCCGGGGTTGCCCACTCATGACCTCTCGACAGAGCTTCGCTGTGACCTGGGACTATCGCTGTCCGTTCGCCCGGATCGGCCACGAGCACATCCTCGACGGCCTGGAGGACGGGGCTCCCTGGGACGTGACCTTCGTGCCTTTCTTCCTCAACCAGTCACACGTCCCCGAGGGCGGCGTACCGGCCTGGGATGATCCGGCCCAGCAACCTGACCTCGTATCGTTGGCCGCCGGGGTGGTCCTCAGGGACCGGTTCCCCGATCAGTTCCTCGCCGGCCACCGGGCCCTGTTCGAGGCCCGCCACGCGTCGGGTGGGGACCTGCGCGACCGCTCGGTGGTGCACGCCGCCCTCACCGGGGTGGGCGTGGACGCCGACGCCGTGCTGGCCGAGGTGGACGCCGGCTGGCCGGCCAAGCAGATCCGCACCGAGCACGAAGATGTGGTGTCCCGACTCGACGTCTTCGGCGTGCCGACCTTCATCGTGGGCGACGCCGCGGTCTTCGTCCGGTTGATGGCCCGCCCCGAGGGTGACGCCGAGAAGGCCCGGTCCACGGTCGAGCGGGTACTCGGTCTGATCACCGAGCATCCCGAGCTCAACGAGTTCAAGCACACCCGACTGACGAGCTGAGGGGCCCGCCTGTCGGGCGATCAGCTGCCGACCAGGCCGCCCAGCACGCCCACCGTGGTGGCGATCTCATCCCTCGATCCGAAGGGGGCGGCACAGAAGTCGGTGGCCCCGATGTCGGCCAGACGACGCACCTGGTCCCGCACCTCCTTCGCGGTCCCGACGACGGCCACGTCGGCCGGGCCCTCGACACCCTCGCGGTCGAGCATGGCCCGGTACGAGGGGAGGTGGCCGTACATCACGAACTGCTCGGCCGCCTTGGCCCTGGCCGCGTCGGTGTCGTCGGTCACGCACACGGGCAGCCCGACACCGATGCGGGGCTCGGGTCGGCCGGCTTCGGTGGCCGCGGCCCGGATGGTCGGGGCGATGTGGGATTCGATGGTCGACGGACCGGTCATCCAGGTGACCGTCCCCGAGGCCATCCGGCCGGCGATGGTGAGCATGGCCGTGCCGAGGGCGGCCACCAGGACGGGGGGCTCGGCTGCCTCGACCTGGAGCGGCCCGAACGTGGAGGCGCTCAGCGCCTCGCCGGCGAAGCTGGCCTGCTCCCCCGCCAGGAGGGGCATCAGGATCGAGAGGTACTCCCGCATGTGGCGCGCCGGCTTCTCGAAGGACTGACCGAAGACGTTCTCGATGACCAGTTGGTGGGAGAGGCCGATGCCGAGGGTCAGGCGCCCTCCGGTGGCCGCCTGCACGGTGAGGGCCTGTCCGGCCAGCATGACCGGGTGGCGAGGATAGGTGGGGACGACCGCCGTGCCGAACTGGATGCCGGGAACCTCTCTGCCGACCGCAGCAATCAGGGTCAGCGAGTCGTAGGCGAAGATCTGTGAGGCCCACGCCGTCTCGATCCCGGCCTCGTGGAGTCCGGCCACCTGGGCCACGACCTCGTCGAAGCTGGTCTCGGTATCGAACATCACGCCGATGCGCACGGTGGTTCTCCTTCGATGGGCCGGTCGGGTCATCGGTCGGCTGCACCCGAGTTACTCCCCACGTGCTGTGGCCGACGACGAGCCCACCGTATCGGCCGTGGGGAGCCCTCGCCGCCACGCCACGCCTGGCCGCGTGACCCTTCCCGACCGACGGTTCCGGGTCGGTCCGTTTGCTTCAGTTGGCCTTCCAGGGCGGAGCCAGTCCGGCCACGGCATCCTCCAAGGTGACGCCGATGGGGATGACGGCCATCACCGGGATGGTCACGCCGTTGGCCACGTAGCGGCCGATGTGCTCACGGCACTCGTCGTAGGAGCCGTGGACGACGAGGGCGTCGACCACCTCGTCGGGGATGGCGGCGAGGGCCCCTTTGCGGTCACCGGCCTGCCAGGCATCCCACATGGGCTCGAGTTCGGCCCCCCGACCCAGCCAGCGGTGGAAGGCGGCGTAGACGCCCACGTTGAGGTAGGCGGCGATCATCCGGCGGCCCACGGCCCGGACGGTGTCGGCGTCCTCGGACGGGCAGACGAAGATGCGGGCCGCCACCGGGATGTCGGCCTCCAGTTCGGGGACGACCGTGGCCACGTCCTCGGCCGAGAGCCAGTTGATGATGACCCCGTCGGCCTCGCGTCCGGCCAGCCGGAGCATCCCAGGCCGCAGGGCGGCGAGGAAGATGGGGGGTGGATGCTCGACCGGTCGGGCCAGCCGGAAGCCGCGCACCCGGAAGGTGTCGTACTCGTGGTCGACCTTCTCGCCGGTCAGCGCGGCCCGGAGGAACCGGATGGTGTCCCTGACCCGCTTGTAGGGCTCGTCGAACTCGACGTCGTTCCAACGGGTCACGATGACGTCCGACGAGGTCCCGATGCCCAGCGTGAACCGGCCCGGGGCGGCCTCGGCCATCGCCGCCACACTCTGGGCCAGCAGGCCCGGCCCACGGGTATAGGCGGGCAGGATGGCCACGCCCAACTGCAAGGAGGGAGTCCATGCCGCAGCCAGGGCCAGCGGGGTGAGACCATCGGCCCCGTCGGTCTCCGCCGACCAGACGTCGGTGTAGCCGAGACGCACCAACTCCTCGTACCACCTGCGGTGATCGGCCAGTGTGACGCCGTCGAAGGGCACGGTGATCCCGTACCGGGGTGCGGTCATCGAGTCCGTCTGTTCGTCAGCCATGGCCACAGTGATACACCCTCCCGTCATGCTGGAGCCATGGATGCAGCACGCCGACGCCGACCCCAGAATCACCAGCCCCGCCTTCCTCTGGGCAGCTCGGGGGATGGACGGGAGCGCGCCCGGGACGAAGAGTGGCGCCTCGACGAGGAGACCCGCCAGATCGGCCTGCGGGGTGTGGCCCTGGCCAAGGCCCGCCTGAGAGGTGCCGGCGACCCAGAGGCCGACGACCGGGTCGCCACGGTGGGAGCACCCCGGGTGGGCGAGCGCGCCGAGCGTCCGAACCGCGCCAACCGCTCGGCCGGTAGGGCCGCCTGACAGCCGACGCACTACGGTCGTGCCCATGCCGACCGTTGCCGAGCGCCTCGGTTATCCACCCGAGGCCAAGCTGCTGATCATCAACTGCGCCGACCTCGGCCTCTGTCACGCCGCCACGGTGGGTGTCTACGACGCCCTCCGCGAGGGCATCGGGACCAGCGGGACGCTGATCGTGCCGGCGCCGTGGGCCCGCGAGTCGGCCTCTCGGTTCCGGGGCGACGACATCGGCGTCCAGTTGGCCGTCAACGCCGAACACGACCGCTACCGGTGGGGACCCATCACCCAGGCCCCCTCCCTCCTCGACGGGGACGGGGGGTTCCCCCGCACGGTGACCGACGTCTGGGACCACGCCGACCTCGACGAGGTGCGCAGGGAGTGCCGGGCCCAGGTGGAGCGGGCGGTCCTGTGGGGCTTCGACATCAGCCACCTCGATGCCCACCTCGACGCCCTCTTGCTGCGACCCGAGTTCTTCGACATCTACCTGGAGCTGGCCGTCGACTTCGCCCTGCCGTTGCGCCTGCTCAGTGCCGAGGCCGAGCCCAACGTGGGCTTTCCGGTCCGGAAGCTGGCCGCCGACGAGGGCGTCCTGTTCGCCGACCACTTCGCCACGCTGCCTCTGACCGGGCACCGCACGGCCTTCGTCGAGCTGCTCGCCTCACTCGCCCCCGGCCTCACCGAGCTGAGCCTCCGGCCGGCCATCGACACCGCTGAGCTCCGGGCCGTCACCACGGACTGGCAGACCCGGGTGGCCGACGAGGTGCTGCTCGTGGCCGACCGGGGCCTCGACCAGGCCGTCTCCGAGGCCGGTGTCACCCTGATCGGCTACCGGCCCCTGCGCGAGGCCATGCGTCGGGCCTGAGTTCGGGTCGCGCCTCCCGGCCACCCGTGCTCGGGGGCACCGGCCTCGTCCGGACCACGAGCACGACCGACCTCGACCCCGGTGATCCGTCCGGTATCCCCTCCCGGCGGGAAGGCGCCGATATCCTGTTGGGCCTTCGATGGGAGTTGTCGTGGCCGAGGGTGACCAGGTGGATGCACAGGGGGCCGCCACGGTCGGGACCCCTCGTCCCGACAGCCCTCCGCCCCGGTCCATCCGGCTCGAAGGACTGGTCATGTTGGACTCGGCGGCCACCGAGCCCGTGGCCATCGAGGCCATGTTCTTCGCCGAGAATGGGATCGGGGTCATCCGCCAGCGCGGTGAGCGTCCGCGGATCCTGCCCTGGTCAGCCCTGTCGGCCCATGCCGTCGAGAAGTGGGTGGGCGGCGAGATCCCCGCCCAGTGGCTCCTCTATGACCCCGAAGGCGAGGGACGGGAGCCCTGGTTGGTGCCGACGCCGGCCCCGGTGACCCCGCCCATGCCCAAGGTGGCCGCCGGCGCCCTGATCGGCATCCAGACCTCGTTCGGGACCTACCGCTTCGTCTACCCCGGGGGCGACCCCTCCGAGATCGCCCGGCGGGTCACCGCCTTCGCCGTCCGCCACCAGGGTCCCGAGGCGGCCTCGACGGTCACCCGGGTGGTCTCGTGGGGTCACGACGTCGAGCGACGCCAGTCCGATCGGCGGCCGAGCAAGCCGAAGGGCTGGGCCCGGGCCCAGCCCTTCGTGGTCATCGGTGTGGTGGTGGTCGTGGCCACCGTCATCGCCCTCATCCTGCTCCAGAGTGCGGGCACCATCCACCTGCCGCTCCTCGGGGGCTCGGGCGGTTCCGGGGCGGGCACGGTCACCCCTCTCGGCTCGCTCGGCGTCCACCTCGGCCCGCCACCAGCTTTCGGGTCGTTGGCTACCGCCTAGGACGCCGCCTGGAACTCGGTGAGGGCGGCCACCCGTTGCCGGAATTCGAGCGCCTCGGGCTCCCGGGCCGCCGGAAGCAGCGCCAGGGTCACCTCCATGGAGCCGACCACCTTCATCCGGCCCCGCATGAACGCCACGCTCGGATCGAGGGTCCCCGAGGCGATGGCGGCGGCATCACTCCACGACAGGGTCAGCGTCACGTCGGCTCCGTCGATGATGCCCGGCGCCCCGGCGGTTGGGTGGCCGTCCTCCAGCTCCCAGTAACACGAGACGTCGCCGTCGGGCCCGCCGGTGATCTGCTCTTGAATCCGGGCCGAGAGCCCGGGACGGGCGGGCAGTGAGGCGGCCAGCGTACGGACCTCATCGAACCATGCCTCGGACAGCCAGACGCTCACCCGGTTGCCCCCGCGGCCAGCTCGTTCGGCCGAACGCCGGCGAACAGGTCGGTCTCCACGGCCCCGTCGCGGCCACCGGGCGCTCGGACGTCCGGTGGGCTGATCGTGCCGTCGGCCCCGGCCAGCAGGGCCAGCCGGTAGTCGTCGTAGGGATGGATGGTCCGCATGACCTCGGGGGGGAGCCCGAACCAGAACGGGGACTTGGGGTCCACCTGGGTGGCGTGGGCCAACAGGGCACGACTCCGGATGTCGGCGAACGCCGAGATGTCCACCGAGGTGGTCACGACGGCCTGCGGGGCGTCTTCCCAGCGCTTGCGCCACTCGGCGTCGAAGGGCGACTCGAGGCCCAGCTCCTCGAACTTGTTGTGGACCTCGCGGAAGCGGGCCACGGAGAACTCGGTGTAATAGAGCTTGGTGGGCTGGAACGGCGCGCCGGCGTCGGGAAAGCGGTCCGGATCGCCCGCGGTGCGGAAGGCCAGCACACCGATCTCGTGCACCCGGAGGTGGTCGGGATGGGGATAGCCCGACTGATCGTCCCCGTAGACCACCATGACCTGGGGTCGGGTACGCCGCACGATGGCCACCAGCCGCTCCACCGCCTCGTCCTGGGGGGCCTGGGCGAAGCTGGCCGGGTTGGCGTTGGACTCCGAGCCGGCCATGCCCGAGTCGCGGTAGCCGAGCATGACCACCTCGTCGTAGCCGATCACCCGGGTGGCCTCGGCCAGCTCCTCTTGCCGGATGTCGGCCAGGCGGGCGTGGACCTCGGGGGTGTCCATGGCCGGATTGAGGACCTCGCCCTCCTCACCGCCGGTGCAGCAGACCAGCACGGTGTGGATCCCCTGGGCGTGGTACAGGGCCACCGACCCTGCTCCCTTGGACGACTCGTCGTCAGGATGGGCGTGGACGGTGAGCAGGCAGAGAGACTCAGGCACGCCGATCACGCTACCGGGCAGGGAAGCCCTAAGCTTCACCCGAGGAACGAGGAAGGATCCACCACTATGGGCGTGATGAAGCGCATGTCTGGGATTCTCCAGGCCAAGACCAACAAACTGCTCGATAAGGCGGAGGATCCGAGGGAGTCGCTCGACCTCTCGTACCAAAAGCAGCTGGAGAGCCTCCAGAAGGTTCGGCGCAGCGTGGCCGATGTGACCACGGCCAAGAAGCGGATCGAGCTCCAGGCCACCCAGCTCCAGTCCCAGGCGGACAAGCTCCAGACCCAGGCCAAGGCCGCCCTCACCCAGGGCAACGAGGACCTGGCCCGGGAGGCCCTGGCCCGCCGGGGTGCCCTGGCCGAACAGCTCGCCGACCTCAAGACCCAACACGACCAGGTCTCGGCCCAGGAGCAGAAGCTGATCGACACGGCCCAGAAGCTCCAGACCCAGGTGGACTCCTTCCGCACCAAGAAGGAGACCATGAAGGCCACCTACACGGCGGCCGAGGCCCAGACCAAGATCGGCGAGGCCGTGTCGGGGATCTCCGAGTCGATGAGCGATGCCGGCATGTCGATGCAGCGGGCCCAGGACAAGATCGACGGTATGCAGGCCCGGGCCGGCGCCATGGACGAGCTCCTGGCCTCGGGTGCGCTCACCGACCTCACCAATCCGGTCGACGACATCCAGGCCCAGCTGGACAAGGCCTCGACCACCACCCAGGTCGACGCCGAGCTGGCCGCTTTGAAAGCCGAGATCGGCACGGGGACGGCCGCACCGGCTCCCGAGCTCGGCGCCGCCGGGGCGACCCCCGCCACCGAGGACTCACCCTCATGATCGTCCGCATCCTGGGCGAGGGCCAGTACACCGTGCCCGACGACCAGCGGCCCGATCTGGAGAAGCTCGACGACGCCATCGCCGACGCGGTGGACGGGGGCGACGAGGCCGCCTTCGGCGACGCCCTGGCCGCCCTCACCGCTGCGGTGCGGTCGTCGGGTGTGGCGCTGGCCGATGATGCCTTCGCCCCGTCGGACCTGGTGGTGCCGTTCAGCGACGCCACCTTGGACGAGACCAAGGCCCTGTTGGCGGAGCACGGCGAGAGCGCAGGATCCGACGACCGCTGAGGTCCACCTGATGAGTACCGCACGCAACATCCCCAACGATCACGGCCTGTCCCTCCGGATGTTCTTCACCGGACTGATGCTGGTTCTGTTGTACGGGGCGGTCATCGGACTGCTCATCGCCTTCGGCATCTCCTACGCCGTCGTTCTGGTGTTCGCCGCCATCCTCTTGTTCGTCCAGTACTGGTTCTCCGACAAGATCGCCCTGTTCGGGATGCACGGCCACATCGTCACGCCCGAGCAGGCCCCCCAGCTCCACGGGGTCATCGACCGCCTCTGTGCCCTGGCCGACATGAAAAAGCCCCGGGTGGCCATGGCCGACACCGACGTACCCAACGCCTTCGCCACCGGCCGCAGCCCCAACAACGCGGTGGTCTGTGCCACCACGGGTCTCATGCGGCGCCTGGACGAGTCCGAGCTCGAGGCCGTGCTGGCCCATGAGCTCAGCCACGTGGCCCACCGGGACGTGGCCGTGATGACCATCGCCAGCTTCTTGGGCATGGTGGCCGGAATGATCACCCGCATCATGTTGTGGACCGGCCTCATGGGCGGCTTCGGTGGGGGGAACAACAACAACAACAATCAAGGGGGTGGGGACAACGCCGCCTTGGTGGAGCTGGCCGTGCTCGTGGTGTCGGTGGTGGTCTACGCCATCAGCTTCCTCCTCACCATGGCCCTCTCCCGCTACCGCGAGCTGGCCGCCGACCGGTCGGGGGCCCTCCTCACCGGACGACCCTCCGCCCTGGCCTCGGCTCTCGTCAAGGTGACCGGGGAGATGTCCCGGATCCCCACCCGAGACCTGCGCTCGGCCGAGAGCTTCAACGCCTTCTTCTTCACCCCGGCCATCGCCAAGAACGGCGTGAGCCTCTCGACCATCTTCTCCACCCACCCGAGCCTCGACCAGCGTCTGGCTCAGCTGTCCAAGATCGAGGCCGAGCTGGGCCGCCCCTCGTGAGCCGGAACCGCTGATGGGCCTGTTCAGCTCCATCATGGGCAAGACCAAGCCGGTCCAGTCCAACCTCGACGCCCTCTTCGCCCTGCCGTCGGCCTCCATCACCTTGCAGAGCGCGGCGAACATGTCGTGTTCGGGCCATGCCGGTGTCTGCTACAAGCCCCCCACCGGTCAGGGCTTCGAGCAGATGCAGGCCGAGGTGGTCGAGCTGCTGTCCATGGACGGGACCGGCGACCTCCGACAGCAAGAGGACAGCTTCGGCTACCACTGGTTGGTGGTCGAGGACACCGACATCGAGCAGCTGGTCACCCGGATCCACCTGGTGAACTCGTCGCTCTCGGACTCGGGATGGGGACCCCAGCTGCTGTGCTCGGTGTTCGGGCTGGCCGACCTGCCCTCGGTGGCCGACGGCGACTCGGACGCCTCGGGCTCCCCCGCCGGGTCCGACGGCATGCCCGAACTCACGGCGGGACCGGGCCGGGTGCTGGCCTCGAGTGCCTACCTCGTCTACCTGTTCAAGCGGGGCACCTTCTACCCGTTCGTCCCCGACGGCAAAGAGCACCGCAACATCGAAGAGGAGCTGAAGCTGAAGAGCCTGGTCGCCGACGACCTGGCCGTCGAGGCCGACCTCGACCGCTGGTTCCCCCTCTGGGACCTTCCGGTCGGTTGACCGGGGCGACCGGCCCGGTCACCCGACCAGCCTCACCGCACTCCTTGCCGGTGGGCCCGTGGAGCTGAGACTCCGGCCCGAGACCCTGTCCGTCTGCCGGCTGGCCGCCGGGACACCGGTGCCGCCGCCTCCCGATGACGGATCCCTCTACTCGGCCAGCACCTCCGGCCTCGGGGCCGACCACGAGCAGTCCCTCGTGTGCCGGGCCGACCTGGCCCCGAGCACAGCGCGCGTCGAGACCGGATGGCGGGCCCTCACCGTCGCCGGCCCCCTGGAGTTCGCCCTGATCGGCGTGGTGGCCGGCCTGACCACTCCCCTGGCCGCCGCCGGGGTGAGCGTCTTCGTTGTGTCGACCTACGACACCGACCATCTGCTGGTCAGAGCCGACTCCTTCGAACTCGCCGTGTCCGCACTCACCGAGGCCGGCCACGCCGTCACTCGGCAGTGACGCTCACCGGGCACCGGCCAGGTACGGACCCTCTGGGTGGCCGGGAGCCGTCTGAAGCCAGAGCCGTCTGACGCTCAGAGCCGTCTGACGCTCAGAGGCGGTCGATGGCCCGGGCCAGGTCGAGGTCGGCCTGGGTGATGCCCCCCGAGTCGTGGGTGATGAGGGCGAGGGTCACCCGGTTGTAGCGGATGTCGATGTCGGGGTGGTGGTTCGCCTCCTCGGCCAGGCGCCCCACCTCGCCCACATAGGCCAGGGCGGCGACGAAGTCGTCGCACGCCACCGTCTTGATCAGCTTGCCGGCGATGAGGTGCCAGGCCGGGCCGTCGTCGGCCGACAGGGCCGCTTCCACCTCGGCCTCGGCCAGCACGGGGCGGGCCACTAGGCCGATGCCCCCACCGGGGCGGTCGGGGTGAACACGACCGGCATGGTCTCGTAGCCGGAGACGAAGTTGGCCGGCCGCTTGGGGAGGGGCTCGTCGTCGGCCAGGTGGAGGTCGGGCAGCCGGTCGAGGAGCCGGTCGAACATCACGCTCAGCTCCATGCGGGCCAGGCGGTTTCCCAGACAGAAGTGGGCGCCGAAGCCGAAGGCGATGTGGTCGTTGGGCGTCCGGGTGATGTCGAACTCCTCGGGGGCGTCAAAGACCCGCTCGTCCCGGTTGGCCGAGGGGTAGAGCAACAAGAGCTTCTCCCCCTCGTGCAGGGTCTCCCCGTGCAGCTCGACGTCCCTCGTCATGGTGCGGGCCATGTTCTTGATGGGTGACACCCACCGCAGCATCTCCTCGACGGCCGAACCCAACAGCGACCGGTCGGCGGCCAGGGCCTTCAGCTGGTCGGGGTGGCGGAGGAGCTCGTACATGCCCCCGCTGATCACATGTCGGGTGGTCTCGTCACCCCCGATGAGGATGAGCAGGGACTCGTAGATGATGGAGTCGGCATCGAGCCGGTTCCCCTCGATCTCGGCGTGGACCAACGTGCCGATGAGGTCGCCGTCCTGGCTGTCCCGGCGCCGCTGGTCGGCTACCGCGGTGATGTACTCGGCGTACTCGACCGCCGCCATCATGGCCTTGTCCGCCGCCGCGGGGTCGGGCGCACCGAGCGACTTCAACATGTCGTCGGACCAGCGCAGGAGGTCGTCGCGGTCCTCGGGGGCCACGCCCAGCATGTCGCCGATCACGATCATGGGCAGGGGGGCGGCGATGTCCCGGACGAAGTCGGCCGAGCCGGCCTCGCACACCTTGTCGATGATGCCGTCGCACACGGCCCGGATTCCCGCTTCGCTCTCCCGGATCCGGCGTGGGGTGAACCCCTCGCTCACCAGCCGTCGCCGGCGGAAGTGCTCGGGGGCGTCGGTCTCGATCATCATGGGCATCGGGAACCCGTCGGGTCGGATGCCCCCGGCGTTGGAGTAGGTCTCGGGGTCCTTCGAGATGTCCTTCACGTCGGCGTAGCGGGTGATGCCCCACACCCCGGCGGCCTCGTCGAAGTAGGCCGGTGCGTGCTCCCGCATCCAGGCGAAGGCCGGGAAGGGATCGTCGGCGTAGAAGGTGCCGTCGGTCAGTCCGATGCGCAACTCGGCGGGCGGTGTGGTCATGGAACCCTCTCTCCGTGGCCTCGGGCAGGCGACGCCGCGTCACGAACGGGCGCCGGGTCACCCACGGGCACAGTGCCGGACCGCCCGTACTCGGCGGCCCCTGTCGTGGGCCAAAGTATAGGCATCCGATCTGACGATGCGTCAGCTGAACCGAGGACCTCGCGCCCGGTCGGTGGCTGTCTAGGGCCGCCCGGTGCGGGGTCCGTTCGGGTTCGGCCTCAGGGGTGGGTCATCGATTCGGGGCGGACCGCCTCGTCGAACTGCTCACCGGTGAGATAGCCGAGGGCGAGAGCCGACTCCCGCAGGGTGCTGCCCTCTTTGTGGGCCTTCTTCGCCACCTCGGCCGCCTTGTCGTAGCCGATCAGGGGGTTGAGGGCGGTGACCAGCATGAGGGAGTTCTCCAGATGCTGGCGGATGCGCGCCTCGTTGGGCTGGAGGCCGTCCACGCAGAACTCGGTGAAGGCCAGGGTGGCCTCGGTGATCAGCTGCACCGAGTGGAGCACGTTGTGGATGATGACCGGCTTGCACACGTTCAGCTCGAGGTTGCCCCGGGCCCCGGCCATGGCCACCGCGGCGTCGTTGCCGTAGACCTGGATGCACACCATGATCATGGCCTCGCACTGGGTGGGGTTGACCTTCCCCGGCATGATGGACGATCCCGGCTCGTTCTCGGGGAGGCTGAGCTCGCCCAGTCCGCTCCTTGGGCCCGACCCGAGCCAGCGGATGTCGTCGGCGATCTTGATGAGCGAGGCCGCCGTGGTCCGGAGCGTCCCGCTCGCCTGGACCAGCGCATCGTGGGCGGCCAGGGCGGCGAACTTGTTGGGCGCGGTGACAAAGGGCAGCCCGGTGAGCTCGGCGATGGCCGAGGCCACCCGGGTCCCGAACTCGGGATGGGTGTTGAGTCCGGTGCCGACCGCCGTGCCCCCGGCGGCCAGCTCGTAGAGGTCGTCGAGGGTCTGCTCGATGCGCCGGAGGTCTACGTCGAGTTGGGCCACGTAGCCGGAGAACTCCTGGCCGAGGGTGAGCGGAACGGCGTCCATCAGGTGGGTGCGGCCGATCTTGGTGATGCTGGAAAAGGCCTCCGCTTTGACCTGGAGGGCGTTGCGGAGGGTCCGGATGGCCGGGATCAACCGGTGGGTGATCTCCTCCACGGCGGCGATGTGCATGGCCGTCGGGAAGGTGTCGTTGGACGACTGGGACATGTTGACGTCGTCGTTCGGATGGACCGGCTCCTTCGAGCCCAGCACGCCACCGGCCATTTCGATGGCCCGGTTGGAGATGACCTCGTTGGCGTTCATGTTCGACTGCGTGCCGCTACCGGTCTGCCACACCGACAGAGGGAACTGGTCGTCGAGCTTGCCGTCGGCGACCTCGCGGGCCGCCGCCACGATCAGGGCCGACTTCTCGGGCGACATCTTGCCCAGGTCGGCGTTCACCTGGGCCGAGGCCTGCTTCAACACGCCGATGGCCCGGATCATGGGCTTGGGCATCCGGTCGTCCCCGATGGGGAAATGGTGGAGCGAACGGGCCGTCTGGGCGCCCCAGTAGCGGTCGGCGGGGACCTCGATGGCCCCCATGCTGTCGGTCTCGGTGCGGGTCCCCGTGTTGGCTTCGGACTCGTTCGATCCGGTGGTTCCGCTGGTCATGGTGGCTTCCTCTCGGTCTGGCTGTCGCGCAGGATCCCCCATTGGTGCGGGCTGACCCTAGCGTGCGCGTGCGCCTCGGGGTAGTAGGGCCCCCGACCGCCGCCCCGGTGGCACCGGTCGGCCCAGAACGGGCGGTGCGACCGGGTGTCTACGAGCCGGTCAGCTGGCAGGCCGGACAGAGCCCGACCAGGTCGAACTGGTGGTCGGTGACCTCGTAGCCGTGCTCTTCGGACACCACCCGGGCCGCCTCGGCCATGGCCCGCTCCAGCCGGGCCGAGGGGGCGACGTCCTCCACCTTCCCGCACCGGCCACAGGCCAGGTGGTGGTGGTGGCCGGCCAACTCCTCGGCCAGCTCGAAGCGACCGTGGTCGTCGACCCCGGTCACCCGGCGGACCACACCGGCCTCGATGAGAGCGGTGATGTTGCGGTAGGCGCTGGACTGGGGCAGCTCGAGGCTCGAGGCCAGGATCTCGGGGATGGACAGGGGCCGTCCGGCGTCGGCCAGGGTGGCCACCAGTGAGCGGCGCACCGGCGTGTACCGCTGCTCGTTGCCGGCCAGGCGCAGGGCGACCTCTTCGTGGACCGAGGGGGCGACGACCATGCCTCCCACAGTACGACGTCCGCCGGCGGGCTCTCGGATCGGGGCGGGGCGGGCCGGGCCCTGGTCACGCCTCACGGAGGTCCCCGTGGTGGAGATCGCCGGCCCGAGCCTGGGTGCGCCGCTCCAGGCGGGGCCGCTCCCGGTGGCGATTCCTCCACCCCTTGGACGTAAGGGCCATGCTGACCAGGTAGGTGGCCGTGGCCACGGCCACGATGGCGAAGCTGGGCGGCACCTTGGGTGCCAGGTAGGCGACGGTGAGGCCGATCCACACCGAGCCCACGGCGATGGCCGCCGACAGCCAGACCGCCACGAAAGGACGAGCGCTGAGGCGCTGGCTGGCCCCGGCGGGAGCCGCCACCAGTCCGAGCAAGAGGAGTGCCCCGACGGCCTGGGTGGCCACACCGGCGGTAACGCCCAACAGGATGAAGAAGGCGTAGCCGAGGGCCCGGACGGGCACGCCCCGGGCCGAGGCCACGTCCTCGTCCAGGCTGGCGAACAGCAGCGGCCGGCCGATGACCACGAAGGCCGCCACGACACCGAGGGCGACGAGGGCGTCGCTCGCCGCCTGGGACGAGGACAGACCGAGGACCGACCCGAACAGCACGTTCACCCCGGCATCGGACCCGATCGCCCCGGTGCCGCTCTGGGAGGTGGTGAAGATCGACAGGAACAGGGCCCCGAGGCCGAGTACCCAGGCGAACACGCTGCCGATGACCGTGTCGTCGGCCGAGGCCCGGCGGCCGAGGGCGGCCATGAGCACGGCGAAGACGATGCACGCCCCGTAGAGGCCGGCCCGGAGGTCGATCCCGAAGGCCAGGGCGGCCAGGGCCCCGGTGAAGGCCACATGGGAGAGGGCGTCCCCGGTGAACACCTGGCCCCGCAGCACCACCACGTAACCCACCAGCCCGGCGGCCAGGGCGATGCACGTGCCGGCGAGGAAGGCCGAACGCAAGAAGGGGTGGTCGAGCATGTGGGCCAGGCCCACGATGGGGTCGAGGGTGGCCATCATGTCCCGACCGCCGCGTCGATCAGACCGGCCCCGGTGGCCACCCCGCCGGCCTTCGGTGGCCGGGCGCCGAGCCACCCGACGAGGGCCCGGCCCCCACCGGCCAGGACATAGATGCCGAACCCGATGGTCGAGACGTAGAAGCCCACCGGATAGACCGAGTAGAAGGCCACGCCGAGGGAGATCCACGTGATGGCGAGGGAGAGCGCCACCGACAGGCCCAAGCTGAGCGCCGGTCGAGCGGTGATCTGCTGGGCGGCGGCGGCCGGCATCACGAGGAGGGCGAACACGAGGAGGGCGCCGGTGATCTGGCTGACCTCGGCGGCAGCACAGCCCAAGAGGAGGAGGAAGGCCACCGACAGGGCCCGCACCGGCACGCCCCGGGCGGCGGCGACGTCGCCGTCCACGGTGGCAAACAACAGCGGGCGGGCCATGACGGCCAGGGCCACCAGTACGCCGGCGGCCACCAACGCCAACGTCAGGACCTGGCTGTTCGAGATGCCGAGGAAGGTGCCGAAGAGGAGCCCGGTCAGGCTGTCGAGGAAGCCACCGTAGAGGCTCACGAACAGGACCCCGCAGGCCAGGGCGAAGGCCTGCACGGTGCCGATGACCGCCGACTCCTCGCTGCGCTCGCGTCCCGAGGGCGACCGCGGCACCATGGCGATGACCAACGCCGCCACGATGCTCCCGGCGAAGTAGCCGGCGGTGGCGCTGATGCCCAGCCAGATGGCCCCTGCCGCGCCGGGGAACGACACCACGGCCAGGGTGTGCCCGGCGAAGCTCTGGCGACGGAGCACCATGAACCAACCCACGGTCCCAGCGATCACCGCCACGATGGTGCCCGCCTCGTAGGCGTTGACCATGAAGTGCAGGGCCAGCATCTGGTGGAGGTCGGCCGGAATGTCCCAACCGAAGCCGCCCGACGACGTCGTGCCCACTGCGGTAGCCGCTGGGCCAAGGTGGGCGGGCGCCATCAGTGGGAGTGCCCCGTGTGCCGGTCGGCGTGATGGGCCGGTGCCTCGGGACTCCCCACCACCACCATCTGGCCGTCGGACGTCCGCAGGACCTCGATGGGCGTCTCGTAGAGGGCGCTCAGCGTGGCCGAGGTGATGACCTCGTCGGGGGGACCGAAGACGGCGCCGCCCCGGGCCACGTAGACCACTCCGTCGAGATAGGAGACGATCGGGTTGACGTCGTGGGCCACGATCAGCACGGTGATGCCGAACTCCTGGCTGATGGTCGAGATGAGGGCGGCCACCGAGGCCTGGTTGGGGAGGTCCAGGCTGTCGAGGGGCTCGTCGAGCAGCAGCATGCGGGGTCGGCGCACCAGGGCCTGGGCGATCAGCAGTCGCTGCTGCTCGCCCCCCGAGACCTGGCCGATGGGTCGGTGGGCGTAGCCCTCGGCCCCCACCAGTTCGATCACCTCGTCCACCCGCTGCTGACGCTGGCGGCCGGTGGCCGAGAACCTCGACCCACCGGGCAGCGGTAGCCCCCACCGGTCGCCGTCGCTGCCGAGGCGCACCACGTCGATGCCCCGGATACGGAGGTTGGGATCGAAGCTGCGCCGCTGGGGCAGGTACCCGATCTCGGGCCCGGCCTCGCCGGGCGGCCGGCCGAGGACCGAGAGTTGACCCTCGGCCAACGGGAGGATCCCGAGCATGGCCTTGATGAGCGTCGATTTGCCCACCCCGTTCGGACCGAGGATGGCGACGAACTCACCGGTGCCCACCTCGAGGTCGACGTGGGACCAGATGGTCCGCCCACCGACGCGGATGGCGGCGTCGGCGAGCACCACGGCCGCGGGCCGCTCGGTTCCCCCGGAGTCAGCCACGGGCCCGGGCCAGTGCCGCTTCGATGCCGACCAGCTGTCTCGTCTGCCAGGCCTGGTAGGTGGCCCCGGCGGGTTGGAGGGTCTCGGTGATGGTGGCGTAGGGGATGTGGCTGGCCTTCACCTCTTCCAGTTGGGCCTGCACGTCGGGGGTCACGTTCTGACTGTTGTACACGTAGATGGCGATCTCGTGGTCCCGGATCTGGCGGTCGATGGTCTCCTTGTCCGCCACCGACACGTCGGTGCCCTCGCTGATGGCCTTCAGGAACGAGGGCGGCGTGACGAGGTCGAGGCCGAGGGCGGGGGCCACCATGGCGAAGATCGACTCGGACGCCCCCACCCGGGTGCCGGCGTAGGTGGCCTTGATGGAGGCGATGGTGGCGTCGTAGGCGGCCAGGTCGACCGTCTCGAAGTGCTGCTGTTGCCGGGCGAAGTAGCCGGCATCGTGGGGATCGAGCTTCTCGAGGTCCGAGGTCATCTGGCCGATCACCGCACGCACGTCGGCCGGGTTGTACCAGCGGTGTGGATTGGAGCCGTCCGGGATCCGAAGGACCGTCCCCACATCGAGGGCCACGATGGAGGCCGGGTCGGCGGTGAGCAGTTTCTGGGCCCACGGGTCGTACCCGATCCCGTTCTCGACGACCAGTTGGGCACCGGCCATGGCCCGGGCATCGGCGGCGGTGGGCTCATAGGAGTGGGGATCGGTGTTCGGATTGGTGATGATGCTCACCACATGGGCGTGGACGCCGCCGATTTGGCTGGCGATGCTGCCCCAGAAGTTCTCCGCCGCCACTACCTGGACCACCCGGGGGGACGAGGAGACGCTGTCTGCACCCGACGGTGAGGCGGCGTTCGAACAGGCCGTCATCCCGAGCGCCGCTGCCAGACCGGCGACCACGACCGTCACCAGTCGGAAACGGATCGACTGCGGATTGTTGGTGGTACGACGGGTCGTCGGCGAAGGTGAGGACATCGGGGGGCTCCTTTGGGTGCCGTCTCCGCGACGGCACCCCTCCCGGGTCACCTTAAGCGAGAATGGTTCTCATTACAAGCTTCCCGCTTCGACCGGCGATGTCCCCAACGGACCGGCGCCTGGCCCGCTCACCCTCGCAGCTTCACCCCGCTCGACCACACCCGGCGGGCCGCGGTGAGGTCCTTTTTCCGGGGACCGTCTCCTTCGCCGGGCACCTCGAGCACGGCGGGCAGGTCCTGGAGGGCAGGATGACCCAACAGCGCGGCCAGGGCCTTCTTCCCGATGGTGCCGTCACCGATGTTCTCGTGACGGTCCCGGTTGGCCCCGAACGCCACCTTGGAGTCGTTGAGGTGGATGCACTGGAGCCGGGGCATGCCTACCGTGTCTTCCACCAGGGCGATCAACTCGTCGGCCTCCTCCACCGTTGAAAATGGCACCCCCGACGCCCAGAGATGTTGGGTGTCGAGGCAGACCCCCAGGCGCTCGTCTCCCCCGGCGGCATCGATGACGGCGGCCAGTTCCTCGAACGAGCGTCCGACGGTGTCCCCCGCCCCGGCGGCGTTCTCGAGGAGGATCGGGCAGGGCTCCTCGGAGGCCTCCACCGAATCCAGCGCCTCGATGAGAGCCTCGACGATGCCGGGTAGGGCGGCCTCGAAGCCCGCCCCCCGATGGCTGCCGATGTGGAGGACCAGGCCGTCGGAGCCCATGCCCTCGGCCGTGGCCAGGTTGGCGTTGAGACAGGTGCGTGACTTGTCCATCAGGACGGGGTCGGGCGAAGCCAGGTTGATCAGATAGGTGGCGTGACAGAACGTCGAGGTGACCCTGCGGTGCTCGTGCTGGGCCTCGCGGTAGCCGGCCAGCACGTCGGGCCCGTACTGGGAGGGCTTCCACATCCGGGGGCTCTGGGTGAAGATCTGGACGACCTCAGCACCGATCTCGTCCCCGTGCTGAAGGGCGGGAACGAGGCCCTTTCCCGCCCGGACATGGGCCCCGATGCGCATCCGGTCACCGTAGTCGCGCCCGATTCGCCGTCGGTCGGGGTGAGCGACCCTCACGAAGCTCCCAGGACGGCCACAGGGGACCCGAAGGGAGGGTTCCCATACTGGGTTCTGCGCCCACAGTGCCGGGAGGGAAGCGACGCCCCCCAGTTCGCCCCCATCCCTCCCTCCCGGCCACGGGGCGCGCCACCTCACTTCGGCCCTCGGCGCCATGGCAACGCTCCCACCGGACCGGTCGGCCCGGCCGTGATTGATGTCACGACGGTCCTTGGTACCCTCGGCCATGACCCGCCCGAGGGTCGCCGCGGCCGAGACGACCGCACCAACCATCCCCCGTTTTCAGAGGAGTGCATCAATGGCGACAACGCTGAGCAGTGCGGCAAAGGCCCTCGTCCAACGACCGGTGATCGCCAATGTGGCCACGGTCGACAATGAAGGCCGTCCTCAGGTGACGCCGGTCTGGATCGACCTGGACGGTGAGGATCTGGTGTTCAACACGGCCAAGGGTCGGGTCAAGACCGCCAACCTCGAGCACAACCCCCACGTCGCCATCTCGGTGGTCGATCCCGACAACGCTTACAACGTCGTCGTGGTCCGGGGCACTGTCGAAGGCACCGAGGAGGGCGCTGACGCCCACATCGATTCGCTGGCCAAGAAGTACCTCGATGTGGACACCTACCCGATGCGCCAGCCCGGCGAGGTCCGGGTCATCTACCGGGTCCACGCCGACAACGTGGTCATGCAGTCCGACGACTGACCCTGCCGGCCGGTCGGCCCATGGACCGACCGGCTCGGAGCGGCTATTCGATGATCCCGACGCCACGCAATCCGGTGACGAGGTCAGCCAGGTCCTCAGGGGACGTGGTGACGTCCACCGGGACGAGACAACCGTCGACCCCGGCGTCGAACAGCTCGCCGACCCCGGCCGCCACCTGACCGATCGAGGGTCCCGCTCCCCCGTAGCCGTGCTGCCCGGAGGTGGCCGGCAGGGCCCGTTGCGGCCCGATCCCGATGACCTGCAGGGGCGCCACGTCAGACTCCCTGTCGGACCCCGGGGAGCCGGGCCGCGAGCGGACCCGGTCGAGCATCCGGACGACCTCGTCGGGTCGGCCGGGCACGATCACCGCATCGGCCAGACCGGCGAACTCGGTCACGGACACGGTGGCGAGGTCCTCGACTCGGTCGACCGAGACCACGACGGGCACGCCACCCACCTGGACCGGTCCCGGCCGGTTCCGGGCGCCGACCACCGCATAGGACACGCCGGCAACCGTCGGGACCTCGTCCTCCAAGAGCGCACGCCCGATCCGGAGGGCCTCGACGAGCTGTGCACCCCGCCGGGGGTCGTCAGCACCGAGTCCATAGGTCAGGATGCTGCGTCCATGCGAGATGACGTCGATCCCGGTGACCATCTTGGCCACGATGGAAGGGGCCCGCCGGTCTCGGCGAAGGGGGACCACCCCGAGTCGGGCCCGCGTGGTGCGGGTGGCCATGGCCCCGAGGAGTGAGTAGGCCTCCACCACCAGAGCCGATGGCCCCGGTGGCGCCGACGGGCCCTGATCGGACACCCACACCGAATCGAATCCCGAACGCTCGGCCAGGCCCACCAGGTCGAGGACCCGGGCCAGTGCCGGCGACCGGTCGGCTCCGGCATCCTCGTCGAAGTCGAGGCCGAACTCGGCGGGTCCGCGGTGGGCCGACCCCGGCCGAATCCGTTCCCGCTCGGCCACGGGCCACGACCCCTTGAACCACAGCCCGAGGCGCGTGACGGGCCGGTACTCCCTCGTGGGCTCCACGGCGGCCAGGGTAGCGGCGCATCACCGGTACCCCGCAGTGACCGACGCCGGGGCGCGGTTGGCGAGGGCCGTCGGTACTCAAGTTCCCCTCCGGTTCGGACGATGCACCGATAGTGGAACCAGGATCGACCCGTGCCTCTCGACGGTGGCCCGCTCGACACGCCGGGACCGTCATGCCCGACCACGATGTCGGTCCCGATGCCGGGTTCTCCATGATCGTGACCATGATCAGCCTGGTCGGCGTGGCCCTGCTCACCCTGCTCCTGTTGAGCACCACGCTCCACTCGGGCTCCACCTCGGACACCAGCGTCTCCAACGCACCGGGTGTGGGCCTGGCCGACAACCTGTTGGCCCAGCAGTCCCTGTCGACCGCCCTCTCGGCGGTGGGCGCGGCAGCCTCGTCCGCCGGCGGCTACGGATCGTTGGACGTCGGTGCCCTCTCGGCCTCGGACCCCTCGGTCACCTACATCACCGGACCCACCACCGGGGCATCGACCGTGAGCATTGCCGTGACCAACGGGGGCGGCGGTTCGGTGGGCACCGGCGCGGCGGCCGGCGGTTCGGGGGGACCCTACGGATCAGCCATCAGCAGCGCCGAGGCGGCTGCCGCCGGGTCGGCCGGGAGCGGGGCGGGGCGGGGGCGGCCACGGGAACCGTTACCTTGGCTGCCCGCTCGTCCAACGGTACGTGCTGGTTGGTATGGCGGGGAGCGGGATCGGCCACCTGGTTCGGCGCCATCACCGGACAGTCGAGCTGCTCGGCACCTGCGCTCGCCACCACCCCGACCGCCGGGCCGGTGACCTCGTCCGCCATCGGCTGGCAGCTCGGGAGCTATCCGGCCTCGTAGCTGGATCTCCCCGGATCGTCAGCGCCGGATCGTCAGCGCCCTTCGAACCGCGGTTCTCGCTTCTCGCCGAACGCGGCGATGGCTTCGGCTGTGTCGGCGCTGGCGAAGTTCACGGCCTGGGAGCGGGCCTCTTCTTCGAGGGACTGGTCCATGGCCAAGTTGAACGAGTTGTTGAGCATGGCCTTGGTCATGGACAGGGCCAGCGGGGGGCCGGCGGCCAGTCGGGTCGCCCATCGGTCCACGAAGGCGTCGAGCTCGTCGGCCGGCACCACCCGGTTGACGACACCAAACTCGGCCGCCTCCTGGGCGCTGATGATGTCGGCGAAGAAGGCGAGCTCTTTGGCCTTGTGTAGCCCGATCAGTCGAGGCAGGAGCCACGAAGCCCCGAAGTCGACCGACAGCCCCCGCTTCGAGAAGATCTGGGAGAACCGGGCGGTGTCGGAGGCCACGACCAGATCACAGCCCAGAGCCATGCTCATCCCCGCCCCGGCGGCCACCCCGCCCACCTTGGCAATGGTGGGCTTCTCCAGGCGGTGCAGCCGGAGGGCCACGTCCCCGAGGGCCCGCATCTGGAGGAGGTAAGGATCGCCGGCCCGGCCGGCTACGCCGCCTGCACCCGAGAGGTCGGCTCCCGAGCAGAAGGCGTCGCCGGCCCCGGTGAGCACCATGACCCGGACCTCCCGGTCGGCCGCCACCTCCTCGAAGGTCTCCAGGAGCTCCCGCCACATGGTGCTGTTGGCGGCGTTCTTCCGGGCGGGGCGGTTCATGGTGACCGTGGCCACCCCGTCCTGGTGGTCGACGATGAGGGTCTCGAGCTCGGTGGGCATGCCCGCAGCCTACGAGATGGCCATCCCGGGGCCCGGACCTGTGGACCGGGGCCCGCCGACAGCAGAACACGGCCGGGGCGACTGGTTCAAAAGGCGTCCTCGTGGACCTCCACGGTGCCGGCGATGACCGTGGCCACGTCGAAGCGGACCTCGATCCTGGCCCTCCCGGCCGCCGGCGTGATCTCCGACAGCCAGCGGGAGGCCAGGCGGTGGATGCGGCGCTGGGTGGCGGCCAGCAACGGCCCCTCCCCGTCCGTCGGCCCGTCGGCCGTACCGGTCACCTCGGCGAAGACCACGGTGGCACCCCGCCGGACGATGAGGTCAACCTCACCTTCACGGCGCTGCCACCGCTGCTCGAGCACCTCGTAGCCCTGCTCCTCGTACCAGCGGGCCACCTGCTCGGCCGCTTCGACCGGCGGGACCCCGGACCGCCCGGCATCGGCGTCGGCGTCGCGGCGCTCGGACGCGCCTTTGCTCACATGTCCTTTTCGGGCAGCCGCTCGATGTTCACGTCCCGGAACGTGAGGATCCGTACCGAGGGCACGAACCGGGCCGGCCGGTACATGTCCCACACCCAGGCGTCAGACAGGTTGACCTCCACACACGCCGGCGTGGAGTCGGAGCGCACCGCCACCTCCACGGTGTTGGCCAGGTAGAAGCGTCGCTCGGTCTCCACCACGTAGGAGAACAGGGGAAGGACGGCCCGGTACTCCTGGACGAGGGCCAGCTCGATCTCCGATTCGTACCGCTCGAGGTCTTCCTCACTCATGGGGACGCGTCCGCTGGCGCGCCGGGACCGGCGGGGTGCACCAGGTGCACTCCCCGTCCGCGGCCGACCCGCCGGCTCAAGGGCGGGCAGTCCGCCGTTCCTTGATCTTGGCCGCCTTCCCGTGGCGATCCCGCAGGTAGTAGAGCTTGGCCCGTCGCACATCGCCGAGCGAGACCACCTCGGTGTGGTCGATGACCGGGGAGTGGACCGGGAAGGTCCGCTCCACGCCGACGCCGAAGCTCACCTTGCGCACGGTGAAGGTCTCACGGACCCCGGTGCCCTGACGGCGTACGACGGCCCCCTGGAACACCTGGACGCGCTCGCGGGTGCCCTCGACCACCCGGACGTGCACCTTGACGGTGTCCCCGGGTCGGAACTCGGGGACGTCGTCCCGGAGGCTGTCGCGGTCGATGATGTCGGTCGGGTTCATGGGGCGCGTCTTTCCACGGGTCGTTCGAACACTCCCCCGTCGGGTGCCGATCCGGGAGCGCCCGCCAGTTGGTCCAGTTGACCAGGGAGTTCTCCGCAAAATCGGCCTTCGGTTCCGATCACCCCCACAGGGGCGCCGACGAGGCTCACCAATCGTAGCCGTGATCGCGGAGCACCTGCACCTCACCGTGGGCCACGAGGAGCCGTACCTCGTCCTCGGTCAGCCCGCCCCGGGCCTCGATCAGGTCGGGACGGCGTCGCATGGTGCGGGCGAGGGCCTCGGCCCGGCGCCAGCGCTCCACCCGTCCGTGGTCGCCCGACCGGAGGACCTCGGGCACGTCCCAGCCCCGGAAGGAGGCGGGCCGGGTGTACTGGGGGTACTCGAGGAGTCCGCCCGAGAAGCTCTCGTCCTCAGCGGACCGGTCGTTGCCGAGCACCCCGGGGAGGAGTCGCACCACCGCCTCCACCACCACCAGGGCGGCCAGCTCCCCCCCGGCCAGCACGAAATCCCCGACGGACAGCTCCTCATCCACCAGGTGGTCGGCCACCCGCTGGTCGACGCCCTCGTAGCGTCCGCACAGGAGGGAGAACCCGGCCACGGTCCCGTCCCCCGAGCCGGCCAGCCGGACGGCCGTGGCCTGGTCGAAGGTCGGGCCCGAGGGGGACAAGAGGATGAGCGGGCGGGGCAGCCCGTCGAGCGATCCCGCCACCTGTTCGACGGAGGTGAAAACGGGCTCGGGGCCCATGACCATGCCGGCCCCACCCCCGAAGGTGGCGTCGTCGACCGAACGGTGGGGATCGGTCGACGCATCCCGGACATCGTGGGTGCGAAGGTCGAGCCGGTCCCGGGTGCGGGCCCGACCGAGAATCGACGCGTCGGCGTAGTGGTCGATCACGGCGGGGAAGAGCGTGAAGACATCGATCCGGAACGGGTGGTCCGGCGCGGAACCGACGGGGGGCCCGTTCACGCCAGGTCGAGCAGTCCCTCAGGCACGTCGACCACGACGCTCGTCCCGGGCACCGAGGACACCACGAAGCGGAGCGGGATGAGCCCGCCGCTCCCGAGCACCAAGAGGTCACTGGCCGGATTGGCCTCGACGCTCACCACGGTGCCGAGTTCGGCCCCCTCGGTGTCGACCACCACCGCGCCGATGAGGTCGTGGATCCACAGCGCGTCCGGGTCGTCGAGCGGTGGGGCAAAGAGCTCGGTGCCCCGCAACGCGTCGGCGGCGTCGATGCCGTTCACCCCGTCGAAGGTGACGATGAACCGGCCCTGGTGGGCCGAGGACCGGACGACCACGAACGCTCTGCCGTCGCCGGTGCTGAGCACCGACCCGGCGGCCACCCGCTCGTCCCGGTTGGTGGACAGCGAGACGATGACATCACCCTTCAGGCCGTGGGGCTTGACCATGCGACCCACGTGCAAGAGCGTGGGGGTCTCCCCATCGGCGACCGGGTCCGGCGGTGCGGTCGAGCCGGGCCGAGCCGTACCCGGTGCGGCGCCGCCGTTCGGGCGGGCGGTTCCGCTCACCACCCCGGGAAACTCAGTCGTCGACGATGTCGACGCTGGTTTGGACTCCGTCACGTGCTCCTGCCGCCGCCACCACGGTGCGGATGGCCTGGGCCACGCGGCCACGTCGGCCGATCACCCGGCCCATGTCGTCGGGGGCGACGTGGATGCGGAAGCGCACCGAGTCCCCGCGCTCTTCGGTGTTGATGACGACGGCGTCGGGGTCCGATGTGATGGAGCTGACCAGATAGGTCACGACGGCCAGCGGCGTCCCGCCCGAGACCCGGTTTCCGGCGTCGTCGTCCTCGTGGTCCTCGTCGACATCGATGGTGTTGACGTCGTCAGCCGAGTCCACGGCCATCTCGTCGGTCACTTCGCCGCCTTGGCCGCGGCGAACTCATCGAGGGCACCCGACTTCTTCAGGAGCTTCTCGACCCGCTCGGTGGGTGTCGCCCCTTCGGACAGCCACTTCACGGCTTTGGCATTGTCGATCTCGATGACGGCGTCGGGCTCGGCCAACGACTTCCCCCGGGGGGCGTAGGTGCCCACGATCTCGATGAAGCGGCCGTTGCGGGGTGAACGGCTGTCCGCCGCCACCAGCCGGTAGGTCGGCTGCTTCTTCTTCCCGATCCGCACGAGGCGGAGCTTTACTGCCACGGTGTACTCCTCTGCATTCTGTCGATAGCGCCCGACAGTCTCCCACCAATGGGGGGCGACGCGTGCACGCGGTCCAATCGGACCGTCTTGGCTTGTGTTCCCGGCCCCCGGGCGGTCGCCCCATCAGGGTCGGCCCGCCGAGATCCCGTCTGGCTCAGCGGGCCTTCGGTGTGACCCGTCCCCCGCCTTTGCCCTTCTTTTTCCCTTTGCCCTTGGGTCGGCCCGTGGCCTGGGGCCCACCGGTCGCACCGGCCCCGAGCGCACTCCGCTCGGCGCCGAGACCCGGGAAGCCGGCAAAGTCACCGGACGCCTCCAGCTCGGCCATCTCGGCCATCGCCGAGGGCGACAGCTTCGGGCCCCCCTTGCCGAACAGGCCGCCGAGACCGCCGAGGGCGCCACCCATGCCGCCCTTGCCCATCCCTTTCATCATCTTCTGCATCTCTTTGAACTGCTTCAAGAGGGCATTGACGTCGGAGGTGGCCGTTCCGCTCCCGTTGGCGATCCGCACCCGGCGGGCGCCGTCGATGATGGCCGGATCGGTGCGCTCGGCCGGGGTCATCGAGCGGATGATGGCCTCGATCTGGCCGATCTGGCGGTCGTCGATCTGCGAGGAGGCCTGCTTCAGATCCTTCGGGATCCCGGGGATCAGGGACATCATCGACGAGACGGAGCCCATCTTTTTGACCTGTTGGAGTTGCTCCAAGAAGTCCTCGAGGGAGAACTTCCCCTCCAGCATGGCGGCGGCACCCTTGGTGGCGACGTCTTTGTCCATGGTGCGCTCGGCCTGCTCGATGAGGCTGAGCACGTCGCCCATACCGAGGATGCGATCGGCCATCCGGTCGGGGTGGAACTGATCGAAGTCGTCGAGTTTCTCGCCGGTCGAGGCAAAGGCGATGGGTCGGCCCACCACCTCTTTGACCGAGAGGGCGGCACCCCCTCGGGCGTCGCCGTCCAACTTGGTGAGGATGATCCCGTCGAGGGTGAGGGAGTCGTGGAAGGCCGAGGCGGTGGCCACGGCGTCCTGGCCGGTCATGGCGTCGATGACCAGGAACGTGTAGTGCGGGTCGACCGCCCCGGCGATCTGCCTGATCTCTTCCATCAGGTCCTCGTCGATGGCCAGCCGACCGGCGGTGTCCACGATCAGGACGTCACGTCCGAGCCGTCGGGCCTCCTCCAGGCCCGCCGTCGCCACCCCTACCGGGTCGGTGGGCTCGCTGAACACGGTGATCCCGGCCTGTCCACCGAGGACCCGCAGCTGCTCCACGGCGGCCGGCCGTTGCAGGTCGGCCCCCACCAGCATGGGATTGCGGCCCTGCTGCTTGAACCACCGGGCCAGCTTGGCCGCTGCGGTGGTCTTGCCCGCACCCTGCAGACCGGCGAGCAGGATGACGGTCGGGGGGTGACCGGCGTAGGTGATGCGGAGCGTCTCGCCCCCGAGGATCCCGACCAGCTCCTCGTTGACGATCTTGATGACCTGCTGGCCCGGGCTGAGGGCCTGGGAGAGCTCGAGGCCCACGCAGCGGGCCCGCACGGCCTCGGTGAAGCCGCGGACCACGCTGATCTCGACGTCGGCCTCCAAGAGGGCCTTGCGGATCTCGGCGAGGACCTCGTCGACATCGGCCTCGGTCAGGCGACCGCGGCCGCGCAGACGGCTGAGGATCCCCTCGAATCGGTCGGACAGGCTCTCGAACATGGGTGCCTCAGGCTACAGGACGGCGGCGCGAACCGTGTCCCACCGCGCTGCGGGCCCCGACGTCAGAACAGGGCATCCACGAAGGCTTCGGCGTCGAAGTCGACCAGGTCGTCGACGCCCTCACCCAGGCCCACCAGCTTGACGGGCAGGCCCAGCTCACGCTGGATGGCCACCACGATGCCGCCCTTGGCCGTTCCGTCCAGCTTGGTCAGGACCACGCCGGTCACCTCCACCGCCTCCAAGAACACCTTGGCCTGGGCCAGGCCGTTCTGTCCGGTGGTGGCGTCGAGCACCAACAGGACCTCGACGACATGACCGGGTGGGCGGCCGGCCACCCGCCGGATCTTCTTCAACTCCTCGATGAGGTTCACCTTGTTGTGCAGTCGCCCGGCCGTGTCGGCCAGCACCACCGCGTGGCCCTTGGCCTCGGCCCGCTGCACGGCGTCGAACACCACCGAGCTCGGATCCCCGCCCTCGGAGCCCCGCACGATGTCGGCATCGGCCCGTGAGGCCCACATGGCCAGCTGCTCACCGGCTGCGGCCCGGAACGTGTCCCCTGCGGCCAGGAGCACTTTCGTCCCCGAGGAGGCCAACCGTTTGGCCACCTTCCCGACGGTGGTGGTCTTGCCCACGCCGTTCACCCCGACGAACAGCCAGACATCGACCGGAGCATCGGATGGCGAACCCTCGACCACCGGGGTGTCCGTGAGGTCGGCGTCGGTCGCCCGCCCGCCGGGAACGGCCAGTGACGCGTCCGCCGTCGACACCATGACGACCAGGTCCGCCTTCAGGGCATCGACCAGGGCGTCGGGACCGCCGATCTCCCCGGTCTTGACCCGGGCCCGCAGGTCGCCGAGCAAGCTGTCGGTGGCCCCCACCCCGACATCGGCCCGGATGAGCGCCTCTTCCAACTCGTCCCAGGTGGTGGCGTCGATCTTCCCGCGCGAGCGGACCGCCCCCACGTAGCCCGAGAGGAGGCCACGGGCCTTCCCGAGTCGGCTCCGGTAGGTGGCGGGCTCGGGTTCGGCGGCCGGGGCCGGGGCCGGCTCGGCTTCGACGACAGCGGCCGGCTCGGCGGCTTTGGCGGCTTCGGCGCTCCGGGAGAGTTCGATGTCCGTCGGGGCGTCACTCGCCACCTCACCGGGGGGGACGACGCTCTTGCCGCCTCGGCCCCTCAGTCGGAGACCGATGGCCACACCGCCACCGACGATGAGGACCGGGATGGCGATGACCAGGCCGATCAACACCTCCGAGCCCGACGCCACGAGGGCTGGCTCGATCACGACTCGCTTCCTCCGACCCGTTCGGGTCGGATGACGCGCGGCTGCCAGCCCGTCGAGCTGATGCCGGCTTCCTTCGGAGTACCCGCTGCGCCTTCGTCCCCGTCGCTGCCGGGGTCGCTCCGCCCAGCCAGTGCATCTTCGACGTGGAACTCGTCAGCGGTGTCGCTTCCCCCGGTCACGCCCGGGTCCGCCTCGGCCACGTCATCGTCAGGCCGAGTGGCAGTGGTCAGTTCAGCCATGAAGTCCGGCGAGAAGCCGGCGTCGGGGACGGGCACGGGATCACCGTGGGCATGGACGGCGGCCAGGGCCTCGGCTAAGTCGGCATCAGTGGGGTCGGTCTCGGAGGCATCGGCATCAGAGGCCGGCAGTTCGTCACCGACCGGTCCGCCCGAATTTGCGGTAGCTAGCGGCGTTGCCGGTTCGGACTCCGGTTCCTCTTCGGACCAGGCCGGCCGCCCCGCCGCGGATTCGGTGTCCAAGGCCCCCGACTCGGACCCGTCCTCGGTCGAAGCCTCGGACTCACCCACGTTCCCCGGCGCCAGCATGGCGCTCCGACCTCGAGCGTCGGCCGACTCGGGCTCGTCGCTCTCGCTTCCCACCGGCAGGTTCCCGAGGGGCACCGACTCACGGACCGGCGCCATGGACGGCTCGAGTCCGTCACCACCCTCGCCACTGCTGCTGGTGGTGGCATCGCCTTCGTCGGTGTCGCCGGTGTCCCTGTCGCCAGCGATCGCCTGTCCGCCGACGACCTCGGCTCGGTCGCGGGGGACCTTCTGGCTCACGACCTTGGAGGACCCGCCCGGGGCCATCGTGACCCCGTACAGCGCGTCGGCCGCCTCCATGGTGCGCTTCTGGTGGCTCACGATGATCAGCTGCGCCTCGCCCCGGAACTCGTGCACGAGGCCGAGGAAGCGCTGCAGGTTCACGTCGTCGAGCGCGGCCTCCACTTCGTCCATCAGGTAGAAGGGCGACGGTCGGCTGCGGAAGACGGCGAAGAGGAAGGCCAGGGCCACGAGCGAGCGCTCACCGCCCGACAGGAGGGAGAGACGTCGCACGTTCCGACCCGCCGGTCGGACCTCGACGTCCACTCCGGTGTCGAGCAGGTTCTCCGGATCGGTGAGCGAGAGCCGGCCCGTCCCACCGGGGAAGAGTGAGTCGACGAGAGTGGAGAAGTGTTCGTTGACATCGGCGAACGCCGAGTCGAAGACGTGCATGATCTCCTCGTCCAGGGTCCGGATGACGTGGTGGAGCTCACGTCGGGCGTTGCGGACGTCTTCGACCTGGGCTTCGAGGAACTGGTGCCGCTCCCCCAGCTCCGAGAGCTCCTCCAGGGCCAACGGGTTGACCGGGCCGAGGGCGGCCAGCTCCCGCTCCAGCTCGACGATACGGGTGGGGGGATCGGTGCCTTCGGCCAGCTCGGGGGTAGGGGCGGCCAGCGCGTCCTCCGGGGTGCAGGCAAGGTCGTGGCGGAGCGTCTCGACCACGGTCTCCCGGCGGATGGTCGCTTCCACCAGATCCAGCTCGATCTTCTGGAGGCGGCTCCGGGCCGCGGCGATTTCGTGCTCATTGGCCGAACGCTGCCGACGCAACTCCTCCAGACGGGCGCCCCCGGCCTTGACCGCCTCGAGCTGCAACCGGTAGCGCTCGCGTAGGTCGGCCAGCGCCGCGTCGAGCTCGGACTGGGCCGTGGCGATGACTTCCAGCAGGCGGGCCACGGCCGTGGCATCGGCCTCCAGCCGGGTCCGGCGCTCGGCCGCCTCACGGCGCTCGTCGGCGTGTCCGGTCAGGCGCCGCTCCACCTCGGAGAGGCGGTCGCCCAGCACCCGGCGCCGCTCGACCAGACCGGCCGAACGGACCTCCCACTCGCTGCGGGACTGGGCCGCGGCGGCGATCCGCTCGTCGATGGCCAGACGCTCCTGGCGGCCGGCGGCCACCCGTTCGGCCGCCCGTCCCCGGGCCAGCTCGAGGAGCGGCAGCTCGTGGCGCAGGCCGGCGGCCCGGGCCGTGTCCCGGGCGATCCGCTCGTCCAGCTCGGCGTGGTCCCGGCGGACCTCCTCCAGCTCGGCGGCCAGGGTCACGAGGTCGCCACCGACCCGCTGCTGGGAGGCCCGGGCCGTCTGGAGGGCCACCTCGTTACGGTCGTCGGCCCGCACCGCCTCGGTCGCCGCCGTGCGGGCGGCCTCGACGGCCACCCGGGCGAGGGTGCGTTCCTCGGCGGCCTCGGTGGCGGCCACCGCGGCGATGTCCGCCCGTCCTCTCGCCTCTTCCACCAGGGCTGCGGTGACCACACCGCCCGAGGCCCGTACCCGCCATCCCGTGGGGGAGAACCGGTCCCCCTCGCGGGTGACGACCACCAGGTCCGGGCGAGCGAGGGCGAGGTCGATGGCTTCGGACCACCCCCCCCGGGTACAGCACGAGCCGGCCAGCAGGGTGTCGAGCACCGCGTCCAGTCCGGAGATGTCCCGGCCGGCGGCGTGGGGCCGCACGTGGGAGCGGATGGACTCGGTGCCGGGGGGAACCTGTCCCGAGGAGGCGGACCCCGGCGTGGTCGGGGCACCGCCGGTGAGGGCCAGCACGGCGCCGGTCGCCCCACCTTGGCGGAGTCGGGAGAGTGCGGCCTTGGCCGGCTGACTTCCCGACACCACGACGGCGGCCACCGACGCCCCCACCGCGGCCTCGAAGGCGTCCTCCCAGCCCTCGTCGACCTCGACCACGTCGAGCAGCGTGCCCACCACGCCGTCGATGCCGGCCAGGAGCTCGGCCCCGGCGGCTCCCCGAGCCTCGTCCAAGGCCCGCTCGAGGGCGTCGGCCCGGGCCGTTGATCGGGCCAGCTCCTGTTCGGCCTGGCGGAGGGCCTGCTCGGCCGACTCGAGACGCCGGACGGCCTGCCCGTGGGCCGCCTCGGTCTCGGCCACGACGGCCTGGAGGGAGTGGCGGGCCTGCTCGGTCTCGGCCAGCCGCTCGCGCACCTCGTGGTCCTCGCCCTCGAGCAGCCCGAGCCGACGCTCGGTCGAGGTGAGCCGGGCGGTGAGTTGGGCCAGCGAGCGCCGATCGCGCTCGAGGGCGTGCTCCAACGAGGCCACCTGCCCCTCGGCGACGGTCACGGCCTCCTCGGCCTGGCGGAGCTCGGCCCCGTCCCCCCACGAGGCCAGATGGGCCTCCAGCTCGGCACCGGCGGCCACCTCCTCGGCGACCACGATGTCGAGTTCGGGGGCGAGCGTGAGCTCCTCGGCCTCGGTGGCCTCGAGCTCGGAGGTGAGACTGGCCCCTTCGGCCTCGAGGGTCGACACCACGTCGGCGTCGGCCGCGGCGTCGAGGGCCTGGGCCAGGGACCGCTGGCGCTCCTTCAGGACCCCGGTGAGGCCGCGGGCCCGCTCGACCATGCCTTCGGTCCGCCCGAGGGCCGAGGCCAGATCGGACTCCCGCTGGGTCGACATCTCGTCGGCGGTGCGCTCGGTGTCGGCATCGAGCTGGCTCAGCGCGGCCCGGAGCCGAGCCTCGGTGTCGGTCAAGTCGGACTGGGCCCGGGCCCCCTCGGTGTGACGCCGGTCGAGGGCGGCGAGCTCGGCCCCGGCCACATACAGCCGGACAGCCCGCAGCTCGTCGGAGAGCCCGGTGTAGGACCGGGCCGCGGCGGCCTGGCGCTCGAGCGGGCGGATCTGGCGCTTCACCTCGCGGACCAGGTCGAAGAGCCGCTCCAGGTTCTCCTCGGTGGAAGCCAGCCGACGCTCGGACCGCTCGCGGCGGCGGCGGAACTTGAGCACGCCGGCTGCCTCTTCGATCACGGCCCGGCGATCTTCGGGCCTCGCCTCCAAGATGGCGTCGAGGTGACCCTGGCTGATGATGACGTGCTGTTGGCGGCCCACCCCGGTGTCGGAGAGGAGTTCTTGGATGTCGAGGAGGCGACAGGGGGCCCCATTGATCGAGTACTCGCTGTCACCCGACCGGAACAGGGTGCGGGTGATGGTGATCTCGGCCAGGTCGGTGGCCAGTTTGCCCGCACTGTTGTCGATGGTGAGGGTGACCTCGGCCCGGCCCAGGGCCGGCCGGTTGGCCGTGCCCATGAAGATGACGTCTTCCATCTTGGCCGAGCGCACCGTACGGGGCCCCTGGGCGCCGAGCACCCAGGCCACGGCGTCGACCACGTTGGACTTGCCGCTCCCGTTGGGACCGACGACCACGGTGATACCGGGCTCGAATTCGAGTACCGCCGGATCGGCGAAGGACTTGAATCCTTTGAGGGAGAGTGACTTCAGGAACACTGCGCGCTCACCCTATCGGTCGCCACCACCCTCGGGTGAGACCCCGGTGCCGGCCCATGCCGGCCGGTCGGGCACGCCGAGCGGATGCTGGGAGTCAGACCTGGCAGTGCTCGCAGAAGAAGGTCGACCGACCCCCGGACTTGACCCGGACGATGGTGGCCCGGCACCGCCGGCAGGCCTGGCCCTCCCGGTCGTAGGCCTGGTGCTGGTCCTGATAGTCACCGATCTCCCCGAACAGGTCCCGGTACTGCTCGTCGGCCAGGGACGAGCCCCGGCGCTTGACCGCCTCGGCCAGGGTCTCGACCATGGATCGGTAGAGGCGGCGGACCTCTTGGGAGGAGAGGGAGTTGGACAGCCGGTCGTAGCGGAGCCCGGCGGCGAAGAGGATCTCGTCGGCGTACATGTTGCCGATGCCGGCCACGAACTCCTGGTCCATGAGGAGGGCCTTGAGGCCGCTCTTGTGCTGGGACAACAGGACCCAGAACTTCTCCCAGCTCATGATGTCCTCGAGTGGGTCGAAGCCGAGGTGGGCGAGCTCGGGCAGGGCCCGCTCCCCCTCGGCGGGCGCCGCCGAGACGAACAGCTCGCCGAAGGTGCGGGGGTCGACGAAGCGCAGCTGGCCGCCCTGGGAGAAGGTGAGCACGGCGTGGGTGTGAGGGGCCTTGGTCTCCTTGGCGCTCTTGGCCCGCTGCAGCTGGCCGCTCATCCCCAGGTGGACCACGAGGGTCGATCCGTCGTCGAGGGCGAGGAGCAGGTACTTCCCCGACCGGTCGATGGACTTGATGGTGTGGCCCTCCAGGCGGGCGCGGAACTGCTTGGCGCTCGGGTGGCGCCGGACGGTGCGGCCGTTTCGTACCTCGACCGACTTGATCTTCCGGCCCACGACCTCGCCCTGGAGGTCGCGCCGGATGGTCTCGACTTCGGGAAGCTCAGGCATTCCCCCCGCCTCTCTCAACTTCCAACGATCCGCAGGCGACCTGGGCGGCCATCTGCTCGGCGTCCTTCTTGGAGCGCCCCTCCCCCGTTCCGAGGCGCTGGCCAGCAACGTACACCGTGGCCAGGTACCTTCGAGCATGATCGGGCCCCGAGCCCTCCACCTCATAGAGGGGGACGCCCCGTCCGAGACGCACGGTCAGCTCCTGGAGGCGGCTCTTGTGGTCGGACTCCCCCGGCTCACCCACCGCCCCGGCAATCCGGTCGCTGAGCAGGGAAAGGATGACCCGTTCGGCCTCGGACCGGCCCCCGTCCAAGTAGACCGCACCGAACACGGCTTCGGTGGCGTCGGCCAGAATCGACTCTTTGGCCCGTCCCCCGGAGAGGTCCTCCCCCCGGCCCAGGGCCAGGTGGTCGTCCAGACCCAGTTCGAGGGCCACCTCGGCCAGCACCCGGGTGTTGACCACCGAGGCCCGGACCTTGGACATGACGCCGTCGGAGAGGTCGAGGTAGTTCCGGAAGCTGTACTCGGCCACCACCAGGCCCAAGACGGCATCCCCTAAGAACTCGAGGCGCTCGTTGGACGTCCGGCCGGCCTGCTCGGCGCACCACGACCGGTGGGCCATGGCCTGATCGAGGAGGCTTGGGTCGACGAATCGGTAGCCGATGCGCTCGGCGGCCCACCGGGCCCGGTCCGAGCGCATGACCTCGCTGGCCCCGGCCGACTCGGCCCTCGAGGACACAGACGGGGGTGGTGTTCGATGGGATGACACGGGGTGCGGTGACACGGGTCGGAGCGCCATCGGGCGCCTCAGGCCCCTCCGAGTTTGGCGTAGACGTAGTCGACGGCGTCCCGTACGGTGCGCAGCTCCTCTAGGTCCTCGTCGTCGATACGGAAGCCGACCGAACGCTCGCCCAGCTCCTCTTCGAGGCCCTCGACCAGCTCGATGAGGGCGAGGGAGTCGGCGTCCAGGTCCTCGGCGAAGGACGAGGACTCCGAGATCACCGAGGGCTCGATCTCCAAAATGTCGGCGAGCAGGTCGCGGATGAGCTCGAGGACCTTGCTTCGGTCGAGCGGACCCTCTTCTACATGGGTCTCAGCGGGCACGGCATCTCCTGTGGGTTGTGTGGTCTCGTCGGCCGCCACCGGTCGGGCGGCGGGCGCCGGCTGCAGCGGTGGGCCGGGTGTCGCCCGGTCGCACCGGTGAGAAGCGGGTGGCCCGGGGCCGGGGCCTGATCCCCCGGACCTGTGCCCCGGGCCGGTGCGCGTGGGGCGCAACTCGGCGGTCGGCACAGTGCCGAGACACCCTGCACCCACCCGGGCCGGTACCTCTCACCTGGGCGTGAGCATACCGGACCTGGACATTCACGGAGTAGAAACACTCCGGCAACCGAACCGACCCATCGCCGACGTATCACTTGGGGGTGGACGAACACGAGTATCGGTCCGCGCCCGGTACCGGTCCCACGGAACGTGGGCAGCAAGGCTCGGACAGTGGGATGCTGGACACGGACAACAGGGCGCGAGCCCGGCACGGCACCGACGACGGGCGACACGGGGAGTACGGGACGATGGATCCAGACAGCGGCGGGCACGAGCCCGCACCCTGGCCGTCCTATGACCCGGGTCAGTTCTACGACGAGATGGTCTCGGCCACCGGCGATCCGCGTACCGCGGCCGAGGCCCTCTGGGGCCACTTCTCCGACCTCGGACCCGAGGCGCTGTCCGAGCGCCAGGACGCCGCCGACCGAGAGATGCGGGCCATCGGGGTCACCTTCACGGTCTACGAGGGCACCACCGGGGTCGATCGACCCTGGCCCTTTGACATCATCCCCCGGGTCATGACCTCCGACGAATGGTCGATGATCGAGTCGGGCCTGGTGCAGCGGCTGAACGCCCTCAACCTGTTCATCGACGACGTGTACCACGACCAGCGGTCGGTGAGCTCGGGCATCGTGCCCTCCGAGTTGGTCACCGGCTCGCCCAACTTCCGTCGGGAGTGCGTGGGCGTCGATCCGCCCGGGGGGATCTGGGCCCACATCTGTGGGAGCGATCTGATCCGGGACGCCGATGGCACCGTCTACGTGTTGGAGGACAACCTGCGGGTGCCGTCGGGGGTCTCCTACCTCCTGGAGAACCGGATGGTGGCCAAGCACGTCTTCCCCGAGATGTTCCGCCACTACAGCATCGAGCCGGTCGATCCCTACGTCGGTCGCCTGGCCAACATGCTGGCCTCGGTGTCCCCGTCGACCGGCGACCCGACCATCGTGGTGCTGACCCCGGGGATCTACAACTCGGCCTACTTCGAGCACGCCTTCTTGGCCCAGCAGCTGGGGGTGGAGCTGGTCGAGGGGGGCGACCTCGTGGTCCTCGACGACGACTGCGTCTACGCCCGCACCATCGACGGGCTCCAGCGGGTCGACGTCATCTACCGCCGCATCGACGACCTCTACCTCGATCCCGAGGTCTTCGTGCCCGACTCCCTCCTCGGGGTGCCCGGGCTCATCCGGGCCTGGCGCTCGGGCCGGGTGGCCCTCGTCAACGCGCCGGGGGCGGGCATCGCCGACGACAAGAAGGTCTACTCCTACGTCCCTGACATCATCCGGTTCTTCCTCGACGAGGAGCCCATCCTGGCCACGGTACCCACCCTCCGGTGCGGGGACGAGGACTCGCGCCACTACGTCCTGTCCAACCTGGAGCGCCTGGTGGTGAAGCCGGCCAACGAGTCGGGCGGCTACGGCGTCCTGGTCGGGACCCAGGCCACCGAGGACGAGCTGGCCTTCGCGGCCAAGCAGATCGAAGAGGACCCGAAGAAGTGGGTGGCCCAGCCGGTCATCCCCCTCTCCACGGCCCCCACCCTCTGCGACGGGGAGATCGCCCCCCGCCATGTCGACCTGCGCCCCTTCACCCTCCTCGGACCCGAGGGGGCCTACGTGACCCGGGGCGGACTGACCCGGGTGGCCCGGACGGCCGGCTCCCTCGTGGTCAACTCGTCCCAGGGGGGCGGGAGCAAGGACACCTGGGTGGTCGACACCCGGCTGGCCTCGGGCCCGCTCCGGGCCGGCGGGGGGCGCCCGACCACCCCCGATGCCGGCGAGAACGCCGGGTCCGAGGAGCCGGCCCGGTGACCCCCACCCAGGAGCAGGGGGGGACCGCCCCCGCCGCCGATCCACCCACCGCTGCGCAGACGTCGCTTGAGGCCGGCGACGACCAGCAGCCGACCGAAACCAAGGAGCCCACCATGCTGCTCGCACGAATGGCCGAAGCCGTCTACTGGGCGGGTCGCTACCTCGAGCGGGCCGAGGGCACGGCCCGCATCGTCCAGGTCCATACCGACGCCCACGTCGACATGCCGGTGGGCGAGGACGTCGGGTGGGCGCCCCTCATCGCCATCGTCGGGGTCGACAGCGAGTTCGCCGAGCGCTATTCGGAGGCCGCCCAGTCCGGGGAGGACCGAGACGAGGTGGCCGCGGCCGAACAGGACGTCATCGAGTTCTTGTTGCACGGCGAGGACAATCCCTCCTCCATCCTCGCCTCCATCTCCTCGGCCCGTGAGAATCTCCGCACGTCCCGGGCCGTGGTCCCCCGCGAGGCCTGGGAGGCGTGCAACAACCTGTGGCTGGCCTGCTCGGACAACCTGGCCGAGGCCGACACCCGGGCCGGCCGGGTGCTGTGGCTCCGCCGGGTGATCGCCGGCTGCCAACGCATCAACGGGATCCTGCTCGGCACCATGAGCCGGGACGAGGCCATGTCGTTCATGACCATCGGCCAGAACCTCGAGCGCGCCGATCTCACCACCCGGGTCCTCGACGTGCGGTCCGAGAGCCTGCGGCCCAGCCGGGGTGACTCCTACGACGTGGTCCACTGGATGGCCGTGCTGCGCTCCCTGGCCGCCTACCAGCCCTACCGCCGGGCCATGCCGGCCCGTCCCCAGGGCGGGTCCACCTTGCGCTTCCTGCTCCAAGACGACCGGTTCCCCCGGGCCGTGAGCGCCTGTCTGACCGAGGCCCGGTCCCAGCTGAAGACCCTGGCCCGGGCCGAGGAAGCCCTCGAGGCCTGCGCCACGGCCTCGCTCATCGTGGCCTCGGCGGCCGTCCCTCACCTCACCCTGGCCGGACTGAGCGAGTTCCTGGACGAGGTCCAGGTGGCCCTGGACGACATCCACCGCATGGTCGACGAGACCTACTTCCGGCCCACCTTCGTCGGGTGGCAGACCCGCTCGGTGGCCTCGTGAGCGCACCGGGACCGCGCTCACCGGCCGAGCACGTGGACCGGCCCGCTCGTCCCGTGGTGTCCACCCGTTGATGACCCGGGTGGGTCCATGCTGATCCCGTCATGACCACAGCAACCACCGCGGGCCCGCTGGAAGGCGGCGACCTACCTCCCCCCGGGGCGCTCACCGCGCCCGACTACCGGACCGTCCCGGGTCGGACCGACGAGTACCTGGGCGCAGACGGCACGGTCCGGGAGCGGTGGAAACAGGTGGCGGCCGAGATGGCCGGCCTCGGCCCGAGCGGACTCATCGCCCGACGTTCCGAAGTGGCCCGGCTGCTGCGGAACGAGGGGGCCACCTACAACGTGACCAGGGACAACCAGAGCCGTCGGCAGCCCTGGTCCCTCGACCCCTGGCCCCTGGTGCTCGAAGCGCCCGAGTGGACCGAGCTCGAGGCGGCCGTGGCCCAACGGGTCCGGGTCCTCGACCTCATCTTCGCCGACCTCTACGGCGACCGGCGGCTGGTGGCCGGCGGCCACATCCCGGCCGAACTGGTCCTCGGCCACCCCGCCTTCCTCCGGGGGTGCGTGAACATGGGATCCCCGGAGCCCCGGCGGATGTTCCTGACCGCCGTCGACGTGGTCCGGGCCGCATCCGGCGAGTTCCGGGCCATCGGCGACCGGGCCCAGGCCCCCTCGGGTCTGGGCTACACCCTGGTCAACCGCACCATCCTCTCCCGGGTGCTGCCCAATCTGCACCGGGAGTCCGGTGTCGAGCGCCTGGCCGGGTTCTTCCGCTCCATCCGGTCCGGTGTGGCGGCCGCCGCCCCCGAGGGGGTGGACGAGCCCCGGGTGGTCATTCTGACCCCGGGCCCGCTGAGCGAGACCTACTTCGAGCACGCCTACCTCGCCTCCTACCTGGGCTACGCGCTGGTCGAGGGTCGGGACCTCGTGGTCAACAACAACCGGGTGTGGCTCCGGACCCTGGCCGGGTTCGACCCGGTGGACGTGGTCATCCGCCGGGTCGACGACCAGTGGTGCGACCCCGTCGAGCTGCGGGCCGACTCCCTCCTCGGGGTGCCGGGCCTGTTGGAGGTGGCCCGGCGGGGCCGGGTCACCGTCCTCAACCCCCTGGGCACCGGGGTCATCGAGGACCCCGCCCTCACCGGGCTGCTCGGCGCGCTCACCCCGGTCCTGTTGGGCGAGGAGCTGGCCCTCCGGGGACCCGAGACCTGGTGGTGCGGGGACCGGGCGGGGCTGAGCCACGTCCTCGCCCATCTCGAGCAGCTCATCCTCCTGCCCGTGCGGCCCTCGCCGTCCCAGCCCCCGGTGGTCGCCTCGGCCCTCAGTGCCGAAGGGGTGGAGACGCTGCGCCACCAGCTCCGGTCCCGTCCGGGGGCGTGGGTGGGCCAGGAGATCGTCGAGCCCTCCACAGCCCCGACGGTCACCGAGACCGGGGCCCTCGAGCCCCGTCCGGCCATCATCAGGACCTTCGCCGTGGCCGACGAGCACTCCTCGACGGGGCCCCACCACGGCTACCGCGTGCTGCCCGGCGGGCTGACCCGGGTGGGGGCGAGCCCGGACTCGGTCATCATCTCCAGCCGCAGCGACGGCACCAGCAAGGACACCTGGGTGGCCTCGGCCCAGCCGGCCCTCCAGCAGAGCGCCTGGCTGCGGTCGGCCCGCACCACGGTCCGCCCCCCGGTGGTGGCCGACACCTCGGCACTGCTCCCCGGGCGGGTGGCGGCCCAGCTCTTCGTCCTCGGCCGGACCGCCGAACACTCCGAGCTGGTCATCCGACTGATCCGCACCGTGCTCGCCCGTCTCGACCAACCCCTCGGGGTGGGGGTCGAGGGCGGGGCCGAGTCCCTCCAGGTCCTGCTCATGGCCCTCGGCACCGTCTCGGGGTTCGACCCGGTGTCCGAGCCCGACGACGAGGAGCTCGTCCCGACCCCGCCCCGACCCGTCCCCGAGTCGGGCCCACCGGCCGGGGCCGAGCCCGGCGAACGTGCCGCCCAGGCCACCGAGCCCGCTCGGGACCCCGAGGTCCCGACCGACCGGCGGGCCCTCTCCCTCCTGCTCGATGCCGGGGTGGACGGCAGCCTGGTCTCCTCCCTCGGGCTGTTGGTGGACGCCGCCTACTCGGTCAGAGAGCAGCTCTCGAGCGACTCCTGGCAGCTGGTGGGTGACGTCGAAGAGGAGCTGGCCCGGCTGCGCAACCGGCCCCCCACCCAGCTCGTGGGCGTCCAGTCGAGCCTGCAGCGCCTGCTCCAGGCCCTCTTGGCCCTGGCCGGACTGTCGGCCGAGAACATGGAGCGGGACTCGGCGTGGCTGTTCCTCGACGCCGGGCGGCGCCTCGAGCGGGCCCAGTCCCTCGTGCGCCTGTTGCGCTCGGTGCTCGTGCGCCAGCGGGCCGGCGTGGTCGAGGACCTCCTGCTCGAGTCCCTGCTCAAGACGTCGGAGAGCCTGATCATCTTCCGGCGGAGGTCCGGGCCCATCATGCATGTGGCCGGGGCCGTCGACCTGCTGGTCTACGACGCCGCCAACCCCCGGAGCGTCATCTACCAGCTCGACCGGCTCTTCAACCACTTGGCCGACCTGCCCAAACAGTCCCCGGGCCAGCGGCTGGGGGACGGCGAGCAGCTGGTGCTCCGGACCACCACCATGCTCCGGCTCACCGACGCCGCCCATCTGGCCGAGGTCGACCCCGAGAGCCACCGGCGAACCGAGCTCGACGCCGTGCTAGGACAGGTGGACCATCTACTGGCCGAGCTGTTGGACAGCCTGCGCTCGACCTTCTTCTCCCACGAACGCCTCTCGGTGCTGGCCGGGCTGCAGCACAACCTCGGACGGAGCCCATGATGTACCGGATCGTCCATCGGACCACCTACCACTACAGCGCCCCGGTGTCGCGGTGTCGCAACGAGGCCCACCTGCGTCCGAGGGACACCGAGCGCCAGCAGTGCCTGACGAGCGAGCTGGTGGTCGAGCCCACCCCGACCAGCTGGACCGAGCGGACCGACTTCTTCGGGAACCCGGTGGTGGCCTTCGCCGTCGACGGACCCTTCGACGAGCTGAGCGTGGTCTCGACGAGCACGGTGTCGGTCTCGGGCCGGGAGCCGCTGCCGGCCACCGGGCCGGCCTGGGAGCACGCCCGGGACCGCCTGGCCGACGACCTGGGCACCGAGATGCTGGCCGCCCGGGAGTTCTGCTTCGAGTCGCCGCTGGTGCCCACCTCGCTCGGGGTCCGCACCTACGCCGAGCCGTCCTTCCCGGCCGGCCGGCCGCTCGTGGACGGGGTCGCCGACCTTACCGAGCGCATCTTTTCGGACTTCGCCTACGACCCGGGGTTCACCACGGTGACGACGCCGTTAGAAGAGGTGCTCCAGTTCCGCCGGGGGGTGTGCCAGGACTTCGCCCATTTGGCCATCGGGTGCCTCCGCTCCCTCGGCTTGGCCGCCCGCTACGTGAGCGGGTACCTGGAGACGGCACCACCGCCGGGCGAGGAGCGGCTCATCGGGGCCGACGCCTCCCACGCCTGGCCGTCGGTGTACATACCGGGCTGGGGGTGGCTCGACGTCGACCCCACCAACGACCAGATCGTCGGCTCGACTTACGTGACCACGGCGTGGGGACGCGACTACTCCGACGTCTCGCCGCTCAAGGGCATCGTCTTCGGCGGCGGCCAGTCCCACACCCTCAAGGTCGCCGTCGACGTCACCCGCTCGGCCGTCGCCGCCGGCTGACCCTCCCCCGGTCATCGGCCCGAGTGGTCCGGGCCGGGCCCGGTCTCAGCCGGCCAGGGCGGCGGCGATGCGCTCGGCTCCTCCGGCCAGAGCCTCGGCGCCGGCCTCGTCGAGCACGGCGTAGGCCGGCCGGACCAGCGCATCGGTGAGGGCGTGGGCGGCCGCCATGGCCGTGCGTTCGGTGGCGCTGATGGCCGGGGCGTCGTCGGCCGTCCACCCGAACATCTCGGCGTCGTCGGGCCGGCTGATGTGGTGGGCCGTCCTGGCGTCGAGGCCGCTGGCCCGGACGGCGAGCAGGTGGGCGCTGCCCCGGAACTCGCGCAGCACGGCGGTGAGCTGCATGGCCCGGGCGGGGAGATCCTCGGCCAGCGGCTCACCCCGGAACCCGGCGTAGAGCGACAGCCCCACGTAGTCCGCCGCCTCGTTGACGGCGTCGGCCGCCCTGCAGTACTCCTCGAGCCCCTCGACGCCCCCGAGGCGGGACCGGCCCAGCTCCGCACCGCAGGCGAAGTGCTCGCGGGCCGCGTCCCGGGGGGCCATCCGCTGGCGGGCCGAGTTCCACATCTTTTCGATGAGGGCCGGCTTGAAGTACCCGAAGGCGCTGATGACCACCTCGGCCTCCACGTCGCCCAGGACCCCGCCCCGGCCGAGGATATAGAACCGGAAGAGGTCGAGGCCGAGCTCTTTGCCCCGGGCCCCGGTCTCGGGGGTGAAGTAGTAGGCCCAGCCCGTGTCACCGATGACGGGACAGGCGCGGGCCATGAGTTGGTCGGTGTCCATCCGGCGAAGCGTAACCAACCGGCTCAGCCCGGCTGTCCCGACAGTCGAGCCGGCAACCCGAGTGACCGCTAGCCGCTGGCCTACGCTCGGTCCATGCGGATCCTCGTCACCGGCGCGGCTCGGGCCATCGGCGCCGCCTCGGCCGAAGAGCTCACCGCCGCCGGCCACGAGGTGGTGGCCACGGCCCGCGATCCCTCACTGCTCGAGGGACTCGACGTGGCCCTGCGCCTCCCCCTCGACGTCACCGACGACGACTCCACCCGCCGGGCCCTCGACCGGGCCGGCAGCCTCGATGCCGTGGTCAACAACGCCGCCATCTCCGGGAAGGGCCCACTCGAGAACTTTCCCCTCGACCGCCTGCGCCTCATGATCGAGACCAACACCCTCGGCTCCCTCCGGCTCCTCCAGCACCTGCTCCCGGCGTGGCGGGACCGGGGCAGCGGGGTCGTGGTCAACGTCAGCTCGATCCAGGGCCGGGTGGCCACCCCCTTGGAGGGTCCCTACGCGGCGTCCAAGTTCGCCCTCGAGGCGCTGTCGGAGACCCTCCACCACGAGCTCGGCCACTTCGGGATCCGAGTGGTCGTGATCGAGCCGGGCTACATCGCCCCGGGCATGAAGCCGGCCGACGCCGTCCGGGGCCACCCGGCCTACGAGCCGCTCTGGGAGGAGTGGACCGGGACCGACGAGAAGATCACCGGTCCGGCCGGTCGACCGGGCCCCGAGCTCGTGGCCGTGGCCGTGCGCCGGGCCGTCGAGGACCCCGCCACCCCGTTCCGGGTGCCGGTGGGCGACGACGCCGAGCTGGTCCTCGGGGCCCGGGCCACCATGGACGACGCCGCCTTCGAGTCGGCCATGCGCACCATGCTCGGACTCACCTGGTGAGGTGAGTACCGCCCGCACCCGGGCAGGCCGGTGCCTCAGGGCTGATTGATCAGGCTCCGGGCCGCCATGGCCAGGTACTCGAGCAGCTCGTCTTGCTCGTCGGGCTCCAGGTGGGCGGCGGCCACGGCGTCGGTCATGTGCCGGAGCCACGCCTCGGACTCGGGCGGCCCGATGACGAAGGGCGCGTGGCGCATACGCAGCCGGGGATGGCCCCGCGCCTCGCTGTAGCGGGGCGGGCCACCCCAGTACTGCATGAGGAACAGGGCGAGGTGCTCGCGGGACTCGGTGAGGTCCTCGGGGTACATGGGCCGGAGCAGGGGATCGGTGGCCACGCCCTCGTAGAACCGGTCGACGAGGGCGACGAAGAACGGCTCACCACCCCACCGGTCGAAGGCCGACCCCTCACGCTTGCGCTTCAGTCGCACGCACCGACTGTAGGCGGACCTCGGATAGCCTCGGATGCACCAGGACATGCCTGTTAGGGGATCCGGAGGTCGATGGTGTTCGAGTGGTCAGAAGAGCAGCAGATGGTGCGGGACGCAGTCCGGCGGTTCGTCGAAGCCGAGGTGGTGCCCAACATCGACGCCCTCGAGCACGGAGACATGCCCCCCTACGACATCATCCGGAAGCTGTACGCCACCTTCGGCATGGACCAGATGGCCCGTGACCGGTTCAAAAAGCAGCTGGAGCGCAAGGTCTCGGGGGCCGGGGCGGAGTCCGAGGCAGAGCGGGCCGAGCGCAACGGGGACGGCGGGGCGGCGGCCATGACCCTCATCCCCATCATCGAGCTGTGCCACTACTGCCCGGGCATCGTCACGGCCATGGGGGTGAGCCTGGGCCTGGCCGGCGGCACCATCATGAAACAGGGGACCCCCGCCCAGATGGAGCGGTGGGGCCTCGACCTCCTCACCACCGAGAAGGTCGGGGCGTGGGCCATCACCGAGCCCAACTCGGGCTCCGACGCCCTGGGGGGGATGACCTCGGTGGCCCGGCGGGATGGGGACGAGTACATCCTGAACGGCAACAAGACCTTCATCACCAACGGCCCCTACGCCGACACCGTCGTGTTCTACGCCAAGCTCGACGACGGCTCCGACACACCGATGCGCGACCGTCAGGTGCTCACCTTCGTACTGGAGAAGGGCATGCCCGGCTTCGAGCAGTCCAAGCCCTTCCGCAAGATGGGCCTCCACTCCTCCCCGACCGGCGAACTGTTCCTCACCGACGTCCGGGTGGGGCGGGACCACCTGCTGGGCGAGACCGAGGACGAGACAGGCGGCAGCGGTCGTGACTCGGCCAAGGGAAACTTCGTCACCGAGCGGGCCGGCCTGGCCGCCATGTCGCTCGGCCTGATCGAAGAGTGCCTCAAGCTGTCGGTCGAGTACGCCAAGAACCGGATGCTGTGGGGACAGCCCATCGGCGACCGCCAACTCATCCAACTCAAGCTGGCCACCATGGAGGTGGCCCGGCTCAACGTCCAGAACCTGGTCTTCCGCCACATCGAACTCTCGGCGGCGGGCAAGAGCCTCACGCTGGCCGAGGCCTCGGCCATGAAGCTCTACTCGGCCCAGGCCGCCTCACAGGTGGCCATGGAGGCGGTGCAGCTCTTCGGGGGCAACGGCTACATGGCCGAGTTCCGGGTGGAGCAGCTGGCCCGCGACGCCAAGGTCTTCCAGATCTACGCCGGAACCGACGAGATCCAGATCACCCATATCGCCAAGGACCTCCTCAACCGCTGACGGCACACCCGGCCGGCGGCACCCTGCAGCCCGTGCCGGGCCGGCCGGCGCTCAGCGCCGGGGACCGATGGCCGACTGGATGGCCTCGTCGTCCCCCCAGAGGCGTTCGACCTCCTCCAAGGTCTTGCCCTTCGTCTCGGGCACGAACCGCAACACGAAGAAGTAGGTCACCGCGCAGAACCCGGCGAACAGCCAGAAGGTGCCTGCCTCGGTGATGAGGTTGACCAGGGAGAGGAAGAACTGGCTCACCAGCCAGGCGGCGAACCAGTTGGCCGCGGTGGCGACGGCCACGGCCCGGCCCCGGATGTGGGACGGGTAGATCTCGTTGATGATGGTCCACACCACCGGGCCGAGCGAGAAGGCGAACGAGGCGATGAAGGTGACGAGGAAGATGAGGGTCACCGTCCCGGTCACCGAGCTTCCCCCGCCGTGGTGCGGGTGCCGGCTGAGGATCTCGAACATGGCGCCGACCACGACGAGGCTGACCCCCATGCCCACCGCGCCGACCATGAGGAGCGGGCGGCGGCCGAACCGGTCCACCCAGGCCACGGCGATGAACGTGGCCACCACGTTGACCGCCCCGATGGCCCACAGGGTGGCCAGACTCTGGCTGGCCGGGGTGGCGAAACCGGCGGCGGCGAAGATCTTGTCGGCGTAGTAGATGATGGCGTTGATGCCGGTCAGCTGCTGGAGGAAGGCCAGGGTCACCCCGATGATCAGCGGGCGCCGCCACCGCGAGACGAAGACCTCGCGCCACGAGCCGAGCTCCTCCACCGCGTTGAGCTCTTCCATGGCGGCCAGCTCGCCGTCGATGTCGTGGCGCGGCTCCACTTTGTGGAGGGCCTCGCGGGCGTCGTCGTGGCGGCCCATCTTCACGTACCAGCGCGGCGAGTCGGGCAGGGGAAGGATGGCCAGGATCAACAGGACGGCCGGAATGGCCGAGATGCCGAGCATGACCCGCCACTGGTTGCCGTTGATCAACAGGTAGTCGGCGAAGTAGGCCACGAAGATGCCCATGGTGATGGCCAGCTGGTAGAGGGAGACCATCCGGCCCCGGAGGCGGCTCGGGGCCAACTCGGCGGCGTAGAGGGGGGCCGCCACCGAGGCCACCCCGACCCCGAACCCGACGAGCAGGCGCCCGACCACCAACACGATGGATCCCGGGGCCAGCGCCTCGATGAGGGCGCCCGCCGTGAACAGGACGGCGGCGGCCACGATGGTCCACCGGCGGCCCTTCCGGTCGGCCAGTCCCCCGGCCACCAGGGCCCCGGCCATGGCCCCGAGGGTCACCCAACTGGTGATGACCTCGAGGAGGAAGGTCCCGACCGAGAACTCCTTTTGGATGCCGTCGAGGGCCCCGGAGATGACCCCCTGGTCGTAGCCGAACAGGGCACCGGCCAACATGATGACCAGGCCCACGGCCAGCAGGTAGCGGCTCGTCGTGTGGCGACCGGATCCGCCGTCCCCCGGAGTCACCGCCACCGGGGCGTCGGGGTCGACCGAGGGTACGCTCCCGTCGGCGCCGCCACTGGCTTCGTCGTCGGTGGTTGCAGCCATCAGTCCCCCGGTTCTCCCCGTGTGGCCCTCGGCCACGGCGTGCGACCTTGACCGACGACTACCCGGGCCCGACGGAATCCGCGTCCGGTGCGCTCGTCGTTCGATCGTGGTGTGCTGGCCCGAGGGACGCTACTTCGCGCAACTTCCATATCGGTGTATCGGCGGGGCCGAACGCTGAGTGAAGCGGGACCGAGGAAGTGGCTGCGGATCAGGCTCCAGGGGTCCCCGGTACAGTTGGTGGGTGCCCACCCGTGCCCGCACCAGCGCGCTCGCCGAGGCGGAAGCCTCACTCGAGCTGGCCCGGCCCCGCGACTTCAGCGCCTCCTACGGCCAGGATGTGGACCGGGGCCTCTGCCTCGGGGGTGGGGGCCTCTTCTTCGTGGCCTGGCAGGTGTCCTACCTCCAGACCCTGGCCGCCCTCGACATCCGGTTCGACAACGCCGACCGGGTGGTCGGCACCTCGGCCGGCTCCATCGTCGCCTCCAGCCTGACCGGGGGAAAGCTGAAGCGCCTCCACTCCGAGGTCTCGCTGTTGTCCCGGTTCCCGGCGCTGGTCTCGACGCTCGCTCCCGCCTCCACCCTGAGCCCGAGCCAACAGCGGGCCCTCGATCTGTTCATCACGGCCGCCGACGGCGAGCCCACCACCCTCCAGGAGATCGGCCGCGCCGCCCTGGCCGCCTCCACCCCCAAGCCCGAGTTCATGCGGCGCAACATCGCCTTCATCCTCGGGACGGGGCCGTGGACGTCATCCGCCCTCCACATCACCTGTGTCGACGCCTACACCGGTGAGCGGTGCGTGGTGACCAAGGACTCGCTCGTCTCCATCCCCCGGGCCGCGGCGGCCAGCAGCGCGGTGCCCGGCGTCTTCGCCCCCCAGCCGGTGGGCGACCGCCGGTGCATGGACGGTGGGGTGAGCGGTACCGGCACCCATCTCGACCTGTTCAGCGGGGCCCGGCGGGTGCTCATCCTCGCCCTCACCGACGGCAGCGACGTCGGCGAGGGCATGATGACGGCACGGCCCGGCGACGGCCTCCAAGAACTCGAGGACCTGAAGGAGTCGGGAACAGAGGCCATCCTGCGTGTCCCCTCCGAGGTCGACCTCATGGAGCTCATGGAGCCCCGGTCCGTGCCGAAGGCCCTCGCCCTCGGGGCCCAACAGGCCAAGGACGATGCCGAGGAGTTGGCCGCCTTCTGGCGATGATCGGCTAACCCGGCGGGCTGGAAGCAACATCTGCCGGCTGTGGCCGAACCTGCACCACACCTCGTGGTGATCCGATTTGCCTAGCTGGGCAAGCCGTAGCCCACCACCTCGCCATTACCTGAGGACCCTTTGGTGCTGACATACAGCGTTCCGTTGGCGACGATGGCGCCGGTCCCCGGAGCCGACCACAACGAGGTGCAGACCTTCGGTGACCCCGAACATCCCGAGCTCCCGCCGGCGTCATAGGCGTACACGTCGGTCCCATCGGTCCCGTAGAGAACGGCTCCCCCGAGGGCAAGGGCCAGATCGGAATTCCCGGTCTTGAACTCCGCACCACCGGGCGCACTGAGCGACCCATTGGCATCGAGGGCATAGATGCCAACGGGAACACTGACAAACTCAGAACCGTCACCGGCAAGGGGCGCCGAGTTGAGCGTGAAGACGGGATTGGCCCACAGCGGACCACAGACCTTCGGCGTGCTTCCGCACTCGTCGACGCCGTTGGCGTCGAAGGCCTCCGTATCGCCCGTGAACTGCATGGGACGTGACGAGTAAAACGTGACGACATAGAGGGTGGTGCCCGACACCACCGCGTACCCACCCACTGCCGGATAGTTCGTGGCGTACTCCCACAGGGGCGTGCACACCTTCGGTGTGCCCGAACAGCCTCTGGTTCCGTTGGCATCGAGCGCCACGACGCCACCGTACGATCCTGCTCCAACATAGGTCTCGGCGTAGGCGATCCCCGCCGAAACGGTCACTGTCCCGTAGACGCTGTGAGCGGTCCAGACCGGCAAGCAGGTCTTCGGGACTCCTGTACAGTTGGTGGTTCCGCTGGCGTCGAATGCATCAAGGTTGCCCGCCGCGATCACGTACACCGTGCCGTTCGACAGGGTCGGCGTACCAAAATCCCCGGCCGCCGACCACAGCGGTTGGCACACGGTTGGCGCACCCGAACAGTTGGTGTGCCCAGTGGCGTCGAAGGCATAGAGGCCGGTGGATGTCGAGTAGTACACGACGTTGCCGCCGACGGCAACGGCCCCCACGGGTGGACCTGGTGAGTAGCTCCACAGTGGCGAGCAGACTTCGGGAGAGCCCGTGCACCCCGAGGTGGCATCGGCGCTGTAGGACTTGAGGCCGCTGGCGTCGGACGCATAGAGGACACCACTGACGACCGCCTGGGGAGTTACTCCTGACGAGGTCCCGTCGGTGGCACTAAATCGTGCGGTGAGCGTTGACACGTTGGCCGGGGTGATCGTCGTCTCGGGATTGTCGCCTCCATGGCCGGAGAAGTCGCCGAGTTGGTACCAGTCACAGCCACTGGCGAGCAGCCCGACGGCCAGGACCACCATGCCCGTGCCGAGCGAGCGCCGAAATGTTCGTCGATTCAACCAAGCCATCCGTGGCCTCAAGGGTCCACCCCCACTGCATCCGTTCGACAGGTCGGACTGTACTTGGCGACTCCGAGCGATGCTCGGCCTTGATTGGAGACGAGGAGCGGAGGCCGCCAGCGGATGGCAGAATTCGCGTAGCCGGGGAGCTCATCGACGTCCCGAACTGATGTTTCCGGTCCACTGGGAACCGTTCCACCATCGCCACGGTGCCTGCTTCCACGGGTCGGGATACCACCCCGGGCTGACCGTCGGGGTCGAGCTCGCGGCCGGTTCCGCCGCCGGGACGCCAGGATTCGGGGACGGGACGGGGAACGGCGGTGGGGCCGGCAGCTCGACCGGGGCCGACGGACGTCGCTGCTCCAGGGCGGCCAGCTCCTGTCTGAGTCCCCCGACGAACTGGTCCACGGTGCCCTGGAAGTGGGCCACCGCCAGGTCCAGCCGGAAGTCGAACCAGCCGGCGACGCTCGGTCCGTACTGGATTGTGGTGGGCTTTTGGCGGTTGGACACCGAAAAGGTGGTCACGCCCTCGTCGTCATGGTGTTGGTAGCCGATGAGCTTGGCGAAGAGGCACTCCCGGGTCTGGTGGCCGCCCTGGAAGACGACCCGTTGGTTGGTGACGTAGGTGGTGCCGCGGTCGATGGCCGTGGGGGTAGGTGTGCCCTGCACGTAGTGGCCCCGGTTGGCACCCACCCGGTAGCGCATACCGAGACCGACGGGGATCGACACCCCCGTGGAGCGACCGGCGTAGTGACCGGGGCCTTTGCGTTCCTCGACCAGCGCCGTGTCGGTGACCTGGCAGAACAGGGCCTCCCCCCGCTGCAAGATGATGCCCTCGGCCGTCGAGCCGGTGAACGTCTCGGCCAGGCGCAGCAGCTCGGACTGGGCGTCATACTCCTCCTGCCACGCCGCCGCGGCCTGCTCGTACTGCTTGGCCGCCTTCTTCGCCGCGTGATCTTCCCGCACGTCCTGCTCCTCCGGCTCGTCGGACCTCAGTCGCCCCGCACCACGAACTCGGCATCGTCTGCCCGACTCAGACTTGCTCTGCCCCCACAGCCGGGGTGACCGACCGGGCCACGGCGTCGACCAACCCGGCCACGGCCAGGTCGTGGGCCACCGTGACGGCGTTCACCATGGCGGCCGCCGACGACGAGCCGTGGCTGATGACGCACACGCCGTCGACCCCGAGGAGCATGGCTCCCCCGGTGCCGTCGGGGTCGAGGTTGGCGGCCAGGGGAAGCAGGTGGGGATAGAGGGCGTCGGCCGCCTCGGCCACCTCGGGTCGGCCCAGGATCTCGGTGAACTCGCCGATGAGGAAGCGCAACGTCCCCTCCATGGTCTTGAGGGCGACATTGCCGGTGAAGCCGTCGGTCACGATGACGTCGGCGATGTCGTCGAAGAAGTCCCGGCCTTCGACGTTGCCCACGAAGTCAAAGCCGTCGCCCCCCGCTCCTGCGGCGAGCAGGGCGTTGGTCTCCTTCTCCAGGGGGGTTCCCTTCGACTTCTCCTCGCCGATGGACAAGAGGGCCACCCGGGGCCGCGCGACGCCGTAGCGCTTGACGGCGAAGGCCGCGCCCATCTGGGCGAACTGGACGAGCATGGCCGACGTGCACTCGGCGTTGGCGCCGGCGTCGAGCAGTACCGTCGGCCACTCGCGGTGCGGGTTGGGGATGGGGGTGGCGATAGCCGGGCGGATCACACTGGGTAGGCGACCCATGCGCAGCAGGGCCGACGCCATGGTGGCCCCGGTGTTCCCGGCCGAGACCATGGCCATGGCCTTGCCGTCCCGGACGGCCTCGGCCGCGCGGACGAGAGAAGAGTCCTTCTTCCGACGCACCCCCTGCCCGGGGTCGTCGTCCATGCCGATGACCTCGCTGGCCGGGAAGACCGGGAGGTCGCCGGTGTCACCCATCTCGCCCGGCCGGCCCACGAGAGCCACCTTGATGTCGGTGTGCTCGGCTACCTGGCGGGCCCCGGCCACGATCTCGTCGGGGGCTTTGTCCCCGCCCATGGCATCGACCGCCACCGGCAGTGCGGCCAAGGCATCACCCGTCGGCCGTGCGACGCCTCGCGCCACTAGTCGACTTCGATCGCCTGTCGACCCTTGTACCAGCCGCAGTTCGGGCACACCACGTGGGGGAGCTTGGCGTTCGTGCACTGCGGGCACACCGAACGGGCCGGCGCCTTCAGCACCCAGTTGGATGCCCGGCGGCTGCGGCTCTTCGCCTTCGAGGTCTTCTTCTTGGGGACGGCCATAGGGGCGACATCCTAGGCGATCCGGCACCGATCCGGATCACGCCCCCCACCTCTGGCGAGCCGATGAGGCTCAGCTGTCCTTCAGGGCGTCCAGCGCCGACCACCGGGGATCGACGAGGGGTGGGCAGTGGCACGGGCCAAGGTTCCAGTTGGTGCCGCACTGGGGACACAGCCCCAGGCACTCCTCGGTGCACAACGGGGCCAGGGGCAGGTCGAGCAGGACGGCGTCACGGGCCAGCGGCTCGAGGTCCAGTTCGTCCCCGTCCAACAGGTAGGCGTCCTCATCGGCATCGGACCCCCCGGCCGGCGCGTAGCGCTCACGCACCTGGGCCACCACCTGGCCGCTCACCGGGCCTCCGCACCGTCGGCACTCCCCCCGCCAGGGGGCGGTGACCGTGCCGGCGACGGTGATCCCGCCGGGATACGAACAGAGCTCCACGTCGAGGTCGACCACCGAGCCGTCGGGCACGACCACGCCGACCGCACCCAGCCCGTCGATGACTCCCGAGCGCGTCTCGTGGCGGGTGGTCCCGGCCACCTTCCGGACCCCGGCCACCTGCACCAGAAAGGGCCGGGCTTTGCGGCGCGACGGTGTCCCGTCAGCGGTGTCGGTCTCGGGCGGGCCCGC